>NZ_JACHCY010000014.1:0-144004 GCF_014200835.1 Pseudomonas sp. JAI115
AGCTCTGCCGAGTGGCATTCACCCTGATGAAGAATCAGGGCGAATACCGATCAGTTTGAGATTCTAGGGTTGCTGAGCAACATAGAATCTCCCACCCTGGATTTGTGCAGGACACAGAACCAATGTGGGAGCGAGCCTGCTCGCGAAGAGGGCCGACCTGACAGCGAAACTCTCTGGACTTAACGCCCTCCACCCAAATCAACAAACGTCCCGGTCGCATAAGAAGCCTTGTCCGACAACAACCAGACAATCGCCTCCGCCACTTCATCCGGGCGCCCGCCCCGGGCCATCGGGATCGCCGATTCAAGCTTGCTGACCCGATCCGGATCGCCACTCAATGCATGGAAATCGGTATAGATATAGCCCGGACGCACCGCGTTGACCCGAATCCCTTCGCCCGCCACTTCCTTGGACAGACCGATGGTGAAGGTGTCGAGCGCGCCTTTGGACGCGGCGTAGTCGACGTACTCGTTGGGCGAACCCAGGCGCGCGGCGACCGAGGAGACGTTGACGATGCTGCCGCCCTGCCCGCCGTGCTTGGGCGACATGCGCAGGATCGCGTGCTTGGCGCAGAGGATCGGCGCCAGGACGTTGGTTTTCATGATTTTGAGAATGCGGAATTCGGACATTTCATCGACCCGCGACTTGTGCCCGACGGTGCCGGCATTGTTCACCAGCGCGGTGACCCGCCCCAATTCGGTGTCGACCCGCTGAAACAGCGCGATCACTTCGTCTTCGATGCTGACATCGGCGCGTACCGCAATGGCTTGCGCCCCCAGCGCCCGCACTTGCTCCAGCACGCTTTGCGCGGCCTGTTCATCCGACTGATAGTTGATGCAGATCCGATAGCCCTGCCCGGCAGCCAACAACGCCGTAGCGGCGCCAATTCCGCGCCCGCCACCGGTGATTACCATGACTTTATCCATGCTGGCCCTTCCCCCCAATGCACACGTAACAGTCGGGTTGAAGAATAACCGCCATTGGGCGGTTTTGCATGGGCTCTGTCAAAGACAAAACCCTGCATGAGACTGAGATGTTTTTTGTGGTGCGAGAGCAAGCTCCCTCGCCACAGAATGCAGTCAGACTGCCGCCAAAGCCTCTCCACGGGCAATGTTCTGCATGAACGCGTCCGCCGGCATCGGATGCCCCAACAGATAGCCCTGCAACGAATCACAGCCCAACTGCGTGAGGAAATCCTGCTGCACGCCGGTCTCCACCCCCTCGGCAACAATGCGCAAACCGAGTGCCTGGCCCAGCGCCACGATCGCCGAGACGATGGCCGCGTCATCGCTGTCATGCTCCAGATCGCGGACAAAACCGCGGTCGATCTTCAGCTCGTTGGCCGGCAGACGCTTGAGGTACATCAGGCTCGAATAACCGGTGCCGAAGTCGTCGATCGACAGGTCGACGCCCATGTCGGACAACTCCTGCAACACCTTCATGCTCGCATCCGCGTCGCTCATGGCCGTGGTTTCGGTGATTTCCAGGGTCAGGCTGTTGGCCGGCAGGTGGTGGGTCGCCAGCGCCTTGGCCACGCTCTGCACCAGCCCCGCGTGGCAGAACTGCAAGGCCGATAGGTTCACCGCAATGCGCCAGTCGGTGTAACCGAGCACGTACCATTCGCGCATCTGCCGGCAAGCTTCATTCAGCACCCATTCACCGATGGCGATGATCAGGCCGGTCTTCTCTGCCAGATCGATAAATTTGTCGGGCAGCAACATGCCCTGGGTCGGATGCTGCCAGCGCAGCAGCGCTTCGGCACCGACCGGACGACCACTGATGGCGTCGAATTTGGGCTGGAAATACAGGCTGAACTGACTGTGTTCCAGCGCGGCGCGCAGATCTTGCAATAGCTGCAGCTGCTTGCGCGCGTTGCTGTTCATCGAAGCATCGAAGAAGCTGTAACCGTTTTTGCCGCTGCCCTTGGCGTGATACATCGCCGCGTCGGCATTCATCAGCAGTTCCTGGGCGCTCAGGCCGTTACCCGGGTACAGGGCGATGCCGACGCTGGCAGAAATCTGCAAGTCGTGCTCGGCCACGCGGAACGCCTGACCGAGCAACCCGACCTGACGCGCGGCCAGCCCCAGAGCATCGTCGGGTTCGCTCAGACGCACCAGCAGCACGAACTCGTCGCCGCCAATTCGCGCGAGCGTATCCTGACTGCGCAGATCTTCGCGCAGGCGCACCCCGACTTCACGCAGCAACTGGTCACCCATGTGGTGGCCGAAGGCATCGTTGACCGGTTTGAAACCGTCCAGATCGATAAACATCAACGCAAAACAACCGCCCTGCTCCTCGACCTTCTTCATCGCCTGATTGATCCGGTCGTCCAGCAGCATGCGGTTCGGCAGGCCGGTCAGAGTGTCGTGCAATGCCAGTTGCGTCAGTTCACGGTTGGCTAGGGTCAGCGAATGCGCCAGATCGGCGGTACGCGCTTCAAGGCGCGCATCGAGAATCGAAGTGAGCAAGGCGATCGACAGCACCGCGAGCGTGGTGATCAGCACCAGATTGTCGAGGCCGTTGCCCTTGAGGCCGTCGAGCGTTGCACCGCAGAAACTGCCGTCAGGAAATTGCGCGGCGGCCATGCCGGTGTAGTGCATGCCGACAATCGCGATGCCCATGATCACTGCCGCACCACCACGAATCAGACGCACATAAGGCGAGTGCTGGCGCAGGCGGAAGGCGATCCATAACGCCGCCGCCGAGGCCCCGACCGCGATCAGCAATGAGGCGCCGAACAGGGTCGGGTCGTAATCGATGCCAGGCGTCATGCGCAGCGCGGCCATGCCGGTGTAATGCATTGCACTGATGCCGGCGCCCATGACCAAAGCGCCAAAGGCCAATTGCCAAATCGGCAGTTTCGGCTGGCTGACCAGCCACAGGGCAAACCCGCAGGACAGCACGGCAATCAGCAGCGACAGCGCGGTAATCGCAATGTCGTAGCCCAAGTCGATCGGCAGCTTGAAGGCCAACATGCCGATGAAGTGCATCGACCAGACGCCGACCCCCATCGCCAGTGCACCGCCGGCCGTCCAGAAATGCACTGCGCGCCCACGGGCGCTGGCGATGCGCCCGGTCAGATCGAGCGCGGTGTAGGACGCGAGGATCGCCACACACAAAGAAATGAAAACCAGGGTGAAGGAATAATTACCGATGAGCATGAAGATTCTCGCGACCACCCGCGCCGTACTGCGTCCATTCTCGGCCGGGCAAATGCGGCGATTGTACTGATTGCGCAGAAGAACGCACTGACAAAGTAATCATTTTGCCATCAAGCCGATGAAACGCTTGTTTGATGGTTTTGCGAGGCTCTGGCCCGGGCCTCGTTCCCAGGATTCCGGCAATCAGCGCGATTGATGTGGGAGCGAGCCTGCTCGCGAAAAAGCCAGCACGTTCATCGCAGATATCGACCGAACTGACGCCTTCGCGAGCAGGCTCGCTCTAACGGATCAGCGATTGTCGCTGACATCGAGTTGTCCGTCCCAGCCGCCACCCAGCGCCGCAATCAATTGCACACTGGCGATCAAGCGGTTCTGCAGAATGTTCAGCACAGTTCGCTCGTTGCTCAGCGCCGTGGCTTGCACCACAACCACATCGATGTAGGCAATCAACCCGGCCTTGTACTGGTTCTGGGTCAGGCGCAGCGAGTCGCGTGCAGCATCCAGTGCTTCCTGACGCACCGCCGCCTCGTCTTCATACACCTTCAGTTGCACCAGATAGTTTTCCACTTCACGGAAGCCATCGAGTACGGTCTGGCGATACTTGGCAACGGTCTGGTCATACACCGCCTCGGTACGGTCAACCTCGGCCGAACGAATACCACCGTCGAATATCGGCAAATCCAGTTTCGGCCCGACCGACCAGAAACGGTTCGGCAGCGTTAAAAGATTTTTCGAGGTACTGCTGCTGTAGCCGCCGCTCATGCTCAAGGTCAGATCGGGGTAGTACGCCGCTTTCGCCACGCCAATATTGGCGTTGGCGGCGATCACCGAGCGTTCCGCCGAGGCAATGTCCGGACGTCGCTCCAGCAACTGCGACGGCAGGCTGAGGGGAATCTGCGGCAGATTTGGAATGTTCTGCGTTTCGGCAATGCTGAACTCGGCCGGCGCCTGCCCGGTGAGCACGGCGATGGCATTTTCAAACTGCGCCCGCTGCCAGATCAGGTCGACCAGATCGGCCTGAGTGGTTTTCAACTGGGTCTGCGCCTGCGCCACCGCATCACGCCCGGAAATCCCCGCGCGGTACTGGTTCTGGGTCATTTGCAGGGATTTTTCGTAGGCCGCGACGGTGGCTTCGAGCAGACGCTTCTGCTGATCGATAACCCGTAATTGCAAGTAATTCTGCACCAGCTCCGACTGCTGGCTCAGGCGCATCGCGGCCAGATCGGCGAAGCTCGCCTGGGCGCTGGCCTCGTTGGCTTCCAGGCCTCGGCGCAATTTGCCCCAGATATCCGCTTCCCAACTCACGCCCAACTGCGCGTTGTAGGTATCGCGAATACCGCTGGCCGAACTGCTCAGGCTTGAGCTGCTGCTGCCGGTGCCTTGGCTCGACCGGGTCTTGCCCACGCTCAGGTCGACACTGGGATAAAACGCCCCACGGGCACTGCGCACCAAAGCCTGGGCCTGACGGAACTGAGCTTCGGATTGCGCGACGGTCTGGTTGGAACTGTTGAGTTTTTCGATCAGGCCATTGAGCTGCTGATCGCCGTACAACTCCCACCAGGCGCCGCGCGCCAGCGAGTCGCTCGGATTAGCCTGACGCCAGCCTTCGGCCTCTTTGTATTGCGCGACCTCGGCGGTCTGCGGACGTTGATAGTCCGGGCCGACGGCGCAGGCACTGAGCATCGCCACGCACAGCGACAGGCTCAACAGGCGCGAACCGCGCGCAGTGGCCAGATTGAGAAGCGAACGGTCAGTCATAGCGGAGTTTCCAGAGCGGCGTCAGTACGCACGCCGCGCCACTTGTTGAAGCGGTGGCGCAGCTTGTCGAGATAGAGGTAAACCACAGGCGTGGTGTAAAGGGTCAGGACCTGGCTGAAGATCAGGCCGCCGATGATGGTCAGGCCCAATGGCTGGCGCATTTCCGCGCCCTCCGCCCGGCCAAGCAGCAACGGCAAGGCGCCGAGGATCGCCGCCAGGGTGGTCATCAGAATCGGCCGCAGCCGTTGCAGGCAGGCGCTGCGGATCGACTCCAGCGGCGACAGGCCCTGATGGCGTTCCAGTTGCAGTGCCAGGTCGATCATCAGGATCGCGTTTTTCTTCACCACCCCGATCAGCAGGAACAATCCGAGCAGGGAGATCAGGCTGAACTCGCCGCCCAGCGCATAGATCGACAACAGCGCACCGACCCCGGCCGACGGCAAGGTCGAGAGAATCGTCAACGGGTGAATGTAGCTTTCATACAGCACACCCAGCACCAGATACACCGCGAGCAGCGCACCGAGGATCATGAACGGCTGACTCTTCTGCGTCGCGGCAAAGGCATCGGCGGTGCCGGCCATTTTCGCGATCACGTCTTCCGGCAGACCGACCTTGGCAATCGCCCGCTCGATCGCGGCACTGCCCTGCTCCACGGTCACGCCTTCAGCCATGTCGAACGCGATGCTTTCGGAGGCGAACTGGCCTTCGTGGCTGACGCGGTCGTCTTCCAGGCTGTTTTCGTAATGGGCGATGGTCGACAACGGAATCCGCGCACCGTCAGCGGTAATCACCTGCACCTGATTGAGCGTCACCGGATCCTGCGCGTATTTCGGATTGACCTCCATCACCACCTGATACTGGTTGAGGCTGTCGTAGATCGTCGAAATCTGCCGCTGGCTATAGGCGTTGTTAAGCACTGCGGTGACCATGTTCATGTCGACGCCGAGGCGTTTGGCCTGGTCACGGTCGACAATCAACGTCACCTGTTGCGCGCCACGCCCCTCGCGAGCATCAATGGCGGTCAGCTCGGGCAGTGCGCGCAGCGCGGTCACCACTTTCGGGTACCACTCGCGCAACGCCCCCAGATCGCCGCTTTGCAGGATGTAGCTGTATTGCGAGGTGGTCTGCTCGCGACCCCCGCCGAATTGCAGATCCTGATCCGCCATCAGCATCAACTGGGCGCCGGGCACCTTGGGCATTTCCTTGCGCAGGCGCTCGATGACTTTCTGCGCCGACAGGTTGCGCTCTTTGATCGGCTTCAGGCGTACCAGCATGAACGCGTTGTTGGTGCCGTTGGTGCCGCCGATGAACCCGGCGACGCTTTCCACTGCTTCGTCCTTGAGCACGGCGCGGCGGAAGGTTTCCATTTTCGGCTGCATCACGCTGAACGACAGACCGTCGTCACCCCGGACGAAACCGATCAACTGGCCGGTGTCCTGCTGCGGCATGAAGGTCTTCGGTACTACTACGTACAGCGCAACGTTGACCCCGACCGTAATGATCAGACTGAGCAAAGTCAGACGGCGGTGGCGCAGCACCCAATCGAGGCTGGTCGCGTATTTGCCGACCATCCAGTCGTTGGCGCGACGGCTCCAGCGTTGCAGGCGGTTTTCCTGGCCCGGCGTGTGCGGCTTGAGCCAGCGCGCGCAGAGCATTGGCGTCAGGGTCAGCGAGACCACCAGCGACACCACGATGGCTGCTGCCAGGGTGATGGAAAACTCGCGGAACAGGCTCTCGACAATTCCGCCCATGAACAGGATCGACAGGAACACCGCCACCAGCGACACGTTCATCGACAGCAAGGTGAATCCGACTTCCTTGGCCCCGAGGTAGGCAGCCTGCATCGGTTTGACGCCTTCGTCGATGTGCCGGGAAATGTTTTCCAGCACCACGATGGCATCGTCCACCACCAGTCCGGTAGCCAGAATCAGCGCCATCAGCGACAAGTTGTTCAGCGAGAAGCCATAGAGGTACATCACCGCAAAGGTGCCGACCAGCGACACCGGCACTGCCAGCGTCGGAATCAGCGAGGCGCGGAAATTCCCGAGAAACAGGAACACCACCAGAATCACCAGCGCCACGGCGATCAGCAGGGTCATTTCCGCTTCGTGCAGCGTGGCCTTGATCACCGGCGAGCGATCCATCGCCAGGTTCAGCTTGACGCTGGCCGGCAGTACCGCCTGCAACGCCGGCAACTGCGCCTTGATCTCGTTGACCGTCTCGATGATGTTGGCACCGGCCTGACGATTGATCACCAGCAGTACCGCCGCGTCATCGTTGAAGAAGCCGCTGTTGTAACGGTCTTCGACGCCGTCGCTGACCTTGGCCACGTCCTTCAGGCGCAGGGCCGCGCCGTCCTTGTAATGGATGATCAGCGACTCGTAATCCTTGGCCTTCTCCAACTGGTCGTTGGCCTGGATCTGCCACAGGCGCTCGCCGTCTTCGACCGAGCCCTTGGGCCGGCGCACGTTGGCCCCGGCGATGGTCTTGCGCACATCATCGAGCGCCACGCCGTACTGGTTCAGCGCCTGCGGTTCAAGTTCGATACGCACCGCCGGCAGCGAACTGCCGCCGATCTGCACTTCACCCACGCCCTGCACCTGGGACAGGCTCTGCGAGAGGATGGTCGAGGCCAGGTCGTAGAGCTGGCCTTTTTCCAGCACATCCGAGGTCAGCGACAGCACCATGATCGGTGCCTGCGACGGGTTGACCTTCTTGTAGGTCGGCATGCTGCGCATCCCGCTCGGCAACAGGTTGCGTGAAGCGTTGATCGCCGCCTGCACTTCCCGCGCCGCGCCGTTGATATCACGGTCGAGGTCAAATTGCAGAATGACCCGGGTCGAACCCTGGCTGGAACGGCTGCTCATGGTGTTGACACCGGCAATCGCCCCGAACGAGCGCTCCAGCGGCGTCGCCACCGTGGACGCCATCACCTCGGGACTGGCGCCGGGCAGACTGGCCTGAACCACGATCACCGGGAAGTCCATTTGCGGCAGCGGCGACACCGGCAACAGACCGAAACTGACACCGCCCAGCAGCATGATCGCCAGACTCAGGAGCATGGTCGCGACCGGGCGCTTGATGAAAGGACCGGAGAGGTTCATTGACCAAGATCCTTACTTTCACCGCACTCCCCTGTAGGAGTGAGCCTGCTCGCGATGAGGTCGGCACATTCAATATCGATAGGGACAGACACACCGCTATCGCGAGCAGGCTCACTCCTACAAGGGGTATGTGTACGGATAGTCATACCGATACCTCTTCGGCATTGGTCTTGCCAAAGCGCCGACCGAGACGGTCGAAGTACAGATAGATCACCGGCGTGGTGAACAGGGTCAGCACCTGACTCACCAGCAGACCGCCGACCATCACCAGACCCAGTGGTTGACGCAACTCAGCCCCGGAACCAGTGGCGAGCATCAACGGCACCGCGCCGAACAGCGCCGCCAGCGTAGTCATCAGAATCGGCCGGAAGCGCAGCAGCGCCGCCTGATAGATCGCCTGCTCCGGCGCCATGCCCTGGGTGCGTTCGGCGTCGAGGGCGAAGTCGATCATCATGATCGCGTTTTTCTTGACGATACCGATCAGCAGGATGATGCCGATGATCGCGATCATCCCCAGATCGTTGCCGCTGAGCAGCAACGCGAGCAAGGCACCCACCGCCGCCGACGGCAGGGTCGAGAGAATGGTGATCGGGTGAATGTAACTTTCGTAAAGCACGCCGAGCACGATGTACATGGTCACCACCGCCGCCAGAATCAGCAGCAATGTGCTCGACAGCGACGCCTGGAACGCTTCGGCCGCACCCTGAAACTGGGTCTGCACGCCAATCGGCATGCCGATGTCCTTCTGCACCTGATCGATGATGTCCACCGCATGCCCCAGCGCCACACCAGGTGCGAGATTGAACGACATCATCACTGCCGGGAACTGGCCGATGTGGGTGATTGCCAGTTGCGCCTGACGCTCTTCGACATGGGCCAGGCTCGACAGGCGCACCTGCGCACCGTCAGTGGTCTTGACATGAATCTGATCCAGCGCCGCCGGGCCGATCTTCTCCCCGGCCTGCGCCTGCAGCACCACGCGGTACTGGCTAGCCTGCGTATAAATGGTGGAGATTTGCCGCTGACCGAAGGCGTCATACAGCGCATCGGTGATGTTCTGCACCGAGACACCGAGGCGCGAAGCCGCATCGCGGTCGATCACCAGATAGACCTGCAAGCCCTTGTCCCGCAAGTCGCTGGCGACGTCGGTCAGCTCCGGACGCTGGGCCAAAGCCTCGACCAGACGCCCGCTCCACTGGCTAAGCAGCTCGGCATCCGGCGAGGACATGCTGAATTGATACTGGGTGCGGCTGACTCGATCTTCGATGGTCAGATCCTGCACCGGCTGCATGAACAGACGGATGCCGACCAGTTTGTCCAGTTGCGGTTGCAGGCGCGCGATCACTTCGGTGGCGCTCAGGTCACGCTGGCCGTGAGGTTTGAGGTTGATCAACAGACGACCGCTGTTGAGCGTGGCGTTGTCGCCGTCGACACCGATGTAGGACGACAGGCTTTCAACCGCCGGATCTTCAAGGATTACCTTGGCCAGCGCCTGCTGGCGCTCGCCCATGGCGGCGAAGGAAATCGACTGCGGCGCCTCGGAAATGCCCTGGATCACCCCAGTGTCCTGCACCGGGAAAAAGCCCTTGGGCACCACCATATAAAGGAACACGGTCAGCGCCAGCGTACCGATAGCCACCAACAGGGTCAGCGGCTGGTGTTTGAGCACCCATTGCAACTTGCGCCCGTACGCGGCGATCATCCAGTCGATGACCGCGCCACTGGCCCGGTAGAAGCGGCCCTGCTCGTGGGCTTCCGGCTCACGTTTGAGCAAGCGCGCGCACATCATCGGCGTCAGAGTTAGCGAGACCACCAGGGAAATCAGGATCGCTACCGCCAGAGTGATGGCGAACTCGCGGAACAGCCGTCCGACCACGTCAGCCATGAACAGCAGTGGAATCAGTACCGCGATCAGCGACAGGGTCAGGGAGATCAGGGTGAAGCCGATCTGCTTCGCGCCTTTGAGCGCCGCCTGCATCGGGCTGTCACCCTCCTCGATGAAGCGCGCGATGTTTTCCAGCATCACGATCGCATCGTCGACCACAAAACCGGTGGCGATGGTCAGGGCCATCAAGGTCAGGTTGTTGACCGAGAACCCGGCGAGATACATCACACCAAACGTACCAATCAGCGACAGCGGCACCGCCACCGACGGGATGATCGTCGCGCTGGCACGCCGCAAAAACAGGAACGTCACCATCACCACCAGCGCAATGGCGATCAGCAGTTCGTGCTGCACGTCAGTCACCGAGGCGCGGATGGTCTGGGTGCGGTCGGTGAGTACGGTGACATCGAGCCCGGCCGGCAGGTTGTCGGTGATGCTCGGCAGCAACGCCTTGATCCGGTCGACCACCTCGATCACGTTGGCGCCCGGCTGACGCTGGATATTGAGCAGCACTGCCTGATTCTGGTTGGCCCACGCGGCGAGACGTTCGTTCTCCGCGCCGTCGACGATTTCCGCCACATCCTTCAGACGCAACGGCGCGCCGTTCTTGTAGGCGAGGATCAGGTTGGCGTAGTCCTTGGGCGACGTCAGCTGGTCGTTGGCATCGAGCATCGAGACCCGGGTCGGGCCGTCGAAGTTACCTTTCGGCTGGTTGACGTTGGACGCGCCAATCAGCGTGCGCACGTCTTCCAGGTTCAGGCTGTTCGCCGCGAGGGCTTCCGGGTTGACCTTGATCCGCACCGCCTGCCGCTGGCCGCCGGCAATGCTGACCATGCCGACGCCGCTGATCTGGGCGATCTTCTGCGCCATGCGCGTATCGACCAGATCATTGAGCTTGGGCAGGAGCATGGTTTTCGAGGTGATCGCCAGGGTCAGCACCGGGGTATCCGCCGGGTTGACCTTGTTGTACACCGGCGGCGCCGGCAAGTCGGTCGGCAGCAGGTTGGTCGCGGCGTTGATCGCGGCCTGCACCTGCTGTTCGGCGACGTCCATGTTGATGTCGAGGCTGAAGCGCAGGGTCAGCACCGAAGCGCCGCCGGAACTGGTCGAGGCCATTTGCGTCAGGCCCGGCATCTGCCCGAACTGGCGTTCGAGCGGCGCGGTGACGGCACTGGTCATCACGTCCGGACTGGCGCCGGGGTACAGGGTCATGACGCGAATGGTCGGATAATCGACCTGCGGCAATGCCGAGACCGGCAGCAGGCGATAAGCAATCAGGCCGGCCAGAACAATGGCCAGCATGCTCAGGGTGGTGGCTACCGGACGGAGGATGAACAGCCGCGAAATGTTCATGCGCCCTTCTTGGCCTTGTCAGCCGCGGCGGCGTCCGGTGCACTGGCGGCGGGTTTGCCCTGCAGGTGCCCGGTCGGGGTGGTCGGCACGTCATTGCTGTCGTTGACCACTTCCACTTCGCTGCCTTCCTTCAGGCGGTCGGTGCCTTCCAGCACCACGCGATCGCCCGCGGCGAGGCCTTCGGTGACCACAGTGTTGGTGCCGTCACTGGCGCCGATCTTCAGTTGGCGGATGGTGACTTTCTTGTCGCCGTCCAACGCGTAAACGAACGTGCCGTTGGTGCCGAATTGAATCGCCGCCGACGGTGCCAGTACCACGCCTTTCAAGGTATCGGCCAGCAGATGGACGTTGACGAACTGATTGGGGAACAGCGACTGGTCGCGGTTATCGTAACGGGCCTTGAATTTCAGGGTGCCGGTGGCGACGTCAATCTGGTTGTCGAGGCTTTGCAGCACGCCGCTGGCCTGGATTTTGGTATCGCCGCGATCCCATGCCTCGGCCGGCAGTTTGGCGCCGCTGTGGTAGCGCGCCAATACGGTTTCGAGACTGTTTTCCGGCAGGGTGAAGACCACGCTGATCGGTTGGGTCTGAGTGATGACCGCAAGGAACGTGGTGTCGTTGGCGGCGACGAGGTTGCCGACGTCGACCTGACGCAGACCGACGCGACCGGCAATCGGTGCACGGATCTTGGTGAATTCGAGATTGAGCTTGGCGTCGTTGACCGCCGCCTGATTGGTCTTGACCGTGCCCAGGTACTGGCCGACCAGCGCTTCGGCGGTGTCCAGGGTCTGCTTGGCGATGCTGTCTTCCTTGTACAGGCCGCGATAACGCTCGACGTCGACCTGTGCGTTTTTCAACTGCGCCTGATTCTGCAGCAAGGTGCCTTCAGCCTGGAGCAAGGCGTTCTGGTACGGACGCGGATCGATCTCTGCCAGCAGGTCGCCGGCCTTGACCATCTGCCCTTCCTCGAAATTGATCTTCACCAGTTCACCGCCGACCCGGCTGCGCACGTTGATGGTGTTGAGCGCAGTCACCGTGCCCAGTGCCTTGTAATACAGCGGGAAGTCGCCCGTGACCGCCGGCGCCACACGCACCGGAATCGGCCCGGCCGCGCCACCGAAGCCCGGCCGCATCATCCCCGAACGTCCGGCATGGCCGCTCGCAGCCTTGTCGGCGCCCTCCTTGTGGGCCGAACCGGCGGGCCAGAATTTCCAGCACAGGACGGCGATGACCAACAGGACGAGCAGGCTGATCAGCCAGCGACGGGAGTTGCGAGGGGACGATTGCATGGATTGATTAACCATTGGGCGCGTGGGCTTCTTTTACGGGAGGCTGAACGATAAGCACTGATGGGATTTAAGCAAAGCAGCTTTACCGGCAATTTACCTTCAACTTACGTTTCAAGGTGTGAGGCAAAACACTGATACACAAATGAAAACGGCCTGGACAGGGCCAGGCCGTTAACAATTGTAAAAGCGCTTATTTCAGAACGGCGAGTGCTGCGTCGTAGTTCGGCTCTTCAGCGATTTCCTTGACCAGTTCGCTGTGCAGAACGTTGTCGTTCTCGTCCAGAACTACCACGGCACGGGCGGTCAGGCCTTTGAGCGGGCCGTCAGCGATGGCCACGCCGTAGTTTTCGATGAACTCGGCACCGCGCAGGGTCGACAGGTTCTGCACGTTTTCCAGGCCTTCGGCGCCGCAGAAGCGGGCCTGGGCGAATGGCAGGTCAGCCGAGATGCACAGCACCACGGTGTTGTTCAGTTCGTTGGCCTGAGCGTTGAACTTGCGTACCGAAGTCGCGCAGGTCGGGGTATCAACGCTTGGGAAGATGTTCAGCACTTTGCGCTTGCCGGCAAAGTCTTTCAGGGTGACGTCGGACAGATTGCCGGCAACCAGGGAAAAGGCTGGCGCCTTGGAACCGGCTTGTGGCAACTGGCCGTTGACTTGAACCGGGTTGCCTTTGAGGGTGACTTGAGCCATGACTTTAGTCCTTCTTAACGTGGTTATTGAGCATGCAAGAGGCCGAAGTTAACCACGAAATTGTCCGACGACCTATGCCCTGACTGAAAATTGTCAGGGGCCTGCGCGAAAAATTGTATACAACCGCGCAACGATCCTCTGTAGGAGTGAGCCTGCTCGCGATGGCGGTGTATCAGGCAGCTATTCGCTAACTGAAATGACGCCATCGCGAGCAGGCTCACTCCTACAGAGGATCCGTGTGGTCTGTAGTGCTTTTGCTGCTTGTTAAAACGCCGGACTGCATCTTTTATTCAGAGACGTGTCGATTCACGCCCTGCCCGTTCGACTAAGCAGTGAATCAACCCCATTCCCTGGAGAAACCACCATGCGATTCATGATCCTTGTCAAAGCCAGCGCCGATTCCGAAGCCGGCATCATGCCCAGTGAAGAGCTGATCTCCGCCATGGGCAACTTCAACGAAGAACTGGTCAAGGCCGGCATCCTCATTGACGCCAATGGGCTGCACCCGAGCAGCAAAGGCGCGCGCGTGCATTTCTCCGGCGACAAGCGCACGGTCATCGACGGCCCGTTCATCGAAACCAAGGAGCTGGTGGCCGGCTACTGGATCTGGGAAGTGAAGTCGAAGGAAGAAGCCATCGAATGGGTCAAACGCTGCCCGAATCCGATGCCAGGCGATTCTGATATCGAAATCCGCCAGATCTTCTCCGCAGAGGATTTCGGCGCCGAGTTCACGCCTGAGGCGCGGGCGCAGGAAGAGCGTGTTCGCGAGCAAGCGAAGAAAAATGCCTGATCCCATGCCGGGTTGAATTTGAAATTGCCATCGCGGGCAAGTCACGCTCCCACAGACATCGAGTCGGTCACAGGATTTGTGAACGCTTCAATACCTGTGGGAGCGTGGCTTGCCCGCGAAAGCGTCAGCACTGACAACACACATTTGATTGATCAGCTCACCACCCGACTGAGACCCCTTAGACAAAACCAAAGAATTAATCCCTTCGACTGGCTAACTCCCGATTAGCTGCTAGCGTGAATCAGACGTGTCCTACAGGCTTGATTAAGAAAGGAATTACGTCCAACGGCCGAGAAGTGCCGGGTCGTCCATGCAGTAGCCACCAGGGAAACGGGGATCATGTCGAAAAAATTGGGGATTCGCGCCCTGCTGCTGGCGAGTTCGCTGGCGCCTGTGGTTTGTGCCCTGGCAAATAACGCCGAGGAGGCCAACAAAAGCAACAACCCGCTGAACCTCGCGCCCGGCGCAAACCTGCAGGATTACTACACGCCGAAGCTGTTCGACAGCAACCTGCACACCAACGATGCTTTGCTGCGCGGCACGTTGCCGATTGCGCCCAACGATTTCATCGGTGTGCCGCAATTGCTGCGGGCAACGATGCCGATCAGCACCCGCCCCGATCCGCGCGGCGGCTACAGCACCGGCATCGGCGATCTCAATCTGTTCGACATCTTTCTGCTCAAGACCGACGGCGTGCAGTTGGGTATTGGCCCGCAGATCACCGCGCCGACCGCTGCCGAGGACGAACTGGGCACCGGCAAGTGGCAGGCCGGCCTCGCTGCGGTAGCGATCGATTCGTCGCCGCGCGGCCTGCTCGGTGCGCTGGTGCAGTACCAGAGCTCGTTCGCCGGTGACCACGACCGCGCGCATGTCGAAACCGCAACCCTGCAGCCGTTCATCATTCATAACCTGGAAAAAGGCTGGTACCTGCGCTCCACCGGCACCTGGACGTTCGACCTGAAGAACAACACTCACTACATCCCGATCGGCCTGGGTGCGGGCAAAGTCTGGAAGTCCGGGAGCAATATTCTCAACGCCTTCCTCGAACCGCAGTGGACCGTCGAACGCAAAGGCGATGGCGTGCCGCAATTCACCCTGTTCGCCGGGATCAACGTGACATTCGGAAAATAAGGACATCGCCATGCACATCGCTTTACGCGCCGCCGGTTTCAGCCTGATGACCCTGTTCGCCAGCTGCGGCGTCGGTGCTCAGGAGCTCGACACGCGTATCGGCAAGATCGCCATGGAGGGCGAACTGCCGGCCCATGAGTCGATCGCCAAACTCTACGCCGAGCTGGATTTCCAGCAAGCGACCCAGAGTTACCTGTGGGCCTTGCCGCTGGTGTCCTACGCGCAGTGGCAGGAAGAATTTCGCGACAAGCTCGGCGCGCGCAGCGGCGATCTGCTGGTGCTCGACAGCTACGAAGACAAGCTCGGCGTGATCACCGCCAATGCCACCACGCCGTACATTCTCGGCTTCGTCGACCTCAGCGAAACCGGGCCGCTGGTGATTGAACTGCCACCGGGACCGACCGCCGGCGGCATCGGCGATTTCTGGCAGCGGGCGATCATCGACATGGGCCAGACCGGCCCGGACAAAGGCCAGGGCGGCAAATACCTGGTGCTGCCGCCAGGCGCGGAGCCACCGGCCGATGCCGACAAGTATTACCTGGCCAAATCGGAAACCATGAACGTGCTGGTGGGCTTCCGGGTGCTGGATCCGGATCCGGCCAAAGGCAAGGCGCTGGTCGAGCAATTCAAGATGTACCCGTACGCCAAACGCGCCGAGCCGAGCAAGACCCGCCTGCTTTCGCCTGACGGTAAAAAGTGGTCGGGCACCCAGCCGCGCGGCATCGCTTACTGGCAGCGGCTGCATCAGATCATCCAGAAAGAACCGGTGAATGAACGTGACCGCTTCTACATGGCGATGCTCGCCAGTCTCGGCATCGAGAAGGACAAACCCTTCAACCCCAACACCCAGCAGCGTCAGGCCCTGGAGTCCGGCGCGCAGGTCGGTGAACTGATCGCCAAGGCCAACACCTTTGCCAAGCGCTTTCCTGACGCGCAGTACTGGCCCGACCGGCATTGGGACACGGTGTTGAACATCGCCGAACCGTCGCAACGCGTGGCCTATTACGACCAGTTGTGGGAACGCAGCGCCTGGTTTTATGAAGCGGTGACCAACACCAAGGGCATGGTTTCCAAGACCCCGGGCCTCGGTCAGACCTACCTCGGTGCCTACACCGACGCCAAGGGTGACTGGCTCGACGGCGGCAAGACCTATCGCCTGCACGTCGGCGCCAACCCGCCGGCCAAGCAGTTCTGGTCGATGACCGTGTACGACATCGACAGCCGTTGCCTGATCGACAATCCGCAGCGCAAGGCCGATCTGTCCTCGCGCCAGGATCTGAAGAAAAACGCCGATGGCTCGGTGGACCTGTACTTCGGCCCAAGCGCACCCAAAGGCTTCGAGAACAACTGGGTGCAAACCGTGCCCGGCAAGCACTGGTTCAGCTACTTCCGCCTGTACGCGCCGACCGAAGCCTATTTCGACAAGAGCTGGAAACTCGACGACATCACGGTCGTGCAATGAATAAGGACGCCGCATGAACACACGCAATCTATGGCTGACCGCTCTGACCCTCGCCCTGAGCAGCAGCGCTTGGGCCGATTTCAGCGCCAGCCCCGAAGAAGCCCGAGGCATCGCCAAGGACGCTTATCTGTATGGCTTCCCGGTCGTGGAGATGTACAAGACCCTCTACACCCAGGCCGTGGACAGCAAGAGCCCGAACTTCAAGGCACCGTTCAACCAGATCGGCAATACCGCCAAGGCCTTCACCGCCAAGGACACCGCGTTCGTCACGCCGAACGCCGACACGCCCTACTCGTTCGTCTGGATGGACTTGCGCAGCGAACCGCTGATCCTGACCTTGCCGCCGATCGAAGAGCACCGTTATTACTCGGTACAACTGATCGACGCCTACACGCAGAACTTCGCTTATCTGGGCACCCGCAGCACCGGGAATAACGGTGGCCATTTCATGATCGCCGGGCCTGACTGGCAGGGTCAGCAGCCGATCAACATCGACCGCCTGGTGCGCAGCGAAAGCAACATCGCCTACGCGCTGTACCGCACGCAGCTGTTCGACGAAAAAGATCTGGGCAAGGTCAGGCAGATCCAGAAAGGCTACAAGGTCGAGCCGCTGAGCAAATACGTGAAACAGAAAGCTCCGGCGCCAGCACCGAAAGTCAGTTGGCCGAAACCGACGCCGACCATGAGCGAAACGCCGGAGCTGTTTCGCTACCTGAACTTCATGCTCGCCTTCACTCCGCCGCAGGACGTCGAAAAAGACCTGCTCGCGCGCTTCGCCAAAATCGGCATCGGTGCCGGTCAGCCATTCGACCTGAAACAGCTCAGCGCCGAGCAACGCAAGGCCCTTGAAGACGGCATCAGTGATGCCAAAGCGGAATTCGCCGCGTTCAAGAAAGACAAGGTCGACACGCACGAAATCAGCAGTGGTGACCTGTTTGGCACCCGCGATCACCTCAAGGGCAATTACCTGTATCGCTACGCCGGCGCCAACATGGGCATTTTCGGCAACTCTGCCGAAGAGGCGAACTACATCGGTTATTTCGTCGACAAGGACGGCCAGCCGGTCGACGCGGCGAAACACGACTACACCCTGCATTTCGACAAAGGCGCCCTGCCCCCGGCCGACGCCTTCTGGTCGCTGACCATGTATGACGGCAAGAGCAAATTGCTGGTGGCCAACCCGCTCAATCGCTACCTGATCAACTCGCGGATGCTGCCCGACTTGAAGCTCGATGCCGACGGCGGGCTGACCCTCTACGTGCAGCACAAAAATCCCGGCAAGGACAAGCAGGCCAACTGGCTGCCGGCACCGAACGGGCCGTTCTACGGCGTGTTGCGCCTGTACCTGCCGAAGCCGGAAGTGGCCAGCGGCGAATGGAAGATGCCGCTGCTCAACCCGGTCAACTCAAAACAATAAACGGAGCCAGTGATGGTCAAGCCTTACGTTGTGCGTCCGCTGCTGGCGCTGTGCATGATCGGCAGTACTCAACTCTATGCAGCTGAAGGTGGCGTGGGCCGGCCAATCACCGGGCAACAGGTGTATTCCAACGCCGGGATCATCCCGCCCGAACCGGGCTGGGTAGTCTCGGTCACCAGCATCTGGTACGACGGATCGCTCAAGGGCAGTCGCGGCGCGCCGATTTCCGGTGAAGTCAGTGCCGGGATCGACATGAAAGTGTCCTACACCATGACCAACCTGACGCACATCTGGGACACCGGCAAAGGCCCATGGAACTTCGCCTCGGCAATCGGCGTTCCAGTGCAGTACACCGACATTGACGCAGCCATCACCGGCCCGCGCGGACGCACCCTCGGCACCAGCGATTCCGGGACTCAGTTCGCCGACGCGCTGGTCACCCCGATTGCCGCCGGCTACCACTTCGACGAGTTGAACCACATCGCGTTCTCCCTGCCGATCTACGTGCCGACCGGCGCCTACAACGACAATCGCCTGGCCAACCCGGGGCAGAACAATTACACGTTCATGCCCACCGTGGCCTTCACCCATCTGGACGGCAAGGGTGGCGAGTTCACCCTGTCCAGTGGCCTGGAGTTCTACACCGAAAACACCGCCACCGATTACCGCAACGGCAATATTTTCACCCTCGACGCCTTGTGGACTCATGGCTTCGGCAGTGGCTGGAGCGCCGGTCTGGCGGCGGGTTATATCCAGCAAATCACCGACGACAAGGGGCAGACCGCCGACAGCCTGAATGGCTTCCGTGGACGCTCCGTCGGCGCCGGGCCGGTGGTCGCCTGGGCCGGAAAATTCGCTGACGCTCAGGCCAACATCAGTGCGCGTTGGGTGCCGGAGTTCGACACCAAGAACCGCCCTGAAGGCAACGGAATTGCCGTCAACATGACCCTGGCGTTTTTCTAGACCGGCCACAAAGGACTGTCCCATGACCACACTCACCGACCTCAATGCCCTGCAAGCGAGCATCGCCGAAGCCGTACTCGGCCAGGATCAGGTCATTCGGCAGATCCTCCTTGGCCTGCTGGCCAACGGGCATTTGCTGCTCGAAAGCCTGCCGGGGCTGGCCAAGACGCGCACGGTCAAGGCGCTGGCCACGCATCTGGACGCGAAGATGAGCCGCATCCAGTTCACCCCCGACTTGCTGCCCTCGGACATCACCGGCGCCGAAGTGCTGCATCAGGTCGCCGGGCAAAACGAGATCCGCTTCCAGCCAGGCCCGCTGTTCGGCAATCTGATCCTCGCCGACGAGATCAACCGCGCCCCGGCCAAGGTGCAGGCGGCGCTGCTGGAAGCCATGGAGGAACGGCAGATTACCGTGGCCGGCACCAGCCATGTGCTGCCGGAGCTGTTCATTGTGGTCGCCACGCAAAACCCGATCGAGCAGGAAGGCACTTATCCGTTGCCGGAAGCGCAGATGGACCGGTTCCTGATGAAGGTGCTGCTGGATTACCCCAGCGCCGACAATGAAAGCCAGGTGCTGCGCCTGTTGCGCGCCGAGGAGTTTGCCCAGGGTGCGAACACCGCACCGGGCAAGGGCTTCAGCCTGTCACAGGAAGTGATTTTCGCTGCGCGCAAGGAGGTCAGCGCGGTGCACGTATCACCGGCCATCGACCGCTATCTGATCGACCTGATCAACGCCACTCGCCACCCGGCCGATTACGACGAAGACCTCGGACGCTGGATCAGCATCGGTGCCAGTCCCCGTGGCGGCATCGGCCTGGATCGTTGTGCGCGGGCCGACGCGTGGTTGCAGGGCCAGGATTTTGTTTCGCCGGATAACGTGCGCGCCGTGGTGCATCCGGTGCTGCGCCATCGCCTGCAATTGAGCTACGACGCGGTCGCGGATGGCGTGACTGCTGATCAGGTGCTCGACCGTTTGCTGGATAAAGTGGCGATTCCGGCGTGAACACGGACGGTCTGGTCTACGTGTCTCTGGCGCAATTGATGGCGCTGGAGTTCAAGGCCCGTGACCTGAGTTTTCTGGCGCGCCAGCCCCAGGGTAGCATCCTTGCCGGAAACCATGCCTCGCGCCTGCGTGGCCGTGGTTTGAACTTCGATGAGTTGCGCCGCTATCAGCCCGGTGATGATTTACGCCACCTCGACTGGCGCGCTTCCCTGCGTACAGGCAAACCGGTGGTTCGCACTTTTACTGAAGAACGCGATCGCCCGGCATTGGTCGTGGTCGATCAGCGCATGTCGATGTTCTTCGGCTCGCAACGCAGTTTCAAATCCGCCCTCGCCGCTGAACTGGCGGCACTGGCGGCGTGGATGGTGTTCAACGCCGGTGACCGGGTGGGCGGTCTGGTGTTCAACGATCAGCGCATCGACAGCATCGCGCCGTTGCGCAGCCGCAAACGGGTCGAGGCCTTGCTCAGCCACGTGGCGCAACAGAATCAGGCGCTGAACGCGGCCAATCCCGACGCCGAAGACGAGGACCAGTTGGACAAGGCCTTGCAGCGTTGCCTGGCGCTGGCCGGGCATGACCATTTGATCTGCATCGTCAGCGACTTCGCCGGGGCGGGTGAACGCACCTTGCAATTGATGCGGCAACTGCGCGCGCACAACGACGTGATTGCCCTGCAAGTCTACGATCCACTGGCCTTGAAGCTGCCGAGCGATGGCCGGCTGCTGGTCACCCAAGGCCAATTGCAGGTGGAACTGGCTGTCGAGAAACGCAGCGTGCATCAGCCGTTGGGTGATTATCTCGGTGGCCGCCTTAAGGACGTCGCCACCCTGCTGCGCCGCAGTCAGGTGCCGCTGATGATGTTCAGCACCGCCGAAGAGGCCCACGCGCAATTGCGCGCCGAGCTTGGCAAGTCTGCCGGCCCACGGCGATGAACCCGAATATCCCCGACATCAGCCAGCTCAAGGAGCTGAGCCTGCCGGTGCCGGTGAGTTATGCGCCGCAGACCTGGGGCTGGTGGCTGTTGCTGGCGTTGTTGGTTGTGCTGGCGTTGATGGTTGGCGTGCGGCGTTATGTGCAGTGGCGACGGGATCAGTATCGGCGCGAAGCGCTGGTGCGGCTGGCGCAGTTGCGTGAGCGCAGTGATGATCTCAATGCCCTGCGCGAGTTGCCCGAACTGCTCAAACGCGTGGCCCTTTCGATGCCAACCCAATCCCGGAATTGGAACGCAACCCCTGTGGGAGCGGGCTTGCTCGCGAAGGCGTCGGCACATCCAACATTGATGGCGCCTGACACAGCGCTTTCGCGAGCAAGCCCGCTCCCACAGAGTCCTGCGGCGCTGGGGAAAGATGAGTGGCAAGCCTTTCTGCAGCAGCACTGCAAAACCAGGCTGCCCGACGACTTCAGCGCACAACTGGCCCTACTCGCCTACGCCCCCGACGCCACCTTGCGCGCCCTCCCCGCCGAACAGCGCCAGGCGCTGTTCGACACCTGCCAACATTGGGTGGAGCAGCACCATGTGGCAGCTTGATTACCCGTGGTTGTTGCTCCTGCTGCCATTGCCGTGGCTGACCTTGCGTTATCTACCGGCGTATCAGGAGGCGCGCAGCGCCGTGCGCGTGCCGTTTTTCGGCGCCATGAGCCGCGCCGTCGGGGAAGCGCCGAGCCGGGTCGGCAATCGTCAGAACCCCTGGCAAATGCTGCTCAATCTTCTGGTGTGGACGTTGATCCTGCTCGCCGCCGCGCGCCCGGTGTTCGTCGAAAAGCCCATCGAACGCCAGCAACCGGTACGCGACCTGATGCTCGCCATCGACCTCTCGCAATCGATGGAGACTGAAGATTTCAGCAATGCCGATGGCCAGAAAATCAATCGCCTCGCCGCCGTCAAACAGGTGGTGCAAGGCTTCATCGCCAAGCGCAAGGATGACCGCATCGGTCTGATCGAGTTCGGCAGCGGTGCCTATCCGCAGGCGCCGCTGACTCTCGATCACGCCAGCCTTGCGCTTTTGCTGGCCGATACCGGCATCGGCATGGCCGGGCCGAACACCGCCATCGGTGATGCCATCGGTTTGAGTCTGAAGCTGCTCGACCAGGCGCACGAACAGCAAAAGGTGCTGATCCTGCTCACTGACGGCAACGACACCAGCAGCGCGATCACCCCCGACCACGCCGCGGAAATGGCCGCCAACAAAGGCGTGGTCATTCACACCATCGGCATCGGCGACCCGACGGCGTCCGGCGAGGCGCAGGTCAATCTGCGCGGGCTGCAACAGATCGCCCAAACCACTGGCGGGCAGTTCTTCCGCGCCGAAGATCGTACGGCACTGGATCAGGTCTACAGCACCCTCGATCGCCTCACGCCGCATCAAGTGAAAACCCTTAGCCATCAGCCGCAACGCGAGTTGTTTCATTGGCCGCTGGGCGCGGCGCTGACGCTGTTGGCGCTGTATCACCTCGGTGCCCTGCTGCGCCCGCGCCTGGCGCTGGCCCGCCAGCGGCAGGAGGCCTGAGATGGAGATCAATCTCAGCGACTTCCACTTTTTACGCCCGCTGTGGTTGCTGCTCGCGCTGTTCGCCGCGCTGCTGCCGCTGCTCTGGCGCCGCAGCCGCGACTTGCAACGGCGGCTGCGCAGCAACATCGCCGAACACTTGCTGCCGCACCTGCTGGTCACGCCAACGGATCAGCAGCGTCTGCGCCCGGTGCACTGGCTGTGCGCGGTGTTGGCACTCGGGGCGCTCGCCGCCGCCGGGCCGACCTGGGAGCAGGATCGCCCGGACTTTCTGCAGAATCGCGCGCCGCTGATCGTCGCCGTGGATCTGTCGCCATCGATGGACGCCAGCGACGTGCCACCGACGCGCCTGGAAGCGGCCAAGCACAAACTCCACGACCTGATTCAGCGTCGCGCCGGCGCCCGCACCGCACTGATCGCCTATGCCGGCAGCGCGCATCTGGTGTTGCCGCCGACCGACGATCCGGCGCTGCTCGACACCTTCATTCAGGCGCTGGGCACAGGTCTCATCGACAAACCGGGCAAGGACGTTAGCGCCGTCATCGAGCAGGCCAAACGCCTGCTCAGCGCCGAGCAAACCCCGGGCAGCCTGCTGTTGATCACCGACGGCGCTGACGTTGCACAGCTCGATGGTCTCGGCAAACAACTCGACGACAGCCAATTGCAGGTACTGGTACTGGCGGTGGGCAACGCGGATGGCGGCGTGATTCAGGGCGCCAATGGCCAGCCGGCAGTCGACAGCAACGGGCGTCCGCTGCTCGGCCATTTCGATCCGGCGGCACTCAAGCAATTGGCCGCCGCCCTTGACGCGCCGCTGGGCAGCCTCACCCTCGACGACGATGATCTGGACTGGATTGAGCTGCACGCGCAACAACATTTCCAGAGTGCCAGCGCCGAACAACAGCAATTGCACTGGAAAGACGCCGGTTACTGGCTGTGCTGGCCTCTTCTATTGTTGGCGCTGCTCGGTGTGCGCAAGGGCTGGAGCATCAACTGGGTACCGGCGCTGCTGTTGGCCACAAGCCTTGGCTGGCCTGCTGCACCCGCCCAGGCCAGCGCACTGACCGACGCGTTCTTCACCCGCGATCAGCAAGGGCGCTGGGCCGCCGAGCATGAGCATTGGCCGCAAGCGGCGGCGCTGTTTGTCGATCCGTACTGGAAAGGCGTGGCGGCCTATCACGCAGCAGATTACGACCTCGCACTGGCGACCTTCGCCCGGCTGGACACGGCGCAAGCGTGGTTCTACCTGGGCAACATTTACGTGCGGCGCTTCAAGTTCGATCAGGCGATCGCCGCCTATACCCAAGCCTTGCAACGGCAACCGCAGTTCCCTGAAGCCACGGCCAATCTGGCGCTGGCGCAGGCGTTGCTCAAGGACACCGACAGCGCCGAAAAGAACGCCCCCGAGACCAAACCGGACGAAGTGAAATTCGACAAGGCGCCGGGCAAGGGCCAGAGCAAAAAGGTCGAGACCGAGCAGGCGACGTCCGATGCGTTGTGGCTGCAGAACCTGAGCACCTCGCCGGCGAAGTTTCTCAAGCAGAAATTCAGTTTGCAGGATCAGTCGGGGGCCAGGCCATGAACCGGGTTGGCTTCATCGCTGGCAAGCCAGCTCCCACAAGGTTTTGCGCTGTTAACTCGATTGGCGAAAACACAGACACCCCCTGTGGGAGCTGGCTTGCCAGCGATGAGGCCAGATCTGCCAGCAAAAAAATCTGCACCTTGCTCATGACCGGCTTGCTCAGCCTGAATGCCTCTGCCGCCGAACCCCAACTGAAAATCCAGGCGCACCTGCAACCCGCCGAAGGCGCGATGGTCGGCGGACTGCTCGAGCTGCAAGTCGACGTGCTCACCGACACCTGGTTCACCAGCGCCGCCACCCTGCCCGAACTGAAACTCGACGGCGCCCTGGTCACGCCGCCGGACGGCCAGGCCCAACACCTGAATCAGACCATCGACGGGCAATCCTTCAGCGGCTTGCGCTACAGCTACCTGATCACCCCGAATGTCGCCCGCCGCTTCGATATTCCGCCGTTGACGGTCAGTGCGACACCCGGTCAGGCCAGCACAGCGATCAGCGCCCAAAGCCAACCGTTGCACTTCAGCACCACCCAGCCACCCGGCTTCAAACCCGGAGAAACGCCGCTGGTGGCCAGCGGTGTGCGCCTGAGCCAAAGCCTGACCAACTCGGCAACCCCGTTGAAAACCGGTGACAGCATCACCCGGCAACTGCTCCTGCAAGCCGATGGCGCACTGGCGATGGCGCTCCCGGTTCCGCCATTGGCTGACGTGGCCGGCCTGAGTCGTTACCTGCAGGCCCCACAAGTCACCCGCCTGGATGACGGCCGCGGCAACGTGCTCGGCGGTCAGCGGATCGACGCCGTCATCTACCGCATCGACAAGGCTGGCGCCTACACCCTGCCGGCCATCGCGGTGAAATGGTGGGACGTCAAAACGCAGCAGAGCCGCATTGCGCAAGTGCCGGCAGTGACCTTCGAAGCCGCAGCCAACAGCGCCTACAAACCGGTGTTTTCGATCACCGACGATCTCCAGCAGCTCGGCCGCAACAACCCGCATTTTTCCACGCGCTGGTTGCTGTGGCTGGCGCTGCTCGCCGTGTGCATTGGCGTCGGTTATTGGCTGCGTCCGGCGCTGTTGCGTGCACGGCACCAATGGCAGGCGCGCAAGTACGCGCGGCAACTGGCCTGGGAGCAATCGGCGGACTTCGCCTGGCAGCAGATCAACCCGCAGCTGCAGGCACAACCGGCGCAATTGAGCGCCTTGTATCTGTGGCTGCGGCGCAGTCGCCTCGGGCTGCAACTGGTGAATGCCGGCCCGCGCCTGCAAGGCCTGTTGCGCGGGCTTTATGGACGTGATCCACAGACTGCACAAACACTCGCTCAACTGCGTGAATCGTTGACTACGCTTCACAATCAGGCCGAACAACAGGCGCACAAACCGGCGTCGGCCCTGCGCCCGCTCAACCCCGTTCATGAAAGGGATTTCCCATGACCCATCCACCGCAGCAGCGTCAACGTTTCAGCCTTGCGCTGGTGTTTGCGCTGGCATTGCCACTGCTGGCCCAGGCCAGCGAGCCACTGCCGTCATGGAACGACGGCCCGGCCAAAAAACACATCATCGAGTTTGTGCAAGCGGTCACCGATCAGTCCGGCAAAGATTTCGTCAAACCCGCCGATCGCATTGCCGTGTTCGACAACGACGGCACCCTGTGGAGCGAGCAGCCGATGTATTTCGAGTTGCTGTTCGCCCTCGATGAGGTCAAGCGCAATGCGCCGCAGCACCCGGAATGGAAAACCACCCAGCCATTCAAAGCCGTGCTGGAAAATGATCATAAGGCACTGGCCGCCGCCGGCATGGACGGGATTATCAAGATCTTCGGCGCCACCCACACCGGCATGACCACCGAGGCTTTCGACGACTACGCCAAGACCTGGCTGAGTCAGGCCCGACATCCGAAGACCGGCAAGCCCTACACCGAAATGATCTTCCAGCCGATGCTGGAAATGCTCGACTACCTGCGCAGCCAGGACTTCAAAACCTACATCGTTTCCGGCGGCGACACCGCGTTCATGCGCGCCTTTGCCGAGAAGGTCTACGGCATCCCGCCGGAACAGGTGATCGGCACCACGTTCGTCACCGCGTTCCAGTTCAAGGACGGCCAGGCCTCGATCCTGCGCACCCGGAAACTGGCGCACAACGACGACGGCCCGGGCAAACCGGAAAGCATTGATGCAGTGATCGGCAAACGGCCGATCCTCGCGTTCGGCAACTCCGACGGCGACCTGCAGATGCTGCAGTGGATCGCCGCCGGCCCCGGCAAACGCTTCATGGGGCTGGTGCACCACACCGACGCCAGACGCGAGTGGGCCTACGACCGAAAATCCGATATCGGGCGACTCGACAAAGCCCTCGACGAAGCAAATTCCCGTGGCTGGACCGTGGTGGACATGGCGACCGAATGGCGCCGGATCTACCCGTTCGAGCCACCGGCAACCGGGCAGGTGCAATAAGAAAAAGCGTGATGCAGGACTGCAAGAAACGTAAGTCGCAACAACGACCCCCGCGATAAGGAGCAAGTCAGATGACTCGCATACGCAAGTGGCTACCGAAACTCGCCCTGGTGGCAACCTCGGTGATGGCGCTGTCGGCAACGGCCACAGCGGCTGAGAAACCCAACATTCTCGTCATCTTTGGTGATGACATCGGCCAGACCAACATCAGCGCCTACTCCATGGGCGTGGTGGGCTACAAGACCCCGAACATCGACCGGATTGCCAAAGAAGGCATGATGTTCACCGACTATTACGCGGAGAACAGCTGCACCGCCGGACGATCCTCGTTCATCACCGGCCAGACGCCGCTGCGTACCGGCCTGTCGAAAGTCGGTGCGCCGGGAGCGACGGTGGGCCTGCAAAAGCGCGATATCACCATCGCTCAGGCGCTCAAGTCTCAGGGATACGCCACCGGTCAGTTCGGTAAGAACCACCTTGGGGACAAAGATGAATACCTGCCGACCAACCATGGTTTCGACGAGTTCTTCGGCAACCTCTATCACCTGAACGCCGAAGAGGAACCCGAACGCCCCTACTGGCCCAAGGATGACCCGGACTTTGTCAAAGCCAACTCGCCACGGGGCGTAATCCACAGTTTCGCCGACGGCAAGATCGAGGACACCGGCGCGCTGACCACCAAGCGCATGGAAACCATCGACGACGAAACCACCGCTGCCGCGCAAGCGTTCATCGAGAAACAGGCCAAGGCCGACAAGCCGTTCTTCGTCTGGATGAACACCACGCGCATGCACCTGTTCACCCACGTGCGTGACTCGATGAAGGGCCAGAGCGGCATGCCCGGCAACGAATACGCCGACGGCATGCTGGAACACGACGGAGATGTCGGCAAACTGCTCAAGACCCTCGACGACCTGAAAATCACCGACAACACGATCGTGGTCTACACCACCGACAACGGCCCGAACCAGTTCTCCTGGCCGGACGCGGCGACCACGCCGTTCCGTAACGAGAAGAACTCCAACTGGGAAGGCGCCTACCGTGTACCGGCGATGATTCGCTGGCCGGGCAAGATCAAACCGGGGGAAGTGTCCAACGAGATGTTCTCGGGCCTGGACTGGTTCCCGACTTTGCTCGCTGCTGCCGGTGACACCGAGGTGAAAGACAAGCTGCTCAAGGGCTGGGCGCCGACCTCCGGAGGCAACAACTTCAAAGTGCATCTGGACGGTTACAACCAGTTGCCCTATCTGACCGGCCAGCAACCCAACGGTGAGCGTAAGGAGTTCTACTACTTCAACGACGACGGCATGCTGGTTTCAATGCGCTTTGGCAACTGGAAGGCCGTTTTCGCCGAGCAGCGAGCGCCGGGTGGTTTTGCGGTGTGGAGCAATCCGTTCACGCCCTTGCGCGTGCCCAAGATCTTCAACCTGAGAATGGACCCGTACGAGCGGGCCGACGTGGTTTCCGATCAATACTACGACTGGTCGACCAAAAACGTTTACCTGGTTGCCGTTGCGACAACCAAGGCAGCCCGCTTCCTGCAGACCTTCATCGAGTACCCGCCAAGCCAGAAACCGGCGAGTTTCAGCATCGACCAGATCCGTGCTGCGGTTGACGCGAAGATTGAAGAGAAAATGAAAGCGGCTCCGGCTGCGCAGTAAGACCGTTGAACTGCCGTCCGCCCTCATTGGCGGGCGGCCCTGTTTCCAATCTGGGATCGTATCGGCCCATTCGCGAGCAGGCTCGCTCCCACAGGGGATTTGTGGTGGACACAAGTCCAGTGTGGGAGCGAGCCTGCTCGCGAAGAGGCCGGCACCGACACAGCATTTTCCGAATTGAAATAAGGCAATCCGCATGTCCTCACGTATCGCCAGCAAGCCGTCGGCCATACCCACCACTCAAGCCGCCACCCCGGCGCTGCTGATCCCCGCCCTGCTGTTGTGCATCTCCGGCGCCGCCGCGCTGGTGTATCAGGTGCTGTGGATCAAGCAGTTGTCGCTGGTGGTCGGCGTCGAGGTCTATGCCATCACCACCGGCATCAGCGCGTTTTTTGCCGGGCTGGCCATTGGCGGCTGGCTGTTCGGGCGCTGGGCTGATCGCTTTCAGCAACCGGTGCTGCTTTACGCCGGGCTGGAAGTGTTGGTGGCGATTCTTGGTGTTGGCACCACGGTTGCGATGAGCCTGGCGGCGAGCCCGTTTGCCTGGTTGCAAGGTCATGTCGGCCTTCTCGCCTGGTGCTTGCCGTTCACGCTGGTGGGGATTCCGGCGGTGTTGATGGGCGGCACGCTCCCGGTATTGGTGCGCTCGCTGGCCGCGGATCCGGGCAGGGCCGGCGGTCAGCTGTATGCGGCCAACACCCTCGGCGCGATTGTCGGCACCCTGCTCGCCGCGTTCGTGCTGATCGTCACTCTTGGTGTGCGTGGCAGTGCGCTGTTTGCGGCGATGCTCAATCTGCTGGCCGCAGCCGGTGCGCTGTGGTTGCAGCGTCAGGTGCCGACGCCGATTACGGCTGCGGTCAAACATCACACCGAGAAAGCCGCGGACCGCACCGCACTGTGGCTGTACGCCATCGCCGGCGGCGTGGCGCTGGGGTATGAAGTGGTCTGGTCGCAGTCGATCGTGCAGTTCATGAGCACCCGCACCTACGCTTTTGCCGTGGTGCTCGCGACGTATCTCACCGGGCTGTTCATCGGCAGCGCCCTGCTCGCCCGCCGCGTCGAGCGCATTCGCGATCCATGGGGCGTGTTCGGTCTGTTGATTGCCGGTGCCGGGCTGATCGCCTTGCTGGAAATTGCCCTGCTCGGGCGCTGGCTGGTGTTGGCCCAGAGTCAGGCCGAGAGCTGGCTGCTGGCCTTGGGCGCCAGCGAACTGGCCGGTATGAGCGCACGTTTCGCAGTGGCGGCGCTGAGCATCGTGTTTGTGCCGACGCTGTTGCTCGGCGCGGCGTTTCCACTGGCGCTGCGCTTGAGTGTCGGTCGTGAGCGGGTCGGCCGCGATGTCGGGGCCGTGGTTGCGTTCAACACCCTGGGCGGGATTGTCGGGGTGATGTTCTGCGGTTTTCTGCTGATCCCGCCGCTGGGGCTGGTGCGCACGCTGGGCTTGCTGGCGATCATCGCGGCCGGCATCGGCTACGTGGCCGTGCGCAAGGGGCATCACGTCAAAAAAGGCCGGCGTCAGGCGGTGGTCGCGCTGGGACTGGTATCGGTGGCGTTGGCCGTACTGACGCCAGTGGACAAACTCGCCAGTCTGCTGCCCGGTGCGCGTAACGGCACGCTGGCGTTCTACGAGGAAGGCCGTGGCGGCACCGTGGCGGTGGTCGCTCAGGGCCGTGGTGAGAACAGCTTCCACCGCCTGTACATTCAAGGCGTGTCCAACACCGGCGACGCCATGCCGTCGCTGCGCTACATGCGCATCCAGGCGCTGCTGCCACTGCTGATCCATAACGGCGAGCCGCGCTCGACGCTGGTGATCGGCTTCGGCACCGGGATCACCGCCGGCGCCCTGCTGCGCTATCCGGGCCTGGAACAGCGGGTGGTCGCCGAACTGCTGCCATCGGTGGTCAAGGCCGCGCCTCTGTTCAAGGGCAACTTCAACGCTGCCAACGATCCCGGCGTCGAGGTGCGCCTGCGCGATGGTCGTCAGGAACTGTTGCGCAGCCCGCAGACCTACGACCTGATCACCCTCGAACCGCCACCGCCATCGGCGGCCGGTGTGGTCAATCTGTACTCGCGGGATTTCTATCAACTAGCGGCCAGTCGCCTGGAGCAACAAGGCATCGTCGCGCAGTGGCTGCCGCTGCCGACCCAGAACATCGACGATTCGCGCGCACTGGTACGCAGCTTCCTCGACGTGTTCCCGTATGCCTCGCTGTGGACCAGTGAGTTCCACGAGATGCTGCTGGTCGGTTCGCTGCAGCCGATGCAACTGGACGCGGCGAAAATCACCGAGCGCTTCCAGCAGGCCAGCGTACGCAGCACCTTGCAGGATGTCGGGATTGGCTCGGCACCAGCGTTGCTCGCGACCTGGGTCACCGACCGCGCAGGCCTTGAACGCTTTGCGGTAAACGCGCCGGCGGTGACTGACGATCAGCCCCGAATCGAATACGCGCCGTGGGTGCGCAGCAAGGAAATCACCCGGGTGCTGCCGGCGCTGCTGGATCTGTATGTGCCGCCGCCACTGGTGAATGCCGATACCGGGTTCACTGAGCGAATGGAGACCCACCGCCAGCGTCTGCTGCAGTTCTACCGCGCGAGCCTGCATGCCTACAACGGCGACCGCGATGCCTTGGGGCGGGACATGAGCGAAGTGATGCAGAGCGACGGCGGCAATCCATACTTCCGCTGGTTCGTCGGCAAATGAGCAACGGCTGAGGACTTTTCGACGCGAAACAGGTAGGGTGCGCAAAATCAAATTGCCATCACTGGGTCGCGTCGCAGGTTTTCATGGAGTTGTATACGCAATGAGTTGCTGGACCGTCCTGGGCCTGACGCCCGACGCCGATACGCGCAGTATCAAACGCCAATACGCTGCCCTCTTCAAAAAGACCCGTCCGGACGACGACGCCGAAGGTTTTCAGCGCCTGCGTGACGCGTATGAGCAGGCCCTCAACTACAAAGAATGGGCACAGTTCAACGACGACCAGCAGGATGACGACGGCAACTGGGACCTTACCGGTCTGACGGTAGTAGAAGTCGACGCGTTGCAGCAGGTGACGCGTTCGCTGGCGGGCATCAGCCTCGACGAACTGGTCCAGCGTCATGCGATGGCCGTTCAACAGGGTTGCGCGCATATCCTCGAAGACACTGTCCTGCAGCACTGCATCGAGCATCCCGATACATCGGAATCTCTGGTGGACTGGGCGATTCCCACATTTCACTGGTTCAGTGCCTGGCAGCGCCTTGAACTGGACGAGGAATCGATCACGCTTCTGCTCGCTCAGCAGCGCGAGCGTATCGCTCGCCCCCTGCGTGACGCCCTTGAACTAGAGGACGACGAAGATTTTCTGCAGGCGTACAAGTCTCGCACGCAGTACCTGTGGCTCGAAGCAGAAGTGCACCGGCAATGGCTCAACCTGCTCCTCAGTCAATTGCTGCTGGATAGCCGTTACTGGTCCTCAAACCTTTTCGAACAGGTATGCGCCGGCCAGGGCTGGCACCCAGGCCCAACCAACCGTTGCCCCGAGAGTGAATGGACGCGCCTGCTCGCCCGTCATGAAGCGCCGATTTTTCTCGCGCGGCAGCGCCAGCTTGCCGAGGCACCGCTCGCCACGCCTGAACACCGCGCCGCGCGCATGCTCCTGGGCAACGGCCCCTTCAATCAACGTCGCGCTCTGGCCCGACGCCTGCGCGAAGAAGACTGGGCCCAGTGCCGTAAGTTGAGCTCGGCGCTGTACGCCAATAACCCACAGGTCTGGGCGGAGATGCCCGGTGGCACCGCGTTCTTCTGGCGCGACTGGGAATTGAGTTTCAACGATTGGCCGACATACGTGGGTGTCGTGCTGGCTTGTCTGATCGGCTCTTTTACCCACTTCATCCCGCAGGGCCTGCGCGTCAGCGGGCTGATCAACATTGTCATGATCACGACGGTCGTATTTGCCGTGATCGCAGCCGGGCTCAATTGGCTGGTGCATGACCTGGCCCATCGCTGGTGGTTACTGGATGACCGGCTCAGTGCACGCCTTCGCCTGGGCTTGCGCTCCGACTCGCCGCCGTTCGGAGTTCTGCGCGACCTCATTCCCTGTGCGCTGATGGCAGCCGGACTCAGTTGGCTTTTCGGTCCGATCGCTGGCGTTGTATACACCGCAACCCTCGCAGTTTTCGGGCTGGTACGGCGGCGCCAGGTCAAACCGCAGGTCTCTTGGGAGCAGAGCAGCCCAATTCTGAAAATCTGTCTGACGAGTCTGGGGATAGTGGTTCTGGTCGTTGTGCTGGGTGTCATCAACGTGATCGCCAGCCAAGGCACGGTCAACCGTAATCAGGGGTTGCAACCCTGGACTGAACGTTCGTGCAGCCGTATGCCGGCGACCACCACCGAATGCAACGCACCGGCCACCGTTGAGCAGTGGTACGGCAAGGAGGCGCGACCGTGAAAAACGCGAACTTGTTGTTCCCCATTGGTCTGGTGATCGCCGTTGTCGTGATGGGATTGATGGGGGCCAGTCGGCCCTTCTCACAACTCGACCTCTGGCTGGACGGACGCGATGCGCCGATCACCGCCCAGGCCAATGCCCTGAGCCCGCTCATCAGCTGCGTCAACCGGGTCGACGTGCAATGGCGAGTGGCTTACGACCGTTACAAGAGTCCCCAGCCGCCTCAGCCTCACAACCAGCAATGGATGCTTGGCCTCAAGGATTTCGACGACAGCGATGCGTTGAATGTGCGTGACATACAGCGCGACGTCTGCTCTCAAGGCCTCGCCGAAAAACTTCAATTACTGGCCTACCAGCCCGAATTGGCGCGAAAGGCAACTGAATACGCCCGCTCGCTGAATACACTCGCGACGGTGATTCCGGTCGGCCGGATTTACAGGGAAGCCAGCTTTTCGACCGGGTCGCAAAACCCGGCGGCCATCATTGTCGAATCTGCATTCATCGAGTCCGCTGCGAGCGGTTACATCAAGGCGTCAACGGCCCTGAGAGAAGCCTTGCTGCCACTGGACGCCGCGCAACGCCCCGAACAGCTGAAACGGATGGAAGCGCGTCTGGGCAAGGATATCCATTGGTATTTACTGGCATACATGATCCAGGCCCGAGAAACTATCGACTTGCTCGATGAAGGCATGAGAAACCGCACACTGACGCCACAATTGCTGGCCGACACCACGGCAAAGCTGCAGCAGGCATGGGATCGTCGGGCACCCTTCCTCGTCTCGCAAAACAACGCGTTCAGGACGAAGACGGACGCGGCGCGGGATCTGTGGTTCCACATCGGCGAGCCAGCGACCCGCTATCTGGCGGCGTTGAAAACACTGCACAAGGACTGGCAGGACCACGCACCACCGCAGCAACTGAGCGACGACTTCCACGCAGTCAACCGGAGTTACGACGGTCTGCTCAGTCATTACAACCGCCAGGCCCGAGCCGAGTTCTGATGAAACACGCACGGGATCGTTCGCCCTGAACGATCCCGCTGGCGGATCTTACTTCGACTTGAGCTTGAGATAGGACTGATGCATGTCCGCCGCCCAGCCATCGATCACCGCTTTGACGTCATCGGCTTTCATTACCTGAGTGTCGTTTGCCAATGGTTTGCCAGTGCCCTTGCGCACAACCTGGGCCACAACCTTATTGCTGCCGCCGTCGAGAAACACCGCTTCGGTGGCGAGTGTGGTTTCCTGATCGCGGATACCGCTAGCCGTGCTGACCGCTGCCGCAACCAGCGCAACCGGGATGATTTCATACGGTTTGAGGCCTTCGGTCTTGCTGCTCACGGCAGTAATCGCCGCACGTACCACGATTACACCGGGGCCAGGGCCGTTGGCCAATGGCAAGGACTTGCTGATTTCGCGCTTTAGCGCTTGATCGTAGTAGCTGGTGATGCCGTTGAGGGTCTGTTGCGGAATCTTCACCGTCGCCTGCGGCTTGGGATAGAGCTGGGTCGGCTCGACGTAGACGCTGGTAAACCGGTTGATGTCGAGCTTCGGATCGACCCAACGCATTACCTCGGCACCGGACGGTGATCTGGCTTCCCGGAGCTGGCTGTAGTCCTTGAGAAATCCGGAGTACTGGTCAGGCTCGACAACCTTACTCGAACACCCCGCCACTCCAAGCGTGGCGATGCAGAGGGTGCTCATCATCAGTGCAAGCTTCATGCTGTAACTCCTGTCAGAAAGCCGAAGAAATTGCTTGGGGGAGTTACAGTTATAGCCAATGCCCGCGTATTTGCCCTGCAAACATTGAAGATTCACACGTGGTTGCGCAGTTGATCACAACCGCCATTTGACAGACAGCGACTCATCCGGCAAAGCTGCATCGAGCTTGAACGCATGCCAGCAGGCCAATGCATCTGACCACGGAAGTCGTAATGCCCAAGCATAAAAATAAAGTCGTACAGCCTGATCCTGATTCATCCCGACAGCCCCTTTCACGTTACCTGTTCCCCCTCACCATCGGTGTGCTGCTGGCCGCAGTGGCGGGAATTGGCTGGTTTCTGTTCAGCCCCGCGCCCGCGCCGTACACGGCCCCGCCGATCAGCGCGGCGGCGCCTGTCGTCGCCAAACCGCAACCTGTGGCGCAGAAGCCCGCGACCATGGTCGATGAGCAACAATGCCAGGGCTGTCACACCGAGCAGGTCAAGGACTGGCAAGGCTCGCATCACCAATTGGCGATGCAGGCAGCGAATGGTGAAACCATGCCCGGCGACTTCAACAACGTCACCTTCAAGGCTGAAAACGAGACTACCCGCTTCTCGCGCAAGGGCGACGAGTTCTGGGTCAATACGCCGGGTATCGATGGCAAGAACGCTGACTTCAAAGTCGCCTACACCTTCGGCATTGCCCCGTTGCAGCAGTACCTGATCGAGGTCGGCGAAGGCCGATTGCAGGCGCTTGGCGTGGCGTGGGATACCGAGAAACACCGCTGGTTTCACCTCTACCCCGGCCAGGGCGTGAACTTCAAGAATCCGCTGCACTGGAGCAAGCCGAGCCAGAACGCCAACTTCATGTGCGTCGAGTGCCACACCACCGGTTTCAAGCGCAATTTCGATGCGGCCAGCAACACGTTCAACAGCCAATGGAACAGCCTCGGTGTCGGCTGTCAGGCCTGCCACGGTCCGGCCTCGAATCACCTGCAATGGGCGCAGAAAAAAGACGACCTGATCCACAAGGGTTTCGTCGTCGACCTCAAGGACAAGAACGCCAGCGTCGAGATCGAAACCTGTGCCCGCTGCCATGCGCGCCGGGCGCCGCTGGGCGATGGCTACACCGTCGGCAAGCGCTTGATGGACGACTACCTGCCGAGCACCCTCACCCGCGAACTGTATGCGCTGGACGGCAAGATCAAGGATGAAGTGTTCGAACACGGCTCGTTCCTGCAAAGCAAGATGTTCGACAAGGGTGTGCGCTGCAGCAACTGCCACAATCCGCACAGCACTGAACTCAAGGCGCCGGGCAACGCCGTGTGCCTGCAATGCCACAACACGGCGGGCAAGACTTCGGTCGCTGGCGTCGACGGCAAGGGCCTGCAAGCGAAGAACTACGATTCCATCGAACACACCCGCCACACCCTGGGCCAGCCCGGCTCGCAGTGCGTGGATTGCCACATGCCCGGCAAGTTCTACATGGGCAACGACTTCCGCCATGACCATAGCTTCAGCATCCCCAACCCGGAACGCGCGCAAAAACTCGGTACGCCCGATGCGTGTCTCAGCTGCCATCAGGGCAAGGCCGGTGACAAGATCACCGCGCAGTTCAAGCTGTGGAATGCCTCCGCATCGACACCGCAGGCACCGCGCTATGACGAGAGCCTGTGGCTGATCCGCAACGGCCAGCCGGGTGCGGCGGACGCTTTGCATGAGCAATTGCAGCGCAGCGATCTGCCGGCAATTCAGCGTGCGACGTTACTCGCCGAACTGCCGCTGTACCCAAGCGATCAATCGCTGAAACTGGCGACCCGGGATCTGCAGAATCCGGCGCCGCAGGTGCGCGAAAGCGCAGTGCGGGCGATCAGTGCCTTCCTGCCACCCATCGAGCGCGCATCGTTGTTGACGCCACTGCTCGGCGATCCGGTGAAAGCCGTGCGCATCGTCGCGGCGCGGGATCTGCTCAGCGTCGCGCGCAACAGCGGCCTCGGCGCCGCGCAGGACAATTGGGACGCGGCGATTGCCGAGTATGAGGCGGTGCAGAACAGTCTCGCGGAACGGGCCGAGGCCAACCTGAACTTGGCGATGTTGTATCAGGCCAGTGGCCGCGCATCCGAAGTCGAAGGGTTGCTGCGCACGGCACTCAAACGCGATCCGGATTTCTACCCGGCACTGGTGACGCTGGTGCAATGGCTGGAGGCCAATGGCCGAGGTCAGGAAGCGCAGAGCCTGCTGGACGACAGCCTCAAGGCGCACCCGGAGGCTGCGTTGTTGCAGCACACCCGTGGCCTGTCCTTGATCCGCGCCGGCAAGACTGCCGGAGCCATGGGCGCGCTGCACAAAGCCGCGCAACTGGAGCCGCAGAACGCGCAATACGGTTACGTGCTGGCGGTGGCGTTGCACGACAGCGGCAAGGTGAGCGAGGCGTGTGCTGAGCTGGAGCGTTTGCTCAAGGTGCAACCGGCGAACCGCAATGCGCGGTTGTCACTGATCCAGTACTACCTGGAGAACAGCCAGGAGCCGAAGGCACAGGTGCTGTTGCAGGGCTGGAAGAAGATGAACATGGGGGATCCGGCGCTGAAGTGAGCGCTGATCCCTTGTGGGAGCGGGCTTGCTCGCGAATGCATTCTCTCAGCCAACATCAAGGGTGACTGATGTACCGCATTCGCGAGCAAGCCCGCTCCCACAGGGTCAGTGATTGGTCTCAAACACTGAGTGTTACCAGGACGACGTCGCCCCACTCTTCAACGCCATCTCGCGCCGGCTGTTGGCGCGCATCGCCTTGATCAGCGATACCGAGCCCACCAGCAGGATCGCCGCGCCGAACAGGAAGTCGATGTTGTACAGCTGGAAGTCCTGCACCGGCCCCACCAGCAGCACCCGAACCACGGCAATCGTCACCAGCGTGGCGAGGAAATCGATCCCCGGCTCGTCGCGATAGAACACGTGCAGCAGCGGCAGGCACAGCACCAGCAGCAACAACAGCACCACGACCTTGAACGAGCCTTTGCGCTCGACACTGAACGCGCATTCGTGCGGGCCGTAGGCCTTGTAATCCTCGTCGCGGATCATCGAGTTCTTCTCGTTGATGTACTCGACGCGGTTGTATTTCTGAATCGGCGTGAAGGTGTTGGACATCTCCATCAGCGTGGTGATGTTCTTGAAGCGCAGGTCGATGCGCTCGCTGCCCTTGAGGTAATACAGCACCGGTTTGTAGCCGTAGCGATAGGTGTCGAAGGGGAATTCGGTGACTTGGCCCTGCACGCCGATCGGGCGAGGTTCAAGCTCGGCGTAGGCGCTTTTGGTCGGTGAGGCGAGGTTGCGGCTCAGCGGCTGAACCTTGACCTGTTCGAGGAAGATCGGCGTCACGCCGTACGACCACTGCAACGGTTCCAGCCGCAGACGCAGTTCGTTGCGGCCCAGGTCGTAGCGGTTGAAGGTGCGTTCGGAGACCACCAGCGAGCCACTGAGCATGAACTCGCCGCGCAGGTTGTTGGTGACGCGCAAGGTCAGTTGATCCTTGCCCAACAGCGCCGCTTCGGTGGACGGCGGCGCGCCGCACCAGGCGGTGCTTTCACCGGCGCCGCCCAACTGGCCGTCACGGTTTTCCTTGAACACATAAAAGTAACTGGCCCACAGCGTCAGCATCAACAGCAACGCCGTGAGGCCCAAAATCTTTTTGCCCGCACTCACTACCCAGACTCCCTTCTTCGTTCCGTCGTCCAGCCGAAAACCCGCTGGCGACGGGGACTCTACCAAAAGGCCAGCATCGACCCAAGGAAAAATCCGGGAATGGTGCGGGATGTAAGGGTTTCCCCTGTATAGAAGGGGCCGCTAGACAATTTTGGTGAGGGGATTTATCCCCGACCGGCTGCGCAGCGGCCGCAGAACCAGCCAACAGGTTTTAGCTGAAGAAATGCTTCGGCAGATTTCAGGTCTGCTTCGCAGCCCATCGGGGATAAATCCCCTCACCACAAAGTATCTATCAAGCAATGGATATTCAGCGTCTGCGGAACAACGGCCGTGGCTCGATCACCGAGCGGCCGTACAGCACGCTCATGCCGGCCAGTCCCTTCAGCGCATCCTCAGCCGATTTGTCCTCGCGCACCGCAAAGCTGTCGAACCCGCACTGGCGCATATGGCTGAGCTGATCACGCAGCACATCGCCAATCGCGCGCAACTCGCCAGCCCAGCCAAACCGGCTACGCAGCAGATACGCCTGACTGTAGGCACGACCGTCGCGAAAGCTCGGGAAATCCAGGGCAATCAGCGGCAGCGAGGCCAGCCACGGCACCACGCTTTCAACTTCATCGTCCGGCCCCAGCCACACCGCGTGGGTCGAGGGCGATTGCAGCCAGTGCGCCAGCGGCAGGATCAGCAACCCTTGCGGCCTGCCCTGCTCCGGCTCGCGAACCAGCGTCCATGGGTCGTCCTCGATCAGGCGTGCGACACCTTGCTCCAGACGCAGCAGATTGTTCATGCCGACGCCTCCAGCACTTTCGGGTAGACGCGTTCCTTGAAAGGCTCCAGGCCAATGCGCGCCACGGTGTCGACAAACAACTCCTCGCTTTCGCGATAACGCACAAACGTACCGATGATCCGCTCGATCACCTGTGGCACTTCGGTCGCGCTAAACGACGGGCCGATGACCTTGCCCAGTGCGCTGTGCTTACCCTGCGCGCCGCCGAGGGTGATCTGGTACCACTCGCTGCCGTTTTTATCGACGCCGAGAATGCCGATATTGCCGATGTGGTGGTGGCCGCAGGCGTTCATGCAGCCGGAGATGTTCAGGCTGATGTCGCCCAGGTCGTGCAGGTAGTCGAGGTTGTCGAAACGCGCCTGAATCGCCTGGGCGATCGGGATCGACTTGGCGTTGGCCAGCGCGCAGAAATCGCCGCCTGGGCAGGCGATGATGTCGGTCAGCAGGCCGACGTTGGCGCTGCCCAGATTGCGCCCGCAGGCCAACTGCCAGAGTTCATACAGGTCAGACTTTCGAACATCGGGCAGGACGATGTTCTGCTCATGGGCAATGCGAATTTCGCCAAAACCGAAGCGCTCCGACCAGTCGGCCACCGCCAGCATCTGCAATCCGGTGACATCCCCCGGCGGTGCGCTCAGACCCGGTTTGGTCGACAGCACCACGCTGGTGTAACCCGGTTTCTTGTGCGGCTGCACGTTGCGCGCGACCCAGCGGGCGAACGCCGGGCTTTCAGCCAGATGCGTGCCGAAATCCAGATCGGTATCGGCCAGGGTGTGATAGATCGGCGGCACGAAGGCACTGGCGACCCGCTCGTATTCAGCCTCGGTCAGCTGCGCCGGGCCGTCCTTGAGGTGCTTCCATTCTTCCTCGACCTCTTTGGCGAATGCCTCGATGCCCAGCGCCTTGACCAGAATCTTGATCCGCGCCTTGTACTTGTTGTCGCGCCGGCCATGGCGGTTGTAGACCCGCAGGATCGCTTCGACGTAGGACAGCAGATGCTGCCACGGCAAGCCTTCGCGGATCTGCAGACCGAGGATCGGCGTGCGCCCCAACCCGCCGCCGACGATCACCCGCAGCAGCATCTGCCCGTCGCGCCCCGGGTAAAGATACAGGCCGATGTCATGCATCATGATCGCCGCACGGTCCTGCTTCGCCGAGCAGATGGCGATCTTGAACTTGCGTGGCAGGAACAGAAATTCCGGGTTGATCGTCGACCATTGCCGCAGGATTTCGGCCAGCGGGCGCGGGTCGATCATCTCGTCCGCCGCGACCCCGGCAAACGCCTCGGTAGTGATGTTGCGCACGCAGTTGCCGGAGGTCTGGATCGCGTGCATGTCGACCTGCGCCAGACGTTCGAGAATGTCCGGCACTTCGCTCAGCTTGATCCAGTTGAATTGCAGGTTCTGCCGGGTGGTGAAGTGGCCGTAGCCGCGATCGTAATCGGCGGCGATGCTCGCCAGCGTACGCATCTGCTCCGCACTCAGGGTGCCGTAGGGAATCGCCACCCGCAGCATGTACGCGTGCTTCTGCATATACAGACCGTTTTGCAGACGCAGCGGCAGGAACTCTTCCTCGCTCAACTCTCCGGCCATGAAGCGCTCGACCTGATCGCGAAATTGCCCAACGCGCTCGAACACCAGTGCGCGGTCGTAATCGTCGTATTGATACATGCAGCGGCTACCCCATCAGAATTGTGCGCAATTCCTGTAGGAGTGAGCCTGCTCGCGATTGCGGTGTGTCAGGCAACTGATTTGTTGACTGACACACCGCAATCGCGAGCAGGCTCACTCCTACAGATTTTGCCAGCACTATGCAGGTGCAGCGCAGCACGCAACAGATTCACCTGAAACGATAAAAACCATATCAGGGCGCGGCAGAACGCCGCAGGCAGCACTTCAATCTGATCCGTACAAATGAAAGATTCCTGAGCCTGTTTTGTTTCCAGTGGTGTTCCTACAGTGCAGCTCGTGCCAGACCAGGGTGGCCTGGCAAGACTTTGCAACCGTGGATGAACTGACCATGAGCACAGCAACAATCGGACAGGCGTATAACTACAAGGTCGTCCGCCAATTCGTTATCGCGACGGTTTTCTGGGGTGTTGTCGGCATGGCGATGGGGGTCTGGATCGCCTCGCAACTGGTATGGCCGGGCATGAACCTCGACCTGCCCTGGACCACCTTCGGCCGCTTGCGGCCATTGCACACCAGCCTGGTGATCTTCGGTTTCGCCGGCAGCGCGCAATTCGCCGCCAGTTACTACGCGGTGCAGCGCACCTGCCAGGTGCGGCTGTATTCCGACAAGCTCGCGGCCTTCACCTTCTGGGGCTGGCAATCGGTGATCGTGATCATGCTGATCACCCTGCCGCTGGGCTACACCACCACCAAGGAATACGCCGAAATCGAATTCTCCGGCGCGGTGTGGATGGCGGTGGTCTGGGTCGCGTACGCCATCGTGTTTTTCACCACCGTGGTGCAGCGCAAGACCAAACACATCTATGTCGGCAACTGGTTCTTCGGCGCGTTCATTCTGGTGATCGCCATGCTGCACGTGGTCAATCACCTGTCGATCCCGGTGGACTGGTTCAAATCCTATCCGGTGTATTCCGGGGCGACCGATGCCATGGTGCAATGGTGGTACGGCCATAACGCGGTGGGTTTCTTCCTGACCACCGGGTTCCTCGGAATGATGTATTACTTCGTGCCGAAACAGGTCAACCGCCCGGTGTATTCGTATCGGTTGTCGATCGTGCATTTCTGGGCGCTGATCACCCTGTACATCTGGGCCGGCCCGCACCACTTGCACTACACCGCGCTGCCGGACTGGGCGCAGTCGCTGGGCATGGCGATGTCGCTGATCCTGCTGGCGCCGAGCTGGGGCGGGATGATCAACGGCATGATGACCTTGTCGGGCGCCTGGCATAAGTTGCGCACCGACCCGATTTTGCGCTTCCTGGTGCTGTCGCTGGCGTTCTACGGCATGTCGACCTTCGAAGGCCCGATGATGGCGATCAAAACGGTCAACGCCCTCTCCCACTACACCGACTGGACCATCGGCCACGTTCACGCCGGGGCCTTGGGCTGGGTGGCGATGATCACCTTCGGCGCGACCTACCATATGGTGCCGAAAGTCTTCGGCCGCGAGCAGATGTACAGCACGCCGCTGATCAACCTGCACTTCTGGCTGGCGACCATCGGCACGGTGTTGTACATCGCTTCGATGTGGGTCAACGGCATCACCCAGGGCCTGATGTGGCGGGCGATCAACGAGGACGGCACGCTGACTTATTCGTTTGTCGAGGCGCTGCAGGCCAGTCATCCGGGGTTCATCGTGCGCTTTGCCGGCGGGGTGTTCTTCCTCAGCGGCATGCTGCTGATGGCCTACAACGTCTGGCGCACGGTGCGGGTCGCCGACGTGGCGCTGGCACGCAGCCAGGCGCAGATCGCCTGAGGCAGGGAGCCGCAGAGGATGGATATTTTCTTGAATGTGCTGGGGGTGGTGTTTCTGTGGCTGGCGGTGGAGTACTGCCTGCGCCATCAGACTTCAGAGAGCCTGGATGATGCGAGCATGGTGCCGTTTGCTGATGATCCGGAGGTGGCACGGCGGGTTGAGTTGGCCACCGGTAAAACCGTGAAAGCCGTGGCGCCGGAAGAGGCGAAACCGGGCTGGATCAACCTCGAGATGTAACCCCACCACCGCCCCTTTGTAGGAGTGAGCCTGCTCGCGATTGCGGTCATTCAGCCAACTGTATGGTGACTGATATACCGCTATCGCGAGCAGGCTCACTCCTACAGGGGACTTGTGCAAATCCTGAGATCTAGGCGCGATCGCGCGGAATCAGGCTCTGCAACTGCTGTGCGAGAAAATCCGCATCAAACACAAAGGTGTCGGGATCCTTCAGGCCATTGGTCTTGCGCCATTGCCACTCGCCGTTCGGCAGCCCGACCAGCGAAATGCTGCCATAGCGCGCCGCCGTCAGGCCCATCACCGCCAGGGAAATCTGCCCGGCGCTGCCCATCACGTCCGGCACGAATTCCACCGGTTTGCCGGCAATCACGATGCTCAGTTTTTCAGTCTTGAAGGTCGAGGTTTCCACCGGCGTGCTCGGCCCGAATGCGACGTAAGCCTCGCGGCTCACCTCCAGCAGGTTCGGTGCCTGCACCGGTTCCAGCCATTGCTGGATCTGGCCGAACAGCTCGGTGATGCGGCTGGCCCACGCCTGTGACTGCGTTTCGAACAATTGCTTCTTGTGCGCTTCACTCTCGGCATAGTGACGAAGCATTTCGCCCAGTTGTTGTACGTCGTTCATCGGTACGTTCCTCGGGGAGAGCCTGCGATAGTCGATAGTGACAGATCGAGGCGCCGGCGTACGTTAAACCTCGATCGCCGGCACCGGGACACTTGGCAACAGGATCAACGGTACAGTTGCTTTGTACTGGCATCCGTCATTGAACCGATGGACACTCGGCCGGAGCCCGACTTTTCCAATACGGGCCATTGTTCGAGGAATTTCAATGCGCACCATCGGCCTGATCGGCGGCATGAGCTGGGAATCCAGCGTGGAATATTATCGTCTCATCAATCAACAGGTTCGTGACCGGCTCGGCTCGCTGCGCTCGGCGCAAATCCTGATGTACAGCGTCGACTTCGGCCCGGTCGAACAGGCGCAGCACGCCGGGCGCTGGGACGACGCAGCGGCGATTCTGGTGGATGCTGCGCGCAGGCTCGAGGCCGGCGGCGCCGAATGCGTGGTGCTGTGTACCAATACCATGCACAAGGTCGCGGCGCAGATTCAGGCAGCGATCAGCATTCCATTTCTGCACATCGCCGAACCGGCGGCGCAGGCGGCATTGGCCATCGATGCGCGCACGGTCGGCCTGCTCGGCACGGCGTTCACCATGGAGCAGGATTTTCTCAAGCAGCGCCTGATTGCGCAGGGTCTGACGGTACTGGTGCCGGACGACGCCGAGCGCAAGGACGTGCACCGGATCATCTACGACGAATTGTGCGTCGGGGTGATCAGTGACGAATCACGCAAAATCTATCAACAGGTGATCGAAGCGCTGACCGCGCGCGGTGCCCAGGCGATCATCCTCGGCTGCACGGAAATCGGCCTGCTGGTCAAACCCGAACACAGCGCCCTGCCCCTGCTCGACACCACCGAGCTGCATGCGCAGTCGGCGGTGGCGTTCGCTCTGGGCAACTGACTCCCACAGGATTTTTTGGCTTATCGACGACGCAGACGGGCCATGCTCAGGGTGTCGACCCATTGCCCGTCGCGCACGGCGTAGTCACGAAACAGGCCTTCGTTCTCGAAGCCGAACTTGCGGTAGAGACCGATGGCCGCCTGGTTGTCGGCGTACACCGAGAGTTCGACCCGGTGCAGGTTCATCCAGTTGTCGGCGACGTCCAGCGCCGCCGCCAGCAGTTTCGACCCGACACCCTTGCCCTGCCACGCCACGGCGACCGCCATGCCGACACTGCCGGCGTGGGCGCGGCGGATCCGCGAATAGTTTTCCAGCCCGAGATGACCGACCACCGCGCCCTGATGCAGCGCCACCAGTTTGACCATCCGCTCGTTCTCCGCCAGCAACCGTTGACGCCAGATATCGGTGGACTGAAACGGCATCTGCAGCACCTGGCGGGTCACGGCCGGATCGTTGTACAGCGCGGTAACGGCCTCGATATGGGATTCGTTGAAGCGTTCGAGGGTGATGGCGGGGTTGTGGTCGGGCATGGCGGATCCTTCCTGGATCGATGGGTGGCCGCTTACTCTAAACCGTTGAGCCTCTGGCTGGCGAATAGCAAAATGTGGGAGCGGGCTTGCTCGCGAAAGCGGTGTGTCAGGCAACACAGATGTTGAATTTCAGACCGCTTTCGCGAGCAAGCCCGCTCCCACAGGGGATTGGAGGTGTTGGCAGAATCGGATCAGGTCTGGAACCATTCCTGGCGCTCGTTGAAGGTGTGCTGGATCAGCTCGACCAGGGCTTGCACCTCGGCGACGTCCCGGGATTCAGCGTTGACCGCCAGCCATGCCTGCAACTGCATCGGCTCGTCAAACAGCCCCGGCAGCGCAATCAGCCCGCGATCGAAACGGCTCATGTACGCCGGCAGCAACCCGATGCAAGCGCTGCAGCGGATCATTTCCAGCATCAGCTCATAGGACTGCATCTGCACCACCCCGGCCAAACGTTGTTCGACCAGCTCATTCCATGGTCGAAAGCTGTCGATCTGCCGGTCGTGCTGCCATTGCACCAGCATGAAATCGCTGAGGTCGTCGGCACTCGCCGGGCGCGCGGTGACCCGGGAATAGCGTTTGGCGATGTGCGGCAGGTAATCCAGACGCGCCAGGGCCTGCGGCTGACTGGTGGTGAAAGTCGGGCCGGGGCTGGGGGTTTCGCCGTGGGCCAGCCACAGCACCACGTCGGCACTGACCGCGCGCAACGCCAGTTCGCTGTCCAGCGCGATGATCTCCAGGCGCACGCTGGCATTGCGCCGCAGCAACGCGATCAGGTCGCGACCGAGGATGTCATGCAGGATCGATTCGGCCACCGCCAAACGCACCAGTGGCTGCTCGACCACCGGCAGTTTGCGTTCGTGGGCCAGCGCCACCAGTTGCGCCTGCAACTGCTGACCTTCACGGGTCAGGCTCAGGGCGCTGCCCTGAAAGCTGAACAGCGAGTGCTGCAGCGTTTGCTCCAGCTGCGCCAGTTGCTTGCGCAGCAAGGTCGAGCGCACGTTGAGGCTGCGCGCCGCCTGCATGAAGCAACCGCAGCGGGCACTGACCAGAAAATATTGCGCGACCTCGGCATCAATGGTCGCGGCTTGCGCCAGCCATGGTTCGCGCTCGCCCTGTGCCCAGCGGTAGTCGGCGCTACCCTGTCGTCCTGCGGGTTCGGTGAATGACATCGATGACTCCCTGTCGATCTTTGTTGTTGATGGCTTCCAGCGCGGTATGAAACTTTTGAACCTGTGAAGATCCTGTGGGAGCTGGCTTGCCAGCGATGGGGCACTCACATCCAGCCCCTGTGTTGCCTGACACTCCGTCATCGCTGGCAAGCCAGCTCCCACAGGGTTATTGGTTGGTTTCGAGGACCTTGTTCAGCTCAGCCCCATCGATACTCAGCGTCGCGGTATTGAGCATCCCGTCCAGATACGCCTGAGCAATCTGCTCCTGACGTTGCGCACGCAAGGCTTGGGTCAGTTGATCGCGCAATTCATCCAGTGTCGCAGTACGTGCCGGTTGCTGTTCGGTGAGTTTGATCACATGGAAACCCGCCGCGCTCTGCACCGGCTCGGACACCGCACCGACCTTCAATTTCGCCACCGCACCCCGTACCTCCGGCACCAGTTGCTGCAACGGTTGCAGCCCGGTGTCGCCGCCACGTTCGGCAGTCTGCCGGTCCTGCGAATACTGAGTCGCCAGCGCGGCAAAATCCGCCGGCGTGCCCTGGGCTTTCTTGCTTAGCTCGGTCGCCTGCTTGCGCACGGTATCTGCGCTCTGGGCATCCGGCACCGCGAGGAAAATCTGGCTTACCCGATACAACGCCGGAGTCTGCCAGTTGCCCTTGCCAGCGTCATACGCCTGCTGCAACTCGGCCGCACTCGGGTAGTCCGTCGGCACCGTGCTGACCGAGCGCAGGTAATCGCGAAACACGATCTGCTCAGTGGCCGCGCGGGTTTGCCGCACCACGTCCGGACGCTGCGCCCAGCCCTGAGCATCGGCCTGTTCCAGCACGGCTTTCTCCGCCAACCGCGTACGCAGCCAGCGCTCCAGCGCTTCACGGTTGCCGCGCAATTGCTCGCGAGTCGCCGGCGGGACGGTAGCCAGCAGCGCCTGCAATTCCTGCGGCGTCACCTGCTGATTGCCCAACCGCGCTACCGCAGGCCCCGCAGCAACCGCCGCCAACGGCGACGATTGCTGGGCGGCGACCGGGTCAGCACCCGGTCGCAGCACCAGCGCCACGGCTACCACCAACAGCGCCACTGCCCCGGCGCCGATCACCATGGCAGGCTTTTTCACAGCGCGACTTCCTCTTGCTCAGCGGTAGCGACTTTGGCCGTCGAGGCTTGCGCAGCCTGGCTGAAATCACGCAGATAGACGATGAATTCCTGCAACAGGCGATCCCACAATTCCAGGTTGCCGCGCAGGTGATCGCTGCTCACACCGGCCGCCAGCACCACGTCCATTTCCATCACCAGAAACTCGCCCTGCAACGACAACCGCGCAAAACGCCGGGTGGCGTTCCACTGTTCGGCCACACCCTGTGGCAACTCACCTTGCACCCGCAGCGCGCAGCTGAAAGTGAAATCGACGTAGCTGCCCTGCTCCACCGCCGGGTTGCCGAAACGCACGGCATAACCGATGCCCTGACTGGCGCTGAGCAATTGCACGATGCCGTTCTGTTCGGTCTGGTTGACGCGATAACCGGCCGCTTGCAGGACGTCGGTCAGGGATTGTGGGGACACATGGCTGATCAATTGAGTCATGACTTCTTCCTTGTTTATCAGTGCGAGAGCGCAGCTTGCGGCGCGTCGAATTGAGTCTTGTAAAGCTCGTCACCAAACCCCTGGGCCAGCTCATCGAACTTGACCCGGGCGCTGCCCGCAAAGGGCTGGCGGATCTTCATCACCTCGGCGACATCGATGTTTTCGTAAGCGCTGAGGATCTGCTTGGCGACGCCATACATCTGCTGATTCTTGACTGAACATTGCTGCACTTGTGTGTCACGTTCAGCCAATTGCGTTTGAAGCTTAGACCGTTCTGCCTCTTTGGCACGGGCCATGACCAGCAACTCGTCGTAGGCCTTCTTGAACTTGCCGACCTGTTCGCTGCTGGCGGCGACTTGCGCTTGCGCCTGGCTGTGCAGGCTCTGCTGCTGGCCAGCCAACTGCTCGGCGACGCCTTTGGCCTTGGCCAGTTCAGCGGTCAATTGCTTGATCTGCGCCTGCGCGGCCTTGGCCTCGTTCTGCGCCGCCAGTTGCGCGGCGCCGGCCTGGGCCTGCTGACTTTGCAGGGCCTGCAACTGTTGAGTGGTGCTGCGCAACTGGGTACGCAGACGCTCCTCCATGCCTTCGGCGTGCGCGCCTTGTGCAATGAAAAAACTCAGCCCCAACAGAAAAACTCGTGCGTGCATGACCGTACTCCCGGCGCCTTAGAAGCGCGTGTTGATCTCAAGCTGCAAGACGTCGATGTCGAACGGCGCGCCGTACACCGCCTCGGTGCTCAGCCAGCGGCCGGTGGCGTAGACGTTCTTCGCCAGACCGTAATTGCCGCCGAGGAAATAGCCCTTGGCGTTGGTGCCGCCGAGGTGGAACGAGGAATCGTTGAAGCCGTCGGGCAAGGCGTCCGGCTGGATGTATTTGTAGCCGGCGAACATATTCCAGTCGCCCTGCTTCTTCAGGTCCAGCGCATTGCCGAGGGTGAACTGCACCATCCACGCATTGGCGCCGCTTTCGATCTCGCCGTTGCTGTTGAGGTTGTTGACGATCTGCCCCTCGGAGCGCTTGCGCATGTCGCCTTCGTCGTAACCGAGGTTGTGGATGTAGTTGCCCTGGCTGCGCAGCTTGAAGTCTTGCGGCAGGTCGGCATCCCACACCAGGTTCAGGTCGAGCAGGTTGAACTCCGACGCCAGGCCGACGAATTGCGGCTGCGGCGTGGTGGTCGGGTTGGCCGGGTTCGGCGTGATGTCGCGCAGCAGGAACACGCTGTTGCCCTTCTGCATGAACGCCGCACGCGTGCCGTCGGTGTCGCAGCCCGGAGCGCCGGCCCACGGTTCGCAAGGGCTGGAGCGTTGCCCCTGAATGTCGTCGAAACGGTAGTAGGCCAACGCGCCCTTGAGGCGGTTGTTGCTGTTGATCGCCCACTTGGCGCCGAGCTGCGCGCCGTACAGCCATTTGTTGTCGCTCTCTTCCTTGTCGAAACCGTTGCTGGTGGTGGTGTCGTTGGTGTAGTCCACCGGGAACGCGCCGACGGTGCCGAACACGCCCCAGTCGCGGTTGAGCTTGTGGTCGAAAATCGCCGCCACGCCATCGAAATTCAGGTCGTTGGAATACAGCATGTCGGTGGACATGAACGGGTTGGCGAAACGCCCGCCGGTCAGGGTCAGCTCATCGGTCGGCTTCCAGTTCAGGTAGCCCTGATCGAGCCAGATATCTTTCTTGGCGAAGCCGCCGCCGAGGTTCTGCGTGGTCGACACCGGGTTGTTGTCCGAGCCGGTGCCGATGCGGATGCCGGCGGTCCATTCCGGCGAGATCACCGCTTTCATGCCCAGCCGTGCGCGCAGGCGGAACTGGTTGGTGCGGTCTTCACGGGTGTTGAGCAACGGCGGCAGACTGGTGCTGCTGTTGGGGTTCACGTCGTACGGACCGTTGTTGTTGAGTTTGGCGAAGTCGACGATTTCGTTGCTGTTGCTGCCCGAGTAGTAGCGCGACTCGTCACGCAGACGAATGTCGCCGTCGAAGCTGATACGCGAAGCCCAGTCCGGGAAGGTATTGGGCGCCGCCCAGTTTTCCTGCTTGGCGGTGGCCATGACTTCGGCCTTGACCTGATCGCGGATCTGGTCGCGCACCGCGGCGGGCACGTACTGCACGCGCACATCGCCCGGTGCCGCCACCGGTCCGGCCGCTACCGCTGTCGAAGCCGCTGCCTGCTTGGCCTGGGCGGCTTCGTTCTGCGCCTGGGCGATCAGCGCGTCGGCCTTGTCCTGTTTCAGAATGCCCTGCTCGACCAGCAAGCGGATCAGATTGATCGTGGCGTTCTCCGAGGGCGCAGGCGCTGCCGCGGCCTGACCGACCAGGGTCGCGATGACCATGCCGACCGCCAGGGACAATCGATTCACGTTGGAAATCATCTGCACACAACTCCTTTTCATACAGCTTTATGAATTCGGTTAACCCGGACGCCGCCCTTGCAGGGACAGGCGCACAGGCAAGGTGATGGAGGCCGGTGGCCGTTCGCTCAGATGGGGCGCGTTACGCAATGCGGCCAGCACCTGAGTGTCGATCTCGGGCTTGCCGCTGGACTTGACCAGCTCGACCCGGGTGATTTCGCCGACGCTGCTCAGCCACACATCGGCCTGCAGCGAAAAAGCCAGGTTGCGCAGGTCGGGGTTCTCGCGCAGCAGCCGCTGAAAAGTGAACGCGAGGAACTGGCTGTAAGTACCGGTGCCCAGGCGTCCGCCTCCCGCGCCAGCCATGCCGCCTCCCTTGCCGGCGCCGATGTTGAAAGCGTCGTTGCCACTCTGCGCGTCACCGTCCATTTGCATCGGGTTGGCCAGATCGTCCGCTGGCGATGGCGGCGCCTCTTCCTCGGGCTTGACCTCTTGCGGCTCGGGCGTGGGTTCGGGCTCGACGACTTTTTCTTCCACCGGGGTTTCCGGCTCCGGTGGTTTTTCCGGAGGTGGCGGCGGCGGTGGCGGCAACGGAATGATCGTCGGCACCTTCGGCGCTTCACGGCGCACGCCGCTCATGTCATTGGCCCACTGCCACAGGAACCACGCGGCGAGCGCGCCGAGCAGCAGCCCGGCGCCCCACTTTACAAAGCGCATCGGCGACCTTTTCACCGGCAACGGCTCGATCGGAAGTTGTGCGGTCATCACTCAGCCCTGCGTCGGTTTGCCGGTCACCAGACCGACCTGAGACAGTTCGAGCCGGCGCAACAGATCCAGCACTTCAATGACCTTCTGGTACTGCACCGTGGCGTCGCCGCGCACGATCACCGGGAAGTCCGGGCTCTGCGCCTTCTCGATACGCAGGCGTTCCTCCAGCTCGGCCAGGGTCACCGGGTAGGCGTCGAGAAACACCTGACCGCCGTCGTTGACCGAAATCGCCTTGGTCTTGGCCTCCGACAGTGACACCGAGGCGCTGGCCTTGGGCAGGTTGATCTGGATCCCGGAGACCTGCGCAGTGGCGGTGAGGATGAACATCACCAGCACCACCATCAGCACGTCGACCAGCGGGGTGATGTTGATGCTGTCAACCGCTGCATCTTCGTCATCGTCGTGGGAGGCATTTACGGACGCCATGGCAGTGCTCCTCAGGCCGGTACGGTGTGGTTGGCGTGATGGCCGCGCTGATGCGCCGCTTCGCTGGACTGGCCCTCACCGTGCATCTCCGCCAGACGGGTGATGAACTCGTCGACGAACACGCGCATGTCGGCGCTGACTTCCCTGTTGCGGGTGATCAGGCGGTTGTAGCCAAACAGCGCCGGGATCGCGACGAACAGGCCCATGGCGGTGGCGAGCAATGCGGCGGCCATGCCGGGCGCGATGGCGTTGATGTTGACGTCGCCGGCCATGGCCGTGCCGAGGAACACCACCATGATCCCCAGCACGGTGCCGAGCAGGCCGATGTACGGGCCGCCGGCGATTGCGTTGGACAGCGTCGAGAGTTTCGAGCTGAGCGCCTGGTTCTCACGGGTGCGCACGCCGTCCATCGAGCAGCGGATCGCTTCAATGGTTGCCGCGGACACCGAAGAGGTATCGGCGCCCTGCTCGCGGCGGGTGCGGATTTCCTTGACTGCCACCGAGTACAGACGCCACAGCGGCGAATGCTGCAGACGCTGGGCGAGTTGCGCGTCGTCGGCGAACATCTCCAGACGGGTACCGACCTTGGCGAACTGCTCGCGGAAATCCTCGTTGGCCTTGCTCACGCGGCTGAGGGTGTAGTTCTTGCGCAGCATGATGATCCACGACTGGAACATCATCAGCACCAGCACGGCGATGATCACCCAGGCGTCCACCGGTACCGCGTTGAGCAGGAAACCGAGGCTGCCGAAGCCGAAACCGGACTGTTCTTCATCGACACCGTAGGCCACCAGTTTCGACTCGGCGCCTTGCGAGGTCGCATCAGCCAGCAGCAACGGCGCCGGACGCGCGACTTTCGACAGGCGCAGTTCGTCGATGGCGCCCACGAACGGCTGGTACGGGCCAGCGGTCAGATCGCCGCCAATCGCCATCACCGAATTGAACGCCGGCATCGCTTGAGCAAGGGTCGCACTCTCACGACCGTTAATGTACAAGCTGACTTTCGAACCTTCGGCGGTCAGCGCGACGTGCTGCCATTGGCCGGGGTTCAGCGGCTGAGAGGCCACGGCGCGCTGGCCGTCGATCTCCACAAACGGCACACCTTGATTGACCCCGACCAGCAGGCTGTTGACGCCTTCGCGGCGGGCAAGGATCAGTTGCTCGCCATTGGCCTGATCCAGGCGCAGCCAGGCGCTGAAGGTGAACGCACTGCCGGCGCTGTGCTGCAACGACGGACTGGCCGGCAGCAGCAACGGCTGGCCGCTGAACTGCAAGGCGCGCCCGACCACGCCGTCAATCGCCGCGCCGGTGGCGCTTTGTGCGGTGTTGCCGTAAGCGGTGGTGTCCTTGGCCGGGGTGCCGGTGGCGCCGTCGAAGTGATACAGCGCGGTGTAATTCGGGTCGAAGGTCAACTGGCCGTTGCCGGTCGCCGGCGCCTTCTGATTGCCGTAGTACATCCAGATGTCCTGACGCTGGCCGCCCTCGACATTCGGCACATCGACCCAGATCAGCGCCATGCCCATCAGCGCGTCGAAGCTTTCGATCTGGTGGTTGAGCACGGTTTTGTCATCGGCGGCGACGAAGCGCAAATCCGCGCCGTCTTCCTTGACCCCGTCGAAGGTGAAGTTGCCAGTGTGCAGGCGTACCAGCAATGCGGTGCGGCCCAGCGCCTGATTGATCCCGGCACCCTGCGGTGTGGTGTCGACGGCGATCTGTTTGCGGTAATGCCAGTCGTCCTGCCACCAGGCCTGCGCCGTGGCCGGGAGCACGAAGCCCAGGCAGATCAACAACGAAAGAATGAGGCGCTGCATGAACGTGCTCCTTTAGAAAGTGGCTTGAAGGTTGAAGTGCAGGCGCGATTCCTGTTTCGAGGTGTTCGGCCCTTCGAGTAACGGGAAGCCCCAGTCGAGGCTGCCGGACAGCCATTTGCTCAGGCTGGCGCGGGTGCCGAGGCCGACGCTGGCCAGGGCATAACTGGCGTCCTGGTCCGGCAACTCGTCACGCAGATACAGTTGCGCGCCTTCGGCAAAGGCGTAGAAGCGCCATTCCTGCATCCAGCTGCCGGCGTATTTCGCCAGCGACGGGGTGCGCAGCTCCTGACTGAGCAGCACGCCGTCATCGCCGGTGCGCTCGGCCGCCAGATAGCCGCGCACCGAGGTCGCGCCGCCAGCGGAAAACTGTTCGTTGGACACCAGTGGTCCCGACGCCAATTGGAACGCGCCTTTGCTCGCGCTCTGCCAGTCGTTGTCGAAGGTCCAGGTGAAGTTGCTGTCGCCCTTGACCACGGCGAAACTCGGGTTGGCGCGGTAGCGTTTGTAATCGAAGTCTTCGTCGGAACTGCCGTAGCCGAAAATGCTGCGGGTGGCCGCGACCAGGCTCAGGCCGAGGCCGAGCTGACTCTTTTCGGTGTAGCGGAAGCCGTTGTAGGCGAAGGTGAACGGCGCGTATTTCAGCGGCACCTTGTCGCTCTCGCCGGACAGGGTCAGACGCTCGTCGAAGTCCTTGAAGTCGATACCGGCCGACAGCGAGTTCGACCAGTTGCCACTGGACGGCAGCGTGTAGATCGCCGACACGCCATAGGAATGGCCCTTGCCCAGCACGTTGCTGCCACCGATGGTGGCGACGTTGCTGTCGGACTGATAACCGGAGAACTGCACGCTCCAGCGCTCGGTCAGCGGCGCGGTGTAGGAAGCCGACCAGACCTTGGCGTTGTCGGTGTCCTGCGGTGCGGTGAAGTACGTCAGGTTAATGCTGTGGCCGAGTTGCCAGAGGTTGTTGTAGCCGAGGCTGGTGACGGCGCGCAGTTTCTCGGTGTCAGCGCTGTAGTCGTTGTTGAGGCCGACGCTGGCGCTCCACGGGTTCTGGTCTTCGACCTGCAAATCGACGTCCATGGTCCCGGGGCGTTGACCTTCGCGCACCAGCGGCATGACCTGGCGGCCCGGGGTTTTATTGAGCTGCGCCAGTTCGCCCTGAACCTTGGCGAAATCCGGCACCTCGCCTTCTTTCAGCGCCGGCACGTTGTCGCGGATGTCCAGCGGCGAATAGTGTTTGGCGCCGACCACACGCACCCGGCCGACCTTGGTTTCGCTGACTTGCAGATAGACGATGCCGTCCGCTACCGCTTGCTCCGGCAGTTCGACGAACACCGATTGGTAGCCGCGCTGCTGATAAGCCTTCTGCAAGGCATCACGAGCGCCTTCGATGTCAGTCATGGCTTTTTGCGGGCCGAGAAACGGATACACCGCCTCTTCAATTGCCCGGGCGTCGAGCACGGTGTTGCCGCGCACGAAGTATTCGTTGACGTCCACCAGACGTTGCGGCGCGGCGCCTTGGGCGGCCTCTTCGGCGAATGCCGGTTGCGCGCCGGCCGTCACTAGCAGCCAGCCCCACAGCGCCAGCCGTGACGTGAAAATCTGATCCACACTACCCCCTGAATTCGCGATGACCTGTTGGCGCTGTTGCGCGCCTTGTGTGTTGCGTCAGTTGCTGACTGTCGAGGCACCGCTGTGCTTGCCGAGCCAGGTGTGCAGCAGCGCGAAGTTCAACGAGAACTCGGGCATTTGCAGCAAGGCACCGCAGAACACTTCGCCGATGATTTTTTGAATGAGCTGCACCGCACGCGGGTTGTTGAGCAGCGTGGCGATGTCGCGACTGAGGACGTTGAAGCTCCAGACTTTCTGGTTCAGGCCAAGCCCGACGAACCAGCGAAACAGCAGGTTGTAATTGAGTTGTTCATACAGTTGCTGCTCGCTGGGCACCGAATACAGCAGTTGCAGGAGCAGGATGTGCATGACGGTTTGCGCGGGGATGAGCATGCCCGGCTCGGCGTTGAGCTCGTGCAACAGGCCTTGGTGGGCGTCGAGCAAGTCGTCGATCTGCGGGCGCAGCAATACCAGCGAATGGCCTGGCGGAATGTAGCTGGAGACCTCTTTCAAGGCGCCCTGCCAGTCATCCTGCGAGACGATCCAGACCCACGGCGCGCCGTAGCGATATACCGAAACCGGCTTCTTGCGCGCGGCCTCGACGATCTTCGACAGGCGCTGATCGAGTTCCTGCATGCCCACTTTCGAGTAGCGTTCCATAGTCCCCATTGCCTCACTCCCGGCGTCCCGCCTCGGCTTGTGAAAAGCGCCCCGTTGGGCCCCTCAAGCGCGTTCCATAGGCATGACCGGACTGGCTATGTGCTACCGAACTTTTGTCATAAAAGCTTCATTACAGAATGTGGGAGATGGCGCGGGATGTCAGGTGTACATCAATCTAATGTAGGAGTGAGCCTGCTCGCGATGGCGTTGGATCAGCAAAATACAGTTCAGCTGACAGGACGCTATCGCGAGCAGGCTCACTCCTACAGAGGAAATTTGTGGTGGCTGCGGGTCAGGTGTAGACCGGCCAGGTGTCGACAATCTTGCCGCCACGCACTGCCAGCAGATCACCGAATTGCAGGAGGACGGCTTCAGTCTGGGCCGGGCGCAGGAAAACTTGATCTTCGATGGTCAGGCCCACGGCGTTGGAGCCGTTGACCATCTCCTGATTCGAGCTGCGTCCGTACACACCATTGCTCTGTAACCCCGGCGGCGATTCGAACTCGGCCATCCAGTTGCCGCCATAGATGAAATAAGTCTGCCGCTGATTCGGGTCCCACCACGAAAACAATTTGGAATTGTCATCCAGCGCCGGAATGTTCACCGCCCCCGTACTCTTCAACACAGGCGTGGCGATGTAGGTCGCCGGCACGTGGTCAACCAGAGAAGGCAGGTCGTAATGCGTCGGCTTGAGCATCGCCGTGCCCACCGAAACCTCGGTGCTCAACTGCTCGTTTTCATGGATGCGATAACTCGGGCTGCCGGCGGTGTTCAGGCACAGGTTGTCATTCCACAACGTCGGATACTGCTGGCGGGTGAAATCGACGCAGCGCTGATAAATCACCATCACCTTGGCGAACAATTCCTCTGGCGATCCGAGAATCCCCGGCACGCCCATGCCCACAAACGGGTCGTAGCCCATGAACCCGGCGAACTGCAGATGCTGCGGGTTGGCGCTGATCAGCGCGAGCATCTGCCCCAACACATTCACATCACTGACCCCGCCGCGATGCAGGCCGACATCCAGTTCGATGTTGATGCGCATCCGCGTGCCCAGCCCTTGCGCCAACGCCAGGTATTGCTGCAGCCGTACAGGCCCGTCGAGCAGCCATTGCAGTTGCCTGGAAGGATCGAACGGGCCTTTGTGAGTCTGATAAAACAGCTCGGCCGAACGCACCGGCAACGGCTTGCCGAGCAGGATGTCGGACTGGGGAAACGTGACGGCGTCGTGATTGAGAAACGGCTGGTGAAACGACATGAGTTTTTGCGTCCCGGCCCGTTGCGCGATGTAGCTCAACAAGCCCGGCGACGGCAGGGATTTTTCCACCAGACGCAATTGCTTGCCGCCACGTTTGACCGACTTCATCACCACGTCGATGTTGTGATCGAGGCGATCCAGATCGATCAACAGCACCGGGCGCATCGGGCCGTTGTCCTTCAACTCTTTATTCAGCGCGCGAAAATACTCGCTGTACGGGCCACCACGATCACTCGGTCGCAGCCAGGCGCCCACGCCCACTAACAAAGCGCCGACACCCAGCGTGCCGAGGAGAAAATTGCGTCGATTGACCGCCATCAGCTCACCCCCAGAATCGACGACAGATGCGCATTGAGAAAACGCCCGCTCGGATCCAGCGCCTGGCGCACGTCAACAAATTCGCGCCAGCGCGGATACAGCGGTTGCAGATTCTTCGCGTTGAGCGTGTGTAACTTGCCCCAGTGCGGGCGACCGTTGTACTTCCAGAAGATCGGCTCGACCGCGGCGAAGAAGTTGTGATGATCCATCTGGTAATGCTGGTGCACCGAGATCGAACAGCTGTCGCGGCCCTCGAACATGCTCAGCGGAATGTCGTCGGCCTTGACGTAGCGGTACTCGATGGGAAACCAGGTGCGCAGGTCCTTGTCCTGAATCAGCTTGAGGATTTCACGCAGACACGCCGGGCCGTGTTCGGCGGGCACCGAGTATTCCATCTCGTTGAAGCGCACGGTGCGCACGTTGGCGTAGATGTCAAACGAGTCGCCGACCCGATCATCGAAACTCGCCAGATGCCGCAGGCTGTTGAGCAGCGTGCGGCGCAGCTCGGGGAAGTCGCTGCCGTATTTGTCGATTTTCTCGATCAGGGTCACGAACTCATTGCCGCCCTCCTCTTCGGGCGGGATCGGCGGCGTGGCCGGGTCGCTGGTTTCGTTGAGGGCGATGGACAGCGCGTAGTCGGAATGGGTGACGACGAGCATTTCCCAGTGCTGGTTTTCCCGGGTGTTTTTGTCGAGGTCTTCCAGCAGCTCTTCGGTCTTGGCAATCCATTGACGCTCACGCAGGCGGTAGGCCGGGCGATTTTGCAGACGGATTTTCGTCGCCACGCCCAGTGCCCCAAGGGATACCCGGGCGGAATTGAACACTTCCGGGTGGCGCTGACTGTCGCAGTCCAGCACCTCGCCGTTGGCCGTCACCAGTTGCAGGCCGCAGACATGCGCCGAGTACGACGGAAAGGTTTTCCCGGTGCCGTGGGTCGAGGTGGAAATTGCCCCGGCGAGAGTCTGGTAATCGATATCGGCCATGTTCTGCAGGGCCTGGCCGACGTCCTTCAGCGGTACGCCCATGCGCGACATTGGCGTACCGGCGCCGAATTCGGCCTGCAGGGTGTTCGGATCGTGGTCGAGCAGCCCGGTGAAGTAGCTCAGCGACAGCAAAGTGCCGTCGGTGGGCACCAGTGCGCTGAACGAATGCGCCGAACCGACCGGGCGGATTTTGCCCTGGGCCTGGCGAATCGCAGCGCTCAGCTCATCAAGATTCTTCGGCGCCAACCGCGCCGCCGGCAGGCAACTCTGCCCGCCCGACCAGTTGCGCCAGGGAATCAGTCGCGGGGCGCGCATCAATTGCCCCAGCGCGGGGTTGGCCACCAGTGCACTGAACGCGCCGACGATGCTTGCCCGTTGCAACAACTGACGCCGTGTCAGATCCATACTCATGCGCGCGCCCTTATTGTGGGAGGGGCTGGTCGGCCATGAAGCCGATCAGTTGCAGGAATTGCTCTTCGGTGCACTCGACGCACTGGCCCATCGGCGGCATGCCGTTGTAGCCGTTGATGGCGTGGTCGAGCAGCGTGTCGGCGCCCTGGCGGATGCGTGGTTCCCAGGCTTGACGATCGCCAGTCAGCGGCGCATTGGCGGCCGGGTTGGCGTGGCACAGCTGGCAGCTGTTGGCGTAGATCTGCGCCAGTACCGGGTCGGTGGGAGTAGCATTGTGAGTGGTCGCAGGCGGTGCGGATTTTTCGTCGCAGCCGCACAGCGTCATCATCAGCGCCAGCAGTAAAGTGAGTCGGATTGCCCGCATAACGATCCTCGAGGGTGGCATCGCTTTTTGTTGTGATCACACCTTAAGGCAGGCACGGCAGCGGGTTGAGGGCATTGCCGGACAACGATGGGGCCAAACGGGGCCAGTCAGGATTGAGCTCGGGCTCGGACAACACCACAAAACCTGTGGGAGCTGGCTTGCCAGCGATAGCGGAGTGTCAGCCAATGAAAGTCGCGGGAGTGCCGGCCTAATCGCTGGCAAGCCAGCTCCCACAGGGTAAACGGCATTGCTGATATCCCTCTGTTCCGCCTCTCTGCGTGACATTCGCGTGACATTCACGGGTTTAAATTCCCGCGCATTCAGGCGTATAACCTGTAAAGACTTTTTGATCTGAATACGGACATCAACACGGGGTAGCGACATGACCACAGCAAACATCCTTGGCAATCTGTTCCCTTCTGTCAGCGACATCCCGGAAAAATACCGCCTCGACGGTCAGGTCGAGCAACGCGAATACCTCGTCGATGGCCAACTGCGGCGCTGGGACGGCCCACTGGCCACGGTGCGCAGCCCGGTGTATCTGCACGGCGAAAACGGCGATGAACAAGTGATTCTCGGCAGCACCCCACTGCTCGACGCCGACACCGCCCTCACCGCCCTCGACGCCGCCGTGCGTGCCTACGATCGCGGTCAGGGCCTGTGGCCGACCATGCGCGTGGCCGAGCGCATTCAGCACGTCGAAGCGTTCCTCGGCCGGATGCGCCAGCAGCGCGAAGCCGTGGTCAAACTGCTGATGTGGGAGATCGGCAAGAACCTCAAGGACTCGGAAAAAGAGTTCGACCGCACCTGCGACTACATCGTCGACACCATCAATGCACTGAAAGAACTCGACCGCCGCTCCAGCCGTTTCGAACTGGAACAGGACACCCTCGGCCAGATCCGTCGCGTGCCGCTCGGCGTGGCATTGTGCATGGGGCCTTACAACTATCCGCTGAACGAAACCTTCACCACGCTGATTCCGGCGCTGATCATGGGCAACACCGTGGTGTTCAAACCGGCCAAGCTCGGCGTGTTGCTGATCCGCCCGCTGCTCGAAGCGTTCCGCGACAGTTTCCCGACCGGCGTGATCAACGTGATCTACGGCAGCGGCCGCGAGACCGTCAGCGCGCTGATGGCCAGCGGCAAGATCGACATCTTCGCCTTCATCGGCACCAACAAGGCCGCCAGCGACCTGAAAAAGCTGCACCCGAAACCACACCGCTTGCGCGCCGCGCTGGGCCTGGATGCGAAGAACCCCGGCATCGTCCTGCCGGAAGTCGATCTGGATAATGCGGTCAGCGAAGCGGTCACCGGTTCGCTGTCGTTCAACGGCCAGCGCTGCACCGCGCTGAAGATCCTCTTTGTGCACGAGGACGTGGTCGACGCCTTCATCGAAAAATTCAACGCCAAACTCGCCACCCTCAAGCCGGGCATGCCATGGGACAGCGGCGTGGCACTGACGCCGCTGCCGGAATCGGGCAAGGTCGACTACCTGCACGGTCTGGTGGCTGACGCGCAGAGCAAGGGCGCACAAGTGGTCAACCCGAATGGCGGCGATAGTCGCGAGTCGTTCTTCTACCCCGCCGTGCTGTACCCGGTGACGCCGCAGATGCGCGTGTACAACGAAGAACAGTTCGGCCCGGTGGTGCCGATCGTGCCGTACCGTCACCTCGATACCGTGATCGATTACGTGCTGGAATCGGACTTCGGCCAGCAACTGAGCCTGTTCGGCACCAACCCGGTGGCGATCGGCCGACTGGTCGACACCTTCGCCAACCAGGTCGGGCGGATCAACCTCAACGCCCAGTGCCAGCGCGGCCCGGACACCTACCCGTTCAACGGGCGCAAGAACTCCGCCGAAGGCACGCTGTCGGTACACGATGCCCTGCGGGTGTTTTCGATCCGCACACTGGTGGCAACCAAGTTCCAGGACAGCAACAAGGACCTGATCAGCGAAATCATTCGCGGCCGCGATTCGAGCTTCCTGACCACCGATTACATCTTCTGACGAGGACTTTGCACTGAGCACTTTCAGCACCCAACAACTGCCACCGCTGCTGCGGCGAATCCTGCGTCCGTTGCTGGACCCGTACCGCCGCTATCAGAACGCCCGACTGATTCACGCGGTGCGGGTATCGCTGGGGCTGCTGGCGACCATCCTGCTGACCACCGGCATCAACCTGCCCCACGGCGAGTGGGCTTCGGTGACCATGCTGGTGGTGATCGGCGGCCTGCAACACCACGGCAACATCGGCAAGAAAGCCGCCGAACGCGCCACCGGCACCCTGATCGGTGCCGGCGTCGGTCTGCTGCTGGTAGCGCAACAGGCATGGCTGGGCCTGCCGTGGCTGACCTACTTTGCCATGGCGGTGGTCTGCGGGTTCTTCTCCTATCACGCGATCGGCAAGGGCGGGTACACCGCCCTGCTCTCGGCAATCACCGTATTCATTGTCGCCGGGCATGGCGACAACCCGATCACCGATGGCTTATGGCGCGGGGTCGACATCCTGATCGGCATCGCCCTGGCCCTTGCCTTTTCCTTCGCCCTGCCGCTGTACGCGGTGTATTCGTGGCGCTACAACCTGGCCGATGCCTTGCGCGACTGCGCCACGTTGTACGGGCGGATCATTGGCGGCCAACCGGTCAGCGCCGATGAACACCTGAAGCTGATGGGCCGGGTGACCACAGTGATGGTGCAACTGCGTTCGCTGATGCCTTCGGTGTCCAAGGAAGTGAAAATCTCCATGACCGAACTGGACGCGATTCAACGCAACCTGCGCATGTGCGTCAGCACTCTGGAGATCCTCGGCAACACCCGCCCGGATGCCAACGACCCCGAAGCCATGGCGCACCTGCAATCGGCACTGCGGGCCGAACACCGGGTGATCCGCATACAGTTGATCGGCATGGCCCGGGCCTTGAAGTCCGGCGCCACGCAACGCCTGCAGCGCCCGCTGGAGTTGCCTGACGCCAGCCTCGACACACCGGTCTACAGCACGCTGGACGGTTACCGTTTGCTGACCCGGCAACTGGCCGCGAACATTGGTGAGCTGCGTCAGCGTCTGGCGATGACGGCGCCACGCTGGAACATCTGAGCCGTCGGAAAAAACCCATGTAACAAAGCCGACATCATCACTACAATGCGCCGCACAATGGATGTGACATGGACGCATAAATGCAATTCAGGAAGAGTATCAACGCCTTGCGGGCACTGGCCGTGCTCTCGGTCGTGCTGTTTCATTTCAAGGTGCCAGGGTTTGAAGGCGGATTCGTCGGCGTAGACGTGTTCTTCGTCATCTCCGGCTTCCTGATGACCGGCATCATCGTCAATGGCGTGCAGCAGCAGAACTTTTCCCTCCTCGGTTTCTACGCCTCCCGCGCCCGCCGCATCATTCCCGCCCTGCTGGTCCTGTGCGTTGCGCTGCTGATCTTCGGCTACTTTTATCTGCTGCTGGATGACTTGCGCGAAACCATCCGTACGATCAAGAGCAGTCTGCTGTTCAGCTCGAACTTCAGCTTTGCCCAAAGCGGCAATTACTTCGCGGCGCCGCTGCATGAAAACTGGTTGCTGCATACCTGGTCGCTGTCGGTCGAATGGCAGTTCTACCTGCTTTACCCCGTGCTGATCATGGGGCTGCACCGGTTCTTCGGCACCGATAAATCTCGCTTTGCCTTGCTGGCCGTGGCGCTGATTTCGCTGCTGGCGTCCATCATCGTGACCCGCGTCAACCCGACATTCGCTTTCTACATGCTGCCCACCCGCGCCTGGGAAATGATCGCTGGCGGGCTGGTTTTTCTGTTTCCCCTGCGATTGAGCCAGCGCGGCGGCGCGATTTGCGAAGGGCTCGGTCTGCTGGCGATTGCCGTCAGCGTGCTGGTTTTTTCGGAGGCGGATCTGTGGCCGGGCTACCTGGCACTGGTGCCGGTGCTGGGGACGATGCTGGTGATTCACGCCAACACCCGGTCGATGTTCAGCGGCAATCCTGCGCTGCAATTTGTCGGGAGCATTTCCTACTCGGTGTACCTGTGGCACTGGCCGCTGGTGGTGCTGCTTTACCTGTGCGGGCTGTTGAGCAGCTGGCCGCACGTGATCGGCGCAATCATCGCCTCGTTCGCCCTCGGCACCCTGTCGTTCTACCTGGTGGAATCGAAGGTGAAGAAAGGTACGAGCGCTACTCGAACAGTGATCAAGTTCGCGTCACTGACGGTAGCGGTGGTGGCCGTGTCGGCAACGACGTCGTCGCTGGTCAAGCAACACCCCGACTGGCGCCCGGCACTGGTCGAACTTGGCCAGCCGGAATACACCAGCAAGCTGTATCCGCAGGAGTGCTACCCGAATGCCTATGCGGCGGCGGATTGCAAACTGGGCACGGGTGATGTGTCGGTAATTCTGTACGGCGACAGCCATGCGCAATCCACCGCAGCGGCGGTGCAGATGGAAAATCCTCAGGCGGCACTGTCATGGTCACGGGGCGGTTGCCCGACCCTGACGCACTTCGCCATGCACGACAAGACCGTCGAAAGCCAGTGCCGGGGCTTCAATCAGGAAAAGCTGCAACAACTGAAAACCGCGTACGCCGGGGTGCCGGTGGTGCTGTTCAGCCGTGCGGCGCTGTATGCGGATTCGGGCCGGGAAAACAGCTACCGGATTTCCTTTCCCGAGCGCCAGGCCACGTTTGCCGAAGCGTATACCGAAGAGTACGTCAGCACGGTCTGCTCGATCGCGGAAAACCATCCGGTGTACATCGTCAAACCGATCCCGGAGATGCCTTTCAGCGTCTACAAGGGCTTGAATCTGAATCAGCGCTTGTTCCGGCAAAACACAGACATTTCCTTGCCGTTGCAGGCCTATGAAAAGCGCAACCGCATCGCCATCGCAACCATCGAAGCCGCCGCCAGCCGCTGCAACGCGACGGTGATCGACCCGACGCCGTACCTGTGCCCCAACGGCAATTGCATGGGCTCCATGGACGGCGTGCCGCTGTACTTTGACGACAATCATCTGGTGGATGCCGGCAATCAACAGCTCAAAGGCCTGTTCAAGGATCTGATCAAACCGATTTGAGCTGGCGCCGGGCTTTCAGGCCCCAGCCCTGCTGCATCCCGGCGGCAGCCAGCAGAATCGCTGCCACCCCGATCCATTGCAGGATCTGCAGGCGATGGCCAAAGGCGAACCAGTCGACGAAAATCGCCGCAATCGGGTAGATGAAGGACAGCGCACCGGTCAGGGCAGTCGGCAGTTTCTGGATCGCGCCGTACAGCAGCACGTACATCAGGCCAGTGTGGACGATGCCCAGCGTCACCAGACTGGCCCAGGCTCCATTGGTTTGCGGCAGGCCGTTGAAGTGCGCGAACGGCGCGAGCAACAGCACTCCGGTGCAGACCTGGATCAGCGCGATCAGATGCGGCGGCGTGCCAGTCAGGCGCTTGATGATCAGCGCCGCCATCGCGTAGAGCAGCGCCGCCCCCAACGCCAGCGCAATCCCCAGCAGATATTCGCTACCGCCCTCGCCCTGCCCGCCATGGGCACTGACGATCGCCAGCATGCCGAGAAAGGAAATCGCCAGCCAGAACAGCTTTTGCAAGGTGATTTTCTCGCCGAGAAACAGCGCCGCCAAACCGACCAGCATGAACGGCTGCACGTTGTAGACCGCTGTGCCGATGGCAATCGAGGCGCGGGAATACGAGCCGAACAACAACACCCAGTTGCCGACAATCGCCACCCCACTGAGCACCGCGAGCAGGAACGTGGTGCGGGTCAGAATGCCCGGACGCAAGAAGCCGAACGCCGCGCATATCAGCAGCAAGGTGCCGGCGCCGAACACGCAACGCCAGAACACCACATCCAGCACCGGTTGCCCGGACACCAGCACGAACCAGCCGATGGTCCCGGAAATCAGCATGGCGGCGGTCATTTCCAATGAACCACGGCGGATTGTGTTGTCCATCATCGATCTCCCTAAGCGTTTGACGAAAGCGTGGCAAAAGTATGCCAAGCCGACCACGAGCGCCTCCAGCGCAAAAAGCAGGCTAAACTCGATTTCTGCCTTTTTTATCGTGGGTGGTTGCCCTCAAATGCCTAATACCGGAGTTGCCCCATGACCGACGATATCGACCAGATCCTCATCAGCGCCTTGATGGACGACTCGCGTCGCTCGCTCAAGGCATTGGCGCAAATCAGCGGCCTGTCCTCACCCAGCGTGGCCGAACGCCTGCGCCGCCTGGAGGAGCGCGGCGTGCTCAAGGGCTATACCGTCGAGATCGACCCCAAATGCTTTGGTTATCAACTCCAGGCCATCGTCCGGGTGCGACCACTGCCGGGGCAATTGCAGGAGGTGGAACGGCAGATCATGTCGATCCCGGAGTTCACCGAGTGCGACAAGGTCACGGGCGAGGACTGCTTCATCGCCCGATTGCATGTGCGTTCGATGGAACAGCTGGACACCCTGCTCGACCGCCTCAATACGCTGGCCGAAACCAACACCGCGATCGTCAAGAAAACCCCGGTCAAACGCCGGTTACCGCCGATGGCGTGAGTGCTTTTTGCGCCTGCTCGGCGTAGATTGAGGTTTTCCCGGCGAAAGGATTGGGCGGTAATGAGAATTCAGGCAGTGATGCTGACGGTGTTGATGCTCGGCGGGTGCGGGACGGTGCAGACCGTCGTGCTCAGCGACAAGGCTTCTGTGGATCAACTGAAAACCAAGAAGAGCTACTGCGGCGCTGTTCCGCGCATTTACAGCGGTGCAACCTACGACTTCTGCATGCTGCACGCCGAAAAGCCGGATGACGTCGACGCGTTCAATTACAACAACGCCTCCCTTGGCCTGGTGGTCGATGCAGCAGTCTCAGGTGTGCTGGATACGTTTCTGCTGCCCTACACGATTTACAAGCAACAGGCCGATGGCAGCATCGTGATCAACTGATTGAAAACCTCCAGACGCCGAGACGTCTGGAGGCTGCTGCACTTTACTCGAGCAATTGCTGCAAGCTTGGGTCACGCATGACTTTTTGCTGAGGCTGCGAATTGTCGTCGCCTGTCTTGAGCATTTTCAACTTGAGGTTCTGAACCTTGGCGCAGGCGTTCTTGCCATCGGCGTAGATCCCGCTCATGTCACATTTCCATTCGAAATAATTAACCAGACCGCCTGACAGTTGCAGACTGTAGTCCGTGCTCTTGGTCCCTGGCGTGAATGGATGACCCGCCGGAATATTCTGGAACCACTTCATCCATTCCGAAGAACCCGGGCTCGGTATTTTGTCCTTGGGCTGGAAGGTGGGATTCATGATCGCCACCTGTGGCGACTCACCCGTGGCGTGGCAGCTCAGGCAGGAACTGTTGGGGTTGTCTACAGGCCCGTTTAGGCGACCGTTCCAGCCCAGGTGGGTGGGCGGCAGTTCTTTGGTGTTGGCGTTGATTGCCGTCTGCTGCAATGCCGAGTTGATTCTGGTTTCAGTCGGCGTCGGATTGGTGAAGTCATTGCCGGTTTCTTTCGGATCGTTACCCCACATGATCCCGACCGGAACGAGATTGTCCCAACCGGGTTTGCCGGTTTTAGCCCCGTTGTACTGGAAGGTGCCGAAAATCCAGCCTGTGTCGCTCATACGGGTATCACGCACGGCGATGTCCATCTGAATGAGCGCAACATCTTTGATCTTGCGATTTGCGGACGTGAAAGTTTCAGTGATATAGCCTTGCCACAACACCGGGTTGACGAGGAACGGTACGGTGGTGCGATCAATATCGGCAAACAATGCCTTGCAGACTACGGTGCCATTGGCAAAGCTTTTGGGTTGCGAAGTGAAGCCAGGATCCGGGTTGTTCGGATCTTTCCAGACCTCGCCAATGGTGTAGGCGCCAATGTCGTTGTAAATGCCCACGGCGTAGGTCTGGCCGCTGGCGATCTGCGTCTGTGCCAGTTGTTTGACCGGAATTTGCGCTTCCTTGGTCAGACCATGAATACCTTCACGCCCCAGCGGGCCATAGTGCTGCCAAGGCATGTGGTACCACTGACGCAGCTTGTTCTTCTGTACATTCCAATCGACCTCGACATTGCCTTCCAGGCAATAGTGCTTCACCTCCTCCATGTAGGCACGCCAGGTTTCAAAGTTGTTGTCGGGTTTGGCCGGAAGTTTTTTTAAAAAATCCGGCAGCGCTCCTTGGGGAGCTTGGGTCGGGTAACTCTGGCTGAGTTCGAACAACGGGCCTGAATATTGGCTGGCGGGTGGCTGATAGCCAAAATCGGGGTAGACACCGGCAAGAGTCGAGGCACTGAACAGTGCTGTCGTGATAGCCAATACGGCACGCTTTCCTTGGGGCTGGTTCATCGATGATCTCCTTGATTGGGACAACGCCTGCAGCGACCCATGAATCGAGTCCGACCACCAGGGCCTCCATTATTTTTTTGATAATCAGGGACTCGGCTTGCGGGCCGAGAGCAACTCACGGTTGAATCTGGGTAGGCTGGTTTGGAGGACCTCCTGTTTTCCGGATGAACGAATACGACAACCCGGGCGAAGCTACGGGCTTGAACAGAAGAAGAAAAATGGGATGCGGGGGCTGTAGAAGGTGTTACTGCATGCCGACTCCTGTCGACCGCCTGCCGTTCTTCCTTGTCTTAGGTGTAGGCCAATTCCATAAAGGCGCCATGATTTCTTGAAAAAATGTCGGCGAAAGGCCACTACGCTTTCGCACGGGCAACAAAAAACCCGCCGAAGCGGGTTTTTTGTTGATTCACAAACAGCGATCAGTCGTCGCGGCTCATGATGCCGAAGATCTGCAACAAGCTGATGAACAGGTTGTAGATCGATACATACAGGCTAATGGTTGCCATGATGTAGTTGCGCTCGCCACCGTGGATGATCGCGCTGGTCTGGAACAGAATGCACACCGACGAGAACAGCACGAAACCGGCGCTGATCGCCAGTTGCAGGCCGCTGATCTGGAAGAACATGCTCGCCAGCGTTGCACCCAGCAACACGAAGAAACCGGCGGTGATGAAACCACCGAGGAAGCTCATGTCCTTGCGGGTGATCAGCACATAGGCCGAGAGACCACCGAACACCAGCGCGGTCATCGCGAATGCCGAACTGACCACTTCTGCGCCGCCCTGCATGCCCAGGTAACGGTTGAGGATCGGGCCGAGCAGGAAACCCATGAAACCGGTCAGCGCAAAGGCGGACACCAGGCCCCACGCGGAATCACGGAGTTTGTTGGTGAGGAAGAACAGCCCGTAGAAACCGATCAGCACCACGAAAATGTTCGGATAGCCGACGCGCATCTGCTGGGCCACGAAAGCCATCACACCGCTGAATGCGAGGGTGAGCGCCAGTAGACCGTAAGTGTTGCGCAGGACGCGGCTAACCTCTAGCTGCTCAGCCTGCACGCTGTTGTGAACTGCGTAATCCTGTTCGCGCATGGCGACACTCCTGTTGGTTTGAAACGTTCAGTGGCAAAGATCATAACAGACGCTCTGTAACAAGCCATGCACAGAGTTTGACAGTGTGTTTCATTCAGGTATTATGGCGCCCGCAACGCAAACGGAGGTGTGGCCGAGTGGTTTAAGGCAACGGTCTTGAAAACCGTCGACTGTAACAGGTCCATGAGTTCGAATCCCATCGCCTCCGCCATATTTGATACGACAAAGCCCTGATTATTCAGGGCTTTGTCGTTTCTGGGGGTTGAGAAATCAATCGGCCGTCTCGTTTGGCACGGAAGCGTTCTCTGGGAGGCGTAAATGCCCTCCCGCCAAGCTTAACCAGCAAATAAAGATCTGCCGAATCAAGCGGCATACGGAAAAACACGGATGACTTCTTTCAGAAATGATGGTTTCTGGGGCAAAGTTTGGGCTTGTGCCTGGGTAATGTTCCTGCTGCTGACTTCCGGCGATTCCGGCGCTAACTGGATGGATACAAGCTCATCCGGCCGCAAGCGCGTCTTCAGTCCTGGCTTTCTCGTGCTGTGCGTTTTTGTAGCTGTGATTGAGTTGATACTGCTCAACCACTTCTACGGTGCGCAAAACTGAAGACGAGATAGAGCATTCTTTCCACGCGGCTCGGCGTCATCACGCGGTGTTGCCTTCCTGATGCGGCAGATTTATCAGGCTTCAGTTCTTCCTGTTTTCACAGCAGCGTGAAAAACTGCGCGTTCTTTGTCACCCATTTTTTGCCTGCATTGATGGAACGGCCGATGGACATCATGGATACCCAGCAAGAAAACACCCTCGAAAAGTCACTCAGACTGGCGGCGGATGAACCCGCCCACCGACCTGATTTTTTCAAGACGCTGCTGAATTCGGATATCTACGTCCTCGGCACCGCCGGCACTGGCGAAGGGCGAGTCAACCTTGAGGCAGGCAGCAACATCAGCATTGCGCACTGGCAAAAGCCCGACGGCTCCGCTGTCATCCCGTTTTTCACTTCGTTGCATACACTACGAAGATCCATAAACAGCGAGGAGTCCTATATAGAGATCCCGGCCAGATCGCTGTTTGAAATCACGCTGGGCACTCCTCTTTTCCTCAATCCAAAGTCTCCTTACGGGAAAGAATTTTTCCCCGAGGAAGTGCGCTACCTGCTCTCCGATGAGATCGGCCAGGGACCGGTGCAGCGCACGGTCGAAAAGGACACTCAGGTACTGCTCGGGCAGCCGTCGCAATATCCCTCGAAGATGGTCAATTCGCTCAAGCAACTACTCGCCAGACATCGCAATGTGAAGCGCGCGTTTCTGGCATTGATGCATGACGCTTCGTCTGACCAAAAGCCTCATCTGATCATCGGGATCGAAGCGGACGGCGATTTTGAACAGGTCATGCGCGAAGCGGGCAGCGTTGCCGCGGACTTGGCTCCGGATGGCGAACCCGTTGACCTGTACCGCGTTCATGACGCAGATTCAGGCCTTAGCGATTACTTGCTCAAGCAAACCACGCCCTTCTATGAACGGAAGTCGGCAGGTTGGCTGCGTTCATTGTTTGGTTTTGACAAAGCATGAAGGAAGTCCAATTGCACGACTCCAAATATCTGGAAGACCTCCGCTCCCGCTTCAACGCTGGAGAGGAGCTGAACTATGTCTTTTTCTGGGGACACCAGCGAAGCAGGCACGGAGTCAGCGCTTCGTGCTTCAGCCAGTGGTTCGAAGCCGAATTTGTTGTCGACGGGCAACGCTACGCGACTGCCGAACATTTCATGATGGCAGAGAAAGCAGCCTTGTTCGGCGATCAGGACATTCGCGCTCAAGTGCTAACGGCGCCTACGCCCAACGCGGCCAAGGCGCTTGGCCGCAACGTGCGTGGATTCAACGAACACGATTGGTTGCAACACCGATATGCAATTGTCGTCCGGGCCAACCAGGCCAAGTTCTCGCAAAACCCGGAGTTGAATGCATTCCTCAAGGATACCGGTTCTCGCATCATTGTTGAGGCCAGCCCGGTTGACAGCATCTGGGGCATCGGACTCGCCCAGGATCACGTAAACGCGAATAACCCCAACCTGTGGCAAGGTCTGAATCTGCTGGGATTCGCGCTGATGCAGGTCCGCGACGAAACATGATTCGCCCACGTCGCAGTGGCGAACACCGCGACGGGCGTACCGCACAGAAGCCGGGCAACCTACGCGACCGCCCTCTCGTGCTCGCTTTTCCTTCGGGACGCTCAAACAATGAATGGGGGCGGACGCAGTTCCTGACGCGAAAGCTGGCCGGAGTGAGTGCGCTGATGAGCTTGAATGTTCTCGCCTACAACTTGAAACGGGTCATGAAAATCATCGGTGCCTACGGTTTGATGCAAGCGCTAATGGCCTGAAAAAGGCTGATTTCGGCCCATTCCAGAGGCTGTAAAAACAGCGTTGCCGTGTTCCAAGCTACGAACGATATGGCGCGTGACATGACCGTGCGATCTCTCGGTCAGCAAATGTCACTGCTCGACGACGATGAAGTCCATGAATGTTTTACACACTCTGAGCCGATGGCTGCCGCTCAGGAGCGACCGCATTCGGCCAATAGCGGACGGTCATCCTCAATCGCACCCGGGCACCACTATATGTTGATAGCCAGCAGCTGTGGATGAGCACTCCATCGATTGGTTTATTCACCACCATTCCCGGGCATGTTGCTCCAGTAAACAAAACTGAATCAAACTCAGTGAAGTCCGAGAGCCTCAAGGCTTTTCTGACCTGATTGACATGCTCGCGATACTGGGTCATTTGTCCTGAATGGTTGAACCGGCTAGCTACAAACGGCAGCTTGGCAGAAAGTCGCTATGCTGTCGTGAAGAGGTATTGGAAAGTCTGCCTAATACGACAAAGCAGATACCCGAGAAAGCAATGAAGAAATTCAAGACCTGATCCACCACCGGTGTTCTTGATCGATCATCGCCCTCGCGTCGAACCGACCGCGGAGTTTGTTGGCTAGCGCGAGAAGCGGGCTGAATCTATTTCAATAAAAATCGTATCGCGTGATCAGCCAGCAAAGTCTGAACACCGAGACCGTTGCGCTAACCAGGTTCACAGTGATTTTCCTAACAAGGAATGACAGTGATGATCGAATCCATACGCCTTGCCATCGCCACATATACCGATCCCGTCACGATCAACGGCCTTAAAGAAATTAACTTCTTCTATGGGGCGAACGGCGCTGGCAAGACGAGCATTGGCCGGGTCATCGAACACCCTGAAAGTTACCTTCTCTCTGATGTGCAGTGGAAAAACGGCCGGCGCGTTGAGACGATGGTGTACAACCAGGATTTCATGGAAAGAAATTTCAACCAAGTTGCCAACCTCAAAGGCGTCTTCACACTCGGGGAAACCCAGCAAGCCAAGCTTGACGAGATAACGGTCCTAAAGAAAGACATCGAACGCTTGGAGGCCGGCCGGCAGAGCCTGAAAACAGCGCTCATTGGCACCGACGAAACGGGTGGCAAACGCCAGGAGCTTATCGTCCTAGAAGAACAGTTTAAGGACAAGTGTTGGGCCCAGAAACGCAAGCATGATGAGGCTTTCCATGGCGCTTTTCAGGGTTTGCGCAACAATGCTGAAAAATTCAAAGACAGAGTGCTCCAAGAAGCCCGGGGTAGCGCGTCACAATTCCTGCAACTCCCGGATCTGACGAAAAAAGCAGAGCTGCTCTATGGTGAGAAGCCCAAGTCTGAGGTGGTGATCCATTCCATCAACTTCAACGCTCTCACTGAATACGAAAAAGCGCCCATTCTAGGGACAAAAATCATCGGGAAAAGCGATGTCGACATCGCCGCGATGATTGAAAGACTCAACAACAGCGATTGGGTGCGTCAGGGCATCAAGTATTTCAACGAAAACGATGGCGAGTGTCCTTTTTGCCAGCAGCAAACCACGAAGGATTTCGAGCGAAGCCTTACCGAATATTTCGATGACAGCTTTGAGAAAAATACACTAGCCATCGATGTACTCCGAGGTAATTACCAAGACACGAGCACTATGATCCTGCAGCAGCTTCACGCGATTCTCGTGCCTGAAAGCAAGTTTCTCGACCACGACAAACTGGTGCCTCTGATTGATCTTCTGACGACCGAGACACGCACCAACCTGGAAAAAATTCATCTTAAGAAGGCCACGCCAAGCCTTGTAATTGAGCTCAAATCTACGGCCAGTACATGCGAAAAAATCCTGGATTTAATCTCAGACGCCAATCAGCAGATCTATCGGCACAACGACGTCGTCGCCAACTTCGACCGGGAATATGACGAACTCACTGGTGAGATATGGAAATACCTGCTGGAGGTGGAGCTCAAGGAAGAGATCAAGCACTATCTCAGACAAAAAGCCGCCCTGGAGGGTGCCATCACCGGCTTGGCAACCAAGATCCGTGTTGGTGAGACGGTCATAGAGGTTAAAAAGGAAGAGTTGGACAAACTAGAACGCGCCTCAACAACTATCGAACCCACCGCTCGGGCGATCAACAAGCTGCTCAAGGGGTTCGGGTTTCATGGTTTCAAGCTTGCCGTCGCCTCGACTGAGAGCTCTTACAAGTTAGTGCGCAGCAACGGTGCCGACGCTAAAGGCACGTTGAGTGAAGGTGAAAAGACTTTCGTGACCTTCCTTTATTTTTACCATCTACTAAAGGGAAGCGCGTCTACGGTCGGAACGACCAATGACCGCGTTGTGGTGATCGACGATCCGGTATCCAGTTTGGACAGCGACGTGCTCTTCATCGTCAGTAGCTTGATCAAGCAGCTCTTCGAAGAGGTTAAAACCAACACCGGATACATCAAGCAGGTGTTCATCTTTACCCACAACATCTACTTCCACAAAGAGATTACGTTCAACCATGAACGCAAGAAGAACGCCTTGCCGTATGAGACGTTCTGGGTGATACGCAAATCTGATCAGAAATCGAAGATCGAATCCCATGCAGGCAATCCTATCAAAACATCCTACGATCTGCTCTGGTCGGAGTTGAAGCGACCAGACATCAACAACACAACGATTCAAAACACACTGCGCAGGATCCTCGAAAACTATTTCAAAATCTTGGGTTCCACCGACCCGCACACCCTCTACAAGCATTTCGACGGGGCAGACAAGATCCACTGCCGCTCGTTGCTATCCTGGGTAAATGACGGCTCCCATTTCGCTCATGACGATTTATACCTAGCGATTGAAGACTCAATGGTAGAAAACTACCGTAGAGTCTTCTTCAAGATTTTCGACCACTCAGGACATTTGGCCCACTACAAGATGATGATGGGCGATGCGTACGTGGATCTGAATGTCGCAGAGGAACCGGTTGCGAAGGAAGAAGCGGAGGTACAAGTCGCCATAGAGCAGCAGGCAGCCGTTGAGGCTGACGCGTCCCCAATAGTGCTCGCCACCAAAGGCCAAAACGTGGACCATCCCTCAGGCTTACCGCCAATCACTGTGCCCGCCGCGGCAACATCAGAGGAAGTGCTCCAACCAAAGTCGGATCTTTTCTGAAAAGTGTGTTGCGCTGAATAGCGCGCGGCATACGTGGCGGGGTTGCGTCGGCCTCTTTTCTAGCAAGTTTCAGACGGCTAGATGTACCCGAGTTCGGTTCCAATACAGGTACAGGTCACGGTTATACGTCGATGACTGCTTTTGGCCGTTTTCTGCCCTCCACGAACGCCACAGATCGGCCATTAGCCGCCACTCACAAGCAAACTCGCTTTTTTGTAGCAATCAAACCAATAGCGATCTCCTTCAACAGCGCGGCCATGGCCTGGGACGCCTTCGCCGCCTGCCTCAGTTATACGCTCCTGTCCACTGGAACCAACTGGGGGTTCAAGGATGCTGATGTCCCGATTTCCGAACGACTGCGTGTCAACTCGCCTGAGTGTATACGTGAGTATCGTCAACGCAGGATTGGGCATCGCGCAGGGGCCGGGGGCGAGCGAAGAAGAAATCAGTCAGCGCCTGCATCCTTCACGTCGATTTGCGTCATACCCACCAGACTGGCCTGCTCCAGTATCTCTTCAGCAGTCGAGTCAGCTGTTGGCATGATCAGACTGTTCTCAGCATCCCCAAAATGCAGTTCCAGCAGATGCATGGCAGCGTCGTGAATGGAGAGCTTCGACTGCTGCAACGCGAGTTGATGCGTACGGGACTCGCCGTTGAACAGGTACTCGATGGTGTAATTGCGCATTGATAACCTCAAAATCAGAGTGGCAGATAACTACCCTGACTTACCGGTCAATCGTTAGTTCAAGCGGATAAATGTTCTGCAGCTCAACTGCGAGAAAGCGTCTTCAGCCGCTCGACCAAAGCAGCTTCAAAAATGACGTACAGCTTTTCAGCATCGCCGGCACGCAGAACCTCGCTGGTTTCCAGCCCAAGCACGAAGCCATCCGCACGGGCACCCGCCTTCACGGCGATGATCATCGAGTCTGCCCGGACAATCTGCGCCAGGAGCCGATCAGCTTCACGTTGCATCTTTTCGCTCAACACTACGCCTTCCACTTTCCTCACCTTTCATTCAATGCGACATCCAACATTTATGAGATCAAGGCTACGCCGCCGATAACGGCGCCTCAAGCCGCACGCCAATGACGCTTCGCTATTGCAGCCATCAGGAACCTTTGATGTGAACGAATCCATTTTGTTTAGTATCAAAATGGGCAGTTTCAAAAGCGTTTAGCAGTCGCCAACTTAAAAAATCATGACCGGAGAACAATGCATGCCCCTCAGTGACACCATTGACAGAGCGTTGCTAAGCGCAGAGGAACGTTCCTCTATCGCTGAAATTGAAGCTACAACCAATATTCTGCAGCTTGTTACACGCATGACCGGGACACGGTTCGCGGCGATCGCGAAATTCACCGAAACGGACTGGATCGTCTGTTCCGCCTACGATCCGATCGAGCTTGGGATCAACTCCGGCGACACGCTGGAATTGGAAACCACGCTGTGCAGTGAGTTTCGCAGAGACCCTCAGGTGCTTTTCGTGCCGCAGATAAGTCGCGACGGCAGGTTTTCCACACGCCCCGTGGTGAAGCAATATTTGATTGAAAGCTACGCAGGCGCGCCCATTTTCCTTCCTGACGGACAACTTTGGGGCGCGCTGTGTGCGTTGGACTCCAGGGCGGTGATTTTCGACGACCCGGATCTGGCGGATACGTTAGGCCTGTTCGCGAGACTGATCGGCTGTATCTTTTACGCTAATCTGACGGAGGCCGGCAGCGGCTACAGCAAGAACGTTTCAAGCGTTATCGGATAAACAAGAAACAGCCCTGAATATTCAGGGCTGTTTCATTTGTGGCCTGTGAGAATTTTGCTCCACCCTGCTACAAGGTGTAGGAAACGCCGACCTGCACGGTTCGCGGCGCCCCCGGGTAGGCATAGACGTTGCCGAATGCGCCCTCTTCATAATCACGGTCGAACAGGTTTTTTACGTCGAGATTAAGCCGCACCTTGTCATTGATTTTGTAGAAGCTGAGCAAGTCGACAACGGTATAGCTGCCCATCGAAAACGCGGTGTTGGCGGTTTGGCCGGCGCGCTCGTCGACGTACTTGAGGCCAGTGCCCAGGCCCAGTCCCTTGAAGGTGCCGTCCTGGAACTCATACATGTTCAGCAGGCTGAAGCTGTTCTTCGGGATGTTCATCAGCCGCGTGCCAGAGCGCAGTACGTTGTCCTTGGTCACCTCCGCATCGACATAGGCGTAGCCACCCATCACCCGCCATTCGGGTGTCAGGTTGCCGGCCACGTTGACGTCGAATCCACGACTGCGCACCTCGCCGGCCGCAACGCTGAAGGTCGAGTCAACCGGGTCGGTGGTCAGCACGTTACGTTTTTCGATCTGATAGATCGCCGCGTCGACGCTCAACTGCTGATCCAGCGCTTCCCACTTGAGTCCCATTTCATAGGACTTGCCCTTCTCTGGCTCGAACCCTCCGCCCTGGCGACTGGCGCCGGTGTTCGGCTTGAAAGAGCGCGCCGTGTCGGCATAGATCGCCAATGTCTCGGTCAGGTCATAGGTCACGCCGATGCGCGGAGTCACCGCGTTGTCACTGGCCTGCCAGCTCTTGCCACCGGGCACGTAAGTTTCGTAGTCATGTTCGAAGCGCTCGAAACGCGCCCCGGCCAACACCTTGAGTTTATCGGTCAACGCCACCTGATCCTGCACGAACGCGGCATACGTCTTGAGGTTTTCCTTGTCGTGTGTCGGCGTGCGGGTGAGTGCCGGGCGCGGCTGGCCGTAGACCGGGTCGAAGATGTCGATCGGGTACGCACCGACGGCGCCGCTGGAGCGCTGGATGATCGACTTGTAGTCGTAATCCTCGTACTCGATACCGGTGAGCAACGTGTGCTGCAAACCCGCGGTATCGAAATGCCCGGTCAGGTTGAGCTGGGTATCCTTGTCGGTCCACTCCAGCTTGCGATAGTTGAAATTGCGCCCCAAAGTGCGGCCGTCATCGGCAATGCCATTGGCCTCGATTGCGTTGCCCTTGAGCGAACCGTCGAGCCACTGGAACCCGCCGCCCAGGGTCCAGTCGTCATTGAGCATGTGCTCGAAACGCAGTTGGGCCATGTTGTTGTCGTTATGCAGTTTGCCAGCGTCTTTTTCGCCGAAAAAACTGCCGCGCGAGGCGGTTCCGGTCTGCTTCGCGTAACGGGTAAGGCCGCGATCCAGAGGCGCGTTGTTGCGCATGAAATCGCCTTCGAAAATCAGCTTGGTCGCGTCGCTTGCCTGCCAGGTAAGCACCGGTGCGATGCCGTAGCGCTCGGTTTCGACATGATCGCGGAAAGTGTCGCCGCCCTCGCCCACGACGTTCAAGCGATAGGCCAGACGCCCTTCTTCGTCGAGCGGGCCGGAAGCGTCCAGCGTGCCGCGTTTCATGCCCTGATCGTTGAGTTGGCTGCCCAGGGTGACGCTGCTTTCAGGCAACGGCTGCTTGGACACCACGTTGAAGGTGCCACCAGGATCACACCGGCCGTAAAGCATGGTCGCCGGGCCGCGCAGCACTTCGAGGCGTTCGATTGTGTTGGCATCCGGCATGTTCGGATAGCCGCGGTTGATCGGAAAACCGTTGCGATAGAACTCGCCGGTAGTGAAGCCACGCACGGTAAACGTGGTCAGGCCCTGACCACCAAAGTTGTTCGCCCGCCCCACGCCGCCGGCGTAGTCCAGCGCGTCCTGCAATCGGGTGGCGCCCAGATCTTCGACCGCATCCTTCGAGACCACACTGATCGATTGCGCAGTTTCATGGATCGAGGTGTCGGTACGCGTGGCGCTGGCCGAGCGCGTCGCGCGATAACCCTGCACCGGGCCGTCCGCCCTTTCGTAATTCGCCGTACCGATGACATCGGTTGCGTCCAGCTCCAGCGTTGAGGGTGATGCCCCCGTTTGATCAGCCCATGAGGCAGGCGACAATGCTTGCAGCACACAAATGGAAAGCAGGGTTCGACGCATGGAGAGGGAAACCTTTACGAATAGGCCAATGCAGGGGGTGAATCCGCCAAAAAACTCCCGCGCATGCTATACAAAATTATTCGCAATTAATATAGATTCCCATTAACAACAGTTGCCGCTGTCAATGCGGCACCGTCGCTCTGCGCCCTGCCCCGCCAAATTCTCAGGTTCCGCCCGAAAGCCCCTCGGTGGCCTGGGCGAACCTCGCACCGGCCTTGCGCACCAACTGGCGCCATTCTGTTGCTGTAATCAGCCCTTCCTGCTCCATGGTGTCGGCCATTTTCAGCAACTCGTCGTATTGATCCTCGGCGTCCATACGGATCTCTGGCTCTTCCAGTAATTTTCGCCAGGCGGCCAACGCCTGCTCTTTGCGAATGTCGCTCATGGTCATTACCCCCGGACTTGTAAGTCGGTAGAGGGCTGCGGTTCTGGAGTGTTCAGCGGCGGCGACTGACGGCGCGACAGATGGTTTTCGTTGCGGCCTCGATAAATGACTCGACGACGCCCGGGCACACCACCGTGACGCGGATCTTGTCCGTTTTCTGGCGCAAATCATCCGAGATAGCGCGGGCTGCGAGCTCGGCGAAGGGCTGGATGGGGCGAGTGCCTGCTATCGAGTGGGCTACGAAAGCCCGTCGCAATTCAGTCGCCAGTTCGGGTGTCCGCCATCAAGAGACACCCAGCGGGTTCGCCGCCCGGCATGAAAGTCAGCCTGACGGCGATCTATCGGATTAAGGCCTACCGATCACTTCACAAACCGGTTACGCCCCAGCGTCTTGGCGTTATACAGCGCCTGATCGGCGACCTCGATCAACCCTTGCAAGGATTGCAGTTGCGCCCCGGAGGCCGTAGCGATGCCGATACTCACACTCAGCCGGCCGAATGGGCTGGACGGGTGTGCGATGTTCGCTTGCTCCAAGCGTTCGAGGATCAACTGCGCGACCACTGCAGCACCGTCACTGTCGGTGGCCGGCATGATCACGCTCAGCTCCTCGCCGCCGTAACGCGCCACCAGATCCGACGGGCGCCGCACACAACCTTCGAGGATTGTGCCGACCTTCTGCAGGCAGGCATCGCCGGCGACATGCCCGAACGAGTCGTTGAACAGCTTGAAGTAATCGATATCGATCATCAGCAACGCCAGCGTCGTGCCGTCACGTTGTGCGCGTCGGGCTTCCATGGCGAGGCTCTCATCGAAGCAGCGCCGGTTGGCCAGGCCGGTCAGGGCGTCCTTCATCGCCAGTAACTCAAGCTGACGATTGGAGGAAAGCAACTGCTGCTGCGTCCCGCGCAATTGATCTTCAGCCCTGGTACGCCTGCGAATATCGAGAATCAGAAACCAGCCGATGAGCCCAGTAAGCCCCAGCAACCCCGCGACCACCACTGCCGACAGCCAGGCCTCCATGCGCCACGCAGCAAGGGCTTCGCGCTTGCCGAGGGCGACAGTGGTGATCAGCGGCAGCCGGTCGCTCTTGCGGAAGGCATAGAGCCGCTCGACGCCATCGAGGCTGGAAGTAAATGACGCGGTGCCGACCGATCGATCGACCAGATACTTCTCATAGATCGGCGACTTGGAAAAGTTACGCCCCATGTCCTGCTCGCGGAACGGATAGCGCACCAGCAACGTACCGTCGGTATAGGACAAGCCGATAGCACCCTCCTGGCCCACATCGATCTTGCCGAACAGGCGCAGGAAGTTTTCGATTCCCAGGGTCACCGCCACCACACCGGCAAACTCGCCGTGCGCATCATTGAAACGGCGGCTGACGGTGATCACCCACTCCTGATTGGAGCGACTCTGGATCGGCGGACCGATAAAGGTCTCGCGGCTCGGGTCGTCACGATGATGGATGAAATAAACACGATCACTGCTGTTGGCCCCGGCCGGAATCGGTCGGTTGGAGGACATCAGCCAACGGCCCTGATTGTCGTAGATGGTGATGCCGCTGAGCTGCGGCATCAGCGGTTCCTGGCGATTGACCAGTGCGCTCAGACGCTGGATCTGCGCGGGGCCACTGCCTTCGGTTTCCAGACGTTCGACGATCCCGAGCAGCAGCAACGAACTCTGGCGAACGATCCCTTCGGAATAAGTCGCCAGCGCCTGGGTCAGGTTCAGGCCATGAACGTTTACCTCCTCCAGTGCGCGCTCTCGAGAGGCCAGCACTTTCCACACCGTCAGTGACCCGAGGGAACAACCGATCACCAACAACAAAAGCACAACCAGGCGGGTATCACGCTTCACATTACTACCTTTGGGAAAGTCCGGTTTCCGTTCCTGCGGCGGGTCGACCGACTCGATGACTGCAGCCGCGTGTCCTTGTCGCGCGCAAGGATACAAGCAGCACTGACTCGCTGCAGCAACAGATTATGTGACGCAAAAAACGTACTTCTGAATTGCACGGCGTCGTCCGGAAAAAAAGCGTGCTAAAGACTTCAGGAAGGACTTGCGCTTGGCGAAACAGCGACAAGAATGCCAGACCAAACCATCGCCAGGCTTTCAGAATCCGCTTGGCGCCCACCGTAAGAAGCCAACTTTCTGACGCCTGTTTCACGACCCTTTCGTGATGTGTTGCCAAGCATAAAATTTTGGCACTTTTGCACAACAAGTTGACATCCAAAAGCATGCCACGGGCCACCGATATCATTAGAGTATGCGCCCTTAAAAAGGAAAGGACTCTTGATGACTCAGTCACTCTCACGGCGCGTTGTGGCGATTACCGGCGCCTTGGGGAATCTCGGCGAGACCCTGGCGGACATGGCCGCAGCCCAGGGCGCGGATCTGGTGCTGATCGATCAGGCGACGATGGCGATGCCCAGTTCCCACAATCGACTGGTCCTGTCCGGCATCGATCTGACCTCCCTTGCCGATTGCCAGGCAGTCGCCCACCAGATCAACCGCTATTTCGGACGCCTCGACGCCCTGGTCAACGGCGCCGGCGGCTATGCGTGGGAGCCGTTGCTGGGCAGTGCGATAGAGGCCTGGGATCGGCTCTACTCGCTGAACCTTCGAACCGCATTGAACGCCAGCAAAGCCTTGCTGCCATTGCTGCTGCAATCCTCGGCGGGACGCATCGTCAATATCGGATCGAGCATGGCGGCGAAGGCCGGGCTGGGCATGGGCGCTTACGCTGCGTCGAAGTCCAGCGTACTGCGCCTGACCGAGAGCCTCGCCGAAGAACTCAAGGACATGAGCATCACGGTCAATGCCGTGCTACCGAGCGTGCTCGACACCCCGCAAAACCGTGAAGCCATGCCCGACGCCGAGCATCAGCGCTGGGTGACGCCCGCACAACTGGCGGCGGTCATTCTGTTTCTGATCTCGGAACAAGCGTCGGCCGTCACTGGCACCGGTATTCCGGTGATCGGGCGCATGTAGGGTCTATTGACGCCGCGCGCCTTGGCGACGTCGCTTTCTTCACCTTTCGGAAAAGCAAGATCACCGGATTACCGGACTTCCCCTCCCCCCATGCGACCCGCCACTTCCAGCGCTGCCTTCGTTAACCACGTCCTTGATGTCGCCGAACAATACGGCTGCGATGGCGACTGGCTGTTGCAGCAGACCGGACTCTCACGCGAGCAGTTGTCTGACTCGATCGTGCGCATTCCCATGCGCCAACTGCGTGCCTTGCTGGAACTGGCGGCGCTCAGCAGCAACCTGCCGCATTTCGGCCTGCTGGTCGGCGCCGCCGTACGCCCGGGCACCTACGGCGTACTGGGTTATGTGCTGATGACCAGCGCGACACTGGGCGAATCGCTGAATATGATTCTGCGTTTCGGCAAGATCGTTTACGACAGTCCGTCCAGCCAGACCCGAATCGTCATCGGCGACGGCCGCGTGACCCTCGAAGATCAACGCATCAGTGAACTGGAGCCCTATTGCGCCCTGCATCAGGAAGCGCTGATGGTCGGCTGGGCAGCGTTCGGCCGCTGGTTGATCGCCAGTAATCAGCCGATGCTGGAAGTCCGGATGATGCATTCGGCGGTGGGCGAACCGGCGCTGTATGAACACTTCTTTGGTTGTCCGGTGCAGTTCGAGGCCGGTTGCAATGCGCTGGTGTTTGCCGAGTCGACACTCTCTACACGAATCCAGGGCGCCGACCCGCGCATGCATCGCAGCATGCTGCTGGAGGCCGACTGGCAGTTGTGCCTGTCGTATCCGGCGTTTTCGGTGACGGATCGATTGCGCGCGCTGCTCACCGAGCAATTGCCAACCGGTGATTTCAGCCTGAAAAGCCTGGCCCGGCAGCTGGCGATTTCGCCGCGCACCTTGCAGCGCAAACTGGCGGCCGAAGGGGAAAACTTCAATCAGGTGCTGGAAACCATGCGCATGGAACTGGCCGACCATTACCTGCGCCGCACCGAGACCAGCATCATGAACATCGCCCTGATGCTGGGTTACTCGCAGGCCAGTTCTTTCAGCCATTCCTTCCGTCAGGCCCGCGGGATTTCGCCGGTGGATTACCGCAAGTTGCTGCGCGCCAGATAAGCCCGATCACGGTTTCAGCTGCAGCAGCGGCTGGCCCTTTTTCACCACATAGGTCGCCAGTTCCACGCCTTGGTCCTGGCCGACGTTCTTCGCCACATGGGCCACGCCTGCCGGGATGAACAGCGAGTCACCGGCCTTTAGCGTGACCGCCGGCCGCCCCTCCAGTTGATACTCCAGCGTGCCGCTGACCACGTGCGCCACTTCGACACCCGGATGCGCATGCCGCGGCGCGGTGACACCCGGTTCGAAATCGATACGTGCCTGTATCACCTCGCGATCCGCGTCGCCCAGGTCCTGACGAATCAGGTCGGTACGGCTCAAGCCCTGCTGCCAGCTCATGGCCTGAGCGTCTGCCGCCTGCGCCAGGCCGGTGAATGAAACCAGTGCGGCCACAGTGGCCAGAATCAGTGTGCGTTGCATGCAATTGCCCTCTCGACAGTCATGGTGTGAAGGCCTGCACTGTGACTGCCGGGTGTAGCGGCCATGTGTCGAAAAACCCGCGTTTGGTCTCGCCGTGTATCACGTGCAGAGCTGGATACACGGCCATACAAAGCACACCGGCTGTGTATCACAGTGTGTACAGACACCCCGGCGATACATGAACTTGAATCACCGCGCTTTTTCGACATAGGCCAGATACGTGCCGGCGTTCAAATGCCTGCAAGGTTTGCCGGGCTCAGCCCGCACCTGCCCCCGACAGGATTGCCAAGGAGACTTCAGCATGAAAAACGCAGCATTCAACCGTATGAACATCCTCGCCGTGGCGCTGTTCGGCGCGCTGGCGGCGACGCAAATGCCAACGGCCGCCGCCGCGCAGCCGGCAACCGGCGACCACAACGTCAGGTATTCCGCGCCCTCGCCGTTCGGTCCGCTCAAGCATGTGAAGGCCGGGCTGCTGGATGTGGCCTACGCCGAAACCGGCCCGGCGCAGGGGCCGGTGGTGATTCTGCTGCACGGCTGGCCGTACGACATTCACAGCTATGACGAGGTCGCGCCGTTGCTCGCCGCCAAGGGGTATCGGGTGCTGATGCCGTATGCGCGGGGTTATGGCGACACGCATTTCCTCTCCGATCAGACGCCACGCAACGGGCAGCCTGCGGCGCTGGCCAGCGACGTGATCGACTTCATGGATGCCCTGAACATCAAGCAAGCGGTGCTCGGTGGTTACGACTGGGGCGCACGTTCGGCGGACATCGTCTCGGCGCTGTGGCCGGAGCGAGTCAAGGCATTGGTATCAGTCAGCGGCTACCTGATCGGCAATCAGGCTGCCGGGCAAAATCCGTTGCCGCCCAAGGCCGAATTGCAGTGGTGGTATCAGTTCTACTTCGCCACCGACCGTGGCCGGGACGGTTACCGTAAAAACACCCACGACTTCGCCAAGCTGATCTGGCAGCTCGCCTCACCGAAATGGGCCTTCGATGACGCCACGTTCGACCGCAGCGCCAAAGCGCTGGAAAACCCCGATCACGTCGAGATCACCGTGTTCAACTACCGCTGGCGTCTGGGCCTGGTGCAGGGCGAACCGCAATACGCGGCGCTGGAGCAGAAACTCGCCAGCGCCCCATCCATCAGCGTGCCGACCATCACCCTCGAGGGCGATGCCAACGGCGCGCCGCACCCGGCGCCTGAGGATTACGCCAAGCGTTTCACCGGCAAGTACCAGTTCCGCCTGATCAACGGCGGCATCGGCCACAACCTGCCGCAGGAAGATCCGCAGGCGTTTGCTCAGGCAGTGATCGACGCCGATCACCTCTGAGGTCGAAGGCAGAAAACGCCTCGGTCTATTTGACCAGGCGTTTTTCCCTGGACGGTCGATAACCGAAAAACGCGCTGTAGCACTTGCTGAAATGGCTCGGCGAAACGAAACCGCAGGCCACCAGCACTTCCATCTGCGACAGCTCGGTGTGCTGCAACAGGCGCCGGGCTTCGGTGATGCGCAATTCCAGGTAATAGCGCTGCGGCGTGGTACCGAGTTGCTCCTTGAACAAGCGCTCCAGTTGTCGCCGCGAGCGACCGGCGTACACCGCCAGTTGCTCCAGCTCCAGCGGCTCTTCGAGGTTGGCATCCATCAGTTTGACCACCTCGCGCAACGGTGCGCTGACGCAGAGGTTTTCATCCGGTTTGATCCGCCGATACCGCGACTCCTCGAACGCCAGAATGTCCTCGATGCCTTCGACCAGCGCCTTGCCGTGCAGGCTCTTGATCCAGTCCAGCGCCATATGGAAAGCCCCGGACGGGCTCGACGCGGTGAGCCGGTCGCGATCGATCACATAAGGTTCGCTGCTGACCTGGGTGGCTTTGGCAATTTCGGTCAGCGCGGGGCGATGCTCCGGGTGGATCGCGCAACGATAGCCATCGAGCAGTCCGGCGCGGCCGAGAAACCACGCACCGTTCCACAAACCGGCCAGACTGACCCCGCGCTCCGCCGCCGAGCGCAGCAGGCTGTTCAACTCCTCGCTGGCCTTCAGCTCAGTGCGGTAGCCGCCGCACACCACCAGCAAGTCCAGATCCGCAAGGCTGGCGGCGTCAATCCGCGCATCCGGGCGAATCACCAGCCCCAGATCGCTGATCACCTCACCCTCGCTCAGCCCGAACGTGCGCGAGCTGAACAGTCCGGCGCGCAACAGGTTGGCGGTGATGATGGTGTCCAGCGCCTGGGTGAAGGCCGGCAGCGAAAAGTGTTCCAGCAGCAGAAAACCGGTGCGGGTGATGCGGGTCTCGGCGGATTGCTCATTCAGATAGCGGAGGTTTTTACCCTTCATGCCTCCGCTGAATTGACGTCGTTCGATCAAGGTCTGGCCCATCGGTCATGTTGTTATGCGCCGATAGTTGGCTTGATGGGCCAAAGAGTCAATCACGCTTGCGGCTGATGACTGGTCACGCAGTGAATCCCGCCGCCGCCGGCAGCAATCGCATCGATGTTCAGCAGCTCGACTTTACGCTCCGGGTACAGCTTCGACAGCAGGTCATAAGCCTTTTTATCCGCCTCCTTGTCGCCGAACTCCGGGGCAATGATCGCGCCGTTGATCACGAAATAGTTGATGTAACCCGCAGCGAAATCAGGATTGTTCTGGTTGAACTTGCTCTTGCGCGGCTTGAGCGGCGGCGAAATCGTGTGGATCTGCAGCGGGCGACCGTCCGCGTCAGTGGCTTTCCTGAGGATTTCCAGGTGCGCCAGCGTGACCTGGTGATCGTAGGACTGCGGGTCGGTATCGAGGTTGACGATCACCACGCCGGGCCTGACGAACCGCGCATAGAAATCGACGTGGGCGTCGGTGATGTCCTTGCCCTTGATCCCCGGCAGCCAGATGATTTTGCGCAGGCCCAGACGTTCCTTCAATTCAGCCTCGACATCGGCCCTGCTCCAGCCGGGATTGCGGTTGCTGTTGATCCAGCTGCTCTCGGTCATGATCCCGGTGCCGTGGCCGTCGACTTCAATGCCGCCGCCCTCGCCCACCAGTTCACTGCGCAGGTAGGTCGCCTGTGCATCGGCGGCCACCCGTGCGGCGATTTTCGCATCCTTGCTGTGCCGCTGTTTGTCGCCCCACCCGTTGAAATTGAAGTCCACCGCGCCGAGGCCCCCCTTGTCGTCGATGACAAAATTGGCGCTGATGTCACGCATCCAGATGTCGTCGAGCGCGGCGGTTACGTAGGTGACGTTGCGGGTGCCGCAATATTCTTCGGCGAGGCTGCGTTCGCCACTGCGACACAACACCGTGACTGGCTCATAGCGGGCGATGGTGCGGGCGATGCGACCCAGTGCTGCCTGCACATCGGCGGTGAAATCTTCCCAGATCGCATCCTGTGCGCCGAAAGCAATGAAGGCGCGTTCGTGCCTGTCACCCTCGTCGGGCATGAACCAATCCCCCGCACTGGCCGCCAGCAGTCTGCCCGGCGCCAGGCCAAGGCCCATGGCCGCGCTGACACCTGCCACGACCGATACCTGTTTGATGAATTCACGACGCGTCGACATATCTGGTTTTCCTGAAAAGGGCCGGCGACCGGGCGCCGGCCGTTGAATCATGGGTGGGTGGCGGTTTTGAATTTGGTCCAGGTGCGCATCCGTGCACGCATGTCGGCCTGGGGGATGTCCTTGCCCGGGATCAATCGAGCATAGGTTGCCTCGTCGAGGTAGATGTCCGGGTTATTGCGCATCGCGGCGTCGACGCTGTCCCGTGCCTTGGCGTTGGAAGTCGGGTAACCGGTGAAGTTACTGATCGCGGCCATGTTCTGCGGGCGCATCACGAAATTGATGAACGCGTAGGCGTACTCCGGGTGTTTCGCATCGACCGGAATCGCCATGGTGTCCATCCACACCGTGGTGCCTTCGCGGGGGATGCGGTATTCGAATCGGGTGGTCTTGCCAGCGCTGTCCGAGGTGCGCTGGGCCTGGGTCATGTCACCGCTGTAACCCAGCGACAGGCACAGGTTGCCGTTGACCAGATCGGTCACCGGTTGCGACTGAAACTTGCGCACGTACGGCCGCAGCTTCATCAGCACCTCACTGGCCGCCGCCAGATCCGCCGGTTTCGCGCTGCGCGGATCGCGGCCCAGATAATTGAGCACCACCGCCAGCACTTCATCCGGCGAGTCGATCAGCGAAATGCCGCAGTCGGCAAACTTCGCCGCCAGCTCCGGTTTGAACAGCATGTCCAGGCTGTTGACCGGCGCGTCGTCCATGCGTTGCTTGATCTGCGCCGCGTTGTAGGTCAGACCGATGGTGCCCCAGGTGTAGGGCACGGTGGCTTTGCTGGAGTGCTCGTAGTGGCTGCGCAATTTCTGCAAGCCGGGCTCGATGTCGGCCAGCGCCGTCAGCTTCGATGGGTCCAGCGGCATCAGGCTGCCGGCGCGCATCAGGCGCTCGGCGACGGTGTCACCGGGGAAAATCAGGTCATAGCCGCTGCCACCTGAAAGCATCTTCGCCTCGAGGGTTTCGCTGCCGTCCATGACGTCGTAAATCACCTTGATCCCGGTTTCCGCGGTAAAGCGGCTCAGGGTGTCTTCGGCAAAGTAATCGGCCCAGTTGTACAGGCGCAGGGTTTTGTCCTCGGCATGCAGCGCCGGGATCACGCAAGTCAGGGCCAGGCCCAGAACGCCGAGCAGTCGTTTGTGATGCGTAGTCATATCAAACCCCTTGAGCGTTCCAGCGTGCATGAAGATTGCGACCATCCTGACTGAGCAGCGCGCCGTACATATCCGGCCGGCGGTCGCGGTAAATGCCCCAGCACAGGCGCTCTTCGCGCATCGCATCGAGATCGAGGCTGTGTACCAGCACGCCAGTGCTGTCGCGGTCGGCTTCGGCCAGCAACTTGCCTTTGTGATCGCTGATGAACGACGAACCGTAGAAGTTCATCTGCAGCGACTGATCGGTGCTCGCCACTTCGCGCCCGACCCGGTTGGCCGCCACCACCGGCAGCAGATTGGCGGCGGCATGGCCGCGCATGGTCATCTGCCAGTGGTCGCGAGAATCCAGCACCGCGCAGCCCGGCTCGGAGCCAATGGCCGTAGGGAACAGCAACACTTCAGCGCCCATCAACGCCAGACAACGCGCGGTCTCGGGAAACCACTGATCCCAGCAGATACCCGCACCGAGGCGGCCGAACGCGGTGTCCCAGACTTTGAAGCCGCTATCGCCGGGGCTGAAATATTCCTTCTCCTGATAGCCGATGGCGTTGGGGATGTGGGTTTTGCGGTACACCCCCGACAGGCGCCCGTCGGCATCGGCCACGCTCAACGAATTGAAGAAGGCGTTGCCGGCCCTCTCGAACCAGCTCAGCGGCAGCACCACGCCCAGCTCTTTGGCCAGCGCGGCGAAACGCTGCAGCACACGGCTGTCGCGATACTCCTCGGCCAGCGCCAGATGTTTGTGGCTCTGTTCGATGCAGAAATATGGCGTGGCGAACAGCTCCTGCAACTGGATCACCTGCGCGCCCTTCGCGGCCGCGTCGCGGACCAGTTGCTCGGCCTGATCGAGGTTGCGCGGCAGATCCCAGGTGCACGACATCTGGGTGGTGGCGATGGTCAGATGGCTCATCGCTCAACCCTCCACTGGCCAGGCGGGTTGCTGCTGGGTGATGCAATGCACCCCTCCGCCGCCATGGGCCAGATGATTGATGCGCACCGGCACCACTTCGCGTCCGGGGAACGCCTGCGCCAGCACTTTGGCCGCCACCTCGTCGGCCTCGATGCCGTAGGCCGGCATGATGATCGCGCCGTTGGCGATGTAGAAATTGGTGTACGAGGCGCAGAACACTTCGGCGTCGCTGTCCACCGCTTCGCTGGCTTCAAACAGTTCAATCAGCTCGAACTTGCGCCCTTGGGCGTCGGTCGCCAACTCCAGCGCACGACGGTTTTCGCGGACCACTTCGGCGTACACCGAGCTTTGGTCGTGGGTCGCATCCACCAGCAACACGCCGGGACGGGCGAAGGCGCAGACGCCATCAACGTGACCGTCAGTCATGTCGCCGGTGACGTAATCCGGATCGCCCGGCAGCCAGATGGTTTTCTTCACGCCGAGCAAGCGGCTGAAGATGTCTTCCATCTCGGCCTTGCCAATGCCCGGGTTGCGATTGGGGTTGAGCAGCACCGACTCGGTGGTGATCAGCGTGCCCTCGCCGGCGACATGAATCGCCCCGCCCTCGTTGCCCAGCGGCGTGCCGAAGCATTCCAGCCCCAGATGATTGAGTACGCGCCGCGCCAGGCTTTCGTCCAGGTCGTGCGCCGACTTGCCGCCCCAGGCGTTGAAGCGCCAACTGACACCGGCCAGCCCTTGTTGCGGGTGGCAGACAAAGCTCGGGCCGGAGTCGCGGCACCAGCTGTCGTTAACCGCCAGCGGAATCAGCTCGATGTTCGGCCCGCACAGGGCTTTGGCGCTCGCTACCGCCGAGGGATCAACGACCATTTTCACCGGCTCGAATCGCGCGATGGCGTTGGCGACCCGGGCGAAATCCTCCTGCACCAGCGGCAGAGTCACGCGCCAGCCCGACTCCCACAGCGCCTGGTTATGCGGCCAGACCATCCACGTCGCGGCATGCGTCACCCATTCGGCAGGCATCATCCAAGCGTTGTTGTTATTCTCGTTGCGCGGCATGACAAGCACCTCTCGATTAAGCCATTGTGTTCAATGGAAATTGCCGGGATTTGGCGTGAGGTGAATGCTACGGCGCTGAAATCGCACCAACAAACGATGGATTTAGCGCACAACTGATTAGAGGAACTTATCGATATGCTCAAGCACTGGCCGCCGCTCAGCTCCCTGCGCGGCTTCGAAGCGGCTGCGCGCCTCGGCAGTTTTCACAAGGCGGCCGATGAGTTGAGCCTCACTCAGTCGGCGATCAGCCAGCAAATTCGCAGCCTCGAAGCGTACCTCGAACAGCCGCTGTTCTTTCGCAACGGTCGCAGTGTCGCGCTGACCGATGCCGGCCACGATCTGCTCAGCACCACCCAGGCGATGCTGCAGCAACTGGCGGTCGGCATCCGGCGTCTGGGGCAATATCAGAAGCCCAATCAACTGGTGCTCAACACCACGCCGGCGTTTGCCCGGCACTGGTTGCTGCCGCGTCTGGCGGATTTTCGGCGCCAGCATCCGCAAGTCGATTTGTGGATTTTCAGCACCGATGAAGTACCGGACATGGCCACGCAAACCATCGATCTGGCGGTGCGCGACGACATCAGCTCCCAGGCTGAATGCAGCTTCAAGGTGCTGCATGCCGACCGCCTGTTTCCGGCGTGTCATCCCAGCGTTTTGGCGCAGCCCGCCGCGCAACGCACGACCCTGCACGGTGAGCGGGAAATGGACTGGAGCCACTGGGCGGTGGAGGCCGGCGTCGATGTCGGGCAACAGGATCAGGGGCTGAATTTTTCCGATCCGGGCTTGTTGCTCGATGCCGCTGCGGCAGGGCTGGGGATTGCGCTGGTCAGTCAGTTGCTCAGCCATCAGGCGCAGGAAAACGGGCTGTTGCAGCCCTTGGTGGAGCAAACCATTCGTGGCCCGAACTGGGCGCTGCTGACGCATCGCGACAGCGAGAATGACCCGATGGCGCGATGCTTCAGTGAATGGCTTTCAAGCCAACTGGCGGGACCTGATCCGCACGGTCAGACGACCGTGAGATAACCCGCACCGAGCCGGCCTTCCAGACGACCGAACAGCACGTAATGCTGATAACCGCTGGTGAACGCGCCCGTGGAAATCGCGTTTTTGACGTCCTGGTTCATATGCAGGTATTGCGCTTCGTCGAAGTTCTCCGCACTGACTTCGCCGGTTCGCCCAAGCTTTTCGCTTTCGACCGGCAGCCCCATGATCGTGCGCCGCTGGAAGTCGATAATGCGGTTGACGGCGTGACTTTCCAGCGGCCCCCGATTGGATTGGGTCGAGTAGATGTGCAAGCCGTTTTTTGCGCAACGATTGCACATGTCGGCGCAATTTTTCTGGGTGGACTTCAGGCCGGTCAATTGCGCCAGAGGCATGTCCAGATACTTGCCGACCTGGTATTCGGTCTGATTGAAAACGGAACAGCACAAAACGGTATTGCCGTTGCAGTCGAGCACCAGCCAGTCATCCTTGAGCGAGCACGCTTGCTTGGGATATTGACGGACCAGATTGACCAGATCGTCGAAGGGCGGCAGCGCCAGCCTTTTCAGGGTTTCATGATCGGTATCCGTCACCGAAGGGTCGCGCTCGATCAGCGCCAGCGTTTTCTCCAGCGGCATCATCACTGAATACCCGGTGGAGAACTCGAAACCCAGACTCTGGCTGAATTCGCGCATCAGCCCTTCTTCTTCCATGTTGTCCAGATAACGGTGGTAGTAAACCTCGATGCGCGTACTCAAGCCATGTTGCTGCTTGAGTTCATGCAGTTTGATCATGTTGGCCTTGACCACTTCAATGTCGCCGCCCACGTGCCCCTGCTGGTAAGTCTCCTGGTAAAACCCGGACAACGAAATACGGAAGAACCACGGGTTGGCCAGCATGGCGGTTTCCATGTTCTTGGCCAGGTTCAAGTTGGAACTGATACCGCTCTGCAAACCGGCGGCATTGATGATCTCGACAAACTCACCGATTCGCGGGTGGATCAACGGCTCGGTCCAGTTGTACAGAAAGATCGTCTCGACCCCTTCGTTGCGGGCCTTCTCGACGATCTTGCGGAACATGTCGACTTGCATTGCTTTCTTGAAGTTGACGTTTTCCGAGTTGCCCATCGGGCAGGAGGGGCAGCTTAAATTGCACGCGCCGACAATATCGATGTACATGTTCATGACGGGTGACGCTCCTTGAGTGAATAGCGGTGCATCCAGAGCAAGCGACTGTCATGGTTGGCGTTATTCGTTAGTTATTTGACAGTCCCGGAGCGCGGCTCAGCAAGTTCCGGGCCATTGCCATGGTGCGCCATCAATTCCACGATCCAATTGATAAATACCCTTAGCTTTTGGCTGATATGCCGGTTCGGCGGGTACGCCACGTAGAGCGGCATCGGCTCGAGTTGCCAGTCCTCGAACAGCGGCACCAACCCGCCCCGAGCCTGATGCGCGTGCGACATGTACCTGGGCAACCACAGCACACCCATGCCGGCCAGACCTGCCGCAAGGTAAGCGTTGCCGTCATCGACGGCGAGCACGTGGCGGCCCTTGATCTGCAGGTGTTCGCTGCCATTGTGCAAGGCGTAAGGCACGGGTTTGCCGGTGCGCGCCCAGAGAAAACCGACCACCCGATGATGCGAGTCCTCCAGCTCGCGTGGATGCTGCGGCGTGCCGGCACGGGCCAGATAATCCGGCGCGGCGAAAACCCCGAGCTGAAGATCGGCGACCCGCCGCGCCATCAGTGACTGATCAAGCAATTCGCCGCCGCGCACCACGCAATCGACGTTCTCATCGATGATGTCGACGATGCGGTCGCTGACACCCATATCGATCTGAATGTCCGGATAACGCGCATGAAACTCAGGCAATGCCGGCACCAGAATCAGCCTCGCCAGCGGGCTCGGCACATCTACGCGCAAGCGTCCTCTGGGCAATGCCGACGCGCCGGACAGACTGGTTTCGGCGTCGTCCATATCGGCCAACAATCTGATGACCCGCTCGTAATAGAGTGCGCCATCGGCAGTGACGTTGACCTTGCGCGTGGTGCGATTGAGCAACCTGACCCGCAGCCGTGCCTCCAGTTGCTGCACGAGTTGGGTCACGGTGGTCTTGCTCATGTGCAAGGTCTCGGCGGCCTTGGTAAAACTGCCCGCCTCGACCACCCGGGCGAACGCCTGCATTGCATCGAAACGGTCCACTTTGCACCCTCGGATTGTTTGGAATCTGCAAACAGTGAACGCCAAGCTTGCGCGTTTATCGCCACTGCGCAAGCCCCTACAGTCACTCCATCAACAACCACCAAACAATGATGGAGACACCCATGACCCAGCGCGACGTCGTTTTCCCGCCAGCCCGCCATGCGCTTTACGAGCGCCATCGTTATTCGCCAGCGATTCGTTCCAACGGTTTTCTGTTCGTCTCGGGGCAAGTCGGCAGCCGTGAAGATGGTTCGCCCGAGCCGGATCTGCAGAACCAGGTGCGCCTGGCGTTCAATAACCTCAATGCGATCCTCGATGCCGCCGGTTGCAGCTTCGCCGACGCGGTGGACGTCACGGTGTTCATGATCGATCCACAATCGACCTTCGAAACCATCTGGGAAGTGGTACCGGAGTTCTGGGGCAGCGCACCGTATCCGACGATCACTGCGGTGGGCGTGACCTGGCTGGCCGGGTTTCAGTTCGAGATCAAGGTGATCGCCAGACTCCCGGAAACCCCATGATCGTAATCCGGGGTAAAACATCGTCGGACACCGCTGCTGGCCTTTGACAGCGCGGCTGCGTATAACCTCGCCGTTTCGTCTAACCTGATTGAGCGCCCGCGCGCGACACCGCGCCCGGCGGCGCTTAGAATGCGACGCTCATGAAACGGAGATTTCCATGCTCAAACGAACCCTGGCACTGACTGCTGGTCTGGCCCTGTCTTTTTCTGCTCTGGTGGCGCATGCCGCCGATGTGTTGCGGGTCAGCGCGATTCCCGATGAAGCCCCGACCGAATTGCTGCGCAAGTTCGAGCCGCTCGGTGCGTACCTGGAGCAGCAGTTGGGCATGAAAGTGCAGTTCGTTCCCGTGGCCGACTATCCGGCCGTGGTCGAAGCGCTGGCGACCGACCGCCTCGACATGGCCTGGCTGGGCGGTTTCACTTTTGTTCAGGCACGCCTGAAGACCGACGCCACCACCCCGGTGGTCCCGCTGGTGCAGCGCGAGCAGGATGCGCAGTTCACCAGCAAATTCATTACCGCCGACCCGAACGTCAAGAGCCTGGCCGACCTCAAGGGCAAGACCTTTGCTTTCGGCTCGGTGTCGTCGACGTCCGGCAGCCTGATGCCGCGTTACTTCATGCTGAAGAACGACAACATCAAGCCGGAAGCCTATTTCAGCCGCGTCGCCTACTCAGGTGCCCACGACGCCACCGTCGCCTGGGTCCAGGCCGGCAAGGTCGATGCCGGAGTGCTGAACGCCAGCGTCTGGCAGAAACTGGTGGACGCAGGCAAGGTCGACACCAGCAAGGTCCACGTGTTCGCCACCACTCCGGCCTACTTCGATTACAACTGGACCGTGCGCGGCACCCTCGACCCGGCGCTGGCGGCGAAGATCAAGAAAGCCTTCCTCGACCTCGACCCGGCCAATCCTGAGCAGAAGAAGATTCTTGATCTGCAGGCGGCCAGCCGCTTCATCGACACCAAGCCTGAAAACTACAAGGGCATCGAGGAAGCTGCTCGCGCCGCCGATCTGTTGAAATGACCCTGAGCCTCAAACAAGGCACTCTGCACCACGCCAACGGGGTCGATGCGCTGCGTGGCATCGACCTGCAGATTGGCGCCGGTGAGCAGGTTGCGATCATCGGTCCTTCCGGGGCCGGCAAGTCGAGTCTGTTGAACCTGCTGGCCACCGCGTTGCGCCCCAGCAGCGGTGAAATCGAGGTGCTGGGCGAACGTCCCTGGCACCTCTCCACTCGTCAACGGCAACGCCTGCGTGCGCGCATCGGCCTGGTGCATCAAGCCCCACCTCTGCCGCCGCGCCAGCGCGTGGTAACGGCGGTGCTGGCCGGTAAACTCGGCCAATGGAGTCTGGGCAAGAGCCTGCTCAATCTGCTGCATCCCACGGACATCCCCGGCGCCCGTGCGGCCCTCGGCCGCCTGGATCTGGGTGACAAACTCTTCGCTTACTGCCAGCAATTGTCCGGCGGCCAATTGCAGCGCGTGGGCATTGCCCGGGTGCTGTATCAGGCGCCGGAGGTTCTGCTGGCGGACGAACCGGTGTCGGCGATGGACCCGGTACTCGCCGGGCACACCCTGTCGATCCTCTCGCAGCATGCCCGGGCACATAACGTCACGCTGGTAGCGAGCCTGCACGCGGTGGAACTGGCGCTGGCGCACTTTCCGCGCATCATCGGTTTGCGCGACGGCCAGATCCTGTTTGACAGCCCGGCCGAACAGGTCAGCCGCGAGATGCTCGACACGCTGTACGCCAACGAGCAATTGCAAAGCCCGACGACGCCCAGTGCGCCGCTGATTGTGCAGATCCCGAGATGCTGAGGGCCGATTCACGCGACCCTGCTGCCGCGCCGCGATTACTGCTGACCCTGCTGGCGATTGCCCTGCTGTGGCCGGGCATCCAGCTCAGCGAACTGGACCTTGGCGTGCTGCTGCACAGCGACAGCCAGACCGAAATGGGCCGTTTCATCTCCGGGTTCTGGCCACCGGCGCATGACCACGACTTTCTCCAGTTGCTGCTCAAGGCGACCCTGCAAACCCTGGCCATCGCCACCGCCGGTATGGCTCTGGCGCTGCTGCTGGCGGTACCGGCGAGCCTGATTGCCAGCCGCGCGCTGTCGTTGTCGGCGGCGTCCCGGAGCGGCATTCCCAGTCGGCTCGGGCGCTTGTTGCGCTGGCCAGTACGCGGCCTGCTGATCTTCTTGCGCAGCGTGCCCGAGATTGTCTGGGCGCTGCTGTTTGTGCGTGCCGTTGGCCTCGGCCCGGCGGCCGGTGTGCTGGCGATCGCGATCACCTACAGCGGCATGCTCGGCAAGGTCTACGCGGAGATTTTCGAGTCCACCGACCAGCGTCCGGCACATGCCTTGATGCAGGCCGGCAGCGGACGGCTCGCGGGTTTTGCCTATGGGATTCTGCCGAATGTCGCGGCGGAGCTGCTGTCGTACACGGTGTATCGCTGGGAGTGCGCGATTCGTGCGTCAGTGGTGATGGGGTTTGTCGGCGCCGGTGGCCTCGGCCAACAGATCGACCTTTCATTGCGCATGTTCGCCAGCGGTGAAGTGGCGAGCATGTTGCTGACCTTCCTGATTCTGGTGCTCGGTGCCGACCAACTCAGCCGCCTGCTGCGCTGGAGGCTGACATGAATCGCCTGATCAATCTGTTGCTGATCGTCGGCATTGGCGTCGCGGTTATCGCCTCGTTCGGTTACCTCGAACTCGATCTCGGTGAACTCGGCAGCGCCACCAGCCTCAAGCAGATGGGCGCGTATGCGCAACGCTTTCTCAGCCCGGACCTGAGCGCCACGCACTTGCGGGCGATCCTCAAGGGTTCGCTGGAAACCCTCTCCATGTCGGCCCTCGGCACCCTGCTCGCGGCGGTGTTCGGCATCCTCCTCGCGCTGCCCGCCGCCGGACGCTTCGGCTGGCCGCTGCAAAGCGCTTCGCGCCTGCTGCTCAACGGCCTGCGAGCGATTCCGGAACTGGTGTGGGCGGCACTGATGGTGCTCGCCGCCGGCCTCGGCCCGAACGCCGGCACCCTGGCGCTGGCCCTGCACACCACCGGCGTGCTCGGCCGGTTGTTCGCCGAAGCGCTGGAAAACACCCCGCCGGAACCAGCCGAAGCGATCCGCTTGCAGGGCGGCAACCCGGTGCTCGCGTTCTGCTACGGCACCCTGCCCAACCTCGCTCCGCAATTGCTCGCGTATTGCCTGTATCGCTGGGAAAACAACATTCGCATGGCCAGCGTGCTGGGCTTTGTCGGTGCCGGGGGTTTGGGGCAGATGCTGTATGTCAGCCTCAGCCTGTTTCAGGAAGCGCAGGCGAGCACGGTGATTCTGGCGATGCTGATTCTGGTGCTGGGCGTGGATTCGCTGAGTGCGTGGAGCCGGCAGCGCTGGGTCAAGGCCTGACGGGCAAGCCTCACTGCGCCGTCGCCAACCGGTACTGGCGCGGGGTGAATCCGGTGGAAGCCTTGAACTGCCGGGTGAACGCGCTGTGGTCGGTATAACCGCACTGCAGCGCCACTTCGGTGATCGGCAGGTCGCCGTGCAACAGCCGATGCGCGTGCTCAAGACGCACCTTCTGGATCATCTGCCGCGGCGTCAGGTGGAACACTCGCTTGCAGTAACGCTCCAGTTGCGCCACGGAAATCCCGGCGATGCGCGTCAGTTCGCTCAGGCTGACGCGCTGATTGAAGTTCGCCCGGATGTATTCATCCACCGCCGCCAGTCGCTGATACGCCGGATGGGTTTCGCTGGCGGTCTGCAAGTCGACGGAAATTCCCGCCAGGCCAATGATCCGATTGTTGCGGTCGTACAACGGACGCTTGTGGGTCAGGCACCAGCCCGGTTCGCGGCTGCCGTACAGATGCAGCTCCAGCTGATCCTCCAGCACAAATCCCTCTTCCAGTACGCGCCGATCCTGCTCGGTGTAGCCCGGGCCCAATTGCGCCGGAAACACTTCGGCGCTGGTCTTGCCCAGTAACGGTCGCAGGTCTTTCAAACCGCAGCGCTGCACCAGCGTCTGGTTGGCCATTACGTAGCGCGCCTGCAGATCCTTGATGAAGATCGCCGCGTTGGGAATCACGTCGAGCATCGGCAACAGCAGCGCCATGCTGGCGAGCAGATCGTCGAGGCATTGCGGTCGGCTCGCTTCGTTGTGCTGGCTCAGGATCGCAAACGCGTTCTGCGGCATGCCTCTCACTCCCCACTCGGTTTTATCACTTGCACGCAGATTGCCCCATGGCCGACAGCCTGTCGAGCCGGGCCTTTGCCGTTGGCCATTGTGCTGATTTCGTCATCGTCACCGGCAAAAAACATCAATCGCCCATCGCCCGATGAGTTCACTGTAGCGCCACTGCACGCCCCTCCAACAACCAACAAGAAGGCGACGCTATGACAGGCCAAGGCAAGTTCAAGAAACAACTTTCATTGATAGACCTCACGTTCATCGGGCTGGGGGCGATCTTCGGTTCGGGGTGGTTGTTCGCCGCCAGTCACGTGTCGGCCATCGCCGGCCCGGCGGGGATCTTTTCCTGGCTGCTCGGTGGTTTCGCCGTGTTGCTGCTGGGCATCGTCTACTGCGAACTGGGCGCCGCACTGCCCCGTGCCGGCGGTGTGGTGCGCTACCCGGTTTACTCCCACGGCCCGCTGCTTGGCTACCTGATGGGCTTCATCACGCTGATCGCGTTTTCCAGTCTGGTGGCGATCGAAGTGGTTGCCTCGCGGCAATATGCGGCGGCGTGGTTTCCCGAATTGACCAAGGCCGGTTCCAGCGACCCGACCGTGCTCGGGTGGTTCGTGCAGTTCGGGCTGTTGTGCCTGTTTTTCCTGCTCAATTACCGCAGCGTGAAGACCTTCGCCATGGCCAACAATCTGGTCAGCGTGTTCAAGTTCATCGTGCCGCTGCTGGTGATCGGCGTGCTGTTCACCTTCTTCAAACCGGCCAATTTCGAAGTGCATGGCTTTGCGCCGTTCGGTCTGTCCGGCATTGAGATGGCGGTCTCGGCGGGTGGGGTGATCTTTGCTTATCTGGGCCTGACGCCGATCATTTCCGTGGCCAGTGAAGTGAAGAACCCGCAACGCACAATCCCGATCGCGCTGATCCTGTCGGTGCTGCTGTCCACCGCGATTTACGTGTTGCTGCAAACCGCTTTCCTCGGCGGCATCCCGACCGAAATGCTCGCCAATGGCTGGGCCGGCGTCGCCAAGGAACTGGCCCTGCCGTATCGCGACATCGCCCTGGCACTGGGCGTCGGCTGGCTGGCGTATCTGGTGGTGGCCGATGCGGTGATCTCGCCCAGCGGCTGCGGCAACATCTACATGAACGCCACGCCACGGGTGATCTACGGCTGGGCGCAGACCGGGACGTTCTTCAAGATTTTCACCCGCATCGACGAAAAATCCGGCATCCCGCGCCCGGCGCTGTGGCTGACCTTTGGCCTGTCGGTGTTCTGGACCCTGCCGTTCCCGTCGTGGGAAGCTCTGATCAACGTGGTCTCCGCCGCGCTGGTATTGAGCTATGCGGTGGCGCCGGTGACGGTGGCCGCACTGCGCCGTAACGCGCCGGACATGCCGCGTCCGTTCCGGGTCAAGGGCATGAGCGTGCTTGGGCCGCTGTCGTTCATCATCGCCGCGCTGATTGTCTACTGGTCGGGCTGGGGCACCGTGTCGTGGTTGCTCGGCCTGCAAATCCTGATGTTTGTCATCTACCTGCTGTGCGGGCGCATGGTGCCGACCGCGCACCTGAATCTGGGCCAGCAAGTGCGCTCGTCGGCGTGGCTGATCGGCTTCTACGCCGTGACCATCGTCCTCTCCAAGCTCGGCAGTTTCGGCGGCATCGGCGTGCTCAGTCATCCGTTCGACACGGTGATCGTCGCGGTCTGCGCGCTGGGCATCTACTACTGGGGCGCCGCCACCGGCGTACCGGCACGCCTGATTCGTCTGGAAACCGAGGACGACGAAAGCGAAGCCGCTGAATCCTCCACCCATTCGGCAACGGGCCAGCGCCCTGCTCACGCCTGACCTTCACTCAAGGGACGAACCATGAAACGACTGCACATCATCGATTCCCATACCGGCGGCGAACCCACGCGCCTGGTGATGAAGGGCTTCCCCGAGCTGCCCGGCAACAGCATGGCCGAGAAGCGCGATGCCTTGCGCGAAGGCCACGATCAATGGCGCCGCGCCTGCCTGCTCGAACCACGTGGCAACGACGTGCTGGTCGGTGCGCTGTACTGCGCGCCGGTCTCGCCGGATGCCACCTGCGGGGTGATTTTCTTCAACAACGCCGGTTACCTCGGCATGTGCGGCCACGGCACCATCGGCCTGGTCAACTCGCTGCATTACCTGGGGCAGATCGAACCGGGCGTGCACCAGATCGACACCCCGGTCGGCCCGGTCAGCGCCACCCTGCACGAGGACGGCGCGGTAACTCTGGGCAACGTCCCGGCCTGGCGCTACCGCAAACAGGTGCCGGTCGATGTGCCCGGCTACGGTCGCGTGTTCGGCGACATTGCCTGGGGCGGCAACTGGTTTTTCCTGGTTTCCGAACACGGCCAGGACCTGCAGATGAGCAACGTCGAAGGCCTCACCGATTACACCTGGGCGATGCTCAAGGCCCTTGAGGCCCAAGGCGTTCACGGCGAGGACGGCGCACTGATCGATCACGTCGAACTGTTTGCCGACGACGCCCACGCCGACAGCCGCAACTTCGTCATGTGCCCGGGCAAGGCCTACGACCGCTCGCCCTGCGGCACCGGCACCAGCGCCAAACTCGCCTGCCTGGCCGCTGACGGCAAACTCGCCGAAGGCCAGGTCTGGACGCAAGCGAGCATCACCGGCAGCCAGTTCGAAGGCCGCTTCGAATGGCATGGCGAACGCGTGCGCCCTTTCATTACCGGCCGCGCCTACATGACCGCCGACGCCACCCTGCTGATCGACGAGCAGGACCCTTTCGCCTGGGGCATCTGACCCGCCCCGTTTTTTTCGACCTGAATGAATGTCCCGAGGAGCTACAACAATGAGCGATAACATCTTCACTGGCTGCATTCCCGCGCTGATGACTCCGTGCACCGCCGCGCGTAAACCCGACTTCGACGCCCTGGTGGCCAAGGGTCGCGAGCTGATCGATATCGGCATGAGCGCGGTGGTTTACTGCGGTTCGATGGGCGACTGGCCGCTGCTGACCGAGGCCGAGCGTCAGGAAGGCGTAGCGCGTCTGGTGGCCGCCGGGGTTCCGACCATCGTCGGCACTGGCGCGGTCAACAGCCGTGAAGCGGTGTCCCACGCTGCACATGCGGCGAAAGTTGGCGCCCATGGCCTGATGGTGATTCCACGTGTCTTGTCCCGTGGTGCCTCAGCCACCGCACAAAAAGCTCACTTCGCCGCGATCCTCAACGCTGCGCCGAACCTGCCGGCGGTGATCTACAACAGCCCCTACTACGGCTTCGCCACCCGCGCCGACCTGTTCTTCGAACTGCGCCGTGAACACCCGAACCTGATCGGCTTCAAGGAATTCGGTGGTGGCGCCGACTTGCGCTACGCCGCCGAAAACATCACCTCGCAGGACGATGCCGTGACCCTGATGGTCGGTGTCGATACCCAAGTGGTGCACGGTTTCGTCAACTGCAACGCCACCGGCGCGATCACCGGTATCGGCAACGCCCTGCCCCGCGAAGTGCTGCAACTGGTGGCGCTGAGCAAGCAAGCGGCCAAGGGCGATGCCAAGGCCCGACGTCTGGCGCGCGAACTGGAAGCGGCGCTGGCAGTGCTGTCGTCGTTCGACGAAGGCTGCGATCTGGTGCTGTATTACAAGCACCTGATGGTGCTCAACGGCGACCGCGAATACGCCCTGCACTTCAACGAAACCGACGCCTTGAGCGATGCCCAGCGGCGTTACGCCGAGACCCAGTACGCGCTGTTCCGCCAGTGGTACAAAAACTGGTCTGCCGAACAGAACCTCGCCTGATCGCAGCCCCTGCCCCAGCGTGATGCCGGGGCTTCACCTGTTTTTTCAAGGAAGCGTCATGACTCTGACAGGCCACATGTTGATCGGCGGCCAAGCCATTGCCGGCAGCCGTGAAGCGATCCGCGCGATCAATCCCGCCACCGACGCAGTGCTGGAACCCGCCTATGCCGGTGGCAGCAGCGAGCATGTCGAACAGGCCTGCATACTGGCGTGGCAAGCCTTTGATCGTTATCGCGAGACGTCCCTCAACGCTCGCGCCGAATTTCTCGAAACCATCGCCAATGAGATCGAAGCCCTTGGCGATGCGCTGATCGACCGTGCCGTGGCCGAAACCGGCCTGCCACGCGCCCGTATCCAGGGCGAACGCGGACGCACTTGCGGGCAATTGCGCACCTTTGCCCGCACAGTGCGTGCTGGCGAATGGCTGGACGTTCGCGTCGATCAATCACAACCACAGCGCCAGCCGCTGCCACGTTCTGATTTGCGCCAACGGCAGATCGCGCTGGGGCCAGTGGCCGTGTTCGGCGCCAGCAACTTTCCGCTGGCGTTCTCGGTGGCCGGCGGCGACACCGCTTCGGCATTGGCCGCCGGTTGCCCGGTGATCGTCAAGGCGCACAGCGCGCATCCCGGCACCAGTGAACTGGTCGGCCAAGCGCTGGCTCGCGCGGTGAAAAAATGCGGTTTGCCTGAAGGCGTGTTTTCGCTGCTGTTCGGTTCCGGCAACGAAGTCGGCATTGCGTTGGTCAGTGATTGGCGCATCAAGGCCGTGGGCTTCACCGGCTCGCGCAGCGGCGGCCTCGCCCTGAGCCGAGCGGCGCAGGCACGTCCCGAGCCGATTCCGGTATACGCGGAAATGAGCTCGATCAATCCGGTGCTGCTGTTTCCCGCAGCGCTTGCTGCTCGCGGTGAGGCGTTGGCGCAGGGTTTTGTCGCCTCGCTGACTCAGGGTGCCGGGCAGTTCTGTACCAATCCCGGGCTGGTCATCGCTCACCAAGGGCCGGCGCTGGACAGTTTCATCGCCACCGCCGCCGAAGGGGTCCAGCGCAGCCCGGCGCAGACCATGCTCACGCCGGGGATTTTCCGCGCCTATGCAAACGCCGTCGCCGCGTTGGCCGAACATCCGCAGGCGCAACACGTGGCGAGCGGTCTAGCGGCTGAAGGCCCGAACCAGTGCCAGACGCAATTGTTCATGACTCAGGCGCAGGACTTCCTCGCCGACGCACGCCTGCAAGGTGAAATCTTTGGTGCCGCATCACTGTTCGTACAGTGCGCCAACGACGATGAAATCCGTCAGATCTGCGAACACCTCGAAGGCCAGTTGACCGCCACCCTGCACCTGGATGACGCCGATCTGGATCAAGCTCGGGCCTTGTTGCCGACACTGGAGCGCAAGGCCGGACGTCTGCTGGTCAACGGCTGGCCGACCGGGGTCGAAGTGTGTGACGCGATGGTGCATGGCGGGCCGTTCCCGGCCACGTCGGATTCGCGCAGCACCTCGGTCGGCACGGCGGCGATCCTGCGTTTCCTGCGTCCGGTGTGTTATCAGGATTTCCCCGACAGCCTGCTGCCGCAGCCGCTGAAACAGACGAATCCGCTGCAATTACGGCGCTTGCTCGACGGTCAGAGGGAAGCCTGAACATGCCCGACAACCTCACAGCGGACAACGCCGATATCGCGGTGATCGGCGCCGGCATCATCGGTGTCGCCTGCGCCCTGCAACTGGCACGTCAGGGTAAACGGGTGGTGGTCATCGACAAGCAGCCGCCCGGTCATGGCGCCTCGTTCGGCAACGCCGGGCATCTGGCCACCGAGCAGGTGTTTCCGATTGCCGATGCGTCGATCCTCAAGCGTCTGCCAGCGATGCTGATGGACCCGATGGGGCCGCTGCGCCTGGACTGGAAGTACCTGCCGTGCGCCGTGCCGTGGTTCAGCCGCCTGCTGCTGAACCTGCGCCCAGCTCCGTTTCAGCGCACCGTGGCCGGTTTGCGCGCGCTCAACGAAAGCAGCCTCGACGCCTGGAAGCGCCTGCTGCACAGCATCGCTCGCCCCGACCTGCTCAAGGAGGACGGCTCGCTGCTGGTGTTCGAGCGCGCCGAGTCGCGGCAAGCGATCGACGCCTTGCAGACTCGCATGCGTCAGCAACAGGTGCCCGTGGACTTCTGGTCGGCCAGCGCCGTGCGGGACACCGCGCCGCAGCTCAGCGAACAGATTCAGGGCGGATTGTTCTACCCGCGCACCGGGCATTTTCTCGACCCGTATCAGGTGGTGTGCGAATTGGCGAGCGCGGCCAAAACGGCCGGCGTGCAGTTTTTCCAGCAGGAAGTTCAGGGCGGCCAGTTGCAGGCGCATGGCGTGTCGCTGATCACCGATCAGGGGCGTTTCACCGCGCGGCAGGTGCTGATCGCCTGTGGCGCGCATTCGGCGAAGCTCACCACTGCGCTGACCGGTAAACGCGTGCCGCTGGACACCGAGCGCGGCTATCACCTGATGTTGCCCCACGAGCACGAGCGACTGCCGTTCGCCGTCACGTCGCTGGAGCGCAAGTTCATCATGACACCAATGACCGGCGGCCTGCGCCTGGCCGGTACGGTGGAGTTCGCCGGCCTGCAGCGCCCGCCGTTTATGGAGCGCGCCTGGCAATTGCATCGCTTGAGCAAAGGTTTGTTCCGCCGTGATTTGAACGCTGAAGACGCAATGCCGTGGATGGGCTTTCGTCCGTCGCTGCCGGACTCGCTGCCGATCATCGACAAGGTCTGCGACGGCAAGGTGCTGCTCGCGTTCGGGCATCAGCATTTGGGGCTGACGCAGGCGGCGGTGACTGCCGAGATGATTGCTCAGTTGGCGTCTCCCTCGACCCATTCCGGCGTGCCGACGATGGATGCCTATCGACTGGGTCGCTTCTGAGATACCGATGAAACGTTTTTGGTTTCATACTGAGCGCCGAACTTGGCCCCGCGCATATGGAACCGACTATGACCTCATCAATGGATACCCCCGAGCCGCAAGCGATCTGCAACCCGATCACCAGCAGCGCGATCTTCATCGTCGCCACGCTGCTGCCCGGCAGCGACGCCGCCAGTCAGGTGCGCGGCTGGTGCGGCGACATCGCCGCCCTCACCCGTTCGGTCGGCAAACGTGTGCCCAACGGCAACTTGTCATGTGTCTGCGGTTTCAGCGCCAGCGCCTGGGACGCCCTGTTCGGCAGTCCACGCCCGGCCTCGCTGCATCCGTTCCGCGAGTTCGGCGTCGAGGGCCGTCGCGCCGTTGCGACGCCGGGCGACATCCTGCTGCACATCCGTGCCGACCAGATGGATCTGTGTTTCGAACTGGCAACCCAGTTGTGCAGCGCGCTCAATGGCGCGATCACCGTGGTGGATGAGGTGCAGGGGTTCCGCTACTTCGACATGCGCAGCATCATCGGTTTCGTCGATGGCACCGAGAACCCGGTGGGCCGCAAGGCAGACCACTTCACCCTGATCGGCAACGAAGACCCGGCATTCGAATCCGGCAGTTATGTGCTGGTGCAGAAGTACCTGCACAAGATGGAGGCGTGGAATGCGTTGAGCGTCGAGGCTCAGGAGAAGGTGATCGGCCGCACCAAGCTGGCCGACATCGAACTCGGTGAAGAGGTCAAGCCGAGCAATTCCCACAGCGCCCTGACCACCATCACCAAGGACGGTCAGGAGCAGAAGATCCTGCGCGACAACATGCCGTTCGGCCGCCCGGGGGTTGGCGAGTTCGGCACCTATTTCATCGGTTACGCGCGCTCGCCGGAACCGATCGAGCAGATGCTGGAGAACATGTTTGTCGGCAAACCCGTCGGCAACTACGACCGTTTGTTGGACTTCAGCACCGCAGTCACCGGGGGGTTGTTCTTTGTGCCGTCAGCCGACCTGCTCGAAGACCTTGCGGAGCGCGAGCCCGCGCAGGCGTGACACCGTAGCGCCACGCCCGCCCGTCACTCAGTGTGGCGCGCGCGGGATGGTTTTCAGCAGGTCTTCCGGGCTGATGTGGCCAACCACGCTGCCCGGTTGCGGCATGTTGAGGACGTGGCCTTTCATCTTGCCGATGATGTGCATCTCGCACGGCTTGCAGTCGAACTTCAGGGTCAGCACTTCGTCGCCGTGAATCAGCTGCATCGGCGCGACTTTGGTGCGCACGCCGGTTACGCCTTTGGCCTGTTTCGGACACAGGTTGAACGAGAAACGCAGGCAGTGCTTGGTGATCATCACCGGCACTTCACCGGCCTCTTCGTGCGCCTCGTAGGCCGCATCGATCAGCTTCACGCCGTGACGGTGATAGAAGTCGCGTGCCTTCTGGTTGTAGACGTTGGCCAGGAACGACAGGTGCGATTCCGGGTACACCGGCGGCGGCGTGGTTTCGGCCTTGCGGCCGCCACGCGGGTGTGCGGCGACGCGAGCAGCGGTCAGCGCTTCGATCACTTCACGGCGCAAGGCCTTGAGCTGCGAGTTCGGGATGAAGAACGCCTGCGGCGCGTCGAGCTTGATGTCGGTGGCGTGGTACTGCGTGGTACCGAGCTGACCGAGCAGATCCTGCAATTGCTCCAGCGCCTGCTCCGGCTTGTTGGCCACACCGAACGGGCCGTTGAGGGTCACACTGGCGCTGATCCCCTCTTCACTGGTCGCGGTCACTTCCAGCTGTTCTTCACGCAGACGTGCGACCCAGCTCAATGCGATACGACGCTCGGCAGAGGTCTTCTGCAGCGCCTGTTGCCAGTTGTGGTCGAGGTTGCGGTTCAGCGGATGATTCGGCCGCAGCTTGTACAGGCCTTCGGGCATTTCGTTCGGCTCGACGCGGTAGCGATAGCGCTTCTCGCCGTCTTCTTCGAACTCGCCTTTGGGCTCGGCAATGTTGGCCCGGAAACCGACGACTTCACGCTTGACCAGCACGTTGAGGCCGTCGCCGTTGGAAAGCGGTTCCTGCGTCACCACCTGCATGTCACGCTTGCCGACTTTCTCGACGGTGCCCACTGGCAGGCCGGTGAAGGTCGGCGAGTCGAACGCGCCGATGTCGATCTTGCGATCGGTGACAAAGTAGTCGGTGCTGCCACGGTGGAAAGTCTTTTCCGGGTCCGGCAGGAAGAAGTGCGCAGTGCGGCCGCTGGAAGCGCGAGCCAGGTCCGGGCGGTCTTCGAGCACGTCGTCAAGGCGCTGGCGGTAATAGGCGGTGATGTTCTTCACATAGCCCATGTCCTTGTAGCGACCTTCGATCTTGAACGAACGCACACCGGCTTCGACCAGCGCGCGAATGTTGGCGCTCTGGTTGTTGTCCTTCATCGACAGCAGGTGTTTTTCGTAGGCGATCACCCCACCCTTTTCGTCTTTGAGGGTGTACGGCAAACGGCAGGCCTGGGAGCAGTCGCCACGGTTGGCGCTGCGCCCGGTCTGCGCGTGGGAGATGTTGCACTGCCCGGAGAACGCCACGCACAGCGCGCCGTGGATGAAGAATTCGATGGCGGCATCGGTTTCGTCGGCGATGGCACGAATTTCTTTCAGGTTCAGCTCGCGGGCCAGTACCAGTTGCGAGAAACCGGCCTGATCGAGGAATTTCGCCCGCTCCAGGGTGCGGATGTCGGTCTGGGTACTCGCATGCAGCTCGATCGGCGGAATGTCCAGTTCCATCACGCCCAGGTCCTGGACGATCAGCGCGTCGACGCCGGCGTCGTACAACTGGTGGATCAGCTTGCGCGCCGGCTCCAGTTCGTTGTCGTGCAGGATGGTGTTGATGGTGGTGAAAATGCGCGCGTGATAACGGCGGGCAAACTCCACCAGCTCGGCAATTTCGCTCACCTCGTTGCAGGCATTGTGGCGCGCGCCGAAGCTCGGGCCACCGATGTACACGGCGTCGGCGCCGTGCAGGATCGCCTCGCGGGCAATCGCCACGTCACGGGCGGGGCTGAGCAATTCCAGATGATGCTTGGGCAAGGACATAGTTTTTTTAGTCAGGCTGTCACGGTTAAGGCGCGCATTGTAGCCGCGAAACGCCCGAGCGGCACGCCTGTGCTGCCAAGTGGCAGATGACCTCGCTCCAATCCGACACGAGAGTCTCCTGTAGGAGTGAGCCTGCTCGCGATGATGGTGGCACAGTCAACGTTGATGGTGGCTGATTTACCGCTATCGCGAGCAGGCTCACTCCTACAGGGGGCGGTCAGGCCTTGGCGGCCATTGCGGTGACTTCCACGCGCATGCCTTCCACCGCCAGCGACGCCACGCCCACCGCAGCGCGCACCGGCCATGGCTTGGCGAAGAAGCGCTTGTAGACTTCGTTGAACGCCGCGCGATCGGCCATGTCGGTGAGGTAGATGGTCAGGTGCATCACGCGATCCATCGAACTGCCGGCCCGCTCCAGCGCCACTTTCAGCGCCTGCAGGGTGCATTCGCTTTGCAGGGTGATATCGCCCAGCTCCAGGCTGCCGTCGGCGCGGGTCGGGATCTGGGTCGAAACCAGAATGCCGTTGAAACCGACAACGTCGGAGGAAATCGAATCTGCATCCGGATCAGGGGTAAAGCTGAGGTCTTGATTAGCCATGAAAGTCTCTTGTCTGGAGAGATTGAGGGTCGCCGGCCAATAACCCGCCGGGACTTCCGCGCGGGCAGTTTACATCAGTCCCCCGCTCCGGCTCAGGCAACTGTCAGCCCCAGCCACAAATCGCGCGCATAAAAAAACGCCAGCCCTTTCGGACTGGCGTTTTTTCTGAATATGGCAGGGGCGGCTGGATTCGAACCAACGCATGGCAGGATCAAAACCTGCTGCCTTACCGCTTGGCGACGCCCCTGTATCTCAAGCTCTGTAACAAGCTCTGCGAGAATGGGCCGCAATTTACCAACCTTTTTTTGATCTGGGAAGCCCTGAGTGCAAAAAAATTTGTTTTAAAACAGCCAGTTATTTCTGAGCCGAGGCAAACGCCACGATTCACTTCGACAAATTCAGCGCAATCGCCTCGCGAATCAGCGCTTGCAAGGCCTGTTCATCGATCGTGTCACCCTCATGAAAATCAATCGCCCGGCGGGTGTTGCCCTCAAGGCTGGCGTTGAACAACCCCGCCGGATCGGCCAGCGCCGCGCCCTTGGCGAAGGTCATTTTGACTGCCGCCTTGTAGGTCTCTCCGGTACAAATGATCCCGCCCCGTGACCACACCGGAACACCGCGCCACTTCCACTCCTCCACCACCTTGGGATCAGCCTGGTGCATGACTTTGCGAATCTCGCCGAGGATGGCACCACGCCAATCGGCCAGTTCAGCGATTCGAGCGTCGATGAGTGCCGAAGCGTCGGTGGGTGGTATTTCGGATTTCATGGCAAGTGTTCTCTTCGATGTGGTTTACAAGCCGATTTGCTTGAGCCCCTCACGCATCCCTTGATCCGCTTGCTCGCACCATTGCTTGAGGCTCAGATCCGGCGGCAGGTTGCCTTGCAGGCTCTTGTATTGACCGTCGGCCAACACTTCGCCTTTGCGACCGAGACTTTCGTTCTTGTCGCCATCAGCCTTGTCGAACGCGCCCGGCATATTCGCAACGAACGCCACCATCTTGTTGGCGTTTTCCGTGCTGTCCGCTTTCAGGTAGCCCTTGTCGACGCAATGCTTGATCAGGCCCGACATGTTGCGACCGCTGTCATACATGCTTTTCAGGGTAGCGGGATCTGGCGCTTCTGCGCGGGCCAGGGCGCAGAGGCCGAAAGTGGCGGTCAGTGCAAGGATCACAGCAGTGTTTTTCATGCTCATTTCCCAGATTTCCAGTGAAACTTCTCAATTCCAAACCCGCCGCTTACCAGACTTCCAGAGCTGGCGCACAAAACCCGGTAACGATATCCATCACCTCCAGAATCCGATCCTCCAACTCTTCATCGGCATCACCGCGCATTGACCCCAACAGTTCATTAACCGATATAGCCGAAAAACCCTTATCTCGATACTTCAGCAGGATTTCCCGTATCGAAAGAAGATCATCCCCCCTCCTCAATGCGCCGGACAGTTCATCGTCCAACGGTTTATCAAGCGTTTTCATCATTGTTTCTCCCAATGCTCAGCCGTCGACCCTAGTGCCTTCTGGTAATCAGAAAGTGGCATGGCCTTACTAGGCTGAATGGTTCCGTGAGTTTTTTTGTCTTGCACGTAACGAAGACTTTCCGGAAGTGAAGCGGTATTCAATTTGCAGGCGCTGTCTTTGCCGGTTCCGCCGGGTAACGTGGAGGGGCGCCGATGATCCGGCAGGTTTTGCGGAGTATCCGGCGCTACGGACATCCCACCGGTATTGGGATGAACGTTCCCATCTTTATCAACTGGAATATCGACAGGACGTACCCCTAGGCCACGCGCGGTCGAGTCAGCAATGGGCTTCCCTTTTTCGTCGGTTTTCATGGCCCGATAGACATCGACCCCCGTCAGGCCCATCGGATCCACCCACCCTGTAGGGTTCGGACCATAGGTGTAGAGATTCAGACCGCCCGCATAACCGATCGGATCCTGGCTGACGAATCGCCCCACCGCCGGGTCATAGTAACGATGCCGGTTGTAATGCAGCCCGGTCTCATGATCATGGTACTGCCCCGGAAATCTTATAGGATTTCTCACATCACTTTGTCGGGCCGATTGCGATCGCTGCTCCGATATCGCCCCCCATGCCTTGTACTGAGCCGTCCAGACCAACTGCCCCTCAGAGTCGGTCAGTTCCTGAGGCGTACCCAGGTGATCGCACTGATACCAGAGCAAAACGTCAATTGGCTGAACCGTGACCTTGCGATTCCATAACGGATCGTCATCCAGGCTGTACTCTCCCTGATACTCAGGCTGATTCGTCAGTGTAATCGGGGCATGTCGTATGGCCTGTGCTACAGGAGCGAAACTACCGGGCTCGAAAATGTAGTGCACCGTGCGTCCGGCACCGCCATCCAGTTGCGTGGCACTGCTTTCCCAGGCAAGTCGGTTACCGTCCCAGCCGTAGAGCGTGAAGCCACAGCCGTACTCACGCTGTATGCGTGCATGCTCGTTCCGGTTCCAGTGCGACCCCGCCTCGGGACGCCCCTTGGAATGGGCGACAGAGTTTTTGTGAAGACGACGTCCAAGAGCGTCATAGGCGAATTCAACCGACAAGCGTTGATCTTCAAATCGCACCAAACGGTCAAACAGATCCCATTGCAGGAAGCTCCGCTGATTGTTTTGCAGACGCTCGACCAGGTTGCCGCGCTCATCGTATGTGAACTGATTACCTTCGTACTCGTGTAGCAGGTTGTCTACCTGCCTCTCCTGGCGCGGAGACCGGTCCAGTGGTCGTCGAATTTCACTCGCCTTTTCATCAAGCAGATTACTGGCCGGGTCAAAGGTGAATGTTTCAACCACCTGTCGTGTCGCTGCTTCCAACAGTCGACCGAGAGGATCGTAACGGTATGAAATCGCGCCTCTTCGGGTATCGTTGATCGCAGTCAGTTGACCAGCGGCATCGTATTGATATGTCCGTTTGACAAGCGTCGCACCGTCCTCACTGCGTCCCAGCACCTGCTCCTGCAAACGACCGGCAGAATCCCACTTTTGCGTCTGCTGCAGGTGGTTGCCCTGATGCCGGACAATCTCACGATGAAGGTCGTCGCGCTCCAGGCCAATCAGCTCGTGCTCGTCCAGGCGTAGCCCCAACAAATGACCGCTGCCATAGGTGAGCCAGCTGACACGGTGCCCGTCCGGACGAACTGTCGCGACCCGATTGTTGAGCACATCGTACTCGTGCTGCCACACGCCAACTACCGGGGGCTGGTCCAGCCCAAGGTAATGCTGATGCTCGCGCAGCACATTGCCGGCCAGGTCGTGAAACCACTGTAAACGACTGTCTGAGTTGGCGGCTTCAATCAGGTTACCGTTGCCGTCATAAATGAAGCGCTCGCTTTGCGATTTCTCACCTTGACTGGCGCGCCGCTCAATCAGGCGTCCCATGGCATCAAAGCTCACGCAAATCACACGCTCGCCGTTGACGATATGACTCAAATGGCCCGTATCAGAATCATACCGATAGCGGGTGATACGACCATCAAAGCTCTTTTCTTCCAGCAGGCGACCTATCGGGTCGTAGAGGAAATGCGCCCGGCTCTCGTTTTCGTTGTCCAGCGCCTGCAAGCGCCCGAGACGATCCCAGCGGTAGACCAATGTATGCTCATCAGCATCGATGCGCTCGGCTACAAGACCGGCAGCTGTATATTTCCAGGTAGTGCAGCGGCCAAGACGATCCGTGTGCGCGAGCAACCGGGCTTCAGCGTCTCGTTCAAAATATTCCTCGGACTTGTCCGGGTGCCTGATCCAGGCCAGATGGCCCAGTCGATACCCGTACTCGGTACTCTGGCCGGCCGCGTCGGTAGAACAGATCATCTGTCCGAGTTCGTTGTACTCCCAGGCCCTGGTCTTTCCTGAGCAGTCGACATACTCGATCAGTTGACCGGCATCGTTGTAGTCGAGCTTCTTCTCATTGCCGGCGGCGTCTTTGATCGCTGTCGGCAACCCTGCCACGCTGTAGGCAAACTCCGTTACGTTACCAAGGGGGTCGACTGCTTCCACAAGGTTGCCATGATCGTCATAAGCACGCTGCCACTGCCCCCCTTCTGCATCGCTGGTCTTGATCAGTTGATCCAGATCGTCGTAGGCAAAATGCAGCACGCTGTCGTCGGCACGCAAATGTTCGACGACGTTGCCACGCGCGTCGTAGATGAAGCGATCAGTTGTGCCGTCAGCATGTACGTGTCGAATCAGGTTTTTCGCTTCGTCACGGAACAACCATTCGGAACGTTCATCCGGATGGCGAATGCGGTACGTATAACCAAGAATGTCGTAGTAGTGCCAGGTTTCGTTACCGTAGGCATCGGTGACATAGGTCAGGCGAATATTCTCGTCCCACTCAAGGCGCGTATCGAAACTGTCGTCGTCTGCCCACTCGCGAACGGCCCGCGCATCAGCGCCTGTGCCCTGCCATTCCAGATTCATGCCCCGTCCGGTCCGATCGGTGTAACGACGGATAAGATGATGCTGGTACTCATAGCTCCAGGCCGCACCGTTCTCGTCCTGAGCCTGAATCAAATCACCGACACTGTCGTAGTGATAGGCACACAGTTGACGCTGAGGAACACCGTCGCTGATCAGCCAAAGCCCCTTTACGCGACCGTGCTCATCAAGCAGGGTGCCGAGGTGATATCTGACGTCGGCCATATCACCCTGATAGGTAATCAGGTCGGACAGCACCGGTATTCCTTCGTGGCGATGCTCGTAGTGCAGCATGATTCCCGCACCGTTGCGCAAAACCACGCCGACCAGCACGAAACGTTGTCCACGACGCAGATAGGTTTCCTTGCGTTCAAACCCTCTGCACAACAGAAGCTGGTCATCGGTCACCCGTACCAGCGTCATGTTTTCAATGGCATCGTAGTGAGTCTGCCCTGTCTCGGGCAGCACATAGTCGTGGCTGCGACCATCAGCGTCATGGAACACCAGACTCCCGCCAACGCAGTCAAAACGGGTAGTCAACGACGTAATCCAGCGGGCGCCCATCTCGCTGGCGTCATACGCATCCAGACGCGAACAGTAGGTGCGTGTCCACTCGAGAGGGAATGCACCAGGCAGGTTGAAATCCGTATGGCTCAGCGATTCAGAGCCCAGGGCAAAACTGATGCTATGCGCCGTGCCCGGCATGACGCCGTTTTTACATGTTTTGCAGTTATGCGTCGCTGGCGCTTGTTGGCTGCTGGCTTCAAGCCGCCCCTCTCCAGCCCTGTGCTGAGTCTTTGAAGTAGTATCCGGCTTGACGCTGGCCCCTTGACCATGTGCTCGACGCTTGCGCCAGCTCATAACAGAACCTGCCAACATCTGCAGCAGCCAACCGATTGAATGCTGAACAGCCGGATCACCCAGCTTGTTCATTTGAGTGCGCAACTCCACACCCATAGTACGAAGCATGCCGGTATTGCTCAGCACCAAAGCCTTGGCACTGTCCGGCAACAGATTCTTTGCCGCACTGTTGGCAACACCTTTACCGGCAGCCTTGTAGGCGCTGAAGGCTGCGCCGAAAATATTACTGATGGCTGCCTTCGGGTCATGCAACAACTGACCTCCGGCCGCACTCATCTTGGCACTCGCCGACTTCATGTCGCCTTTTGCATCAAGCTCGCCGTTGACCACCGTTTCCAGTCCCTTGGCGATTTCGTTGACCGCGTTCTGGCCAAGCTTGCCGCCGTTGTCGAGTATTTCAGCCAGCTTCGGCTTGGCCTGCTCTACAAAGTCATCGATCGTACCGACAATGGTGGCATTCAAATGTCCGATCAGGACTTCGATCAGCGAATCGCCCAGCAGCATCTTGGCGCTGTTACGAAGTTCTTGACGCACCAGTGACAAGGTCGGACGCAAGGTCATACGCGCCGAGGCCATTGTGGGTGGGGCCGGTAAAACACCGATCAGATTGATACCCAGGCTGACCCAGTCCAGAATCTGGCGTTGCTTGCTTTTGGCAAGGACAACAATGTCTCCGAGCGCATCCACCAAGGCCATGATGTTGCCCACCACCGGCAACGCTCCGGCAACGTTCTTGACGCGCTCAAGAGTGACTACTCCACCACTGATCGATTGCAGCCAGGCATCGAATCTGGCTGCACCGCGTCCGACATCCTTGATGTCAATGGTGTTGAGCGGAACGATCGCCACTTGAGGTTCACGTACTTTCGCGACAGGCGTTTCAGTCGTCATGACTGCATCTCATCCGTAAGATAGTTCGAGACTTTAAAGAAATGATTGATGGCCTGGGCCTGCCAACACTCATGCAACAAACATCAGGTGATGCCCGGCATATGCCGATGCGGTACATGTTGATTCAACTGATCACAGCCCCTTTCGGGCCGCTTGCAATCAGCGCAGCGCCGCAAGCGGTTTTCATACCGTCCAGAGCGATGGGCGTGCCATCAACGGTGTAGGTGCTGCTGCCCTCTGCAATCGGGAAAACCCCTTTGCACAGTGGACAGCTGACCTTGTGACCGACTCCGGCAACAGGCTTGCCGTTGAGATCGGTTTGGGAGAAGGCTTCGAGCACCTTGCCACCGTGGGTGGTGGCGTCGCCCAAGCGAATGGCGTCTTTCATGTTGTCACTCCTTTGACTTGATCCTGGTCTCGTGAACCTGCCGTCTGCTGGTCTATCAGTCAGCTCTGCAACCACCAATTGAGCAGCGTTTCATCATCTTCATCATCAATGTTTTTATAGATATTGGCGTAATACCATTCGAGTCCGGTTTTCTCGCGGAACCGATCAAAAAACGCATTGATGCTGTCCATGCCATTGCTTGACGGCACAGCCAGTGACAGGTTGCCTTCGAAAACACCATCCAGCGTTCCACCCAGTTCATTGCCGACATCAGTTTCCAGTTGTGCAATGACGTCCTCGGGGATGTAGTCGGCGTAGATATGAATACAAAAATTCCCTCCGCGCTTCAGGACTTCAGCGTGGGTGTTTTTGTTTTTTATCGAGATGACATCACCTCGAGCCAAATTCAACGCAAGACCAGGTGAGGACAGCAGCTGATAAGTATCCTGCCCCATCGCGATTGCAGGGAGCTCCTCGAATACAGGGCCATCGTCATCTGATACAAACACCTCAATCAGAACAGGCAATTCTTTATCGTCCATATGGCGCTCCACAACTTCCACGTTCGACACACGACATCCCTTCTTTCACGTAACCGCTGTTTCCAGCACTCAGGTTACACGATGCGCCCTCAAGATCTACGTTGACATCGGCCAGGTTGCCGCCATTCGAGGTCGCCACATTTTTATGCCCCAAGTGCATGTCATCAGGATTGCTAGAGGTATGCCCGCACCGCCAGCACTTGTACACACCCACCGGTTTGCTTTTGGCAATAAGTTTTTTGCGACATGCCGCTTGTCCTTTCCGACTACCGCCGCCGACCTTGCTCGCAGCGATGTCTTTAGCGGAGGCTCCAGCACCGTCCTTCAGCGCGCGCTTGGATGGCGGTTTTCTGACCAGACCTAAAGGGTCCACCCACTGCGTCGGGTTAGGCGCGTATTGATGAAGGTTGATACCGCCCATCAGACCTATCGGGTCTTTCGAGATGAAGCGACCTACATGGGGGTCGTAGTACCTGTAGCGGTTGTAGTGCAAGCCTGTTTCGTGATCGTGGTACTGACCCTGGAAACGAATGGGATTAGTCAGCCCGCGCCGCACTGCCGAGGCTGATGTCTGTTCTTTCACCTGCCCCCATGCTTTGTATTGAGCGCTCCAGGCGATCTCACCGTCTTGATCGGTAAGTTCCAATGGTGTGCCTAAATGGTCACACTGATACCAGGCCAGGGCATCGAACGGTTGTGCTTCAGGAGCGTGACTCCACAGCGGATCATCTTCAAGATTGTCGCCGCCGACATATTCAGGCTGACTCAACAGATCAATCGAGGCGTGTGTGAGGGCTTGAGCCACCGGTACGAATGTGCCGGGCTCATAAACGTAATGGACGGTGCGACCTGTCCCCCCATCAATAGGGGCGGGACTGCTTTCCCAGGAAAGGTTGTCCCCGTCCCACCCGTACAAGGTCAAGCCACAGCCAAGCAAGCGCTGAATGCGCCCCTGCTCATTTTTATTCCAGTGCGAACCTGCTTCAGGACGGTTCACATAATGGGCTGTCGAGTGCTTATACAACCGGCGACCCAAGGCATCGTAGGCGTATCTGACCGAAAGACGATCATCCTCAAAATGCACCAACCTATCGAACAGGTCCCATTGCAATCGACTGCGTTGACCATTGTGCCAACGCAACGTCTGATTGCCATGATCGTCGTACTCGTAATGGGTACCGACGTACTCACGTAAAAGATTGTCTACCAACCGACTACGTGTCGGGGCCTGATCAAGAGGCCGGCGCACTTCTGTCACCTTCTCGTCCAGCAGGTTGCTGGCAGGATCGAACGCGAAGTTTTCAACGCCGAGGCGACTTGCTGCGCTGATCAGTCGCCCGACCGGATCATAACGGTAGGTAAGCGGTCCGCGACGAGTATCGTTCAGCTCGGTCAACTGGCCGACAGCATCATATTGGTACTGGCGTTTGAGCAACGTCGAATTGTCATCGCTTCGGCCGAGCAGTTGCTCCTGTAGCCGCCCTGCCGGATCCCACTTTTGCGTCTGGCGCAGGCGATTCCCTTGATAACGAGCGACTTCGCGATGTAAATCATCTCGCTCATAGCCGACCAGTTCGTGATCATCCAGTTTTAACGCGAGCAAATGCCCACTGCCGTACGTCAACCAACTCACCCGATGGCCATCCGGACGAGTCGTGGCGACACACTGATTGAGGGCATCGTACTCATGCCTCCAGATGGCAACGAGCGGTGTATCCAGATTCTGATAATGCTGGTGCTCTCTGATCAGATTACCGGCCGAATCATAAAACCACAGCAACCGGCTCTGGTCGTTCGTGGCCAAAACCATGTTGCCATTACCGTCATACGCAAAGGATTCGCTTTGAGTCGCATTGCCCAGGCTCGCATGGCGTTCAACAAGCCGCCCCATTGGGTCAAACGCCATCGAAATGATGCGCTCACCGCTGATGGCGCTCGCCAACCGCCCGCTCTCAGCGTCGTATTGATAGCGTGTGGCAAGACCGTCGAAGCCTTTTTCCTCAAGCAATCTTCCGACAGGATCATAGTGAAACCGGGTGCGCTGCTCGTTTTCGTTTTCGAGTGCTATCAAACGGCCTAGCAGGTCCCAACGGTAACGAAGCGTTTGCTCGCAGGCGTCTACTCGCTCGGCAACCAGACCGGCCGCGTTATAGCTCCACGTCGTACAGCGATCCAGACCGTTAACATGAGCGAGCAGACGCCCTTCGGCATCACGCTCGAATCGCTCCTCGGTTTTATCCGGATGCGTTATCAAGGCGACATGCCCGGCCTTGTACTGATATTCGGTGCTTTGCCCCGCTGCATCGGTAAAGCAGATCATCTGACCGCGATCGTTGTATTCCCATTCGCTGGTCTTGCCGGAGCAATCGGTATATTTGAGAAGCTGACCGGCAACGTTGTACTCAAGCGTTTTCTCGTTGCCAATTGCATCCTTGATAGCGATCAACTGACCTGCTTTGTCATAGGCGTACTCAGTCTTGTTCCCAAGCGGATCGACTGACTCCACCAGATTGCCGGCATCATCGTAAGCTCGTTGCCACTGACCGCCTTCTGCATCACTGACCTTGATCAGTTGGTTGAGATCATCGTAGGCGTAGTGAGCGACACTGCCGTCGGGGCTGATGTGCTCGAGCAAATTACCGCGCTCGTCATAGCTGTAGCGATCAGTGGTGCCATCTGTATGAACGTGACGAATCACGTTCTTCGCATCATCGCGAAAGAACCACTCTGAACGTTCATCGGCATAGCGAATCCGGTAGGTGTAGCCCTTGATGTCGTAGTAATGCCAAGTCTCGTTGCCATGGGCATCAGTGACGTAAGTCAGACGGATGTTTTCGTCCCATTCAAGGCGAGTATCGAAACTGCCGTCATCCGCCCACTCGCGCACAGCCCTGGCGTGCGATGTGTGGCCATCCCACTGCAGATTTAAACCGCGGCCGGTGCGATCGGTATACCGAGTCAGGAGGTGATGCTGATACTGATAACTCCAGGCCGCACCGTTTTCATCCTGCGCCTGGATCAAGTCGCCATGGAGGTCGTATTGGTAATGGCACAATTGCCGTACAGGCGCGCCGTCACGAATCTCCCAGAGACCGGTCAAGCGTCCTTGATCATCAAGCAGCGTTCCGACGTGCAAGTGGACTTTCGTGACGTCACCTTGATAGGTGATCAGGTCGGATAATACGAGGGCGTCCCCATGACGATGCTCGTAATGCAGCATCAGCCCGGCACCACTGCGCATTTTGACATCCGTCAGCCAAAAGGAACGACCACGACGGACATAGGTTTCCTTGCGCTCGAAACCGAAGCAAACGAGCAGTTGATCCTCAGCGGAACGAACCAGCGTGAGATTTTCAACGGGGTCATAGTGAAAGAGGCCTGGCTTGGGCAGGGGGAAATCGATGCTACGACCATCGGCTCCAAAAAAAACCAGTCCATCGTCCTTGCAGTCGAATCGGGTCGTAAACTCTGTTACCCACCGTGCCCCTAATTCGCCATTGTCAAAAGCATCGAACCGGGAGCTGTAGGTGCGCACCCACTCGATAGGAAATGGACCCGGCAGGCTGAAATCGGTATGGCTCAGTGACTCGGATCCCAACGCAAAACTGATGCTGTTGCAAGTACCCGCACAAGCACCATTTTTTTTGCCATTGGCGTTGGCGTTCGCAGGAGCCTGATGGCTGCTGGCCTCGAGTCGTCCTTCACCTGCCTTGTTCTGAGCCTTACTGGTGGCGTTGGGTTTAACGCTGGCACTCTGTCCATGCCCACGACGCTTGCGCCACGTCAACACAGCACCGCTGAGCATTTGCAACAACCAACCAATCGTGTGACGCGTTCCCGGGTCACCCAACTTGCTCAATTGGGTTTTGATCTCAGGCCCCATCGCTCTCAATGAACCGGTGTGCGTCATCACCAGTTTTTTGGCCTGATCCGGCAGAAGATTCTTCGCCGCGCTGTTGGCAACCCCTTTACCCACGGCTTTGTAGGCACTGAATGCCGCCCCGAAGATATTACTGATCGCCGCTTTGGGATCGCTGAGCAGTTGATTGCCCGCCGCCGTGATCTTTTGTCCAGCCGCGCGCGCATCGCCTTTTGAATCAAGCTTGCCATTTACAACGGCCTCAAGACCCTTGGCAATTTCGGTGACTGCGCTTTCGCCGAGTTTTCCTGCATCGGCGAGAATGCCCGAGAGTTTGCCTTGAGCCTGTTTCACGAAGTCATCGATCGTGCCGACGATGGTTGCGTTCAAATGCCCGACCAGCACTTCGATCATCGAATCGCCCAACAGCATCTTGACGCTGTTACGCAATTCCTGACGTACCAGAAACAAGGTCGGGCGCAAACTCATACGAGCAGCTGCCATCGTCGGAGGCGCAGGTAAAACACCGATCAGGTTGATCCCCAGGCTGACCCAATCAAGCAACTCCCGCTGCTTGCTTCTGGTAAGCGTGACGATATCGCCCAGCGCATCGACCAGCGCCATGATGTTGCCGACAACCGGCAGCGACCCGGCAACTCCTTTGATTCGATCGAGCGTGACGACACCACCGCTGATGGATCGCAGCCAGGCATCAAACCCGGCGGCACCACGACCTACGTCCTGCACGTCCAGCGTGTTGAGCGGAACGATCGCGACCTGCGGCTCGCGGTTCTTGGCAACGGCTGTCTCAGTCATGAGAGCACCTCCCCATTCAGCAGGCCAGGCGTCTTGAGCGATGGTTTGGGCAAGGACGGGGCCGGGAGGCTTGGCAGTTTGCCCGCCTTGCTCGCTGCGCCGAGGATGCTCGATGCACTCGGCAGCGCCGCACTGGCAAGTTTCGGCAACCCGGCCACCCCGCCCTGCACCGCCCCTTTCACCTGCTGCGCCGTCTGCATCGCGCCCTGTGCGGTCTGCATGGCGCCCATGCCGCTCTGCGCCAGTTCCTTGCCCTTCTCCAGCATGTCCCAGTGCTTGTTCGGCAGAACCTGCGCAACCATCGCCTGCACCTGGCTCGGCACGTCTTCAGTGGCTGGCGGTTTTAGCGGCCATTCCGCTTTGCCGATGTAGCTGCCCTCACTCCAGGTGTCCGCCGGATCCTTGCCGAACAACACACGCGCGGGGCCTGGTGCAGCGCCAGAAACGCTGGCGAAACCCTTGGCGTCGAGCTTGCCCTTGATGCTTTTGCCCAGGGCGTCGATGACTTCGTAGTCGCCTTCCTTGATGCCTTGGCGCCCGGCGTACTGGTTGAACAGTTCCAGATTGCCCTTGCCCGGTTTCGGCGGTTCCGGGAATACCCCGGCCAGACTTTTCGCCCCGGTGTAGGCGAAGTTCGCCGCGTGCGCGGTGTACGGGCCCGTAGTGGCGTGGGTGATGCCGCCGGCGTTGTAGGTGGTGGCGCTGCCACCGCCCTGGATCACCAGTTCGGTCTTGGCGGTGATGGTGATGCGGTCGGCATTGGCAGTGATGTTGAGTTTGGCCAGCAGGTTGATGCTGTCCTTGAGGGCCTTGACGTCGATGTCGCCGGAGGCCGCGACCAGGCGCCAGCCCATGCTTTGCACGAACAGACGCATGCCACGGCTGGCGCTGGCCAGCAGGCGTTTGCCGATGGAAAAACTGGTGTGCCCGGTGCTGCTCAGCGCCAGGTGTTCACCGGTGGCGATATGGCTGGAGCGCGGCGTGGTCAGGGCGATGCCCGCTGGGCTGGCGAGCACCAGATGCGGCTCGGTGAATTCCGGAAATTCATTGGCGGTCATATTCGCCGGGCCACTGCCGAGTACGCCTTGATGCTGCGCGTGCAAGGCCTTGGCCACATCGTCCTGATCGCCGGCTTCCTGAGCCTGAAGCTCTTTGGCCTGAGTGGCGAAACCGTCCTGCTGATCGCTCGCAGTGGCGAGGCGCTCGGCGGTTTCCGGCAGGTCTTTGTGGTGCTTCGATTCGTTCGGGCGCGGCTCGGTGGTGATCAGCAGGCCGGCGCCGGCACGCACCGCGCCATGGCGATCGGTGCGCAACTCGAAACCTTCGCCACGCGGCTGCCCGCCGCTCGGGCGTGGGTGGGTCAGGTAACCGAGGTTGATCGCACTGGCGCCGTGATCACTGCGCAGCGCGATGCTGATCTCGCTGGTGGTGTCGTCGATGCGCAGTTCGTTGGCGCGGCTGCCCTTGTATTCCTTGCTCTTGACCGTGGCCAGGGTCTTGAAGTCCGGCAGCTTGTAAGGCGGCAGGTTCGCGCCGTGGTACAGGCAACCGGTGATCAGCGGCTGGTCGGGATCGCCTTCGAGGAAGGTGATCAACACCTCCATGCCGACCCGCGGAATGTTGATCGCGCCAAAGGTTTCGGCAGCCCAGTTCGAGGCCACGCGCATCCAGCAACTGGTCTTGTCGTCGTGCTCGCCTTCGCGATCCCAGAAGAACTGCACTTTCACCCGACCGTACTGATCGCAGTAGATCTCTTCGCCTTCAGGGCCGCAGACCACGGCGCTCTGAGTGCCGAGGACTTTCGGTTTCGGGTGATCGAGCGGCGGCCGGTACGGCACGTCCCACGGGATCGCATTGAAGCGGTTGCGGTAGCCCTGGTGGAAATCGTCCTTGTTATCGGTGGTGTCGCTGGTCACCGACTCTTCGAGCACTTGCGGCTGCTTGCCTTCATGGAAGATCTCGGTCAGCAGCCACAGATCGTTCCACGTCGGGTTGGCGTGTTCGGTGAGGGCGAGGAAATGCCCGCTGACCAGAATCGGCTGATCGCTGCTGCCCTCGGCCAGACGATAGTCGCTGCGATGGCGCTCCAGTGCGCGATTGGCCAGGTGCTTGCCGCGCTCGCGATCTACGAAACGCCCCGGGTAATCGTAATCCTCCAGATCCGGCTGGGCGCTACTCTTGGCATCGCTTTCGAGCTCGATCTTCGGTTTGACGAAGTCGTAATCACGTCGTGTGGTGCGGCTGGTGCGGGTCGCCAGACGCAGGCCGAAACGCTTGACCACTGGTTGATCGGCGACCAGTCCGGAGTCCTGCTGATAAGCCACTGGCGCCAGTTTCGGGAACACCGTCTGGTCATCGCCGAACATCAGTTTGTGGCCGCTGGCGGTGTGCTGGAAGTGGTAGTGAATCCCCTCCTCCTCACACAGGCGCTGGACGAAATGCAGATCGCTTTCGTCGTACTGCACGCAGTAGATGCGCTCCGGATAAATCGCGCTCAGTTGGAAGTGATAGTCACTGGCGAGAATGCCGTGTTCTTCCAGCACCTTGCTGATGATCTGTTGCACGGTCATCTGCTGGAAGATGCGCTGGTTGACCCGATGCGCGAGGTACGACAGCTGCGGGCGCAGGGAGATTTTATAGCGGGTCAGGCGCTTGCCGGCCTCGCCCTGGGCGATGCTGTAGATCAGCCCGTGAATCCCCGTGCCGCTGGGCGACAGCTGCAGGAACGCGAGTTTGTGCAGCAGGCTTTCGAGGTTGATCGAGGCTTTCTCACTGACCAGTTCCAGCTCGAACTCGAAGGGGGTGTTGAGCGCCTCTTTCCCGGTGAACGACAGCACCTGGAAATCGCTGTCCGCGCCATCGATGGTCAGATTGAAATGAGGCTGATTGGCCGGTGAGAACATCCCTTGTTCCTCGCGCAATGCTGCGACTGACGCCATTCCATGAAGCGTGGCGCACGCAAAAAATTCTGTAGGTCAAAGCCGCCCCGGCCAGCCGCACTGGCCGGGGCGGTACAACCATCAGTCGCGATTAAACGACTGGAGCACGCCAGTCATCGGAACCCGAAGTACCGGAGACTTCGTGGGTCCAGGTGATTTTGCGGTAGGTGAACTGCACTTCTTCCAGGTGGGTGAAGTGGGCGTTCGACGGGTCCTGGCAGTTGTGCATCTTGTTGTTGATGGCGACGATGATCGCGTCTTCCAGTTTGGTGGTGTAGTAGTGCTCTTGAGTACCTTGAGCAGAAGTGCGGTACCACTGGATAACGATTTCGCTCATGCGCTCGCCGGAAGTCAGCGCCGCTTGCAGCAGAGGCGAAGCCTTGTCGTAGACCTTGGTGATGACCACTGGCTTGTGCACGCGCTGACCGGTTGGCTGACCGGATTGCGGATCACGCGGGATGATCACGTCGTGGGTGAAGGCCTGAACCATGACCTGGTCTTCGTGGCCTTCCTGGAAGGTGTTGCCCACGGAGTCGGCGGTGAACGCGCCGGCAGTGATCAGACCTTGTTTTTCGCCAGTGACGGACATGTACGCTGGTGTTGCCATGGGGATGCTCTCCTTGCTCGAAAATACACAACCGACAGGCACCATTGCCTGCCCGGGTGCCTGCTCAGAGATCAAATTCCGTGCCAGCCATCATCTAGCCATTACGAATCAAGGATTTGCCGGCAATACCTTCGCGTTCCGGCGTTTTAAACTTCGATAAACAGAAAAAAGTGCGCAAGAAGTTGCGCAGTACTGTGCAACTTCTTGCGCACTTGGCTGGAGGGCTTGATTTAGAGAGGCTTGAAGGGAATTCTCGGGTGAAATTGGCGAAGCAACTGCGCAACTTTTTGCGCAGTGGTGGTGTTTAGATTTTCGACGCTGGCGCCACCACCTTCTGCCCCGTCAACGCCGCATACGCCGCCGCGAGCAATCCCGGATTGATTCCGCAGAACACCACCGAAAGCCCCGGCGCCAGAATGTCTTCAAGCCCTTCACCCGCCATGCGCGCGCCCCTCGTTCGCAAACATTTGCAACACCACCCACGGCAAACCCTAGAATGGCCATCCCAGCCACAGAGCCAACCACAACGATGGACGTCATTCAGACCCTGCGCTGCTTCGTCGCCGTGGCCCAGAGCGGCAGCTTCACCGCTGCGGCCAATGTGCTCGACACCACCACGACCAACGTCTCCAAAGCCGTCTCCAGCCTCGAAGCCCGGCTGCACACGCGCTTGATCAACCGCACCACCCGCCGCCTCGCCCTGACCGAAGCCGGCGTGCGTTATTTGCAGCGCGCCGAGAAAATTCTCGATGACCTGCGCGAGGCCGATGACGAAGCCGGCACCGCGCAGACTTTGCCGGTCGGACGTCTGAAGATCCACGCCATGGCCGCCATCGGCAACCACTACGTGATCAACGCGATCGCCCGCTACCGCGAGATTCACCCGACGGTGATGTTCGACCTGACCCTGAGCAATCGCCTGCCCGATCTGCTCGAAGAAAGCTACGACATGTCGATCGTCCTCGCCCGCGACCTACCGGATTCCGGCTTCGTCGCGCAACGCCTGGGCAGTACTTACAGCATCCTCTGCGCCTCGCCGGCGTACCTGGCCAAACGCGGCCACCCCGCCACACCCGCCGATCTCGCCGCGCACGACTGCCTGCGCATCGTCAACACGGTGATGCCCGCAGAAAACTGGGTGTTCGAAGGGCCACAAGGCATGGAAACGCAGAATATCCCCGACTCACCCTTCCACATCAACACCGCCGACGGCATGGCCACGGCGATCAAAAATGGCATGGGCATCGGCATTCAGCCGCTGGCATCAGCTGTCGAAGGATTGGTCGGAGGCACGCTGGTGCGGGTACTGCCGCAGTACCGCCTGGAGGAATACAACCTGTTCGCGATCTACCCGTCGCGCAAATTCGTCGACGCCAAAATCAAGACCTGGGTGGAGTTCCTGAAAACCGCCATCCCGCAACTGCTGGCATCCGATGAAGACATGGCCGGCGCCAAGGAACTTGCCAACGCTTAGTGCCGCAGACCCGGAGTGTCGACCCTCCAGCGCCGGCATCGACCATCAACCGTTGGAACAACCGCTACCCATCACCTGGTATTGCACGACATGCCGTGCACCGGTCGAGTCGTCATAAGTCATCTGCACCGGCACCGCGCCGCACTGATTGGCCGCTTCGGAGATCGACACTACGTGGGCGATGTCTGCTTGGGCGGCGGCGTTGTAGGCCTCGACTTGCGCGGTCTCGTCAGCTGCAAACGCTTGCGCGCCGATACCACCGAAGACCAGAAGAAGAGCGATTTTTGCAAGTTTCATGATGTTCACCGTCTCGTGGGGAACCGTGTTTGTTCACGGAGTGGAGACGATGTTAGGGGTTCAAGCGCACGGCAAAAATCGGTCGGCTGGACAAACACTGTGTCCAGAATGGTGATGAATAAATCCACACACCGTGGATGCCCCTTCGCGAGCAGGCTCACTCCTACAGGTTTTGCGCCGACCACACCATTCCAGAACACCGCAAAACCATTGTGGGAGCGGGCTTGCTCGCGAAAACGCCAGCCCAGTCAGCGAAAAACCCAAGTCTGCCGCCAGTTCAAAAACCGCCTAGCCATGGCCGTTTTCAACCACCAACAGGCAAACCACTCATATCAGGCCGTTATCACCCCCACATTGGGGCTACAAGCGCCCGCGCATTTGCCTACAAATTTTGCGGAAGTGGCTGGCTTGTAGGCTTTCCGAAGCAGTTCTATCTTTCTCCTCGCATTGCCGTCGACCAATCTGCGCCCATCCCGCCCAAGGCAGTAAGCCGTCCTAAACATTCAGGATGTGCCAAACCCTTGGGCGTTTCGCTGTCCGAAAGGCGCCCCGCTCAATCAGACAAAACAAAAAACGGTGGTGAGAGGATTTAGCGAAACATCGCAGCGTCCCGATGGGCCGCGACCTGCCCCAAACCCCAAACTCACCTACTCCAGCCCAAGCCCCGCACGCCCCAGCGAATTCAGACGCTCCACAGGAAAACGCTCCACCCACGAGCGCTCATAATCCTCACGCGGAAAATCATCCGGCGAAGCGCCCTGCTCGAATGCCCTGAACACATCCCGCGCATAACGCAGATTCTTCGGACACATCGGCGCCGCCGGCACGTACATCACGTTGCCCCAGCCCTGCTGATTCTCCACCGGCGCGACGCCATGGATCACATCGCAATGCCACCACACCGAATCACCGGCCTGCACATCCGGAATCGCACTCAGCCCCTCCACCAACAACGGATGCCATTGCGCCGACACCGGCAGCACCTTGCCCGGCGCCCCCCCACACAACTCGTCTTCGGGCACGTCATCAAGTAGCGGCCGCAGCAGCAGGTAGGCCATCGCCTTGGGGATCGGCACGGTGTGCAGCACGCCTTGATCGGCCTGCATGTCCGACAGCGCAGTCCAGCCCTGAAACGTGCGAAACGCCGAGCACTTGACCGTGTCCTTGTAGGCGTATTCATCCACCTCGGTACGAAACGCCGCATCCCACGGGTCGTAGGCCGCGAAGTCGTTGCTGTAGATGTTGTCGAAGACTTTCAGATACGCCGGATGCAGCCAGCGCTCCAGCGCCCCGGAATCGGTGTGCGGGCCAAGGCCTTTCGAGTGTGTGCCCGGCGGACGTCGGCGCACCCGATCCGGATACAGCGCATTAATATCCGGGTTGAACCAGTCCTGGCCGTGCGAATGAGTCTTCCACAATCGATTGAGAAACGCCTGCGCCGTGCCCATCCGCTCATGCTGGCGCAGCTGCATTTGCGCCGCCGACCAGTAGATCGGAAAAATTTCCGGCCGCGACGCCTCAAGATTGCCGAAAAACTGGTCAATCGGCCCGCGATACAGCGCATCGAATCGATTCTTGTCGAGGTAATCCAGCAAGCCCTGGTCCCACTGCAGCACCTGCTCGCGGGGGAAGTGATTGCGGATCACCACGCAGCCGCGACGCTTGATCAACGCCAACTGCTCGGCAGTCACTGTGCCGCCGGCGATGTCAGCGAACTCCAGCACCGGCCAGGCCGACCCGGTCTGCCCCTCCTGCACTTTGATCGACGCAATTTCGCCGGCAATAAACTCACTGACCTCGGCGAACAGCCCCTGTACATCGCCGATCTGCGCGCGCAAGGTGCGTTTCATTTTGACGATGCTGTCGCGGTAGTTCTCCGGAAGCGTTGCGCTCTCGAATGCCTGGTATTTGCTCATCGGGGGACCTGCAGACCTTATTGTTGGTGCAGGTATGGGACCACTTCCGAGGGTGGCGGCGGCAGCCTGATTTGCCGCGTCGAGTAATACGATTGTGGCGTTGTAGCGGCGCGCCGCTTACTGAAAGTGATGACCGTGCTGACGCCGAAACTCCGAAGGCGTCAGCCCCTTCAACGCCTTGAACTGCCGATTGAACAGCGCCAGCGACGAGTACCCTACCTCTTCGGCAATCAGCGAAACCGTCGTATTCCCCTGCATCAACAACGCACAGGCGTGTCCGACTCTTAGCCGTACGATGTAGTCCAACGCCGTGCAGCGCGTATGCCGACGGAACATTCGATGAAACGCCGACACGCTGACGCACGCCATCTCGGCCAACGCCGGAATGCTGATGGCTTCGGCGTAGTGTCCATGCACGTAATCCAGAACCCGATGGATGCGCGGGTCTTCAACAATCTGAGTGCCAGCCTGCAAGTCCGGCGCCGACAGGATTCGCCAGGCATCGACGTCCCGCCTCAGTTTGCTCAACACCGTCAGCAATGCGATCAAACGCTCGGACGGCTCTTGCTCGACCATCGCCTCGATCAGCGGCCGAATCTCCCGCGACGCTGCCTCGCTGAAACTCAATGCCTGCCGCGCCGCCGCGAGCAATTGCCGAACCGATCCCATTTCCGGAAACAACGTCACCAGCGACTCCGCCCACGCCGCCGAAAACCAGATCACCAACGCCACATGCGGTTGCCCGGCATCGACCCGCTCCGCCGACGACCAGCTATGTGGCACATTCGGTCCGACCAGAATCAGATCGCCGTCATCGTAAGGCTCGACATCATTACCGATGTAGCGATGGCCACGACTGTTCAAGGTCAGCGTCAGCTCGTACTCGGGATGGTGATGCCATTCGAACGGAATCGCCTCCGGCAAACGCCGGTTCAGCAGTGTCCACGAGGCAGTGGCTTCGGTGGGGATTTTTTCGAAACTGGGTTTCATGGTGATCGATTCTGCTCTTTGGCGTGGGTGGCGCGCCACGATCGTATCACCGCGATCGAAATGCTCAAGCCGCGCATCGGTCAGTTTCTCGCTCGTGTTTAAGGTTTTGCCAGAGCCGTTTAAAGACACCCAGTGTTACGTCATCCCAGGCTACAACGCCTTGCGCCATTGCCTACGACTACGCCAGAATCCGCCGGCTTGTGCGCCCGGAGTGCGGGTTCTATCGTGGGTCGGTCGCTGAAAAGCAGCGATCGGGTTTGGTAGCCCGGCACTTCCAGGTCGCATAGCTCCCCTTATGCAGAGGTCGATTTCTCGTCCCTGTTTTATGGTGGTCATGCGTAGGGCGTCCTAGGGCGCGCCGGGCTCCTGGGCCGGTCTACCAACCTGTGCATGGCCGCCACCCTTCGTTTGGTAGCGAAGCGTGATGGCTCCTTAATCGCTTTCCCAGGAGTTTCATCATGTTCAAAGTCACACCGAACCCACCCGAAACCGAAACGGTCTCCCCCTACGAATCCCCCGATTCCCGAAAACTTAGCGAAGCCGCCGAACGCGCCCTCGACCACTACCTCAACCCCGTCAGCCAAATCATGGCCACGCCCTACACACCCAACGCCATGTTTCTAGCCAACCCAAAAATCGCCACCGAGGAATTGCTGGCGAACGCCAGTGAATCACTGGGTTCGGCGACGGTGATGTTGGGGGATGTCGCGGCGCTGGTTGAGGGGCCGATTCGCAAGACGCTGCTGGGCATTGCGCAGGTGGTGATGCTCGGGGAGTTGGCGGTGAATCAGGCGTTGGATAATGTTGTGCCGATGCAGTAACTCGTAAGGCCTCTGTGGCCGCTAGCTAGCCTGGTGCCACGGAGGGTATTGCCTAATGGACATCAACACTGTCATTTCGACAACTCCCGCTTCCGGGCAGGAAGCGGGATGTACAGACTCGAAGACGCGCCTATTTCGTTAAAGCGCGCGACCACCATCAACAATAATTTCCGTTCCCACCGTCCAGCGAGACTCGTCCGACGCGAGGTACAGCACCGCCTTGGCTACTTCTTCAGGCGTGCCAAAACGGCCAAATGGGATAGTCGCGACAATCTCCTTATTGACCTGCTCGCGGTAGGCATCGGGTATACCCGCCTTGTCGTACAGCGGCGTGTCGATCGGACCAGGGCTGACCGCATTGACTCGAACACCACGCGGTAGAAGCTCGCCAGAGAGCGTTTTCGACATATTCAGGAAGGCAGCCTTGGTTGCGGCGTAAACGGATGAGTTCGCGGCGCCCAGATGTGCACTGATCGAGGTGTTAAGAACCACCGACGCAGGATTAGAGAAAGTCGGCAGCAGTGCTTGCAGAAGGAAGTAAGGGCCTTTGACATTGATGTCGAAGGAGCGATCAAACATCTCCTCGTTCCAGTCTTCGATTGGCCTCCAGACGGATACGCCAGCATTGAGGAAGGCAACGTCCAACTGCCCGTAATGAGACTGAACGGCCTGCGCCAGCTCCTTCTGGGCTGCGACGCTAGCTGAGTCGGCGCGCAACACCAGGACTTCGCTACCTAAAATTGCTTGAGCATTTGCCATGGACTCAGGATTGACACCGGTGACGATCACACGTGCGCCTTCGGCGAGAAATTGCTTCGCGGTCTCTAGACCGATGCCGCTTGTACCGCCAGTGATCAGGGTACGCTTGCCTTGTAAACGGGACATCTGAATTTCCTCTCTTTTTGGGCCGCCAAATGGACGACTGGCCCTCTGAGAGCAACTATGTATTCATGCCAGTGCACTGATAAGATGGGCAAATAGAATAGATCTCATGCGAAATCAGCATGAATTGGGGTGTGATGGACCGGTTGTTACTGATGAGCTGTTTTGTGCGCGCTGTCGAGACAGGCAGTTTTTCTGCTGCGGGGCGTGATCTGGGACTAGGGCAGCCGAGCGTCAGTCGTTACGTCGCTGCGCTTGAAGACCATTTGCAAACCAGGCTGCTTCACCGATCCACACGAAAGCTGATGCTCACGCCCGAGGGTGAACGGTACTACGCAGATGCGCGGCGTATCCTGGACTCAGTGGAACAGTCCGAGTCCTCACTGAGAGGAAACGTAGCGCCGTCCGGGTTGCTGCGCGTCGCTTGCCCGACCGCATTGGCTCACACCTTCATCGTACCGCACGTCGCGAGTTTTCTAAGCCGCTACCCCGAACTGTCGCTCGATCTTCAAATCAATGATCGCTACGTCAATTTGGTCGACGAGGGGGTAGAACTCGCGATTCGTATCGGTCACCTGGAGGACAGTGCAATGCGAGCCCGGCCACTGGCTTGGTTCGAGCGTGTGTGCGTTGCCAGCCGTGCGTATTTGGAAAAACGTGGCACTCCCTCTTCGCCTGATGACCTGAAGAAACACGACTGCCTCATTTATACCCTTCTATCCACTGGAACCAACTGGCGGTTCAGGGATACGGATGTCCCGATCTCCGGACGACTGCGTGTCAACTCGCCTGAGGCGATCCGTGAGTACGTCAATGCAGGGTTGGGCATCGCGCAGGGGCCGCAATGGCTTTATGAGGAAGGGCTGAGAAGTGGCAATCTTCAATTGCTGCTTAACGAATACGTGGCGCCCCCCGTCCCGATCCAAATTGTCTACCTGGCTAATCGGCTGCTGCCTCAGCGAGCCATCGTTTTCATGGATTTCATGGCGGATGTTTTTGCTGAATTCCATGAGCGCCCTGAATAGTTTTTTAGACCACGGCCAAGTTGCGAACGAAGCAGCATCAGCATGCGGCCCCTCCCTCGACTCAATTCCCGTCACAGACCTGTCACCCCAAGCTGCTAACCTCCCCTGCGACTAGCAATCCCCCTATCCAAGAGCCCCAACCAAAGGTGCCCTCAAGGTGTCCCCAAACCCCCGCCAAAAAATCATCCTCCGCTCCGAAAACCTCCACTCCGAAGACTTCGGCGCCCTCTTCTCCCGGCTCTTCGGCAATCGCTACGCCGACACCCCGCCGATCCCCTCCAACATCATTATCGGCGGCGTTTACGGCAGACACGATGGCGTCAGTTTCCGTCGCATGCATTACCACGGCGATTTCACCGTGACCTTTCCCGACCCGCAGGACGAGATCACGTTCGTAATTCCCACGGCGGGCAAGATTGTGTTCAACCACCGCACCGAGTCCGTCGGTGTGGCCCAGGTGGGGTTGGCGATTGATAAGGCGGATATCCGCTCGATGCGGTTTCTTGACGATCACGCGCAGCACGGGATTTCGGTGAATCGGGGGCAACTGACGGAGCGGTTGGCGGCGTTGTTGGGGCGGCCGATTGTGCAGAAGATTGTGTTTGAGCCGGTGGTGGATCTGCACACGTCGGCGTTCCGGGGGATCAAGGCGTTGATTGATCTGGCGACGGGGACGGAGTTTGATCTGTTGCTCAACAGCGGCACGCTGATGCCGTCGCGGTTGCGTGAGATGTTGATTGATGCGGTGCTGGAGGCGTGGCCGCACAATTTTACCGAGGCGTTGCGCCAGCCGGCACCGAGGGTGGCGCCGCGGCATGTGAAGTTGGCGATGGAGTTTATTCAGGCGCATCCGGAGCAACTGGTGAGTGGCGTGGAGTTGGCGCGGTTGAGCAATGTCAGTCAGCGCGCATTGCAGGAGGGGTTTCGACGGTTTGTCGGGATGTCGATTGTGGCGTATCAGCGGCAGGTGCGGCTGGAGCGGGCTTTCGAGGCGCTGAGGCAACGGCATTCGGCGTCGGTGACGGAGGTGGCTTTGCGCTTTGGCTTCAGTAATGTCGGGCGGTTTTGTCAGTATTTTCAACAGGCGTATGGGGTGAGTCCGGCGCAGTTGAGGGGGCGGGGTTGATTGGTTTATCGGCGGGGATGCTGGTGGGTCAGTTGATGGTGATGTTGGCTGACATGGCGCCTTCGCGAGCAAGCCCGCTCCCACAGGGTTAATTGGTGGACTCAAGATCGGCGGCTGGTCGGTGCCATGGGGTTATGTGGCGGACTCAGGATTGACGGCTGGCGGGGATCCAAATGTGGGAGCGGGCTTGCTCGCGAATGCGCTGGATCAGTTGATGGTGATGTTGGCTGTCATGACGCCTTCGCGAGCAAGCTCGCTCCCACAGGGTTAGTTGGTGGACTCAAGATTGCGGCTGGTCGGTGCCATGGGGTTATGTGCTGGGCTCAGGGTTGGCGGCTGGCCTGAATGTGGGAGCGGGCTTGCTCGCGAATGCGGCGGGTCAAGCGAGGTGATGGTGACTGACACGGCCTCCTCGCGAGCAAGCCCGCTCCCACAGATTTTTGCGGTGACTCAGGGTTGGCCGTTCCCTGCTCCACCATATTTTGCTGGTGCTTTGTCATTGGTGGTCGTCCTTGACCTTGCGCGGTTGTCCCTGCTTCAGAACGCGTAACTGGCCTTCAGACTGCCACTGAAACCGTGGCTGTCACCGCCTCCGCTGGCACCGACTTCTGCGCCGACGCTGACCGCGCCGAGGCTGGCCATCAGGTTGACGCCGCCGCTGAACTGGTCGCGGTTGTCGAAGGCGGCGCGTTGTTCGATGTCGAGGCCCAGCAGGTGGCCCTGGCTGTTAACGTCGTTGTTGCCCAGGGTGCGTTCGTAGCCGACTTGTACGCCCGGCACCAGTTGCCAGGCGCCCATCGCCACCGGGGCAAATGCAACGTTGAGGTTGGCGACGGCGCTGCGGCGGGTGGCGGTGTTGTCGTCGATGTCGAGTGCCAGTTCGCTGCCCTTCTCTTGGAAGCCTTTGAGGTCGAGGTGGCTTACGCGCAAGCCGAGGCTGGGTTCGAGGATCATGCCGTTGACCGGTGCGCGGTAACCCAGCGCCAACGTCGCGCCGGTGAGGTTGCCGTGAGTGTCGCCCTTGGCCGCGCCGAGGCCGCCACCGAGTTCGCGTTTGCTCTCGTAATCGACGTAGCCTGCGCTGGCGTTGGCGTCGACGAACAGCCCGCGTTCCAGGCTGGTGAAGCCGTAGCGCGCACCGAGGTTAAAGAAGGTGAAATCTGTATCGGCCTCGCCGCCCGCGCCGCCGACGGTGCCTTTGCTGTAGCCGAAGCCGCCGCGTGCGCTGAGTTGTTCGGAGAAACGTTGGGTGATGCCGATCATCAGGCCCTGGCTGTGTTCGTTGCTGCTTTCGGCGTGGGACGAGCCGTCGGTGCCGAGGTAACCAGCCAGCGCGGTGGTCCACAAACGGTATTGGCCGACTTTCAGATCGGAGCCACTGGCATAGGGCGCGGCGGCTTGCTCGATCATTGCATTCTGGCGCAGCAGGTAGCTGGCGGCGTCGGCGTGAACCTGGCCGCCGACCTGGGACTCGACACCGTCGAGGGTGCCGGCATCAATCGCCGATTGCAGGTAGTAGTTGTAGGCGCTGTAGGTGCCGGACAGGCTGGTGTTCTGCAAATCGCGGAGCAATTCGGCACCGGCAGCGGCGTTGCCGATCAACCCCGCCTGACCCGGCAGGCTGTTGTACTCGACCAGTTTGCCGCGCAACACGTAGATGGTTTCCTGCGACAGGCCGAGGCCTTGTTTGAGGTAGTTGTCCATGCTGCCGTATTCGGCGGTGACCTCATCCAGACCGGCCTGGAGGTAACTGGCCTGCACGCCGAGCAGCGGCGCGTAGACCGAGGCCATGCTTGGCGGCATCGCTTTAAGAGTCGCGGCGACGCGGGCGGCGGTGTAGTCGTTGGTAGCGAGGTAGTTGGCCATGATGGTCGCATTGTCGACCCCGGCGATGCTCTGCAACACAGCGGCGGTCCAGCCGGTGCGGTCCTTGCCGGCGGTGCAATGGAACAATTGTGCGCCGTCGGTGGTAGCCAGTTCGTTGAACAGCTTGCCGAATTGACCGCGCATCCCGGCGTCGCTGACGAAGGCGCGGTTGGTCTGCTCCATCATGGCGATAGCGTCGGCGGCGCTTTTGAACGACACGCTGGTGATGTTCGCGCCCGAGGTGGTGCTGCCGATGATGTCGATGTTCTGGTAGGTGGCGCCGCTCAGCATCGTGTCGGGCGTGCCGGCGATTTCGCTCGGGGTACGCAGGTCGTAGACGGCTTTGATGCCGAGGCTGTTGAGGGTCGCCAGATCCGCCGCCGATGGCGTGATCGCGTTGGAGCGGTAAAACACACCGCCGCGCATGGTGCCGTCGTGGGCCGTGGAATACCCGGTGGTCAGGCCGGCGACATCACGGAAGTTGTCGATGCTCTGCAGACGCGGCGTGTCGAGCGCGACGGATTCGGCAGCATGGGCAGCGGCGATGGACAGGCTCAGAACGGACAGCGAACACACAAGACGTTGAAACACAGTGCAGCCTCATTGGAATTAGCGTTGGGCTGGCTACTATCTGCAATCAATTGATACCGAATATGACAGAACGACTGCGCAAGGAAATGGTTGCGCGATCGGGCCGTGGGCTGCGTTTTTTGTCCGTATCTGCCAGAGAGCCACTGTAGGAGTGAGCCTGCTCGCGATAGCGGTGTGTCAGACAACGCAAATGTCAGCGATATACCGCTATCGCGAGCAGGCTCACTCCTACAGGGTTCGGTGATGAATGTGGAGTTTTCGGTTGAAGGCGATTCCGTCCATAATCCCTCCCCCAAATGGACTGACACAGGAAATGTGAAATGGACACCACTCAATGGCTCGGTTTGTTCGAGCGCGCCTTTCAAGGCATGGAGAAGAATCTTGAGCAAGTGCTGCAACTCAACAGTTGCCGCGAGCATTGGATTCAAGCCCAGATCAGTCTGCAAGCCTGGTTCGAAGATGAGATCGAGATCTGGACGGATCTGCCGATAGGCGACCGACGCAAAGCGGACCTGTACTCATTGGACGACAACGGCGCGCCGAGGATGGTCGCCGAAATCAAATGCCTGGGCGATGTCTCGCAGGCCAAGTGCCTGGAAGGCGATTGGTCAGTGCGGGCCGATGTTGATCGGTTGCGCTCTTTCGAATGCCCCACCCGCCTGTTCGTCCTGGTCATCGCCAAAGGCGAACGCGAAACCAATACCGGACGTCGCCTTCGCGAAGATGAGTGGGTGGATGGCCGGACATGCGTCACTGTGGATCTGCAATTTGCCCTGGTTCGGATGTGGGCGTTGTAGGTCAAGTTCTTCATCCACTTCTGCACGCGACGTGGGCCGACATCGCGGCTCGCTCGGGAGCGCCGTTGCTCAACATCGAAGTGATTTGCTCGGATCGACGTGAGCATCGTCGCCGGGTTGAGCATCGGCAATCAGACATCACGGGGCTGACTCCACCGAGTTGGTTTTCTGTTGAGAATCACGAATATGAGGCCTGGACGCAGCCGATTCTGTGTCTCGACACAGCGAATGTCAGCGTGGATCAGGCGGTGGATATCATTGTGGGAGCTAGCCTGCTGGCGATTGGGGCGGGCCTGCCAAAGTGATGGCCACTAACACGGCCCCATCGCTGGCAAGCCAGCTCCCACAGGGGTTATGTGGTGGACTCAGGATTGACCACCGCCCGCGTTCATTGCGGAGCTAGCCCTGCTAACGATTGCGGTGCATGACGATCTCCAGCTCCTCGCCCGACTCCGGCACCTGAAAGTAGCTGGAGATCAAATCAAACTCTGCATCCGACGCCGCAAACTCATGTTCGGCCAGCGCATTGCGTACATGTAGCCGGGCGCGGCAAGTATCGTCATCCACCGCGAGATAGTGCAGGCAATGCGGCACTTTTGCAGTATCCGCCAGCCCTCGCAGCCACTGCCGATCCGCCACGGTATTGGCCGGAAAATCCAGCACCACACTCACCCCCGCGCTAAGCACATCGATCACCAACGGCCCCAGCACGCCGCGAATCTGCCGCGCACATCGAAGGTAATCCGCCACGGATTTGATCTGCTCCGGATACAGCCGCGACAGCCACTGATCCTCACTGAGCACCAGCGCGCGGTGCTCCTCAGCCAGTAATTGGGCCAGTGTCGATTTGCCCGAGGCGATCTTGCCGCACATCAGGTGTAGTGTGGGTGCACGCATTGGGGACGCTTCCTTATGTCGATTGCTGGATAATGCCCAACGCCTGTCGGCGAGGCAATTGAGGCGCATGACCCAACGAGGAACCCAGATGACCACAATCACCGCACGCCAATGCTCGTCCTGGGTGCTATTTACCCTGCTCACCACTGCCATGGCGCTGACGGCCGGCTGTTCGAGCAAGCGCTACGCCACCAACGGCTCGAACTGCTACGCCAAAGCCGTGCCCACTTCCGGCGAAGGGGGTCTGGCCTGGGGCGATACCTTGAGCATGGCGCGCAAAAAGTCGATGAATAACTGCATGCGTTATGCGAGCCGCTCCGGAGGCACGCCGAACACCTGCCAGGTGGTGCAGGCGCAGTGCAAGCGCTGACGGCACCGATAATGATGTTGGCTGAAACTGCCCTATCGCTGGCAAGCCAGCTCCCACAGGGTTATTGGGTGGACTCAGGATTGGCGGCTCCCACATGGGGTTGTGCAGTGGACTCAGAATTAGCGGCGGGTTGCCGCAGGTTTTGCGGCGGAGACGGGATTGGCGTCCAGTGTGCCGTCCTGAACCATGCGGTTCATGGCGTTGGCGCTCAAGTACACAGCAGTATTCGTGAGAGTCATTTTGCCGACTCCATGTCCCCACAATACTTATTTGTGGTGAGGGGATTTATCCCCGATGGACTGCGTAGCAGGCCCGCTTCTTTATTGGTTGAAGAAGCCGGGCCCGCTTCACGCGCCATCGGGGATGAATCCCCTCACTACAGGTTTACTCAGCAGAAGTGACCGTCTGCTATTAGCGCTTCAACGCCGCCGCATTAGCCCGCGCGGTGTGCAGCTTTTTATAACTGTCGATCAGACGCAGGTGACGATCCAGCCCTTCGAGTTTCATGCTGGTCGGTGTCAGACCATAGAAACGCACACTGCCGTTGACCGAACCAATCGCCGCGTCCATGCGCTCGTCGCCGAACATACGGCGGAAGTTGGCCTCGTAATCGGCCAGTTCCAGATCCTCGTCCAGTTCCATTTCCAGGCACACGTTCACCGCCTGGTAGAACAAGCCGCGTTCGACGGTGTTGTCGTTGTATTGCAGGAAGGCTTCGACCAGATCCTTGGCCTGTTCGAATTTCTGCAGGGCGAGGTAGATCAGCAGGCGCAGTTCCAGAATCGTTAGTTTGCCCCACGGCGTGTTGTCGTCGAACTCGATGCCGATCAGCGTGGTGATGTCGGTGTAATCATCCAGCTCGCTGTTTTCCAGGCCTTGAGCAAGGTTGCGCAGACCGACCTTGCTCAGGCTGTGCAGGTTGAGGATGTCGGCGCGAAATTGCAGGGCCTTGTTGGTGTTGTCCCAGATCAGGTCGTCCACCGGGTAGATTTCCGAGTAGTCCGGCACCAGGATCCGGCAAGCGTTGGCGCCGAGGTCGTCGTAGACCGCCATGTAGGCTTCTTTGCCCATGTCTTCAAGGATGCCGAACAGGGTTGCGGCTTCTTCGGCGTTGGAGTTTTCGCCTTGACCTGAGAAGTCCCATTCGACGAATTCAAAGTCAGACTTGGCGCTGAAGAAGCGCCACGACACCACCCCGCTGGAGTCGATAAAGTGCTCGACGAAGTTGTTCGGTTCGGTCACTGCCTGGCCCGAGAAAGTCGGCTGCGGCAGATCGTTCAAGCCTTCGAAACTGCGGCCCTGCAGCAGTTCGGTCAGGCTGCGTTCCAGCGCCACTTCCAGGCTTGGGTGCGCGCCGAACGAGGCGAACACGCCGCCAGTGCGCGGGTTCATCAGGGTCACGCACATCACCGGGAATTCACCGCCCAGCGACGCGTCCTTGACCAGCACCGGGAAGCCCTGCTCTTCCAGGCCTTTGATCCCGGCGAGAATGCTTGGGTACTTCTCCAGCACTTCCTGCGGCACGTCGGGCAAAGCCATCTCGCCTTCGAGAATTTCGCGTTTGACCGCGCGCTCGAAGATCTCCGACAGACATTGCACCTGGGCTTCAGCCAAAGTGTTGCCGGCGCTCATGCCGTTGCTCAGGAACAGGTTTTCGATCAGGTTGGACGGGAAGTACACCACCTCGCCATCCGACTGGCGCACGAACGGCAGCGAGCAGATGCCGCGCTGGGTGTTGCCGGAGTTGGTGTCGAACAGGTGCGAGCCTTTGAGCTCGCCGTCGCGGTTGTAAATGTCCAGGCAGTATGGGTCGAGAATCTCTGGCGGCAGCTCGTCTTTCGGGCCGGGTTTGAACCAGCGCTCGTTCGGGTAATGCACGAACTCGGCGGTGGCGATGTCCTCGCCCCAGAACTGGTCGTTGTAGAAGAAGTTGCAATTCAGGCGCTCAATGAACTCGCCCAGTGCCGAGGCCAGCGCACCCTCTTTGGTGGCGCCTTTGCCGTTGGTGAAGCACATTGGCGAGTGCGCATCGCGAATGTGCAGCGACCAGACGTTAGGCACGATGTTGCGCCACGAGGCGATTTCGATCTTCATCCCCAGATCGGCAAGAATCCCCGACATGTTGGCGATGGTCTGCTCCAGCGGCAGATCCTTACCGGCAATGTAGGTGCCCGCTTCAGAGGTCGAATGCGGCATCAGCAAGGCCTGCGCATCGGCGTCGAGGTTCTCGACTTCCTCGATCACAAACTCGGGACCGGTCTGCACAACCTTCTTCACCGTGCAGCGATCAATCGAACGCAGGATGCCCAGACGATCCTTTTCGGAAATGTCCGCCGGCAGTTCGACCTGGATCTTGAAGATCTGGTTGTAGCGGTTTTCCGGATCGACGATGTTGTTCTGCGACAGGCGAATATTCTCGGTCGGGATATTGCGCGTTTCGCAGTACAGCTTCACGAAGTAAGCCGCGCACAAGGCCGACGACGCCAGGAAGTAGTCGAACGGCCCCGGTGCCGAGCCATCGCCCTTGTAGCGAATGGGCTGATCGGCGATCACCGTGAAGTCGTCGAACTTGGCTTCAAGTCGAAGGTTGTCGAGAAAGTTGACCTTGATTTCCATACGGGTTTACCAGAGAGCAAAAACGAATTGGCGGCCATTATCCGGGTTTTCAGCCTGACGTCTTGTGCTTTTGCGTAATCGCCGCCGGGTGGGCTCTGCTGCGTCTTGGCGGGTGCGAACGACAAAAATGCCCTGAGCAGTGAATTTTTTCGTGTCTTCTTGTATCTGACGGAAAGAACCCATGCCAGCAAAACAATGGCATCGAATCCGTTCAGCTATGAGTGACCCGCATGAAATCAAGGAAAAACAAGGTCAATCCCATCGGATTGAAAGACATCACGATTGTCGACGACGCCAAGATGCGCAAGGCGATCACCGCCGCCGCACTGGGCAACGCCATGGAATGGTTCGACTTCGGGGTGTACGGCTTCGTCGCCTATGCACTGGGAAAGATCTTCTTCCCCGGCGCCGATCCTGGCGTACAGATGATTGCAGCGCTGGCGACCTTCTCGGTGCCGTTCCTGATCCGTCCGTTGGGCGGCCTGTTCTTCGGTGCGCTGGGTGACAAGTACGGGCGGCAGAAAGTGCTGGCCGCGACCATCGTGATCATGTCGCTGAGTACCTTCGCCATCGGCCTGATACCGTCGTATGAGTCGATCGGCATCTGGGCGCCGATACTGCTGTTGCTGGCGAAAATGGCTCAGGGCTTCTCGGTCGGCGGTGAGTACACCGGCGCCTCGATCTTCGTCGCCGAATATGCGCCCGACCGCAAGCGCGGTTTCCTTGGCAGTTGGCTGGACTTCGGCTCGATTGCCGGTTTCGTCCTCGGCGCCGGTGTGGTGGTGCTGATCTCGACGATCATCGGCGAAGAGAAATTCCTCGAATGGGGCTGGCGTCTGCCGTTCTTCCTCGCCCTGCCGCTGGGCATGATCGGCCTCTATCTGCGGCATGCGCTGGAAGAGACGCCGGCGTTTCAACAGCACGTCGAGAAACTCGAAGAAGGCGACCGTGAAGGTCTGGCGGGCGGGCCGAAGGTCTCGTTCAAGGAAGTCGCGACCAAACACTGGCGCAGTCTGATGACCTGCATTGGCGTGGTAGCGGTGACCAACGTCACCTATTACATGCTGCTGACCTACATGCCGAGCTACCTGTCGCACAACCTGCACTACAGCGAAAACCGTGGCGTGTTGATCATCATCGCGATCATGGTCGGCATGCTGTTCGTGCAGCCGGCGATCGGTTTTATCAGCGATAAAATTGGCCGCAAACCCTTCATTGTGGTCGGCAGCATCGGCCTGTTCCTGCTGGCGATTCCGGCGTTCATGCTGATCAACAGCGGCAAGATCGGCCTGATCTTCTCCGGCCTGCTGATCCTCGCGGTACTACTCAACTTCTTCATCGGCGTCATGGCTTCGACCCTGCCGGCGATGTTCCCCACACACATCCGCTACAGCGCGCTGGCCGCCGCGTTCAACGTCTCGGTGCTGATTGCCGGCCTGACCCCGACTGCCGTGGCCTGGCTGGTGGAAAGCACCAATAACCTGTACATGCCGGCCTACTACCTGATGGTGATTGCCGTGGTCGGCCTGATCACCGGCGTGACCATGAAAGAGACCGCCAACAAACCGCTGCGCGGTGCCGCGCCGGCGGCGTCGGACCTTGAGGAAGCGAAGGAACTGCTCAAGGAACACCACGACAACATCGAGCAGAAAATCGAAGACATCGACGCCGAAATCGCCGAACTGGAAGCCAAGCGCAAGGAGTTGGTGCAGCAGCATCCGCGGATCAACTGATGTAATGACTGACGGCGGCCCTGACCGGAGGCCGCCGTCGCTCAACGCGTCACAACACGAAGCCGTCACCGATCAAGCGCACCAGAACCTCCCCCGCCTCACTCAATTCACCCGGTGCCTGCATCAGGCGCAACTCGTGCAGCGGCAACTCGGGTAATCCCTCCTCACTGCTCAACACGCGCATGCCGGGTCGCACTTGCGCACGATCAACAATGCCCACCGCCAATCCGGCCTCGATGGCTGTTTCCAGCGCGCTGGCACCGGCGCTGACAATCACTGCGCGCCACCGGCGTCCCTGCTCGCTCAATGCATCCACGGCAACGCTGCGATAGGGACAACCCTTGCCGTGCAAGGCCAGCGGTACCGGCCGGGTGAGATCCTGCGTGTAATTGTGCGCGGCGACCCACACTGGCTGGGTCAGGCCCAGCATCCTTACGCAACGCGTCGATGGCGGCGCGTCTGCGACGACCACCAGCAACGCCAGATCCAGTTGCCCGCGTTCCAGACGCGCACTCAACCGACCGCTGGCACCTGTTTCGACTTCCAGCTCGATGTGCGGAAAATCTGCCGACAGGTGCGGCAACGTACAGCCCAGGACCGCGCCGGCGTATTCCTCGGAAATCCCCAGGCGAACTCGCCCGCTGGCCAGCGGTGTGCTGAAACTCGCCAGCAATTGATCGTGGTGGCGTAGCAAATCGGCGCTCTGCAGGGCGAAGCGTCGACCCAGTGGCGTGAGGTTGACCGTCTGGTTATCGCGCTCCAGCAAGCGCCCGCCCGCCAGCGCTTCCAGACGCCGCACATGCAGGCTGACCGCTGACGGGCTCTTGTTGAGGAAACTCGCGGCGGCGAGAAATTGCCCGAAGCGCACGATTGCCTGAAAGGTGCGCAACAGTTCGATATCAAGGGCTTCGGCCATGCTTGAGAATTCCTGCATCAGTGGTGCGGATCGTATCGTTTGAATGCATCAGTGCTTGATTCATATCATCGAACTCATTCCTCTGTCAGGTGCCATGCGATGAACGTCATGCCTGTTCGTTTTTTACTGCTGATGGCAATGGTGGTCAGCTGGAGTTCCGGGTTCATTGGCTATCGCTACGTCGCCGATCAGGGCAGCGTATACCTGGCCTCGTTGTGGCGTTTTGTATTGGCGGCATTGTTGTTGCTGCCGTTCGCCTGGGCAGGCTTGCGTGGTTTGCACGGAAAAGACATGTGGCATCAGGCACTGCTTGGGCTGTTCGCGATGGGTGGCTACATCGGACCGATTGCCGCCTCGATTCAACTTGGCGTCACGCCGGGCACTGCGTCGCTGTTTGCCAATCTGTTGCCACTGACAATTGTGCTGCTGGCCGGCAGCGTTCCGGGGCAGCGCACACGTGGCTGGCAATGGTTGGGTTTGGCGCTGTGCGTGATCGGTATGCTGCTGGCCAGCGCTGCGAGTGTCGAGTGGGCCCGTGCGGGGTTGTGGGCCTACAGCTTGCCGTTACTGGCGGTATTGTCGCTGGCGGCGGCCACCTTGTTTGAGAAAGCCCGGCCGGGCATTGCAATACCGGCGACCACGGCGCTGTTCATTCAGGTATGCGCGGTGATTCCTGTGTTCGCGCTGCTGGCAGGTCTTGAGGGTGAATTGCGCCCGCCGATCAGTGCAGACTTCGTCAGTGGCGTGCTGTGGCTGGTGATCTTCTCGACTTTTGGCGGCTACGGATTTTATAGGCTGTGCCTTCAGCGTTTCAGCATGCAGCGCATCAGTGGCGCGCTGTTTCTGACGCCACCGGTGACACTGTTGTGGGCGTGGATGCAGTTCGGCGATCCGCTGAGTGCCGGCGCGCTACTCGGTATCGGTCTGACCCTGATCGGGTTGCCATTGCTGGGGGGAGCGCCGAGCGAAAAAGTATGTGCCGTCGGCATTCGCCAGGAAACTAAATCCGCTGGCGACAAGTCACTGACTTAGCGGAGGTTGAGGCATTTCGCCGAACCTCGTTTATTGAAGATGCCAGCGTGGTCACTCATACCGATCGTCGCAACAACCTCTCGCTGGACAGCCTGAATTTCTTCCTCGCCGATGTGCGCGATGGTCTCGGGCCGTATCTGGCCATTTACCTGCTGGCCGTTCATCACTGGGAGCCGGCCAGCATCGGGCTGGTGATGACCCTCGCTGGCATTGCCGCCCTTGTCACCCAGACGCCCGCCGGTGCCCTGGTCGACAACACACGCAGTAAACGAGCAGTGATCGCGATTGCCGCGTTATTGGTGACCGGCAGTTGCGTGGTATTGCCCTTCGTGACGTCCTTCAGTCTGGTAGCGATCACCCAAGCGCTGAGCGCCGCCGCGGCATCGGTGTTCGCTCCGGCCATTTCGGCGATCACCCTGGGCATCACCGGGCCGCGCGCGTTCACCCGACGCACCGGACGCAACGAGACCTTCAACCATGCCGGCAACGCCTGCGCGGCGCTGCTGGCCGGTGGATTCGCATACCTGTTCGGGCCGGTGGCGGTGTTCTATCTGATGGCGGTCATGGCGCTGTGCAGTGTAATCGCCGTGAGCTTCGTCGATGCCAATGCGATCAACCATGATCTGGCCCGGGGACTTGACCCCAGCGACGCCACTCACGCCAAGGCGCCTTCGGGATTGGCGGTGCTGCTGACCAACAAGGCGCTGCTGATGTTCGCCATCTGCTGCGCCCTCTTCCACTTGGCCAATGCGGCGATGTTGCCACTGGTGAGCCAGAAACTGGCGCAGGTCAACTTGCAGATGGCGACGCCACTGACCTCGGCCTGTATCGTTGCCGCACAACTGGTCATGGTGCCGGTCGCCTTGCTGGTCGGGGCCAAAGCCGATGTTTGGGGACGCAAGCCGCTGCTACTCGCAGGCTTCCTGATTCTGCCGCTGCGTGGCGTGCTTTATACGTTATCCGCCGACCCTTACTGGTTGGTAGCGGTGCAGATGCTCGACGGCGTCGGCGCGGGGATCTTCGGTGCGCTGTTCCCGGTGGTAGTGAAAGACCTGACGCTGGGCACTGGACACTTCAACATCAGCCTAGGCGCTCTCTCGACGGTGTTTGGTCTGGGCGCAGCATTGAGTGCCAGCGTGGCGGGCATTGTGCTGCAGGAGGCCGGTTACAACGCGGCATTTCTGACCCTGGCGGTGATTGCCGGAGTGGCGTTTGTGCTGTTGTGGCTGGCGGTGCCTGAGACATTGCCGCAGGAGGGGAATATTGAGCCGGCGCTGCAATCTAAGGAGGAAAGATTTGGCTAAGAATGTGCTTGAGTTCAGCGATAGTGATCTGGCGCAGATGCAACGCTTCAATCGCAAGCTCGCCTGGCTGCCGCGTTTTCGCATCCGCAATCGGCTGACGCCGCGTTTGATCCAGGCATTGCTGCGTGCCAGTCAGATTGTCAGCGCGGATAAAACGCTCAAGCATGATCTTCATGCGCAGAACATTGTGGCGTATTCGCAAGGTGTGTCAGTGCCTGTCCGAATCATCCGCCCGCAGGGAAAGGCTCAAGGTGTGGTGCTGGATTACCACGGTGGCGGCTGGGTGATCGGCAATGCACGGATGAACGACGACCTTAATATCGGCATGGTCAAGGCATGCAACGTGGCGGTGGTATCGGTCGACTATCGGTTGGCAGTCAATACGCCAGTTGAGGATCTCATGCAGGATTGTCTGTGCGCTGCACGCTGGCTGTTGAGCGATGATTGCACGGAGTTCGTCGGCCTGCCGGTAATCGTTGTAGGCGAATCGGCAGGCGCGCATCTGGCAGCTGCCACCCTGTTAGCGCTCAAAGCATCATCCGATCTGCTGCAGCGGGTCAGCGGCGCCCTGCTCTATTACGGCGTTTACGATCTCGCCGGCACCCCAAGCGTGCACGCAGCACCTGCTGAAACGCTGGTACTCGACGGCCCGGGAATGGTCGAGGCGCTACGCTTGTTGACTCCAGGATTGAGCGATAATGAACGCCGGCAGGCGCCACTGTCTCCGCTGTACGGCGACTTGAGCGGATTGCCACCGGCGTTGATGTTCACCGGTGAACTGGATCCGCTGCGCGATGACACGCTGGAACTGGCTGAGCGCTGGCAACGATCAGCACCGGTTGAAATCCATCTACTGCCCTCGTCCGCCCATGGCTTTATCCATTTTCCGACCACCATGGCTAGTCGTGTTTTGGCCTACAGTCGGGCTTGGATTTCGCGTCAGATCAGGGCAAAAACAAGCAGTTAGGGCTTGTATTGGCAGGAAAACACTTTCCTGCGGGCAAAACAAAACCCCAACTGCTTTCGCAATTGGGGTTTCGGAATTTAATCTTGACGATGACCTACTCTCACATGGGGAAACC
>NZ_JACHCY010000015.1:0-139711 GCF_014200835.1 Pseudomonas sp. JAI115
CTCTGCCGAGTGGCATTCACCCTGATGAAGAATCAGGGCGAATACCGATCAGTTTGAGATTCTAGGGTTGCTGAGCAACATAGAATCTCCCACATGGGTTTTGTGTACGACACAGATCCAGTGTGGGAGCGGGCTTGCTCGCGAAGGCGGCCTGCCAGACGCTAAAAATCTGACTGATTCAGCGGCGAACCTGTTTCAGGGTTTCCGCGATCAGAAACGCCAGTTCCAGCGACTGATCGGCATTCATCCGCGGGTCACAGTGGGTGTGATAACGATCCGACAACCCGTCTTCAGTGATCGGCCGCGCACCACCGATGCACTCGGTGACATTCTGCCCGGTCATCTCGATATGAATCCCGCCGGCATAAGTGCCTTCGGATTCATGCACCTGGAAGAATTGCTTCACCTCACCCAGGATCTGCGCGAAGTCGCGGGTCTTGTAGCCGCTGCTGGCCTTGATGGTGTTGCCATGCATCGGGTCGGAGCTCCACAGCACCTGTTTGCCCTCACGCTGCACCGCGCGGATCAGCGCCGGCAGGTGATCGCCGACCTTGTTCGCGCCCATCCGCGCAATCAGGTTCAGGCGCCCCGGATCGTTGTCCGGGTTGAGCACGTCGATCAGGCGAATCAGATCATCCGGGTTCATGCTCGGGCCGACTTTCACCCCGATCGGGTTGTTCACCCCGCGCAGGAACTCGACGTGAGCGCCGTCGAGCTGACGGGTGCGGTCGCCGATCCACAGCATGTGCGCCGAGCAATCGTAGTAATCGTTGGTCAGGCTGTCGCGACGCACGAAGGCTTCTTCGTAGTTCAGCAGCAGCGCTTCGTGGGCAGTGAAGAAACTGGTTTCGCGCAGTTGCGGCGAGCTGTCCATGCCGCAGGCGCGCATGAACGCCAGGGTTTCATCGATGCGATCGGCGAGGTGGCTGTATTTTTCGGCCAGTGCCGAGTTGGCGATGAAATCCAGGTTCCACTTGTGCACCTGATGCAGGTCGGCAAAGCCGCCCTGGGCGAAGGCGCGCAACAGGTTCAGGGTGGCGGTGGACTGGTGATACGACTGCAGCAGGCGCTCGGGATCCGGCACGCGGCTCTTTTCGTCGAAACCGATGCCGTTGACGATGTCGCCCCGGTAGGCGGGCAGGGTCACGCCGTCGAGGGTTTCATCGTTGGCCGAGCGCGGTTTGGCGAACTGGCCGGCCATGCGCCCGACCTTGACCACCGGGCAACCGGCGGCGAAGGTCATGACGATCGCCATTTGCAGCAATACTTTGAACGTGTCGCGAATCTTCGCCGCCGAGAACTCGGCAAAGCTTTCCGCGCAATCGCCGCCCTGCAGCAGGAACGCCCGGCCCTGAGTCACTTCGGCAAATTGACGGCGCAGCTCGCGTGCTTCGCCGGCAAACACCAGCGGCGGATAACTGGCCAGGGTCTGCTCGACCTGGCGCAGATGCGCCGCGTCAGGGTATTGGGGTTGTTGCTGGATCGGCAGGGCGCGCCAGCTGTCAGGGCTCCACGGTTGGCTCATCACGGTCTCTAATTGGTTCTACGCACGGGAAGCCCATGGTAGCAGTAATTAGTGCGTGACCTGCTCCCGCCCCATCACCGACAATCGCCGCTTTGCCACGGCGCCGCAGCGGTGCCATCGCGTCACCGCGCCCGGTGACCATCAGGAGACGAAATGACTGAGGAGCGCGTCGAGCTGTTGCTCGCCGAGGTACAGGATGAGTTCGGCGTGATTCGCGTGCTGGAAGTGGCCGATTACCGCTTTCTGGAATTTGGCGATGCCATCGAGCAGAGCTGCGTGTTCACCGCCGATCCGAGCTGGCTGGAATATGACTACACCCGGGCGATGCTGATTGGCGCGTTGTGCCATGAGCAACCGGAGAGCGCGCTGTTTCTCGGCCTCGGTGCCGGCACGCTGACCCAGGCCTGCCTCAAGTTCCTGCCGCTGGAAGACGTCGAAGCCATCGAACTGCGCCCGGACGTGCCGCGTCTGGCGATCGAGTACCTGGGGCTGGATGACGATCCGCGCTTGTACATTCGGGTCGGCGATGCGCTGGAGTTGCTGCCGACGGCCGAGCCTGCGGATCTGATCTTTGTCGATCTGTACACCGATGTCGGCCCGGGTGTCGGGCACCTGGCTTGGAGTTTTCTCGGCGACTGTCAGAAGCGTCTGAACCCGGGCGGCTGGCTGGTGATCAACCAGTGGGCCACCGATGACGGCAAACCGTTGGGCGCGGCGTTGTTGCGCGGGCTTTATCACCGGCATTACTGGGAGCTGCCGGTGAAGGAGGGCAATGTGATTCTGATTGTGCCGGCGGATCTCGATCAGGAGCTGGACATGCAGGCGCTGACCGCCCGCGCCGAAGTGCTGGCGCCACGGCTGGGTTATTCGCTGCAGTCGTTGATCAAGGCGATTCGCCCGGCGACATGAGTTGCCAGTGATGGCCCCTTCGCGAGCAAGCCCGCTCCCACATGGGTCCTGTGGCACTCACACAATTTTCTGTGGGAGCGAGCCTGCTCGCGAAGAGGGCCTGATAACCCGCGAATATTTCAGATCCCTTTGAAGATGCCCGGGCGCCGCTCAACCAGCGACCTCACCCCCTCCTTGGCATCCTCACTCCCCAGCAACTTCTTCACCAGTGCCGGCAATCCCTGCGCCGCCACCGTCTCGCCTTCATACCGCGCCTGGCGCGCCGACATCAGCGTTGCCTGCACCCCCAACGGTGCCTGCCGGGCAATCCGCTCGGCCAGTTCGATCGCCCGCGGCAACAGATCCTCACTGGCCATCACTTCCTGCACCAAACCCAGACGCAACGCATCGTGGGCATCAAACTCATCGCCGGTCAGCAACCAGCGCATCGCGTTGCCCCAACCGGCCACCTGGTGAAAGCGCAATGTCGCGCCCCCAAACGGAAAAATCCCCCGCTGCACTTCCATTTGCGCGAAGCGGGTATTGCTCGCGCACAGGTTGATATCCGCGGCCAGCATCAACTCGATGCCGATGGTCAGGCAGTAGCCTTGCGCAGCAACAATTACCGGTTTGCTCACTCGCGGTCCGACGAAAACACCCCATGGGTCGCAACCGCCGGTCGGAACCTGCCAGCCTTCGGCGAGGGCGGCGCTGGCGTTGAGCAGATCCAGACCGGCGGTAAAGTGTTCGCCATGCCCGAACACCACCGCCACCCGCGCCTCGCTGTCGGCCTCGAACTCGCCGTAGGCCAGGCTCAAGTCATTGAGCAGATCGAGGTCGAAGGCGTTGCGTTTGGCGGCCCGGTCAAGGCCGATCAAGTGGATATGACCTCGACGTTCACGGCTGACGCGGCCGGGGCAGGGCTGATTCATGGAGAAATCCTCGGGCGGGAAGGGCGGGTGCAGCGACGGTATGCCGCACATCGATGAATCGTTTAAGCGTCATCACCCGCAGGGCCGGGCCTTTGCAAAATAGACCTTTGCACGATTATCCGCAAAACCCCGTTACACAGCGGTGACACACCGATTCAGGCGATAAAAAAAGCTCCCTTTTTGGGCAAATTCCGGTATAGTGCGCGCCGGCCTTTAACCGGGCCGCGTTTAGGTAGCGCAATTCCCCGAAGTCAGCTTCGGCTGCATGTCCGCACTGCGGGCTCTTCCTTGACGATTCTTTTTCATTCATACGTTTTCGCAAATCCCCGCCGACAAAGCTGCCAGGGCGACTCTTGAGTCTCAACACGGCATGTGCAGCTTTGGAGCATGGGTCTTTGCGGATGCACTTAGAGGCAGACCCATGACCCAGGAAATCGGCGGCTTCGCCGCTCTTGAACTTCATCCCAATATTGTCGCTGCAGTAGTCGCTACCGGCTATGAAGAGCCTTCGGCCATTCAGCAGCAGTCGATCCCGATCATCCTCGCCGGTCACGATATGATTGGTCAGGCGCAAACCGGTACCGGTAAAACCGCTGCCTTTGCCCTGCCTATCCTGCACCGCATTGATCCGTCCAAGCGCGAGCCGCAAGCTCTGATCCTGGCCCCAACTCGTGAGTTGGCGCTACAAGTTGCAACCGCTTTCGAAACTTACGCCAAGCAAATGCCGGGCGTAACTGTTGTGGCTGTCTACGGCGGCGCGCCGATGGGCCCACAATTGAAAGCAATCCGTAATGGCGCACAGATCGTTGTCGCCACTCCGGGCCGTCTGTGCGACCACCTGCGTCGCGACGAAAAAGTCCTCGCTACCGTGAACCACCTGGTTCTGGACGAAGCAGACGAAATGCTCAAACTCGGTTTCATGGACGACCTGGAAGTGATCTTCAAGGCCATGCCGGAAACCCGTCAGACCGTATTGTTCTCGGCAACCCTGCCGCAGTCGATCCGTGCCATCGCCGAGCGCCACCTGCGCGATCCGAAGCACGTGAAGATCCAGAGCAAGACCCAGACCGTTACCGCGATCGAACAGGCTCACCTGTTGGTTCACGCTGACCAGAAGACCTCCGCCGTTCTCAGCTTGCTGGAAGTGGAAGACTTCGACGCGCTGATCATGTTCGTGCGCACCAAGCAAGCGACCCTGGATCTGGCCAGTGCCCTCGACGCCAAAGGCTACAAGGCCGCTGCGCTGAACGGTGACATCGCCCAGAACCAGCGTGAACGCGTCATCGACTCGCTGAAAGATGGCCGCCTGGACATCGTTGTCGCGACCGACGTGGCTGCCCGTGGTCTGGACGTTCCGCGCATCACCCACGTATTCAACGTGGACATGCCGTACGACCCGGAATCCTACGTGCACCGTATCGGCCGTACCGGCCGTGCCGGTCGCGAAGGTCGCGCACTGCTGCTGGTGACTCCACGTGAGCGCCGCATGCTGCAAGTGATCGAGCGTGTCACCGGTCAGAAGGTTGCCGAAGTGCGTCTGCCGGACGCTCAGGCCGTTCTCGATGCACGCATCAAGAAACTGACCAACAGCCTGTCGCCGCTGGTCGCTGATGCTGAGTCGACTCACGGCGAACTGCTGGATCGCCTGACCGCTGACATCGGTTGCACCCCGCGTGCCCTGGCTGCAGCTCTGCTGCGCAAGGCAACCAACGGTCAAGCGCTGAACCTGGCGGCGATCGAGAAGGAACGCCCACTGGTGCCGAACAATGCACCGCGTGGCGACCGTCCTGAGCGTTCCGGCGATCGTCCTGAGCGTGGTGACCGCGAGCGTCGCGCGCCAATGCCTCTGGGCGAAGGTCGTGCCCGTTGCCGTACCGCGCTGGGTGCGCGTGACGGTATCGCCGCCAAGAACCTGCTGGGCGCGATCCTCAACGAAGGTGGTCTGGCCCGCGAAGCGATCGGTCGCATCCAGGTGCGTGACAGCTTCAGCCTCGTCGAGCTGCCGGAAGATGGTCTGGACAAACTCCTGACCAAGCTGAAGGACACTCGCGTCGCTGGCAAGCAGCTGAAACTGCGTCGCTACCGCGAAGATTGATCCGCCCTTGGGCTGATTGATCGAACATGAAAAATCCCCGACTGGTTCGGGGATTTTTTTTGCCTGCTTTTTGCCTCGCCCCACAACCCTGTGGGAGCTGGCTTGCCAGCGATGACGTCAGCCGAAGCGATAGATATCCATACCCAGTGCACCCATCGTGAAGCCTTTATGCGCTACGCGGAACTCACCTCCCGCACCCCGCGCAAAATACAGCGGCAACAAATGCTCGTCACTCGGATGGCTGCGCACCGCATTGGGCGCCTGCTGACGATAATCGTGCAGTGCCGCCTCATCGTCGGCCGCCAGCTTGTCGATCATCCAGTCACGGAAGTCACGTGCCCACGGCTCGACGCTTTCCGGGCCGGCGTGCCAGTCCAGTTCGCGCAGGTTGTGGGTGATGCTGCCGGAGCCGATCAGCAGAATGCCCTGCTCGCGCAGACTCGCCAGCGCTTGTCCGACACGGGTTTGCAACACCGGGCCGCCGCGACTCGGCAGCGACACCTGCACCACCGGAATATCTGCCTGCGGGTACATCAGCGACAGCGGCACCCAGACGCCGTGATCGAACGGTCGTTGCGGGTCGAGGCGTGCCGGCATATGCGCGGCGTCAAGCAATTCAGCCACTTCGGCTGCCAGTTGCGGATCGCCCGGTGCCGGGTACTGCACTTCGAAAAGGGCGCGCGGGAAGCCGCCGAAGTCGTGCCAGGTTTCCGGACGAGGATTGCTGCTGACCAGCAGTTCCTGGCTTTCCCAGTGGGCAGAGACGATCACGATGGCTTTAGGCCGCGGCAGTTCGGCCGCCAGACGCGCCAGCGCCGGGCCACTGGCACCGGGTTCCAGGGCCAGCATCGGTGAGCCGTGGGAGATAAACAGGCTGGGAAACATGGAAAGGTTCCTGAGCGGTAAGATGGCCTCATCTTCAGTCAGATCATTGATCTAAATCTAATATAAGTTTTAACGCCTTTTGATCGAATTTTTTGGGGTGATGCATGCAGCCTGAGTTTTGGCACAAGAAGTGGGAATCCAATCAGATCGGCTTTCATTTGCCTGAGGTGAACCCGTATCTGCAGCGGCACTGGCCGCAACTGGCGATCCCGGCCCAGACCCGGGTGCTGGTGCCGCTGTGCGGGAAAAGCCTGGATCTGTTGTGGCTGGCCGGGCGCGGGCATCTGGTGCTCGGAGTCGAGCTGTCGCTGAAGGCCGTCGAGGATTTTTTCAGTGAGCATCAGGTAACGCCGCAGGTCATTGCCAAGGGGCCGTTCAAAGTCTATCGCGCCGATTCCATCGAGTTGTGGTGTGGTGATTTCTTTGCGCTGACAGCCGACGATGTAGCGGATTGCGCGGCGTTGTACGACCGGGCAGCGCTGATTGCCTTGCCGGCTCCGATGCGTGAGCGCTATGCGGCGCATCTGCAGCAGATCCTGCCGCAAAGTGTGCAAGGGTTGTTGATTACCCTGGATTACGATCAGGCGCAGATGCCAGGGCCACCGTTTGCGGTGAGCGATGATGAAGTGCAGCGCTTGCTGGGCGAAGTCTGGCAGGTGCAGGTGCTTGAGGAGCAGGATGTGCTGGCGGAGAGTGTCAGGTTCCTGCAGGCGGGCGTGACGCGGTTGGAGGAGCGGGTTTACCGGGTTTCCTCGTGATACATTTTGCTGACAGTGCCGGCCCCTTCGCGAGCAGGCTCGCTCCCACACTAGATCTGTATACAAGAATCCAATGTGGGAGCGAGCCTGCTCGCGAAGAGGTCATCAGCAACAACCATTATTCGCATGTACAAAAAAGGCCCGCATCACTGCGGGCCTTTTTCATGGTCACACCGGTCGAATCAACCGCGACGACGCAGCGCGTCGATACGCTCTTCCAGCGGCGGGTGGCTCATGAACATGCGGGCAAAGCCTTGTTTGATGCCACCGTTGATGCCGAATGCGTTCAGGGTGTCCGGCATGTGCACCGGCAGGCCCTGTTCGGCGCGCAGGCGTTGCAATGCACCGATCATCGCATTGGTACCGGCCAGACGTGCGCCGGCTTCATCGGCACGGAATTCGCGTTTGCGCGAGAACCACATGACGATGGCGCTGGCGAGAATGCCCAGAACCAGCTCGGCGAAGATCGTCGCCACGTAGTAGGCGATGCCCTGGCCTTCTTCGTTCTTGAAAATCACCTTGTCGACGAAGTTGCCGATGATCCGCGCGAAGAACATCACAAAGGTGTTCACCACGCCCTGGATCAGCGCCAGGGTGACCATGTCACCGTTGGCCACGTGACCGATTTCGTGGGCCAGAACGGCTTTCACTTCATCTGGCGAAAAACGTTCGAGCAGGCCCTGACTGACCGCGACCAGCGCGTCGTTCTTGTTCCAGCCGGTGGCGAAGGCGTTTGCTTCGTAGGCCGGGAAAATACCGACTTCGGGCATCTTGATCCCGGCTTCGCGGGACAGTTGCTCGACGGTTTGCAGCAGCCATTGCTCATGCCGGGTACGTGGCTGGCTGATGATCTGGGTGCTGGTGCTCATCTTCGCCATCCACTTGGAGATGAACAGCGAGAACAGCGAACCGGCGAAACCAAAGACCGCACAGAAAACCAGCAGCTGACTGAGGTTGAGATCAACCCCGTTGGCCGCCATGAACCCGTTGAAGCCGAACAGGCTCAGGGTGATGCTGGCTATCAGCACGACCGCCAGGTTAGTGGCCAAGAACAGCAGGATGCGCATCATGGTTGTAGAAATCTCCTCAAGCTAAAGATGTAGCGTACTGCGGGGTATATAAGGTGCGTCACCGGGTGATTCAACCGAGTGACTATTTCAAACTGTGTCCTACAGCGGATTCCCGAGTCGGCAGGTCATTGCCCACGGCCAAAACCGAAAGGGATGACAGCCAGCCGCTACCCGCCGCCACTGCGCCAGAGGCGGGTGGGCCCTATGAATCGCAAGTGTAGAAGGCGCAGCGAGGCGGGGAGAGCAGAAGTGTTGCTGAATCAGACAGTGCGCAACGTTCGGGCCGTTGCGCACTGTAGACCGGTTACTGGCGGTAGGACTTGAGGAAGTTGCCGATGCGGCCGATGGCCATTTCCAGATCGTCGACGCGGGGCAGGGTCACCACGCGGAAGTGATCCGGCCACGGCCAGTTGAAGGCCGTGCCTTGCACCACCAGCAGCTTCTCGGAGAGCAGCAGGTCGAGGACGAATTTTTCGTCGTTGTGGATCGGGCAGACTTTCGGGTCGATCCGCGGGAACGCATACAGCGCGCCCATCGGCTTGACGCAGCTGACGCCCGGAATGTTGTTGAGCAATTCCCAGGTGCGGTTGCGCTGCTCCAGCAGGCGGCCCTGCGGCAGTACCAGGTCATTGATGCTCTGATAGCCGCCGAGGGCGGTCTGAATCGCATGCTGACTCGGGACGTTGGCACACAGGCGCATGTTGGCCAGCATGTCGATGCCTTCGATGTAGCTCTGGGCATTGTGTTTCGGCCCGGAGATGGCGATCCAGCCGGAGCGGAAACCCGCCACGCGGTAGGATTTTGACAGACCGTTGAAGGTCAGGCACAGCAGGTCAGGCGCCAGCGAAGCGGTGCAGATGTGCACGGCGTCGTCGTAAAGGATCTTGTCGTAGATCTCGTCGGAGAACACCACCAGGTTGTGCGCGCGGGCGATTTCCAGCATGCCCAGCAGCACTTCCTTCGAATACACCGCGCCGGTCGGGTTGTTCGGGTTGATGATCACCATGGCCTTGGTGTTCGGGGTGATCTTGGCCTTGATGTCGGCCAGGTCAGGGAACCAGTCGGCGCCCTCGTCGCACAGATAGTGCACGGCGTTACCGCCGGCCAGGCTCACGGCGGCGGTCCACAGCGGGTAGTCCGGTGCCGGCACCAGCACTTCGTCACCGTTGTTGAGCAGCGCCTGCAACGACATCACGATCAGCTCGGACACGCCGTTGCCCAGGTAGATGTCTTCGATGCCGACACCTTCGACATTTTTTTGCTGGTAGTACTGCATCACCGCTTTACGGGCACTGAACAGGCCTTTGGAGTCGCTGTAGCCTTGGGCGGTCGGCAGGTTGCGGATCACATCCTGAAGAATTTCGTCCGGCGCTTCGAAACCAAACGGCGCCGGGTTGCCGATGTTCAGCTTGAGGATGCGCTGGCCTTCCTCCTCCAGACGTTTGGCGTGCTTGAGCACCGGGCCGCGAATGTCGTAGCAGACGTTGGCGAGCTTGTTCGATTTGCTGAACTGCATGGCGATGTGATCCCGAAAATGAACGATCCAGACGGCGGATGGCCAACCGTACTGGGATTCCTGCGTCTTCGCACAGGCGGAGTCTTGCGCCATGGCGCCGAGAATCCGTTTGAATGCGCCCGGTCTGGCTGCCAGACTGGCGTGTGACGAGGCGCAATCATACGTGCCACCCGATCCGTGGAAAAGGTACAGATCGGGCTTTTTCAGCCGCTGAGGTGTGATGATGGAAAAGTTGGAAAAAACCCTGGAAGAATGGCGGGCGATGCTCGACCCCGAGCAGTACAACGTGTGCCGTCTCAGTGCGACCGAACGGCCGTTTTCCGGCAAATACAACGACACCAAAACCGACGGTGTCTATCACTGCGTCTGCTGCAATGAGCCGCTGTTCGACTCCACGACCAAATTCGATTCCGGCTGCGGCTGGCCGAGCTTCTACGCGCCGATCGGCGAAAGCGCCATGACCGAGATCCGCGATACCAGCCACGGCATGATCCGCACCGAGGTCAAATGCGCCCGCTGCGACGCGCATCTGGGCCACGTGTTCCCCGATGGCCCGCCACCGACTGGCTTGCGTTATTGCATCAACTCGGTGTGCCTGAATCTCGAGCCGCGCGAGTAAGCGGACAGGCGACCTGCGGGTCGCCTTTCGGATAATTAAATTGCGCACAATTTAATTGCTCGCTATGTTTGGCCTTTCCCGATAACCCGCGGAGCCGACCCATGAGCGACAACCTGCTGAATATCCCTGTCACCACCATCAAGGGTGAGCAAAAGACCCTGGCCGATTTTGCCGGCAAAGCGGTGTTGGTGGTCAACACCGCCAGCAAATGCGGCTTCACCCCTCAATACAAAGGCCTGGAAGAGCTGTGGCAGACCTATAAGGATCAGGGCCTGGTGGTGCTGGGGTTTCCGTGCAATCAGTTTGGCAAGCAGGAGCCGGGTAACGAGGGGGCGATCAGCGAGTTCTGTGAGCTGAACTACGGCGTGAGTTTCCCGCTGTTCAAGAAGATCGACGTCAACGGGTCTGATGCGCATCCGCTGTTCGTGCAGTTGAAAAAGCGCGCTCCGGGTTTGCTCGGCTCCGAGGGCATCAAGTGGAACTTCACCAAGTTCCTGATCGGCAAGGATGGGCAACTGGTCAAGCGTTTCGCCCCGACCACCAAGCCGCAGGACATCAGCGGCGAGATCGAAGCCCTGCTCAAATGAACAGCCTGCCCGACGATTCGCTGAAGCTCGACAGTCAGTTGTGCTTCAAGTTGTACGCCGCGTCCCGGGCGGTGATTCGCGCTTACAAGCCGATGCTCGATCAACTCGGCCTGACCTACCCGCAGTACCTGGCGATGCTGGTGCTGTGGGAGTGGCAGGACAGTGCACCGGAGCAACCGACGGTCAAGGCGTTGGGCGAGCGCCTGGCGCTGGACTCCGGCACCCTGACGCCGTTGCTCAAGCGTCTTGAACAATTGCAGTGGGTGCAACGCCAGCGTTCGGCGCGCGACGAGCGTGAAGTGCATCTGAGCCTGACCGCGCAAGGCCAAGCGCTGCGCGAACAGGTCGGGCCGCTCAAGGCCCGGTTGTTGTGCGACAGCGGGGTGGATCTTGATCGGCTCAACGATTTGCGCAATGGCCTCGATCACCTGCTGGGGCAGATCAAAGCGCTGACGTAGCCGGCATCCACTGGTCGAGCAGGGCCGCCAGCTCTTCGCGGCGGAACGGCTTGGCCAGGTAATCGCTCATGCCGGCCGCACGGCAGTGCTCGCGTTCTTCGGACATGGCGTTGGCGGTCAGTGCGACGATCGGCAGGTGCGGCCAGCGCCCGCTCTGGCGGATCTGCCGGCTCGCTTCGTAGCCGTCCATCACCGGCATGTTGCAGTCCATCAGCACCAGATCGAACTCATCGTGCTCCAGTTGATCCAGCGCCTCGGCACCGTGGGCGGCGACCACCACGTCGCAACCGAGCTTGCCGAGCATGCCTTTGGCCACCAGTTGATTGACCGGATTGTCCTCCACCAGCAGCACCTTTCCGCGCCGCCGGACCGGCTGGCTCTCGAGGCGCGCATCGTTGCTCGTGGTGACATCGGCCAGCAGAATGCGCCGCAGGATCTGGTACAGCGCGTTGCGTGCCAGCGGTCGGGCTTGTTGCTGCAATGGCGCCAGCGCGGCGGCTTCTTCGCCGGGCATGAAACTGCCATAAGCGGTTACGACGAGGATCGGTGCGCTGATGGTCGGGCGCAGACTGAACAGGCATTCCGGGCAATCGGTGATCAGCAGATCGGGTGCCAGGCCCAGCAACGGGTCATCCATGGTGCGCTGTTCATAGCTCACGCCCCACACCGGCAGCAATGTCTTGAGCAGTTCCGCCAGCCCGCTGCTGGCGGCCGTGATCGCCAGCACCTTGCCGTGCAGTGGCGGCGGCATGACCGCCCGGGTATGACACAGCAGTGGCAGGTCGGCGCAGAACTGACTGCCGAAACCGGCCTCGGAACTGATGGTCAATCGGCCTTGCATGGCCTCGCACAGGTTGTAGGTCAACGCCAGACCGAGACCGGTGCCGCCGTACTGCCGGGTGATGCCGGCACCGGCCTGGGTGAACGGCTGGAAGATTTTCACCTGGGCATCCTGAGCGATGCCAATGCCGGTGTCGCAGACTTCGATGCGCACCCCGTCCTTGTGGGCGGACAGGCGCACATCGACCCGGCCGAAGCGGGTGAACTTCAGGGCATTGGACAGCAGGTTGCTGACGATTTGCCGTACCCGGGTCGGATCCCCCAGCACCAGCGCGGGAAAGTGCGGGTCGATCAGGCAGGTCAGCTCGACGCTCGGCGCAGCGTTCTGCGACAGCAGGTTGGCGGTGTCCTCGATCAGTGAGCCGAGGTCGAACGGGATGTGTTCGAGCTCCAGTTGCCCCGCATCGAACTTGGACAGGTCGAGAATATCGTTGAGCAGTTCCACCAGCACCTTGCCCGAGTCATGGGCAATCGACAGTTGCTGTTGCTGCTCGGCATTCAGCGGCCCATCGAGGGACAAGGCGATCATCCCCAGCAGGCCGTTGAGCGGGGTGCGGATCTCGTGGCTCATGTTGGCGAGGAATGCCGAGCGCGCTTCGGCCATGTCCAGTGCGGTGCTGCGAGCGACTTCCAGTTCTTCGTTGGACTGGCTGAGCCGGGTGTTGATGGCCTTGAGCTCGGCAGTGCGGGCCGAGACGATGTGCTCCAGTTGCCCGAGGTAATCGGTGAGGCGGTTTTCCGCGTTGCGCCGTTGCTGGATTTCCGTGGCGATGTTGTCGAACTGCTGGTTGGCGACTTTGACCAGTACGCCGATCTCGTCATTGGCGTGGCCAGCCGGACATTCCAGGGTCGTCGGTTCTGCACTGCGTGCGTCACGCGCGCTGAGTTCCCGGATCAGGCGCACCAATGGCTTGGTCAGCATCACGTAGAACAGCGCCAACAGGATCCCGGTGAGGATCAGGCTGCGGGCAAAGCCGTTGAGCAGGGTGACTTCGGCGCGGCGCAGAAACCGGCTGCCGAACGCGTAGGTATCGACCTCCAGGCTCAGCGTACCCAGTGATTCTTCGGGCAGGTGATCGAGGTACAGACGGTCTTCGAACTGGCGCTTGGCACCGAACAGGAAGTCGCTGATCACCCGATAACCGCTTTGCAGTTCCGGGCGCCTGACGTTGGCCAGGACGTTGCCGTTGTTGTCGGTCAATTGCGCCGAGATGATCGCCGGGGAGCGCAACAGGCCCAGGGTCAGCTCCTGTGCCAGTTCCGCATCGATGTTGTAGGCGATTCGCGACGCCGGATTGTGGCTGATTTCCAGCAAAGACAGGATTTCACGGTTGATGGAGGCGTCTTCACTGGCATAATCGATGCCGATTTGCAGCAGGCTGAGCAGCGTGCCCAGAACGAACCCGACCAGCACCGTGAATCTGGCTTGCTTGTATGACAGCCGGTGGGTGAATTTGATATCCATGGGGTGTTGAACCACTTCCGTTTCCCTTCGCTGCTCAAGCATAGTCGATCATGTATGGATACCGAGGTTCCCGAAGCGCCTTGTAACAAGGCTTGAACGGGGATTGAGATCTGTCTGTCGTCGCTGGATCGACATCATCACTGTGAACGTGCCCGAGGAGAAGACGTGGATTCCCGATTGAATGCTTTTCTTGAACGCGCCGAGTCGGTTCTGGCGCGGATCGAACCCTTGCTGCCGGCGCCGCGTCCGCTGATCGACTGGGAAACCTGCCTGGCCGCGCGCTGGCAGCGTGACGGGCGCAGCGGCTATTTGCTGCCGCTGGAAGTCAGCCTCGACATGCGCCTGTCCGACCTGATCGGTGTCAATCGTCAGTTGGAACAACTGGGCCGCAACACTCAGCAGTTTCTCGACGGCATGCCGGCCAACCATGCGCTGCTCTGGGGCTCGCGCGGCACCGGTAAATCGTCGCTGGTGCGCGCGCTGCTGGCCGAACACGCCAAGGCCGGCCTGCGTTTGATCGAAATCGAGCGCGACCATCTGGCCGACCTGCCGCGAGTGGTCGAGCAGATCGGCAAACTGCCGCAACGCTTCGTGCTGTTCTGCGATGACCTGTCGTTCGAATCCGGCGAAGGCGATTATCGCGTGCTGAAAAGCGTGCTCGACGGCTCGCTCGAACAGGCCCCGGACAACGTTCTGCTGTACGCCACTTCCAACCGCCGCCATCTGGTGCCGGAAAAGGAAAGCGACAACGAAAACTGGAAACGCGTCGACGGCGAGCTGCATCCGAGTGAGGCGGTGGAAGACAAGATCGCCTTGTCCGACCGTTTCGGCCTGTGGCTGTCGTTCTATCCGTTTACCCAGGAACATTTCCTCAACGTCGTCGAACACTGGATCGGCCAGTTGGCCGCCAAGGCCGGCTTGAGCTGGCAGCGCGACGAAGAGCTCGACATCCTCGCCGTGCGCTGGGCAACCGGGCGCGGCAATCGCAACGGACGTTGCGCGTACCAATTCGCCCGTTACTGGGTGGGACTGAAATTGCTGGAGCACAAGGCATGATTGATTTGCAACAAAGCGGCCAGGGCCTCGAAGGCTATGGCATGTTGGCCGCACAACTGGAATCGCTGCTGGCGGACGAGCGCGATTTCATCGCTAACGCCGCGCAGTTTTCGGCGTTCCTGTTCAACCAGCTCGACGATTTGAACTGGGCCGGTTTCTACCTCAATCGCAACGAAGAACTGGTGCTTGGCCCGTTTCAGGGGCAGATCGCCTGCGTGCGCATTCCCTTCGGTCGCGGTGTGTGTGGCGCGGCAGCGGCCAGTCGACAGACCCAGCGCGTTGAAGACGTGCATGCGTTCCCCGGTCATATCGCTTGCGACAGCGCCTCCAACAGCGAGCTGGTGGTGCCACTGGTCAAGGACGGTCGGCTGATCGGCGTACTTGATCTCGACAGCCCGAAACTCTCGCGTTTCGGCACCGACGATCAGGCCGGAATCGAGCAACTGGCGGCGATTTTCCTGCGTCTGACCGACTGCTGATCAGGCACTCAGGCCAGCCTTGCGCAACAGGCTGGCCGGATCCACCGCATCGATCTGGCGCGGATCGAGAAACCGCGCGGCGTACTGCATGTACACCCCATCGTTGATGAACAGCGCAAACAGCTCGGGGTCGATGTGCGCCTCGCGGGACATGGTGGCCATGATCCCCAGCGCCTCGTTCAAGGATTTGGCCTTCTTGTACGGTCGATCCGCCGCTGTCAGTGCCTCGAAAATATCGGCAATCGCCATCATCCGTGCCGGCAGGCTCATGTCCTCGCGCTTCAGGCGTTTGGGATAACCGCTGCCGTCCATCTTTTCGTGATGCCCACCGGCGATTTCCGCGACGCTGTCCAGGTGCCCGGGGAAGGGCAGGTGGCTGAGCATCAGGATCGTCTGTACCATGTGGTGATTGATGATGTAGCGCTCTTCGCGGGTCAGCGTGCCCCGGGCAATGCTCAGGTTGTACAGTTCGCCGCGATTGTATTTGTAACGCGGCACATCCAGTTTGAACCCCCACGGATTGTCTTCCGGAATCAGTTCGCTGTCGGCGCGTTCGATCAGGTGTTCGGGCTTGTCCGCCAGCAGTGGCTCGCTGACTGGCAGATTCGCCGCCGGCGTTTGCGCCTGGCGGCGGTTTTCCTCCCATGACACCCCCAAGCGATCATCGAGGGTGCGCATCCAGCGCCGCTCGGCAATGCGTTCAAGACGTTGCAGATCGGCGGGTGCCATGGCCTCACCGCCCAGATTGCAGCGCGCGACAAAGGCAAAGTCGTCATCCAGTTGCGTCAGCGTGGCGTCACGCAGTTCGCTCAGTTGCGCCGCGTTGCCGCCCAGTGCGATCGCCTGCCAGTAACTGATCCAGGCATCGCGCTTGAGCACTTCGAAACGGGTGCGGATTTCGTGGATGCGATCATTGAGGGTTTCCAGTTTGGTTGCCTTGTCGACGACATATTCTGGTGTCGTGACTTTGCCGCAATCGTGCAGCCAGGCCGCAATGTGCAGGGCTTCCCATTCGTCTTCAGTGGGCTGATAGCTCTGGAACGCCGGCGCCTGGCTGGCGGCCGCGGCCTGCGCGAGCATCAGGGTTAGTTCCGGCACGCGCTGGCAGTGGCCGCCGGTGTAGGGGCTCTTGGCGTCGATGGCGCCGGCCAGCAACTGAATGAACGCGTCGAGCAACTGCTTCTGCTTCGCTTGCAGGCGCTGACTTTCGATACTCACCGCCGCCGCACCAGACACGGCTTGCAGGAAGGCGATGCGGTCCGGGCGCAGTTTTTCCAGGTCCTGAGCGCTGCCGCTGTCGTTGATCAGCAGAAGCAACAGGCCGATGGTTTCGTTGTGCCGATTACGCAGGCGGATGCCGATCAGGTGGATGCGCGGCGACTGCATGGCCAACAGGACTTTCTGCAAGTCCCCGGCCTGCTCGAAGCCAAGGCTGCTGACCACGTTGTCAGCGTTGATCAGTTGCTGGAACCACGCCGGCCCTTGATCGGCCAGGAGATCCCGGCCCAGCACAGCGAACTCGCCCGGCTCGTGCGAGGCGCCATCAATGACCAGTCCGTAAGGCTCCATCCGGTTGCCATCGCTTTCGCGCAGATAGATCAACCCCGCCTGTGCCTGGGCGATCTGCGCCGTTTCGAACAGCACCCGTTGCAGCAGCGGGGCGAAGCGGGTTTCGGCGCAGAGGCTGTCGGTGATGCGGAAGAAACTGGCGAGCGTGTCCTTCATGCGCGCCATCGACAGGCTTAACTGGTCAACCTCCAGCACCGGCGAGCGGCGGGTGACCGGAAAGTTGAAATCGAAACTGCGGATCGCGTCGGCTTCCTTGACCAGCGCGTGCAACGGTTTGACCAGAATCCGCGAGATCAGCCAGCCCAGCGGCAGGCACAGCAGCAAGATCGCCAAGGTGATCAGCGCGCCTTGCCAGCGCATGCGGTAGGCATCGGCAAGCAGTTCGTCCTCGGGCACCAGCAGGGCCATCTGCAAACCTTTCGGCCCGCCTTCCTGCAGGGTGCTGCGGGCGACGATCCAGTGGCGGCCATTGACGTCGAGCCGTTTGCCCGGATGGGCGGTGGACAGCAACGCGTGCAGATTCGGACTGAGGTCGGCCGCTTTGGCCAGGCGTGCGCTGCTGCCGTCGACGATCAGCCGGCTGCTGTCCGGATAGGCCACGGCATTGCCATCGGCATCGAACAACACGATTTCGGTCGAGGGGGTGACCACATGCTTGGTCAAGGTGGCCGAGAGTGCCTCCAAAGTCAGATCGGCACCGATCACACTGGTTGCGCTGCTGCGTCGAGCCAGGGTGGTGCCCACATTGTGCGTGGAAAAAAATACATAGGGTTCGGTGGTGATCTGATCGCCCTGTTGCAGGGCGTTGTTGTACCAGTTGCGGGTACGCGGGTCGTAGCGGTCGTCGGGATTGGTGTCGCGTCCGACAGGCGTCAGCGTCTGGTCGAAGAACAGTGACTGCGACAATACGGTGCCGCTGGCGTCGTGCTCGATGCTCCAGACCTGATAGGCCGCTGTTGGTGGTGCCTTGAGCAGGGTTTTCAGCGCGCTGGTGCGCAAGGGCCGGACCATGAAGAAATCGCCGTTGCCGTACCCCAGATACAGCGAGGCGAGATCGGTGTTGTCCTTGAGCGACTGACTGAACGGCTTGAGCAGCGCCAGACGCTGTTGCAGGTTCGGCGCCTCGGCCGCCTGATTGTCGGCCAGCAGGCTCAGCAGGTGCCGGATCGGTTCGTAGGTTGAATGCAGGTCCAGGCGCACATCCTGTTCGATGCGATTGAACAGGTTTTCACTGCTCGACAGGATGATTCGGGTGGTCTGGCGATAATTGAACAGCCCCAGCACCACGCCTGTGAGCAACAGCAGAAAGGTGAACATGACGCTGATGTGCACGTGCAACGGGAACCGGCGTTGATCCGGGCGCAGTGGGCTGGGCATTGCTGACTCTCCATTGAAGTAAACACACTGCTCAGCGTCCAAGCATAGTTAAGGCTCGGTCATTGTGCTTTCTTCGAACGGTTCCAGTTGTTGCCGCAACGCCTGCTCCAGTTCGAGCATGGCTGCGTCGGTGGCCTCGACGCAGCGCACGATGGTCGGTGCGGGCGTTGTCTGCATGCATGCCTGTTCCAGCGCATCGCAACAGGCGATCAGACGCGAGGCCTGGGCGATCCGGGCGGCGCCTTTGATCTTGTGGGCGACCAGCGCCACTGCCTGACGATCATTGCAGGGGGCCAGGGCTAATAATTCCTCGCGATCGAGACGGCTGCTCTTGAGCAATTGCGTGAGCAGACGCCGGACTTGCAGCGGGTTGCCGCCAGTCAACTGACTCAACCCGTCAAGATTGAACGCCGGTTCAAGCGTCGCGGGCTGCAGACCATTGATCCAGTGGCTCAGTGCGCTGAGGCTCAACGGTTTGAACAGACAGTCATTCATGCCGGCCCGTTTGCAGCGCTGTACTTCTTCAGGCTGCGCGTTGGCCGTGAAACCCAGCACGGTACACGGAGGGCGGCCAGTGCGTTGTTCCTGTTGGCGGATCGCCTCGGTCAGTTCGTAGCCGTTCATCAACGGCATGTTGCAGTCAGCGATAACCAGGTCGAATGCACCGGTCTGCCATTTCTCGAATCCACTCCGACCCTCTTCGGCAAGGGTGAATCGGTGCCCGAGGAACTCCAGTTGCTGGCACATCAGCAGGCGATTGGCCGGATGATCGTCGACCACCAGAATGTTCAGTGGCGCAGAGGTTTGCAGCACAGGCTCGGTTTTTGCCGTGGTCACCTGGCACGGTAGCGTTTGCAGCGGCAGCGACAGGCAGACCTGGGTGCCGATCCCCGGCTGGCTGCTCAACTGCAGCTGCCCACCCATCATTTCACACAGGTTGCGACAGATCACCAGCCCCAGGCCTGCGCCGCTGCGAGCTTGCTGCCGGCCACTCTCGGTCTGGGCGAACGGCTCGAACAGGCGTTGTTGATCTTCGATGCTGATGCCGACTCCGGTGTCCTGGATCGTCAACTGAACGAGCGAGCATTGGCCCGGCCCGTTGGGCAGCACATCCAGATTGATCCGCACCTGCCCGGACTCAGTGAATTTGATGGCATTGCTGATCAGGTTCGACAGGATCTGCTTGAAGCGCAACGGATCCAGTTCCACGTCGACCTGCAGCCCGGGCGGATTGATGATCAGCGGCAGGAGGAGGTTTTTCTGGCGGGCGAGGCCGTCGAAGATCCTGACCACCGACGCCACTGTTTCGACCAGATTGACCCGTTCCGGGCTCAGGCTCAGGTGCCCGGATTCGATCCGCGCGATATCGAGAATGTCGCCGATCAGGCCCAGCAGATCCTTGGCCGAGCAGTAGGCGGTTTCAATGGAGGAGCGATCCGGAGCCTGATCATTCATGCGTTCGAGCGTCAGTTCGAGCATGCCGATAATGGCATTCATCGGCGTGCGGATTTCGTGGCTCATGGTGGCCAGAAAGGTACTTTTGGCGCGGTTGGCGTTGTCCGCCTGTTCCTTGGCCCGGCGCAGTTCATCGAACAACTGGCGACGTTCACTGATGTCGATCCAGCCGCCGATGATCCCTTGCACATCGCCACTGGAGTCGCGGTACGGCAGGATCCAGTGGTAGATCGTCAAACGCCGGCCACCGATGTGCAGCGGTCGATCGAGCAGCAGAGGCGTGCCTTCGGCCACCACCCGCTGGTAATCCGCCTGGTATGCCTGGGCTTCGAAGGCGTTGCTCAGTGTGCCCTGCATGACACTTTTGCCGATCACGTCTTCGCGTTTGGCGTTGAAGGCTTCGAGGTAGCTGTCGTTGCAGCTTTGCAGCAGACCCTGGCGATCGCGCACGTAGATCGGGTGAGGGGTGCCGTTGACCAGTGAACGCATGAATTCGAACTGATCGTTGAGTGCCCGTTCGGCGGCCTGGCGTTGCTTGATCTGGCGACGCATGATCTGGGGCCAAAAAGGTGTTAGCTATTTAGCCGAATTGTTTTTGTTTGGCTATTTTTCTGCTGCCTATTAGCTGACTTTCTTTATCGAAGAGGTCGTCATTCAAATACCTGTGATTCATTCCCCTTGTGAAGACATTAGTCGATGAAGCTCCAATCATTTTTGTCATGAAAGCTTCATTTATCTGCAAGGCAGCTACCGCAATTTTTTGATGAATTTTGACCAAGAGACATTTTGGAGCGGGAACCTGCTGCAAGAGGACATTGGAACGAGCAGGTGAGATGGTTACAGGTCATTGCCTAACAGCAGCGTCAAATCCGAGAAATTAACTCAGTCAGCTCAAATTCGAGTGGCCAGTGCAACTCCCCATCCCGGTGTTAATCACTTTTTTGCCTTGTTAACTACAGCGGTTAACAGAGTGAAAAACCAGCTAACAAGATGACGAGTTAAGCCCAGAAATTCGAAGCATTGATCCTGCTTTCTGGTCGAGACCCCTTGGTAGCGACCAAATTCAGTCTTCATATCGACTGGATCGCTACTTGCCACTGGTTCGGGAAGACATGGGTACCACACGTTTCCTTACGGCTTGATTCGCCATCACGCAAGCTGCAGCTATTCTATTTGTGGTCTGCTCAATAAAAGTTTAGTCATAATCACTTGAAGCATGCCAAGTCTATTTATCTGCTTATGGAGGGAGTCGAATGCAATTTGTCGCAAATGGACCTGAGATTCCGAGCGAGCTACTGCAGGCCCACGAAGAAGGTCGAGTGGTTTTTTTTTGCGGCGCAGGCATCTCCTATCCGGCAAACCTGCCTGGTTTTGAGGGGCTCGTAAATAAAATATACGAAAACACAGGGACAACATTCTCTGCGATTGAAGAACTCGCTTTCAAAAAAAAACAGTTCGATGCGACCTTGGATTTATTAGAAAGACGTCTTCCCGGTCAGCGGATAGCGTTGCGAGAAGCATTAGCACTCGCTTTAAAACCAAACCTTCGCTTGAAAGATGCTACGAAAACTCATGAAGCCTTGCTGCGATTAGCTAGAAACCGTCAAGGGATTCTTCGGCTTGTTACAACAAACTTCGACAGGATTTTTGATGCAGCCGGAAGGAGAAGCGAACAAAAATTCATTGAGCATTCTGCACCCATGCTGCCAATTCCAAAGGCTAGCCGATGGGATGGACTCGTTTATTTGCATGGAGTTCTTCCTAAACGCTCTGACGCTACTGCCCTGAATAGATTGATAGTAACTAGCGGAGATTTCGGTCTTGCATATTTGACTGAGCGATGGGCTGCTCGCTTCGTTGGTGAGCTTTTTCGAAACTATGTCGTTTGTTTCGTAGGATATAGCATAAACGATCCAGTGTTGAGATACATGATGGACGCGCTTGCAGCGGATCGAATGTTAGGTGAGGCGACCCTTACCGCTTGGGCGTTCGCAGACTGCAATCCCGGCAAAGAAAGTGAAAAAACTATTGAATGGGAATCAAAGGGCGTCGCTCCGATACTTTACGAAGTGCCAACCAATTCGGTCGATCACTCTGCCTTACACAATACCTTGCATGCATGGAGTGAAACCTATCGCGATGGTGTGACAGGTAAAGAAAGAATAGTAGTAAGTTACGCTTTAGCTCGGCCTTCTGCAAGTACGCGAGAGGACAACTTCGTGGGCCGAATGCTGTGGGCTCTTTCCGACATGTCCGGATTGCCCGCCCGACAGTTTGCGGAGGTTAATCCCGTCCCCACCCTTGACTGGCTAGTGGATGCTTATTCTCCAGCAAATTTCAAGCACAAGCACTTAAAACAATTTGGTGTATCCCCAAACGACAAGCCTGACGAAAAGTTAAAATTTAGTCTTGTCGTACGTCCTACACCTTATACCCTAGCGCCCTTGATGACATTCGCGACCGGAGGACCTGAAAACTGTCGGCTCGACGCTGTAATGTTTCAGCTTGGGAGATGGCTGGTCAGGCATCTAGATAATCCTGACTTAGTTGTCTGGATTGCTCAGCAAGGTGGCCAGTTGCACCCACAGATGGCGGGTCTAATTGAAGATCAATTAGACTTAATTGCACGTCTTGAGCGTGAAGAGAAAATCCATGAATTGGAAGATGTCCGTCGCGGCGCACCGAACGCAGTTCCTTGCCCTCTAATGCGTACTTTGTGGCGTTTGATTCTAGGTGGATGGGTCAAAGGATCAGAACACCAACTAGGCCTGTATTTATGGGTTCAACGTTTGAAGCGCGATGGGCTTACTGCAACAGCTCGTATCGAACTCAGGAAATTGCTTGCGCCTCGTTTGACTCTCAGAAAGTCATGGCGATGGGGGGCGGAGAATGAGCAAGACGTACCAGCCGACAAAACTCGATTATCGCATCTAGTCAATTATGAAGTAGTTCTTCTTAGCGACCATATCCAATCAACTCTAGGTGATCTAAATAGCAAGCAGTGGCGAGAAAATTTGCCACTATTAATTTATGATTTTCAGCAAGTTCTACGCGATATATTGGATCTTTACTCTGAACTGGGTGAGGCCAGTGATCAATACGATCGGTCTCATTGGGATATGCCATCTATAACCCCTCATTGGCAAAATCGAAACCATCACGAGTGGACTACGATTATTGAGCTTTTGCGAGACTCCTGGATAGCGCTGAATGACACCGACTGTTCAATGGCTGCAAGCATCGCTCTTTCGTGGTTTGAGATGCCCTATCCAACTTTCAAGCGATTAGCTCTCTTCGCGGCTAGCAGGAGCTCGGCTATATCACCTGGCATATGGATAAGTTGGTTAGCTAGAGAAAGTGGTGAATGGTTGTGGAGCATGCAGACTAAGCGAGAGATTCTCAGACTCTTCGTGTTGCGAGGGATGCAACTCAAACAATCCGAACAAAAGTTACTGGAAAATATGATTTTATCCGGGCCGCCTCGAAAAATGTTTAGAAGTGATCTGAGTGATGCAAGTTGGAAAGAAGTTTTTAATGAATTCGTCAGGCTGTATCTTTGTAAGATTGCAGAGTCTGGTTTAATGCTAACTAGGTCTGCCAATAAATATTTAGACAATCTCAGTGACTTTGACAAAAACTGGAAGCCCGAACCGCACGAGCGTGACGAATTCTCTCACTGGATGAGCGGGACAGGAGATCCTGACTATGTGCTTACCAAAAAGATAGATATTGCACCGATCAAACGTTCTGAGCTTGTACCATGGCTCAAACAGAAGCCCACATCAAGTTATCTGCGTGACGCAGACACTTGGCGTGAAGTATGTCAAAAACATCTTCTTAATGCATTGCTTGCGTTACAGGACTTGGCTGAGGAGGGTTTTTGGCCTGTTCAACGATGGCGAGAGGCTTTTCATGCCTGGTGCGAAGGTCGAAAAGTAATAAAGTCTTGGCGCTACGGTGCTCCTTTAGTACTTCGAATGCCAGATGATATTTTAATAGAGTTGGCGGATCCGGTATGCCGATGGCTTGATGCCGTGTCAAAAAGTGATTTTCTTGAACAGCATGCACTATTGGCTCTGTGCAATCGCATAATAGAGTTATATGGCTCTACCGAAGAAAATATTAATAATGCTACAGAGCCTCATCAGGAGTCAGTGACCGAAGCGATTAACAACTCGATGGGGAATGTATCGCAGATCATTATAAATGTTTGGTTTAAGCGTAATCCGGGCGATAATGACAAACTCCCGATCGATCTTGAGCCGATGTTAAGAAAGCTTTGTCATCCTCAAAGCTTTGGGTGCCGACATGCAAGGGTAATTTTGGCTGCTAATTTAATAGCCCTTTTTCGGGTCGACCGTTCTTGGACCGAACAGTACTTAATCCCTTTTTTAGATTGGCAGTCCAATCCAGAAGAGGCTAAGGGCGCTTGGGAAGGATTTCTTTGGTCACCGCGTCTTCATCAAAATTTACTAATAGTGATAAAGTCGTATTTTCTCGATACGGCAAATCACTACAATGATTTGGGACAGCACTCCCAACAATATGCAGCATTTTTGACATATGCCGCTCTTGGTCCAATAGAGGGGTTTACAAAAGCGGAGTTCCGAACTGCTATTGCAGCATTACCAGTTTCTGGCCTTGAACAATCGGCCCAAGCAATATTTCAAGCGCTGGAAGGTGCGGGTAATCAACGGGAAGATTATTGGAAAAATAGAATACAACCTTTCTGGCAAGGTGTTTGGCCAAAGTCAAGGGATTTGGCGACGCAGGGAGTTGCCGGTTCACTTGCTCGAATGTGCGTAGCGGCAGGGGATGAGTTTCCAAACGCACTGGCGGCCGTGAGAGACTGGTTACGTCCATTACCTCATGCTCATTATTTGATAAAAAAACTACTGGAATCAGGACTTTGCTCAACGCTTCCAGAAACGGCCCTGAACTTTCTAGGGATGGTAATTGACAGAGAGTCTTGGCTTCCGCTCGAACTGGGAGCGTGTCTAAATGAAATTATAAACGCCAACGAGTCACTGCGTGTGGACGAATGTTATCGGCAATTGTTGGAGAGCTTTCGTCGTCAAAGGTGATAATGATTTACGTCTTATCGGTGCCTGATTGTGATTGGCAGGGCATAAGTTTTGAGCGACCGCAATTAGCCGAAAGAAGTCGCTCATGACCGACTTCTTTTTGGCGGAGCCGGACGGTTGTGAATGGCTGTTATTGGCGGATCAGAACTAGAGGAGTGAGGTTAGCTCCCACTCTTTCCCTTTAGCTTGGCCAGTCCTTGCTTGATGTATCCAGCGTTTTCGCCGATCGCCCACAATGCCCCGCGGACGTTGTCTCCGACTTCAGTGAAACCTTGCTGTTCAACATGAAGCGTCAGCTCCATCAGAGCGGCTTCCAGGCCTAGCTGATTCTGGTAGATCCTTCCCAGCACATCCGATAACGAATATTCGTCAGCCACAGCATCGACTCCCTTAGAAAAAGGAAAGCATAGTACTGGTAGTGCCCTTCGTGGGCGGTACGTGCGGATGCTTAGAAATTGCTACAAAGCATTGTTTTTTTAGGGCATGGCCAGGCAGCTTTAGGGGCAGGCAGGCGCCTAGGCCCAATCCATCATTGGGGGCATGCAAGCGGCCGCTTTCGGCCGAGGCTGCGTAAAAACGTTTTTCAGCACGACAGGTACTGAAACCAGACTGAAAATCGCACTTCCACGCAAAATCCACATCTGCTGGCGTGCCGATAAATTTCAGATTTAACGTAGATGCGCTCACTTCAATTTTGGCGACGCGTTTTTACACACTCTTGGCCTATGACGGCCTCCTTGCAAACCTGTGTTGGATCGGCCTGCTTCTCGTCGTCTATCCTTGTTTAACCTCAACTTTCCCGAGTAATACACAATGGACAGCATAACTCACCCAGATTTTAGCGTAACAACGCTCGGGTTATGCCAGGATCCTTTGTTCTCTTACTCTGAGCACTTCGAGCAAACGGAATGTGTGATGTGCACAAACTATCTCTCCGGAGAAACTGCACTCCACTCGAAAAAATTTATCCTCTCCTCGGTAGTTCAAAAAAACAAGATGAGCCTAGCACCGAGTGAAGGAACCGCTTGGGCAAGCGAGGGAAATTGGTTGGACAACACCAGGATTTGCTTGAGCCATTATTGGGGGAGGGGGCTAGAACCAATCGCGGATCCGTTATTCATTTGCCCATTGATCAAAGATGAACAAATTCTAGTGTCGGCAATATGTTCACAACTAGAAGATAACCCAGGGGCTCGGGTACAGATAAACAGCGAATATAGAGCATCTGAAGATCAGGCGGTGGGGATGATCGACCTTGTTGACCTCCCGGAGGTCAACAAGAGTCGCTATGCGATAACACTTCTGAGCGCGAACTTGGATTTGAGCTCGCTATCAGGGGACGACTGTCTCCAGCATCAGTGCTTTGATGGTATGCATGCGGTTTTCCCCTTGATCGAACACGCGACTTTGCGGGCCTTCGAATACCGAGTCTTCAACTTCGATAAGGTCTGGGGTCTCCATTGCAACTTCGGTATCCAGATCATGGAATGCTGGCAGGCAATGCATGAATATGGTGTCGGCCTTGCCAGTCAACGCCATCATTTTTTCAGTAACTTTATAAGGCTTGAGCAGGGCGATGCGTTCTTCTACCGAGACTGATTCACCCATGGAAATCCACACATCGGTATAAATAACATCGGCCTGGTGAACGCCAGCGGCAGCTTCGGTGAAGATTTCGATGGAGCCGTTTCGCTCGGGAGTCTGCTCATAAATGCCAGCAAGTACCGCATCGGTCGGGTGCAAGGCATTGGGGGCAATGATTCTCAGGTTGTAACCGAACTTGAGCGCCCCGATGGCCAAGGACGTTACCATGTTGTTTCGGCCGTCACCAACATAGGCGATCGTCACACCCTCAATGCGCCCGAATTCTTCCTTGACGGTCATGACGTCTGCCAGTACTTGAGTTGGGTGATGGGTATCAGTTAACGCGTTCCAGACGGGAATTCCCGAATGTTTGGCCAGTTCTTCCGCCACTTCATGCTCGAAGCCACGAAAGGCGATGCCATCGAAGAGGCGGCCTACAACACGGGCAAAATCCTTGATGCTTTCCTTGTGCCCGAAGCGAATATTGTCTGCCGGGAAAAATTGAAAGTGCGCTCCTTCGTCATACGAGGCAACGACAAATGAGGTGCTGGTACGACCTGAAGGCTTTAGGAAAATGCCACAAATATTCAAATGATTTAAGCCGAGGTTGAATATTCGATCTTTTTTTAATCGCTTGCATTCTATGGCGCGATCAATGAGGTGGGATAACTCACTTTGATTGAACTCGTTCATTGTCAGCAAATTGCGGTTTTTCAGGCTTGTAATCTTCATTGAATTATCGAGCTCATCAGGGTAGTAGTTTGGACTGATGGAAAACTGCTTCCGTGCAAAACAAAGCCATAAAATAAAGGTCGACACCGTCAAGACTTTACTGTGTATTAACAGCTGAATTCAGGGCTTCATAAATTACGGGCCAAAGGTTTTATCCTAGCCGGGGATCGCGTGTCAAGGGCGGAATGCCCTTCTGCAGGCTCAAAGTAGTCGGCGGACCGTTGCAAACATTAGTTTGGCCATGGCTTTTTTTGCACCGAGTGTCACGCTCTATTTTGGTGCAATATGGTCAAGTTGCGTCACAGATGAGAGCATTTAATTTTCTTGACAGCTGTTTTTTTATCTGTGAGTATTTTTGACGTGCTCTACGGTATGTTTCTAGAGCTCTGGATTTAGCACGAATGACAATTAGTCGATTATCTTCGAGTGCTGTACGAACAAGGAAGTAATAAGTATGACAGGGGGTCTGTTGGTGCGCAAAAACGAAAATACCAGGCTTTCATTTTTGAAAGCCAATGAAAAAAAACTTCGTGCCACAATACTTTCCCTGTTTCCGGAAGAGGCTGTCGCCATTGCGGGTTGGACAGCTAACAGGTTGCCCGTTGGCTGGGTATTAGGCGGCCCGCGCTGTGGCACAAGTGCATTCAAGGCTGCCCTCGCCAAGCATCCAGAGTGTCTAGCATTAGCTGGTGAGCATCGAATATTTTTTACTTTGAATGAGCTCAATTATCCCCATACCAAAGCTAATCGCGAGAGCAGTTTGTCTACTTTGGACAGGAAGAGCAAAGACGATATAAAGCAAATGATGTTGCTGCTGGCTTCCTGCGGTGATGCGTTGGTGGAACCTGACTCCCGAGAAGTACTTCGTTACGCATGGGAATGGGCTTATCGTCTACCATTACAGTGGACGAATATTGATTTTGACCCCGCTGTTGTTGTGAATGCAGTGCAACAAGCAACCGATATATATCTGGAGGGTGGCACTCGAGATTTGTCGGTTCTCGACGGGTTGGTGTTGGACAAGCTGACCACTGTTTACCCGGCGATAGATTGTGCGTATTACGATCTGCCCGGAAAAAGCTCCGCAAGCGCCTCGCACTGGTCGACATACAAGGAGAAAAATAATGGTCCGATTATCGAGATCAGTCCTTATGTCATTCCAAGACCACGTCAGTTAAAGACCGCTTCAGTCAATGTAAAGTCATTACTGCTCAAAGCGTCTAGTGATCCTTTCCGAATCAACGCCATGAGAAGTTTATTTACCGAGCATGAAGTTAGAGTGGTCCGTCTCTCTCGCAATCCGTTGTCGTCTATAAATGGATTGATGGATGGTTGGCTTCATCACTGTTTTTGGCAGCACGACCTTAGTACCGAATTGGGAGAGGATCATCCATTGTCAGGGTGGTGTTTCGACTTGTTTGAGGGTTGGAAGCAGACTGCGGGCAGTATGAGCCTAGTGGAAGTTTGTTCCGCTCAATGGCTGGAGCCTAACAAGTTGATTGCGCAAGCTCTACGCTCAAAAGCAGCGAATGAAGAGTGGCGTGATTTTAAGTTTGAAGATTTTGTGCGTTCTGAGAATAGTCAAATCGACATGTTGAAGAATGCGGCAGAGTTTCTGTTCGGAACGGGGGATTATTTCATCGTCGAACAGTTTGTGGCGCCTTCGGTCAATGTGACTGAACCTCATAAACCTAGCCGTTGGCAAAAGCGCAGCGAGGTGCTAATGCCGCTCCTCGAGTCGACTCAAATAATAGACTCAGCGCGAACGCAAGGCTATGAAGTGGAAAGGTTAAGCGATTGGATCTGAACCCGCCAACCCAGTAGTGTTGTTCCGTATCTGTAATGGTACTTGACGCTTAGCATAGAGAACCATGGAATGTTCGACCACGAGTATGCAATCGAAAACTTCGATCGACTTTGGGTGCTGTACTTCGACGAAGAAACTCTGTCCGAAGAAGAATCCTTTTTATATCCACCCCTTGTTCTGGCGGGGCGTGTCTCGCAATCGAAGCATGGGGTGAACAGCCTGCTTGTCGAGGCGAGTAGCGTGTGGGTCGACCAGGTCCTTACCGGGCAATGCACACACACTTTTTCTGAACACCTGGATTTCGAACCACAAAGACTGACCGGCGCTCAGCGCAAGGTTAATGATCGAGTGAACCTGGAGCTCGATCGTGTCGTACCTGGCATCGCCCGCTCGGGCCTCAAGCCTATTATTTATTGCGTCGAGGCAGGCGATGAAGTCCGCTGCTATATGGCAGTCGAAGCAACGGCCAGGCATCTGCTGGCATTGCGCTTTTGCACCGTTGCGTATCCACCCGGTGAGCACGACTACCAGGCTGTCCAGGCCATTGTTGCTCGCGCGCGGGCGTCGCTTATCGAGCGACTGCCGTTGTTAAATAGCCGTTTTGGTTATTTTCAATGGCGACCAGAGATGGAGTTTGAAAGAAAATTCACATTTCAGGATCTCCCTGACACTTGGAACCTTGTCACCGATTTGTATGCTCGATTATACGGCGGGGCCTTGCCTGGTTTTTTCCCCGAATGCCATAAAGGCTTCCAGGTCTTCGACTATGAAAATCACATATTCGATATTGTTGGTGAGCCGGAGGAGTTGGGGTATATTTCCTTTATTCCGCAGGTCAACAGTAAGGTGACTGTAAAGCGAAAGTGGTTTCAGGAAAATGCCGAGCTTCGTCGAGAGAGCCTGTGGTGGGATCAGAATATAGGGGGGGGCGATCTGGCCGCAGAAGCACGGAGTCGGGTAAATGCCGATATACTCCCGCTGCCGGTATTTCGACGGAAACGCTTTGACGTAAACTTCGAGTCATTGAAGACCGGGCATGTATACGGCGTCTATTTTGATATTTGCAGAACCGTGGATGCGCCTGCGGAACATTCATTCGGGCAGGTTGAGGTCGAGTATTGCCGAAGCCGAACGGCGTTTTTGCTCGACGATATTTTTGAAGAGTTCAACTATCTGGCGAAATATGTTGAGCGATTGCTTTCAGAGAAAAAAGTAGCCTACAAAGAGGACCTTTTTTCAAAGCTTGATTTCTCCAGGCAATCAAGATCAAAAAACAATATTCCGGAGTAGTCCTCATGCAACGTGTCGTTATAACGGGGTCATGGCGCCTGCGAGTTGGAGAGCCCGAAGCTGGGGTTGAGCTGAAGGTTTGTCCGGTGGATGCCCCTATTGATTTTGATAGGCCGATAACACTTATCGATTTGCGCCCCTACGGCCTGAATAACTTGGCGCATCGTGATCTGCCACTAGCATTAGCCTATCTCGACGGTGATACGCTGTACTTGAAGGCGTTACTTATGCGGCAGGAAATGCATGTTTGTCATTTCTATTCCCCGACGACATTGCCGTCTTGCAATAAAGATCTGGTATCCGATGTACTAGTTGAGGCGTTTCAGAAATGGCACCTCACATTGAACAACTTTGAATGTTGTTTTTTTGAAGCGCCGCCAGGCTTGGCATTCGCCTGTCACTTTGAGATTGATCTCCCTGTGCGCCACGCTGCCGATGTGGTTATCGAGCAGTTGGACACCTTGCAATGGCCGCAGTTTTACCTGCACCTGGGGAGCGAGCTTTCATCTATACGAAGTCGGAAGGCTGTTTATCGATGTCCGTCATCAAGCGAGTGGCTGACGGTTGAACGTGGTTGTCGTCGAAAGAAGAAGAGCATCAATTCCATTGGTTTACGTATTGAGGTATTCAGTCATACCGGAAATGGTTGGGTCCGGTCTGACGTTATCGAGTCGCTCAATGACGACGTGGATAAGGAGCTTTTGCAATTTCAAGGCGGTAGCGATCCAGACAAACTATTCAAGCATAGCCATGACGTGTATGTGAGCGGCTCAAGAGTTGGTGTCGAATCGGCGATATCGGGTGGGATCTACGAGTTGGACTTCTGCTTCTTTCAGTCCGCGGGTGCACAACAGAGTAATAGTCGAGAAGAGTGCACAGCCAGAAGTGTCGTTATTCGATATGTTGGGGGGCGTAAACCCTTCGATATGGACTGTGTCCAGTCGGATATGAGTTCGCTTTCAAGTTGCCTGGTTAGTACGCTGGATCTCGATTTTTCCACTCGTGAACTTTCGGAGTTCTCTGGCTGGGCGTGGAATCATCTTGATGTCGCATAGAGCTGTTTGATTTTATTTTTCAGATGAATTGTTGCAAGATATTTGTTCTGCTGTTAGGTTTAAGTGGCTCCGCTCGATAAGCGGCGTGCTATCCAGGCTTAATTATTATTGCTGATACTCCCCCCCTCACGTGCAATGCACTTATGTGGTCTGGAAGTTTCCGGCGCCCGTGTGCCGGGAAGTAAAATAATAAGGACATTGAAATGGAATTGTCTTCCGCTGTGCAAGATTTCGTTAAAAAGAATGCGCAATGCTTTCTCGGGGCTCGAAATATAGATTTCAACTTCCTCAATGAAGTTGCTTCTCGACAGTGCGATCCTGGAACACTTTTACTGACCAGTTCGGCGGTCCATGGTATTGCTACTATGGCCAGCGATATTGATATGTTGTGCGTGGTTGACGAGCCTGTCAGCACCGAGCAAATGGCAACCCAGGTTCATCAGGAAGGTCTGCATCTAGAACTGTTGCTGTTCAACGCTGCCGATGTTCATCTGGCCCTTGGCGAACTCACCAGCCTGGCGCAAAGCCCAGCGCTGATCTGCCTGCAAAAGTATTCAAGTTGGGATGAGCGCAACAAGGTTCCGCGCAAATATATCGAGCGCTTGGTCTATGGCGTGACCAATGATCTCAGTACTCCTTATCTCTCGGCACTTGGCGACCTGTGTGTCGTGGTGTCTCGCAAAGACCTAGATGTTTTCAGAGTGAATGTCGCCTGCTCACGGCTGGCGCAACGGTCTGACGAGCCTTTTGCGGCGATCGGCTATTTGATGAATGCACTGACCGCAGCCATGAACTCGCTGCTTTCGATGTCGGGTTGGGTGTTGTCCAACAAGAAGTGGACGCTGCGTCGCTGGAATAAAAGCCGCGACTTGGTTTTCTTGGATCTTTGCCCTACCACCTGGACGGAGGTTTCAGCGCTCTGGGCAGACCTTGCGAAAGGTCCAGCGGTGTTGGACGAAGCCCTGTCGCGGATCGAGACGTTATTGCAGCAAATGACAGACAGGCTGGCTCCGGAACTCCTTCGTGATGAATCATTTACCGGGTTGCAGGGAAATGTTGCGCGGTATCCGTTGCACGGCCAAGCCGCTCTGGTTTGCGCTGGCAACGGTTATGTACGACTGGCCGAGAACGTGTCGGCCGGCGTAACGCTGGCGCAGTGTTTCGCCGATCTGGGCCAGTTGCCGCCGCTCTCTGCTCTCGAACACCTGCAAGCGATCCGCGCAGGGACCTGGAGTCCATCATTGCAACGCCAGTCCGGGGCCAGCGCCAGCTAAGGAGCACAGCATGTTTGAAGCACGACAAGACTCAACCTTGCGTTGGTTTCCTCGGCTGGCCGGAGGCGTGGGCGTGGAGGGCAATAGCATGGCCCGCGCCATCGTCAGCGCGGCATGGCTGGTGATGTCCGAACTGTATGCCTACCTCGAAGATCTGGAAGGCGCCATGGATGCTCCGGATGCATCGGTGTTGATCAAAGTGAAGATTGCTGAACTGCTGGTGCAAATCGACTGCACGTTGGGGCGCACGGCGGTGCTCGACGAAGAGCACAGATTGCCGTGGTTACTTGAGTACGGCTTGTGCGAGGTGATCAATTTACCCGGGGCTGACATGGCGCGCTTGCTGGGTCTGTTCGCAGCGAATGACGCAACTGAAATCCGTCGAGTAAGCCAGCTGATACGCGATTTGATTGCGGCATTCCCCGGCGAGTTGGTCGATTCGCTGCAAGCGCACAACCAGGGCCGCGTTCTGCGTTTTCTTCGGTCTTCCGACAAGGCGTGCACCGCGTTGGGTTGCGATGCCAGTTTTCTGGTGCCACTGATGAAATCCCTATGAACACTGAGCTGACTAGACGGTCTGTCCCGATGCTGAAGCAATCCGAGCGTAAAAGCGCCTTCGTTGATCGCTATGGTGCTGTCTTCGGTCGTCAACAGGGCCTGATGTTGAAGATGTCGGGGTTGTCCGCATCTGAAGCGCGTGGCGACGGTGCCTGGGTCGAAGATACTCAGGGTGGACGCTGGCTGGACTTCGGTTCGTTCGGTGTGCACCTACTCGGCCATAGTCATCCAGGCGTGGTATCTGCCCTAGTGGAACAGATCCAGCGTTTTGGGCTTTCCACGAAAATCCTGTCGAACGAACCCATCGTACTGGCGGCCGAGCGGCTATTGGTCATGGCGGGACCTGAGAAGGACAAGGTGATTTTCGGCAATACCGGTTCCGAAGTCGTCGAAGCGGCATTGAAACTTGCCAGGATCGTCACTGGACGGCGGAGGGTCATTGCCTTCGAGCAGGCTTACCACGGGCGCACCGCTGCTGCCTTGAGCGTCAGTCATGGCTACATGCGGCATGCCGGTCTTCTGACTGAAGGTGACGTGGTTTTTTGTCCAATCGACGATCTCGATGCTGTCGCCAACGCGCTGGAGGCAGGCGACATCGCGGCGATCATTATTGAGCCCATACAGGGCGAAGGCGGGATACGCCCTGTGGAGAATGAATTTCTTCGAGGTCTTGGCGACCTGGCCCAGGCTTTTGACTGCCGCTTGATATTTGACGAGATCCAAACGGGCATGGGGCGTATCGGTAGCCTGCGAGTCGACGTTCCTTGCGACATTCTGCTGTTGGGCAAGGTCCTGGGCGGTGGTGTTTTCCCAATCTCGGCAGCCTTGTTTACGTCGAAGCGTTTTGATGCGGCTGCCCGGGATCCTGTGGTCCACGCTTCGTCTTTTGCCGGTAGTGCCCTGGCCGGTGCCGTCGTCAACGCGGTGCTGGATGTTGTGTCCGCTCCCGATTTCACCCTCAGGGTGCAGCGCTTAGGCGATCGGGCCTTGAACTATCTGCGCCAGCGCCTTGCAGGTAATCCCTTGATTACCGACATCCGTGGCCAGGGCTTAATGATCGGCGTTGAGTTCAAGCGTCTCGATCATGTCGGGGAGATGATCATCGAGGCCGCCAAACGGCACTTGTTGCTTGCTTTCTGTCTTACCGATCCGAAAGTTTTGCGTCTCTACCCGCCAGCTGTCATCAGCGACGCTGATCTCGAAACAGGGCTGGAGCACTTTTGCCAGAGTGTCGAAGCGATCACTCGAACAGAATTCGATAAGGAAATCCCGTTATGCCATCAGTAAATACATCACTGAATCTTGGGTCTCTTGAGCTGGAGCGAGTCTGGTCGACCCTTTGTGAGTTTCAGCGTTATCCGGAATTCATGAAGGACGTACTTGACGTCACTATCGAGCAACGTACCGGCAACGAAATCATCAGCACCTGGCGTGTATTGCTGAACGGAAGTGAGTTGACCTGGACCGAGCGCGATCTATTGCTGCCCGACCACCGTATCGTGTTTCAGCAAATCGACGGGGACCTGGAAGTCTGGTCAGGGGAGTGGTCCATCCAGCAGGCGGGGGACGACCTTAGTGTGCAACTGGATGTCTTGTTCGATCTTGGCATTCCCTCTTTGGCCGACGTTCTTCATCCGATCGGGGAGCGAGCGATCCGCGCTAATAGCCGGCAGATGCTGGAGGGCATTCGTGATCGAATCCTGCTATCGAAACTATCGACAGTTGCGGTCGAGGCATAAACGATGTCTGCGCAGACCCCTTTGCAATTGATACTGACTGGTGCCAACGGAACCCTCGGCATTCCATTGGTTCGATCGTTACTCCAGCAGAGCCCGCAGCTTCAACTGCTCTGCCTGTTACGCACTCAAACGTCATGTGATGAATTAGCGGCGACCTTGTCTGCGGTCGAGCGGGCTCGTGTCGAGTTCCTGCTGGTGGACATTTGCGACGCCGGGGCGATGGCTGCTGCCGCCGACAGCCGACCCAAACTCGAACGTGCCCTGGGTATCCACCTGGCAGCCGACGTATCTTGGGATAAAAGCTGCGAAGACATGACGGCGCTGAATGTAGGCGGGTCGGAAAACTTTTGTCGTTTCCTGCTGCGTCAGGCCGACCGGCCCGCACTGATCTATGTTTCCACTGCTTATACCCAAGTCGAAGACTGGGAGTACCGCAATGGCTACGAAGAGAGTAAGGCCATGGCCGAGCGCTCGTTGCGTGCAAATTGGGGTGAGCGCATCAGCATTTCGACCTTTAGTTGCAGCCTTGTAGTGGGTGATAGCCAGACCGGAGCCATCAGCCGATTCAACGGGCTCTATCCGCTGATTAGGTTCATGGCCGGGTTCAGCCCCCCCTTCTTGGTGGGAAACAAAACCGGTCTGCTCGACATCGTGCCACTTGATTGGGTGGTCTGTGAGTTGCGGGCGATGATCATGCGGATTGCCGCCAGCGGTGTTGCCGAACAGGTGGTGGCGTCTGCCGGAGACAAGCGTATCGGCTACGAACACTTGGTTCGCCTAGTCGAGAATCAATTGGGCGAGGCACGCGAAACGGCCGGCCTGGGTGCCCAGAATCCCGTGCCCATTCTTAAAAGCCGCCAGTGGGAGTTTTTGAAGCGTTCGCTATCGGCCTGGAGTCCTGAAGGCATCTCCAAAAATGAGTTTCGTTACTTCGAACGGTTGTTACAAATCTACGGGGTGTATGCCAGCAGCGACAGGGTTCGGGCGCCGTTGAATGTTTCTCGCCCGTCACCGGATCCCGTCGAGTTTCTACCACAGGTCATCAAGTTCTGGCTTCAACAACATCCACGGGCATTCCGCTCCCGCGCATTGACGTCTTCCGAGGTTCAAGGCACTGCCACAGGATTGGTCGAGGAGTAAGAGGGATGAGTCTGGTAACCGCGGTAGTTTGCGAAAGAACAGAACGATGTCGACATGAAAAACTGCGTGTCGATCCTCACGTAGTCCACGACTTGATGAAGTTGCGTCCAGGTAAATGTTTCATACAGATTGGCATGCAATGGTTATTGATTGTGTTGGCCGTTGTTTTCGCCAAGTGGGCCAGCAGTTGGCTGGCCTATAGTATTTCCATTGTATGGATCGCTACACGTCAACATGCGTTATTGGTACTGATGCATGATGCTTCGCATTATTTGATCAGTCGTCGGCGCTGGCTCAATGATACGGTGGGTAATCTGTTCCTGGCTTTTCCATTGAGCGTTTGTGTATCCCGTTATCGGCGGCACCATTTGCTCCATCACCGTCATCTCAATACCGAGCTTGATCCCGATATAAAAGATTCACAACTGCCGAAGACACGTATCAGGTTTTATGGGCTGTTGCTGCGCGATGCACTGGGTGTTTCGACACTGATGACACTTAGATCGGTCAACAACTTTGGGCTGTTGGGGTTGTTCGCCAGAGGCAGTCATGCCTCGCGACTTGATCGGCGTCTGGCAATGGCTTTTATTATTGCCGTGGGCTGGGGGATAACTTGGGTAGGTGGCGGGTGGGACGTGTTATGGCTTTGGGTTGTTCCGGCGTTGACGATACTTCCGTTGATCCTGCGTGTACGCAGTATTGCCGAACACGGTGGAAGGTTAGAGCATCCGAATGCCAGTAATGCCCGAAGTATCGAAGTGGGTATTATCGAGCGGTTTCTCTGGGCGCCCTGTCATATCAATCGACACTGGGAACATCATCTCTGTCCAGCAGTGCCCACGTATAACTTATCGCTGCTGACCGCACGACTGGCTAGCTTTTTTCCCCAATCGTCAGCGGCACAACGTACTCAAGGTTACTTTTTTAGTGCTCGGTCGCTAGTGTCGGAGTTGTACCCCAACACCACTCCCCCATGGCTGGCAGATTGATGTTCGAGTAAGCCAGCGAATGGCAGGTGTTTTGAGGAGAAACTTTCATGATGCTGACGGGTAGTGAAATTCAACGAATGCGTGAATTGAAACGCATTGTGATCGAACCATTCGATCCCCGTTTGATAGAGCAGAATTCATATGCCTGCCATTTGGGGAGCGAGATTATCGAGTATGACGCAGAACAGATCGATCCTCATGAGGGCCTGGGAACTATTCGGCACACTATCCCGGAAGAGGGGCTGGTCCTGCAGCCGAGGCGTTTTTACCTGGGCTCTACCGTCGAATGTATCGGCGGGTTGGATTTTGCGAGTGAACTCTACGCCAATCTATCGACAGCGCTATGTGGCATGTTCATTCAAACCAGCGCGCCACTGGGGCACACCGGGGCAACGATCTGCTGGACGCTGGAAATCGTGGTCACTCAACCGCTGCGTATCTACGCAGGGACGAAGATTGCCAAAGTGTGTTTCTGGAAAAATTTTGGTGCCGTTCGCGCCTATGAAGGGCGTTATGCAGGCTCGCAAAGTGTCGTTCCTTCAAGAATTATAATGGACCAGCCATGATATTGACGGGTGATGAAATAACCAATCGCGTTATTGCAGGGGATATTGTGATCTCTCCTTTTTCAAAGAAGAACATCAATCCAAATAGCTATAATTTTCGCCTGCATGATCATATGAAAGTCTATGAGGATGGCATTATCGACGTGAAGTCGGAGCAGCCAACTCGTGATATTTATATCGGCTCTGAAGGGTTTGTTCTCGAACCGATGCGGCTGTACCTTGCCAGTTCAATCGAGACCATGGGCAGTACTCGTTTTGTACCGACTTATGCGGCGCGTTCTTCCATTGCTCGACTCGGCATGTTTATCAACCTGTCGGCACCGCTTGGTGATATCGGATTTATAGGCCGTTGGACTATTCAAATTTTGGCCGTCAATAGAATCCGGGTATACCCTGGCATGGATATTGGGCAAATGATGTTCTGGCATGTTCAAGGCGAGATCGAACTATATAACGGCAAATACCAGGGCGCTAAAGAAGCCAAGGCTTCACGCCTGTTTATGGATTATGCAACGACACTCCCTGAGTATCATCCGGCCAAGGAGGTTTCAGTGCTGGAAGGCCAGGAAATCTAGCGCTGTAGACAGTGGGTTATTGAATTACGTCGAAAACGCCAACGGGTTCTTGTGCCGCCAATTTAAAGGAAATTAATCGGTGTCTGGAAAATATCTGACCCTGAAAACGCTTGCGCAGCGTACTTCTGTCCCGACATTAGTGGGGCTGCAAGAAAGCGACTTCAAAAGAGTTTGGGATAATTACGAGGAACTGCAACAGCAGTTACGTGACGTACTTCAGGTTATTCAACTGACGGCGGGGGCGTTCCTCGACAAGCATCTCGAACAGTTGCAGTTGCTCGCGCCGGTACAGTGGCGCCCGGATGCCCGTGATTACCTCGAGTCTCGTCTCACCGAGGCGGATATCAATGTTCACCAGCCCTTGGCGGTACGTTCCAGCTGCGCCATTGAAGACGGTACCTCCCACAGTTTTGCCGGTATCTTCGATTCATGGCTGGATGTGAGTGGCTGGGACGTGTTGTTTGACGCTATCGAAGGGGTTTGGCGTTCTGGCTTTTCTCACCGGGCGATTGTTGAACGACTGCGGTGTGGGCTGCTGGATGCATCTGTCGGAATGACCGTTATTGTGCAACATATGGTGGCTGCGCGCTGGGCGGGTGTTGCCTTCAGTCACGACCCCCTCGATGGCAGCGCAGTGCCTCTTATCGAAGCAGTAGCCGGTACGGGGGATGCCTTGGTGTCCGGCGCCAGTCAGGCATTGTCCGTCAGGTTGCTGGCCAATGGTGATTTCACCGGCGCACCCCAATTGCTGGCAGAGCCGGCGATGTTGAGCTCGATTGCAGAGCTGTTGTCGTTGGCAAGACAGCATTTGCACGCCCCTGCGGACATTGAGTGGGCCTGGGATGGCCAGCAAGTCTGGTTGTTGCAGGCGCGGGTTATCGCCTCACTGAGGAATCTGGAGTCCAGTGCGCCACTTTGCCATTGGGTGGATCTTTATACGGCCGCCGACCCGGAGCTGGAACCCTTTCGTCCATGGCCGGACTTCGCCCAATACTTTCGCAGCAAGCGCCGTCCGCTAGCGTTGCTGGCCCTCGATCACGGGGTCGAGGCAGGCAGCGCATTGTTGATCGCCGCCAACGCTGGTGGAATGACACAAGCGCATAGCGATGCATTGCTGGCCCAGTTGCACAGCGATCAGGTGGTGCTGGATTTTTCGGCGGGCATACGCCAGCAAATCTTGCCACGGGCCCAGTTACCAGCGCGTTTGCGTGAGTTGTTGGGCGCTCAGACCCAGGTGTTTGTCGTGCGTGACTTTATCCGCGGCGACGCCGGGCTCATTACCCAATCCCTGGGCAGTACGTCCTACGCCGGGCAAGTGCTTTGCGAGTATTCGCCTGACGGTTTGCTGGCTATCAACCGCGGCAGTGCTTCGACGTCCACCTGGCGTATCGATGCCGATGGACTGGCGCCAGCCCATGGTTTGTCTACCGGTACCCTGGACCTTCCTTTGACCCCCCATCAACGTAGGCAACTGGTCATCGTGACCGAGGCTGCAATCGCCGGGCTCGGTGAAGTTCAGCTGGAGTGGGTAGTTGATCGCGGGCAACTGAGCCTGGTGGATTTTTCGCCGTTGAAAAGCCAGTTTCTGGTGGATGACCGCGCCGGCGAAAGAACCATCTCTCCCGGTTTCGCCCGGGGTTTGTCCCTGGTTGTCGATGAGTGTGCCCAGATTGAAGAAATCAGTATTGCCGCGACTGTTTCCATCAATAACTTGCCTTCTCCAGAAACCCTTGGCCCGGCGATCATGCGACTGATGCAGCGCATCGAACAAGCGCAGGCGCCGATCGTCATGGTATCGCCACGGCCTTATGCGGCATTGGCGGCGCTTATCCCTTATGTCTCGGGCTTTATTTTCGAATCTTCATCGCTGTTGTGTCATTTGGCGATTTTGCTGCGCGAAAGCGGCGTTCCGGCCCTGGCCTCTCCTGCCCTCTATCGCGCGGCACTGTCGTCACCGGGCAACGTACTCGTCCAGGCGAATCAGCGTCCGTTGGAAACAATACCGGGCTGAAAAGTGTTTCGCCGATGCCTTTCAGATCAGCTTTGCAGGTGTTTAACGCCTTAATTCAAGGAAGTTATATGGGCTACTTACTGAGTAATGGTGTGTTCCGGTTATCGCTTCAGGTCGAATCCGATCCGGCAGGGCTGGTCCCGCGCCTCATGGCGTTCTTCACGCCCTATCTGATAGTGGAAAACTCCGACGCACCGGCGGATCTCACGGTCTGCCTGCACGCTCCGCAAGCGTTCGAGAACCCCTGGAAAGCGCGTTGCCAGACACCACATCTCATTCGCGAAACCTATGCCGTCGGCTTCACCCTGAAGGTCTGGCGAGGCGATCTGCCAAACGGCGAGTCGTTGGCCTGGGATCCGGAAAAACAGGTCGGTTACCGCTACCGCATGTCTACCCGCAAAGTGGACTTTTACGGTGCCGAGGACGCCTTCATTCATCTCATCGAACTGGTGCGCTATTACGGTCTGCTGGTGGAGTCGGCGAAAGGTTCGGCGGTTCTTCACAGCTCTGCGGTGGTGTCCCGTTCGCACAAGGCCGTGACCGCTTTTGCCGGGGTCAAGGGCGCTGGCAAGACCACCACGATGCTGGAGTATGTGTTGGCGGGGGAGCACGACTATTACTCGGGCGACAAGCTGCTATTGGATGTCCAGGACGGTCGGGTACGGGCACGTGGCTGGCCGGATTATCCACATATCGGCCTGGGCAGCCTGCGCCAGCATCCATGTTTGATCGAGGAGCTCTCCGAACTCGCCGACCTGATCAATGACCCGGCCTGCGCAGACCGACACAAGGTGCTGATAGCGCCCGAGCGTTTCGCCCAAGTGTTCGGCCGGGCGCCGACGGGAAGTTCCTGGCTGGACGAAGTGGTTTTACCCGAGGTCATGCAGTCTGCCGAGCGGTCCCGGCAGTCCCTGTCGACGGTCGAGATCCTGGCCTTGATCGACGGGGACAGCGTATTCGAATGGCCTGCGCAGTTTACAACGTCGACCTGGCATGGAATCCCGCCGGCGGGGACGGACATTCCTTGTGCCCTGTCAGACGGATTACGCGAGGCTTTGTCCCGGGTTCGTTGGACGTACAGCCCCGGTCGCAGCTCCACGTCGACCCACGATAACCAAACCACAACCGCCTGAGAGGTCTGCTCAATGTCTTTCAGTCAGTCAACTCGTGGGGGAGCCATTAGGCTCAGCATTGTTGCACCGAGTGGTTCGGGAAAGAGTACGGCCGCCAAATACCTCTATGAGTACTTCACTCACTTGGGGCTCAAAGTCCAGGTATTGAAGTTGGCGGCTCCCCTTTATCGACTGCAGGCGCGATTTTACTCGGAAGCTTGCACAGCGCTCAGTCCTGGGGCTCAAGATCAGAAACTGCTTGAGCAAGTGGCTGGACAACTACGTTCAATCGACCCGTTCGCGCTGGTCAAGGCGTTCGCGCAAGAGCTGGAAAAAACCGAAGCCGATGTCGTGATCAACGATGATTTACGCGACGATCAAACCGACTGGCCTTACCTCAGGGAAAACGGATTCAAAGTGATCAAAATTGTCACCGATCCACTTTCGCGTCAGCAACGACTTGAGTCGAGGAAGGACATCAGTGTCATTCATAACAGTGCTTTGGACTTTCAGATAGAACGCATCCATGCGGATTTTACGCTCGCCAATGACAGCACTCCCGATGCCTTCCGTCATCAGATTCAGGAACTTGCCAATCATCTGATGAGTTCATTGCCAGTAGGTCTACAAGCATGAGCAGGCAGTCGTTGCTCTGGCTTTTGGTAGACGGCCTTTCGCGAGATCTCTACCAGCGGCTGCGAAACCGCATGGGCATCCAGGCAAATCATGCGGCGACCCTGGAACCCCTATTCCCCAACTGCCAGACGCCGCCTTCGTTGTTCAGCATCTGGAGTGCAGAACCAGTCGCACGCCACGGCCTGACCGGGTATGAGATCCCGGATGCGGTAGCGGGCAACCCTGCTCACTGTCGGGACGCTTTTCAGGCGTGGCCGCGCGAAAGCTTGATGGCGTGGGACTATTTCGCCCAAGCCGGCCGCGCCATACGCACCTGCGGTGTCCCTTTTGTCCAGCCTGAACGCTTGGGTGCACAGTTGCTCAGTCACACTGAGGTGTACCTCAACCCGGTGCTACCCCTAAGCATCGTGCGGGCAGGTGAATGTTTGCGGTGCGAAGCCTTGGGATTGAGTTTCAGGGTGCATGCCGATGAGGTGGCGATTGTCTTGGTCGACGAGCAAGGCAAGCAGGCTCGCATTGCCCTGGACGAGACTCGGCATCTACCTCTTTCCCCGGCGATACCGGAGGGCGCAGGGGGGGAGGGCCATCGGGCATTTGCGGTACGGGCAGTCATCATTGATCAGCAGTTGTGTCTTTGCGTGTTGGGGTTTCAACCAATCCGAGTCCATGGAAGCCAGGCCGGCGAACGTAGACGCCAACTCATGGATCGTGCCTATGTCGCCGGTAACCCCGGCAAGCTCTACGCCGCCGGTGAGTTGGGGGAGCGCCTGAATGAAGGTGGATCCGGTGCTGCGGAGCTGCTTCTGCTGGATTTGCTCGACAGCGTCCATCAGAGCTTTGTCGCCGATGTTGTTTTGGCGCTGGAGGCGGGCGACTCCGACCTGACAGTCGCCTACTACCCGGTCATCGACTTAGTGTGTCATCAGTTGTTGCGCTACCTGGAAGATGTAAGCACTCCCCAATTGTTGTTCGAAGCCATTGAACAGCGACTCGCAAGTTGGTTGGACGAGTTGTTCGCCGCGTGCCAAACGGCATCGGGGAAAGAGACACGCTTCATCGCCCATTCCGATCACGGGATGCAGCCGATCTGGTGGGATATTAGACCCAATCGCTTGTTTCTGGAGCGTGGCTGGTTGGCCCTCGATGCCCAAGGGAATCTCGATGCCCAGCGTTCGAACGTCTTTTTCCACCCGGCAGAGAATGGCCTGTTGGTGCTGCGGCTCGAGCCTGCAGATATTGACATGCTCGGTGCGCCCCAGGTTTTAGATGCCTTGCAAACCGCTTTCGCGGAACTCGGCGAGGGTGGTTTTACATTGCTGCAAGGGGCTGCGGCGACATTAGGTTCGGGCTGGCGCAGCGATCTTTACCTGCAGCCACCTCCCGGCGTGCGAGTGCGCGCCGATCACACCGGTGCATTGATTGAGTCGAGCCGCAAAGGGGGGGATCACAGTGTGTGGTCCGATGCCGCGTCGTTGAAAGGAGTGTTGCTCGAATTGGGCGCAGCCCCGTCCAGGCCGTGGCCGCAGCCTCTGTGTCTGGAGCAACTGTTGCCCCGGCTGTTAAACGACTTGTCCATTTCCAATCCCTTAACTGCCCCGGGAATCTCATGAAAATAAAAGCGCTCCTGCTGGATATCGACGGCACACTGGTCTTCAAGGGGCACGCCATTCCCGGCGCTGCCGAGGCCATTGAGGCGGCACGGATGGCCGGACTTCAACTTCGTTTTTTGACCAACATCACAAGCCAGCTACCTTCGACTATTGCCGAAGATTTACAGCGCCATGGCATTAATGTCCGGGCCGAAGAGATTCATACCGCGTCAACGTCCTGTGCACGCTATTTGAAGTCACTTGGGGATGTCAGCTGTTTCTTTCTCATGCCTGAGTCAGTGAACAGCCTGTTCGAGGGCATCGCTCGTGATCACGTGAGCCCTGATGTCGTGGTCATTGGCGATATAGGCGAGTCATTCGATTATGCCTGCCTCAATCAAGCCTTCGGTTACTTGCACAAAGGCGCGCGTCTGGTTGTACCGCAAAAGAACCTGTTCTGGTTTGACCCCAGGGGCGTGAGACTCGATTGCGGCGCTTTCATCCTCGGACTAGAGGCTGCGAGTGGTAAACAGGCGTTGGTGACAGGCAAGCCATCCCCTGTCTTTTTTACCTCGGTCATGGACAGCTTGGGAGTCAGCCCATCGCAAACCATGATCATTGGCGACGACCTGCTCACCGATATAGCTGCAGCCCAACATTTGGAAGTAGCACATGCCTTGGTTCTGACCGGAAAGGGAGCCTCCTATACCGAAAGCGATGTGCCGCGCCCGGAAAGACTGTGGCCGAGCATCGCCGAACTGTCACGATTTTTAGCTGAGTCGGGACATAGCACCGACTGATGTGGGTTTTCCAGTTCAAGTGTCGCCCTGTGAAAGAAACGACCGGTGCTGTTGTCCCCGGCTGAATTCAAACTGAATATTTACGCTGAAAGAGATCCGTTCAATGCAACTCAATGAAAAAGATTCAAACGTCATTCAAACCTCGCCCGTGTGTTCTTACACCGAATGGGACTTGCTGGAAGAAGTCATCGTCGGGGTGGTGGACGGTGCGTGCATCCCACCTTGGCACGCAGCTATGGAACCTTGCCTGCCGACTCAGCAGCATCAGTTTTTCAGGGATAACGCCGGCAAACCTTTTCCTCTGGAAAGAATCGACCTAGCCAGAAAAGAGCTCGATGAATTCGCACGAATCCTTGAATGCGAAGGCGTCAAGGTCCGGCGCCCGGAGCCAAAGAATCAATCTCTTGTGTACGGTGCGCCGGGCTGGTCAAGTACTGGAATGTATGCGGCGATGCCACGGGATGTTTTGCTGGTGGTCGGTACTGACATCATTGAATGCCCTTTGGCTTGGCGTTCTCGTTATTTTGAAACGGCTGCCTACAAGAAACTCCTCAAGGAATATTTTCATGGCGGAGCCAGATGGAGTTCCGGGCCGAAACCCGAACTGTCGGACGAGCAGTACGTGGATGGTTGGGTTGAAGATGAAGCCGCGACCTCGGCCAATCTGGTGATCACTGAGTTTGAACCGACCTTTGACGCTGCGGACTTCACCAGGCTTGGGAAAGACATCATCGCTCAAAAAAGTAATGTTACGAATGAGTTCGGGATCAACTGGTTACAGCGGCACCTGGGTGACGATTATAAGATCCACGTCCTCGAATTCAATGATATGCATCCAATGCATATTGATGCGACGTTGGTGCCGTTAGCGCCGGGCAAGTTGTTGATCAATCCCGAGCGTGTCCAGAAGATGCCGGAAATATTTCGGGGCTGGGATGCCATTCATGCACCCAAACCCATCATGCCAGACAGCCATCCCCTGTACATGACCAGCAAATGGATAAACATGAACATCCTGATGCTGGATGAACGGCGTGTTGTCGTGGAACGACAAGACGAACCCATGATAAAGGCTATGAAAGGCGCAGGGTTTGAGCCGATTCTATGTGATTTCCGTAACTTCAATAGTTTCGGCGGCTCCTTTCATTGCGCCACCGTTGACATCCGCCGCCGAGGAAAACTCGAAAGCTATTTGGTTTGATCAGTTTCAAGAACACAGATCTGGTTATTTTTGAATATTGAATTTACGAGAGGCAGTTCATGAAGAATATATTAATGGTCGACTGCACGGACGTTTCCTCAAGGGCTATTATCACCGCCAAGCAGATTGGTTATAATCTGATTTTTTTACGCACGGAGATGACGCGTCTTTTTTCGTCGTTGAGTGAAGAGTTCTTGATTGAGAATACGTATAAACTTTACAGCATTGATAGTTGCCTCGATCTTGTGGCGTTTGAAGAGAAGGTGCGGGAGATAAATGAGGCGCATCCATTGAGCGTCATGTTTACGCCGCTGGAGGATATTGTCGAGTCCGTTTCCACGATTGCTGCAAATCTGGGAATACGGGCAACTTCAATCGAAGGTGTTAAAAATGCAAAGAACAAACCTCGCGCTCGTGCACTTTTAAATAAAAATGGTTTGAGCAATTGCAAGTATAAAAAATGTGTATCTCTAGACACTTTACATGAAGTTGTCGCGGAAATCGGTATTCCTTGTATTGTCAAGCCGGCGAAAGGGTTCGCCAAATTTCTTACAGCTCATATTAAAAATCAACAGGATGTTGACAAGTTTATCGCTGATTACAATGATGCGCGCGGTAAGTTAGACGATATTGCTCTTTCACAAGTATCTTTGGATTTTGTCGTTGAGCAGTACATTGACGGTAAGATGTATTCAGTTGAAGTTGCCAAGAACGAGCATGGTTTTTTTCCTCTTATGTTGACCGAGAGGCACAGATCGGAACACAACGATATTCTGGAAATCGGCTCAATTATGGCACCTGCAGGGTTCTTCCCGCGGGAGCAGGAAATTTTTGATTATTGCGAAGAAGTTTTGGCATGCCTAAGCTTGGATATTGGTGTGTTTCATATCGAGATTATCGTTTCCGATAAAGGTATCGATATCATCGAAGTTAACCCACGGTTGATGGGTGGGGCCTTGGGGACTCTATATAATAAGTCAACGTCATTGAATGTCTACGAAATACTACTCAATGCATATGTCGGGAGTCAGATAAAATGTCGGCCGGCTTCGGCGCTATTTGCTACAGCGCGTAGAATAGCACCAATAGAAAGCGGGATGGCACAAAAAAATATTGGTAAGTTGTTCATTGAAGAGCACTGTCCATGGGTGTTGGAACACTCTATTAACATAGTTGAGGGTCAGGAAGTTTTACCTATGATCGATAATGATACCTCCTTGGGGTACTTGCACGTGGTAGGTGTTACGTACCAAGACTCTGTTCAAAAAGCCAAGAAAGCAACTCAGTTGATACAACGGGCTTTAGGTGTATCTCTTTCATACTAAATGGGTAGCCGCGGGCATACCTAGCGCCCTCCGATTGTTCATGTCACGGCAGGTCATATCGGCCTACCGTGTACGGAGAAATGGCGACTAACACGCCTGCGCGATATCAGGAAAGGATTCGAATGAGCAAAAATGATAACCTTTTTTGGCAGTTGGGTACTGTTTCCCCTGTCGAGCGTCACCGTAACCTGAACCAGGCACCAATGACGCTTTGGTTCACAGGTTTGAGCGGCTCCGGTAAAAGTACACTGGCGTTCAACTTGGAACGTCTTTTAATGCAGAGGGGAATATTCTGCGCTGTTTTGGATGGGGACAATATAAGGCACGGACTCTGCAAAGATTTGGGCTTTGATGCCGAGGGCCGGGCTGAGAATATAAGAAGAGTTTCGGAAGTTGCGCGCCTCATGAATGATGCTGGTCTCACTGTGCTAGCAGCATTCATCTCGCCTCACTCTTCGGATCGTGCATTGGCTAAAAAGATCATCGGTGACGATCGATTCTCCGAGGTCTACGTTAGCAGCCCGCTTCACATATGTGAAAGTCGGGATCCTAAAGGGCTTTATAAAAGAGCACGCCAGGGCGAGCTTGCAAACTTTACTGGAATTGATGCGCCCTATGAGCCTCCACCTTACCCGTCAGTTTGTCTGGACACGTCCAGCTTATCGATCGAGGCTTGTCTAGAAGTCCTGATAGGTGAGGTTGAGCGAAACAGGGGGGAGTTCAATAACAGATATCTATAAAAGCACCAAAAGTCATAGTGATTGAAGGCTGTCCGCAACTCATAGGGCCCAGTGTGGTGAATGAATTATAACAAGCGCGGTGAAGTTTTTTCTGAGGCTCCTAGTTGCAAAGGCCAAGGGATCACTTATTACACACTTGAAGGTTTCGCATGATCAACTACTTGAAAAATCCAGCAGTATCGGCAAGGGTGATCCTGATTTTTATTGATCGGGTCGTTGAAAAGTCGATTGTCGCCATGATGACCATCGTCATTTCCCTACAGTTTGGGGTGGAGCGTGCGACCTATGCATTAATCACGGCCGCGCTGCTGACTGTGGTCGGATCAATTGCTATTGATGCCGTGGCGAGGAAAGTAGATAAGTGGGCCATCGTATTGGTTTCTGAGGTGGCTCGTGGAACCATTTTGCTGATCTTTGCGGTGATAATTAGTTATTACCCAAAATTATACATTGTTTATTTGCTTTTTTTGGTGTCCGTTTCAGTGCTTGGCGGTATATCAGCGACATTGTCCGAGTCACTGCTGATCGAGATGACGAAGAACATCGATAGAGCCGTCTTGTATAGCTTGATCTACTGGGTACGTAATCTTGCGTTGATCTTAGGACCGCTTATCGTGATGTTGGTATACCCTTCAGGGTTTATAGAGTATATAGGTTTTGTAGGGCTTGTAAGTGTCGTCTTGACAGGTATCTTGTTTTTTTGGTGCAAGGTTCCCGTTACGCTCAATGTGGAAGCAAGCAATGCTGGTAGTCTATTTGAGTCTCTTTCTGTTGCATCAAAGGATCACAGTTTTATCATATTTTTACTGGCAAGCACGATAATGTCGACAATCGCATTGATGCCCAGCCATTATATCGCAGTCAGGCTGGCAGTTGATTTTTCATCCATACCGATGACGCTTTTTTTTCGGGAATTCACATTGAGTGGTGTTGATCTGTCCAACTTGATGCGTTCTGCCAATAGTCTTTTTGTGTTGGTTCTGACGTTGCCGGTCTATTACCTGAAACCAAAGCTGAGCGAGATGCAATTGTTGGTCACAGGCATGCTACTGTTCGGCATGGGGTTCACTATAGCCTCCATGAGCAGTGGGGTCTTCGTGTTACTGGTCGCTGTTTTTCTTTACTCGTTAGGAGCTACACTGTTCGTTCCAATTCATTTTTCAATTTTTGCCCGGCTTTGCAACGATGAACATCGTAATATCTATGTAGCCGTAAGTGAGCAAGATATACGGGTGGCGGCGTTGCTTTCGGCCTTGAGCCTAGTGTTTGTCAATAGTATCAACTCTTCGTGGGTTGCCTTATTGGTAGCGTTTTTATGCGGTCTGACTCTTTGGCTGTATCAGCGGGTTTTACGCGATGTGCAGCAGGATACCTGATACGTTTTTCTGCTTTTTAATCGCGGGAATATTTTTGTAACGTGTTGAAGGATTGTAAGGCTGGGAGCGCTATTGTCAGCTTTTCTCAGAAAAATGAAAGCTAATTGGAATTGGGAGCCGTGCCGATGAAAAAAATAATATTGATCGAAACCAGCGACGTAGCAACCCGCTACTCTGCTTTGGCGGTATTGAGGCTGGGGTTTGAACCATTGTTTATCGTCGGCAGTGCCAGATATTATCAAGGTGATACCTTCACTCAACTGATGGAATTTCCTTACCTAGAGTGCGGTGATACAACGAACGTCGACGCTGTGCTCAAATTGATAGGTACTCTTCCTGAGGATTCGATCGAGGCTATTCTAAGTCTTGTTGAGACTAGAATTCCTATTGCTGTGGAGCTCGCTTCGAAGTTAGGGGTGAAAGGACTCGATTGCGCATTGGCACGACTTGGCGGAAAGGAGTATGTTTCTTCCTTAATTCCCGAATACAGTCCAACAAGCATGGAAGTTAGCGAAGTCAGTAATTTCTCTATGTTGGTTCGAGGCCCGTTTGCACACTGCAAGAAAGTTATTGTAAAGCCTGTACGGGGCTCGGGGGCTGCAGGTTACGCTGAATTTTCATTATCGGACTCAGAATTCGACGAAAAGATACTTGCCCATATCCAGAGTTGCACGCGCTCTCTTGGGGCGCACGAATTCATAATGCAAGAATATGTCGACGGCGAACTGATCAGTTTGGAGGGGTATGCAGTAGCAGGCCAATGCCATTTTCTGGGGGTCAGCTTGCGCAGGAAGATCGCTAATACCGAGTCGGTTAATTACTTTCCCGCTAGTAAATACTTCACCGAAGAGGTAATCCAACGCGCGAAGTTGGCTGTTGAGGCTATTGTGCTGCGCTCCGGGTTGCAGCAAGGGTACTTTCACAGCGAATTCAAGATCGGCCCTGAGACTGCGGTATTGATCGATGCTAATTTCGGGCGGGTGGCGGGAGCGGCTATTTCTGAGCAGATCGCACTTTCCTATCAGTGTGACCCCGTATGTTTTTTCAAACATGTGATCGAGGTGGGCTGCTTGCAAAGCGAAGCGACGTTGAACGTTTCATCGCCTATAGACACCATTTCCATTTTTTACGGATTGCCGGTTCAAGCGCGGATAAATGACATTAAGTTTTCGCTTGATTGGTCATTGAATCACACCCGTGTGCTTGACATCTTTACATCGGTAGATCCTATGGGTAGGGATGATTGGGGCTGGATCGCACTCGTCAGTGGCAGGGCTCAAGACGTTAGACGACAAATTGATGGGCTACGGATCGTGACTGATAAAGGTACGTACACTCCTTTCTATATCGATACTTCTGAACCACTTTGAATCTCTCTTAACATTCAGATGTGTGGAAGCTTTGAAATTCCTTCAGGGAGGAATAGGTGTCAGGTATCGCCATTGGCATTGTCCTTACATTGAGTCTCACCGCCTCGCGAGGGGGAAGAGCGCAATCCATTGTCGACCTTCTTTACGTAGGAGGTGGGTCCCATCTCACTTTGCTATTGAGCTATCTAGCATTTGATCTGATCAATAGCCTGGTCGCCTTGGTGATTTCGGAATTCTATTTCTATCTTGTTCCATTCATGTTTGACTGGGCTAAAGTTCTAGTATGTTTGTTTTTCACCTGCTTTGCTGCGATAAACCTCTATAAGGTATTTGCGGGGGCAGCTGTCAGTCCTGAATTTGGAGAGGCTCATGGCTTTCGCTACATACTTGCCAGCTCTTTAAAAAATTACGGTCTTTGGTTCGACGCTCTTTTCCCCATCCCTTTGCTGATTGTTTTTTTTGCGAGAGAGGGGTTTCAGCCATGGCAAATTTTGGCAGGCATGATGTTGGGTTATGTTGGGTGGTATGCTCTTTTAGTTGGAGTCACCGCCAATAAATTAGCTTATCAAAACCTGATGTGGTTTGCAGCTACATGCATCATGGTGTTAATTGATTGCGCGTTGATCGGCATGCTGCTTTTGTGCAACTAAATATCCTTTTAGCGTCAAGGTGCCGTTCAATGACTGAGCTTAGGCGAACGGCATTGGCCCGGGGAACTCACCTATGGCAACCCAATGAGTGATCAGGCCCGTGTCTGGTTTCCAGTGATGCAGGAGGAGTGCGGGTGGCTCCACATAGGATGCCTCTTCTGAGTCTACCGCCAAGCGCAGGGCGATTGCCGTGACGGTGCTGGGGGCTGTACAGAGCAGGGTACCGCCAAAACGCAACTGCATGGCTCGGTGGATATGCCCGCAAACGATTCGTTCAACCGCCGGATAGCCGGAGACCACTTGAGATAACCGATCTCCATTGCGACAGGTATAGAGGTCAATGTAAGGAATGCCGCTTAGGAAAGGGGGATGATGGAGCATGATCAGTGTTGGGCGATCAGGCTCCAGTGCGAGAGTCTTATCCAACCAAGTTTGCGCTGCTTCGTCCACGTCGCCGTAATGCTGTCCTGGTACGGTGATATCAAGCCCTATGATACGAACTGGTCCAAACTGATTTGCAACAAGATGCAAGGGGCCGGACACTGCCATATGATCATTGGCTCTAAAGAAGCTACGAAATACATTCCGATCATCATGATTGCCCGGTATTAGCAGTGCTGGCATCTGGATCTCACTCAAGATCTCCTTAGCCATTTCGTATTCAGCTACGCTCCCTTCGTCCGCAATGTCGCCAGTGATTAACAAAACGTCAGGTGCGGGTACGAGGTTATTTAAGTGTTTGACTGCAGCCAAGAACATTGCATTGGAATCGATCAACCCTTTATACAAGTGACCACGGGGGCGTAGGTGAGGATCTGACAGGTGAGCGATAATCATGCAGATAACCTTTTCAAATAAGCGGGGTTTCTAAAAAAAGAATCTAGATCTTTGCCCTAAGGCTCAAAGGTCAGGTTTTTAAGAAGATCATTGAAGATGTTTTACACTGGATCCCAGATATTTTTCTACTTATGCTTCGACCGTCCCCCAGTACCGTGCAACTCGCTTGTCCTGTGCACCGCTAGACTGAAGCTGCCAATAACGATTGTGACAGTGGTGGTTGTGGTATGCAGCTTTACTGGGAGGATATGCACTTTCATAATTGTCGAAAATATCACTTAGTAAATAACAACATTCGCATTGTTGGACGTGTTGTTGGCGCTGAGGGGGAGCTAATCCTCACCCACCCAGGTCCGCTTTCGGCCAAAAGCTGCCACTTGAAAAGGCGAGTTATCGGCTAAATTAAGCGCTCAAATCAATCCCTTAACTTGGGGCCATTCACTGGATCGATTTCAGAGCCAAGTTTTCTACTCGCAGCATTTCGTTTAGTGATGCCAATTTTGATATTTTTTCACGGAGTTCCTCAATTTCAAGGCGAAGCGCCCGATTTCGATCGCGCTCTGCTTGCAATTTTTGATGTTTGACATCACGTTGAACACGACTTGAGTGTCCCTGAGCTTCTCGAATTACTTCGGCAATACCAGGGTAATGATTATGGATCAAAGCCCTCGACACACCTGCTTCGCGTGCTACAGCAGCGATTGAAACCTTAGTTTCTCCGGAGCGCGCCCGTCCATGCTGGATCCGGGCTAATGCGAGTCGCAGTTCCTTTTCGCGAACTTCCGAAGTTTTATAAGCGATAGTCATATTGGGCTCCTGATTGGATCATAGCCAAGCTGGACAAAGACTTCACGGCAATGCTTCAGATCGCGTTTCACCCTTGCAAGGCCGCTATCTCCAATGTCACGGCAATCAAGCAGAACGTTGAGATTGTCATAGAGCCCTTGGTAGAAGTTAGCATGAGTGCGCCCAATCACGGCGTGATCACAACCACCACATCGTGTGGCGTCGAAGGTGTTTCCGACACAATCGTTATTGTCCGCAGTGCACCAAGCATGGCCGTTGCTACGGATCGCTGTAGTCTCGGCTATCGACCTCACCATTGAGGAATGGCTCTTGAAAATAGCGAGATTCACTGGGTCGCGGCGCCAATGCTTAATAGAGCGACCAAAACCGCCACTTAGCGGATCATCGCCTAACCAAGAGTCAACGACTTTTAGTTTTATGTCTTCGACTTCAGTCTGAATATCGTCATACAGTTCCATATCAAGATGTTGTCCCCATCCTTGATCCATAGCATAAGAGAGTGTCGTATCCATGCCCCAGTGGGCGAAGTGCTCGCGCAAATAGCGCAGGTCACCGAATCGGCTGTGAGCCACATAATTGGCAAATTTACGGCGAAATTGATGGCTTGCAAGTTCCAATTTTAATCCACACTTTTTCGCAAATATTAAAAGACTAGTGTTCCATCGACGGTTGCTCAGAGTGCGAACCTGGTTGCTTCTTTTAGGATCCATCCCAAGAAATAATGTATGAAGATGCTGCTGTACTTTTGTAATCTCGGGATCATTTGGGTTGTTCCGTCGTAACTTGGCGAGCTCAGCAGCGACCATATTTTGATATGGTTCAGCCCAGCGCTCTATCACACGCAATGCTCGCACACCGGCATCTGGAATCATCCAGCTGCGATCACCAGCGTCGGTTTTTTCCGACTTAGATCTCATCCAGTGGTAGATTGTACCCTCATCATCTTCAGTTCGATGGTGTGCGCCAGACTGTAGGTTGGCCAGTTCATGATTGCGGCAGCCTGAAACACTTGCCAGTACGATGTAACATGCGGTGCGCAAGCTAACAATTTCCTCTTTAAACATTGCCAATCCTCTATTCCACCCATTGGCAACAAGAAGACGATTTTTTGCATGCAATATAGTTCCTGGAGGCCGACCTCTCCAACCAGCAACGGCTATAGACAGCTTATCCCGCAAATCAAGTAATGAGCTTCCACTGTCAACCAATTGAAAGGCTTTCTCAAATAAAGCGCAGAACTCCTCATCTGGGATCAATGGTGTTTTGCTTTCCTGCTTGCGGGGAGAGTTTCTGCCCGCGACCCCCGCCATAGCCGCGGCTGATGTATCTTCCCATGGGTGCTGTTTCATTTTGTCGGATGTATATTGGCTTAGTTCATACAGTGCCTCGACGGCGGCAAAGCGCTTCATTAGATAACTAGGTGAGATTGGTTTTGACATATTGCCGCGTGTTTTTCTGTGATGCACTCTGCACGCTTCAACATAGGAGGCACAAACTGTCGGGGTCACGCTGGAAAAATTGTTGATTTTAATTGAGTGCAGATGTCGTAAGAAGGGTATTGTCGCCTTGAAAAGACCCCGTAAAGTACTTCCCGTTGGTCGTTTTTGTCCGATGCGACCGCGTCGTAAATAGCGATAAAAAATCGCTTTCATAATTAACTGAAAGGGGGTGGGTAGACGACTGAAGTCCACACATTTTTCGCTGTCTGGTGTATTGCTGGTAAAGCCATCTAATAACCAGATAGGATCTCCATATCGACAAGCTACTACCCAATGGCCATCAACTAAGAGAGTTTTTATTATAAGTGCGTCTCGTTCGCTCTCACTCAAGTTGCGCACGTCTGTGGGCCGTGCCTCCACCCACATCAAAGGATCTTTAGTTGTGGTGTAGGTGGTCATGAAAAAGTCTCCAGAAGCTCAATCATGTCAGCCGTCCAAAATGGATGTGGGTCAATTCGTGCGCGCTTTCGAGCTGCCTCTACAGCCTTTTTCTTAAATATACCACGTCGTAAACCTTCCGCTACGATATAGCGATCAATCAGCCTTGGGATACTTGAATACTCTTTTGCCCAGCGTCGCTTATCCATACGCGCGTGCTCGGCTAGAACCCGGAAGTAGAAGCTGAATAACTTATAAAGATCGTCCTCCGTTATTGCAAAATGTTTGCAGCGTAAACAGTTTGCAAAACTAAAGCACATTGATCCTGCTTCTTTTGGTGCGTATTGTCCGTTTTCTGGGTCGCTGCAGAGCCCCATGGGAGTCGGATAAAAAGTTTCTCCAAGTGTGCGGCTGAGCAATTCCTTAACTAAGATCTCGCCCATGAAGCGCCAATTTCTGATGGAGCTTTCGTTCGATGCTAGATAGTGTTTTCCGGTAACCTCCGGCGTACTTCCAAGGGCCGCAGCCGTAGCTAACAAGTCACTTCCTAATAATTCATAAATTCGGTTGGCAAATGTCTTTCGCAAGCGAGATATATTAACGCGCAATGCATGGCCGTCAGTGTCAGTAAGTCCGTGCTTGATTATGAGTTTCTGAATGGCTTTAGCCAAACTACCCTCTGTCAATGCGGAAACTTTCCCGCCGGCACGGCCGCTTTTAATGCGATACAGCCATACTCGATCCTTAAGATCTTCCGAAGCATCTTCGATTAATGCTTCGGAAAGCGCGAGTACTCGCTTTATTAGGCTTTCGATCGTAAATTTAACAGTTGGTGTTGATTCTAACGTGCGCTCTGCTCGGTCTTCGGTGCGCAGCGCTACCTTGCTGCTGTTGTGCCCTCGTCTTTTCCACAGAAGAAGAAATTTAGTTTTGTTTTTTGGGTGAGGATGCAGGCAGTCGCGAGTTGCCTCCAACAATGGAGTAGTATTTCGTCCAGTATGCAATGCCACAGTTAGCATGGAATAAGCCACCAAGTCGAGAGTTAATTCTACGCCATCTTGCCAAATTGGTAGGAGCGACTGTTTGAGTGCTGCAGCAAACGCCTGCCGCTGGGCTTTTGGTAACGCCGTTTCACCTTTTGATTTCTGATTGCTATTTGGAAAAGGGTTAAACGGAAAAGTTGAATTATCACCAGCGGAGATTATTACAATCAACCCCCTCCGTCCTAGGGCTGTAAGGACTGACTTCACTCCTGAATAAAATGCTCTCTGGCTTACGGTAGACCAACTCTTCCCTGTGAGGTGGTTTAGAAAGCCATCAATCATTGAACGATTCAAATCATTAAGCGTTAGCTCACGATTGATCGTATTTGCACATAGTAATAAGTAGTCTAGAAAGTGAGCGATACCACCCCGGCAATAGGAAATTATAGTGCTGCTAGTGATGTGTCCATCTTGGCCAGCCAAATAGCGCTCGATCTGTCTTTGACAAGCGTAGGTGATGGAATCGATTTTCGAACCATACCACTTAATAAAGTCAAAACTACGGACTGAGCTGGGATTGCGATCAAAAACAACCAATGTTTCAATTGGAGGTATTTCCTCAGGAGTAATGGTGACTCGTCCCGCAACGTCGCGGCTATACGCTATTTCTGGAATGTTGAGATCTGTCTTGGAAAAAACCTTTCGCTTGCTCATTAAGCAGCTTCCCAATATTCATGCAGTTCGTCGTCATATGCAAGAACCGCATCGTCAGCAAGTTCGTTGACAAGATGGGCATAAATCATAGTGGTGTCAATCGAGCTATGACCTAGTTGCCGCATAAGAAAAACCAAAGGATCAATTTTTCCAGAGCTCTTTTGAAGTCTTGATAAAGTGTGCGTGGCGTAAGTGTGGCGTAGCATATGCGGATAAACTTTTATATCAGCTCGCTTGCCTAGCTCGCGAACGATACGTTCTATACGCTTGCCATTATCTGCATAAGGCTGACCAAAGTGGTTTAGAAATAGTTGACGATGCTTGTTGTCAGTTAAAGAGGCTCGTTCACCACGGATTTGCACAACATAACGATATAAAATAGAAAGAAATTTTCGACTGATATATATGGTTCGTGGCTTTTTTCCTTTCGTACATATACCGTAGCCGTCATATGGGTCGAGGTGGATTTCAATGTTGCGCGTATTTCGAGTTAATTTATCCGGGTCGATGATATAAGCCATAGGAAATGTCGCGATTTCCGCGCGACGCAATCCGGTCTGTAATGCAAAGTGAATCATCATCCGATGATGCGGATTTTTCACTACAGACATCAATGCTCTTATTTCATCCATGCGCAGAAACTTAGGGTGTGTTCTGTGGGAGCGCGGCATGATGTTTTTCGTGGCATGCATTCCGCCACTAGCGTCGACGTGAGTCAAAAGTCCTTTCATTGACTTGACTGCCCGCGATTCATATTCAAAAGGTAGCCTCCTTACCCACCCCTGCAGTAACGCGTACTCGTAGAAACTACAAACGTAGCTTAGCCGTTGCCGGGTAGTCGAAGGCTTCAATTGGCATTCATTTAGACAATAGTCTCTGTAGCCCGCTAAAAGCGTTTTTGCCTCACCGCGATTCACATCTTGCCAATCAAGTTCATGTGCTTGAAGGAAGCTGAAAAAGTCATACATTGCGCGTCCCGTACTTGGCCACGACTTTTTTGATCCTATTTTACCTCGCACAAGGTAATGACGAATGAATTGATTTACCGGAGCACAACTTTCCATGGTGTCCCATAGAAGGATCGGAAAGCCAGGGTGTGGGCGCCCGGCAATCTTCAAATCCTCGGTAGACCAAACCAGTTCCATTGAACCTCCCGATTAGTACTAACGCATATTTTTGGTGGAGATTGGCTTTAAAATTAAGATAGCGTTTTTCTGCAGCGTATTTTGAGCTTAGGATATTTCCCGGACAATGTAGGTCTATAAAGATTAGCGTAATCTCAAAAAAAAGCTCGTGTCAGTTATTTAATAGACCTGGGAGGAAAGGGCAAGAATAGGCTATGTGTGAATTCGGCTGACGGATTATTCCAACCACAGCAAAATACGCGAATGTTTATCATTAGCGCAATATGCACCCAAGGTAATCGTGCGGGCAACGTACTTACGCGAGATTCTGTTTACCGCGTTAATAGGTCAGTTATGCTATGCGCTTTATACTGTTTTTCAAAAAACGTACAGGTTTGAATACTATGTTCAATCAAACTGTCGGTGCTTGTATATTGGTATGCTGTATACCAATGGAGTGTCTGACTGTACACTTGGTAGGAAGTAATGCCGGCCGTCCCGAAGAGTGAACTGCAAGGAGGTTCCATCTTGACTTTGAGCCACCTCCGCTAGCATCTCCATTCGCCAGTCTCCAGTGCCGTTGAGCCAACCAGGTGAAACTAGTTGCACTGACTTCACTTGGCACTCCTTCTCCCTCGGCGCCAGCACTGACACTAGTGCTTCTAAATTGCCCACGAACAGCACGTCGTAGACTTCCAAGCCTTCTTCGCATCTAGCGATCGTCGTATGAAACCACGGTGACATTAGGTGCTTTTGAACGAAATGCCAGCCTTGATGATCGGGATCTAACATAGCCAGAGACCCGTTCACTTCTGCCTGTCGATGAGTGATGAACATGGCTAATCCTCGAGATGAACAGTTTACATTGTAGTCATATACTGTTCAGAGGCGCCTTATCGTTCCTTTTGCAAGGTACGCAAGGTGGAGTTGAAAAGTGCTTTCGGAACGGTTATTCGGTGGCTTCACGTGAAACAGGGTCGAACGCAGGAGTATTTTTCCATCATCAGTAGTCGGACCTACATCAGTACATTAGAGCGAGGTCTGTACACTCCGACTATTGAGAGGCTTGATGACGTCGCGCTTGCACTCGGCGCGCATCCCATAACGCTATTGGTCGGTAGCTATGCGCTTAGAGACAATCGTCTGTTGCTGACGTGCTCGAGGACGTAATTGAATAGATCGAGCGGCTTGAGATGGCCGAGCGTGTTTCGATGCTCCGCGAGCATCATTGCGCAAGAAAGCGGTAACGATTGACTCTTCTGGTTTCTACTGTTCAGTGCGCATGTTAAACACAGTTAAAACGTATAAGTGACTGAGTTCTATATGAAAAAAAATAAGTAACAGTTAATAGCGTCCCAGATCATATGTAGGCGTTCCACAACAGCGACAGCAACAGCAGCAGGCAGGCCGCGCCGATCAATTGGTAAAACAGGCGCTTGTAGTGATGCCAGTTGCTTTGAGCCGCATTGGAGAAACCGCGCCAGCGACTGTTGATGACCCCCAGTTCCTCCGGTGTGATGCTCAGCAGCGCCTTGTCGAGGATCGAGCCCAGTTCGGCATTGTCACGGGCGCTGGCCAGCGAGAAGGCCGCCTGACGTGTGCCCAGGGTGGTGGTGATCTGTAATTGATGTTCGAAGATCCGCGATGAAATCAGATAATTGGCAATCACCAGCGAGGCGACGGCGCCATCGGCCTTGCCTTCGGCGAGCAAGGTTGCGGCACCGAAAGTGTCGGAGGTTTCGATCAGGTGGATGTTGGGGAATTCGCGGCGCAGGTAATCAGCCATGGGACTGTCTTGGGCAATCGCCAGGTATCGGTTCTTGAGCTGGGTGGGATGTGTCGGGCTGTCAGCGGATTTGCGCGTCAGCAGGACGAAGGAGTTTTCCAGATAGGGACGGCTGAATTGCAGGGTCTTTTCCCGTTGGGGGCTGGGTAGCAACGCGGCGATCAGATCCGCCCGATGTTGATTGATCTGCTCGATCATTTCTCCGTCACTGCGGCTGCGGACCAGTTCGAAGCGCAGGCCGGTACGCAGGCGCAGCAGTTCGAGCAGGTCGGCGGTGATGCCTCGCAGGTTGCCGTCGCTGTCGAAGAATGTCAGCGGCGCGAACGCCTCGTTGACGACGACGCGCAGCACCGGGTGCTGTTTGAGCCACTGTTCTTCGTGGTGGGTCAATTGCAGCTTCTGGTCGGTCAGCAGAATGTCGCTGCCGGCGCTCCAGCGCTTGGCGATGTTGTCCCGTTCGCTGGCCGGTATGGCTTGCAGCACGGTGTTGATGATCGCCAGCAGTTGCGGGTTGTCGGCGTGAACGGCAAAGCTGAAACCATGGGCTTCCTGTTTGCCGAAATTGGCCATGCGAATGTTGTTCAGATAACCCTTGTTGATCATGTAGTGGGTGGAAATGGTGTCACCCAGAAACACGTCAGCTTGATCGAAAGCTACCGCGTTGATTGCGTTTTGATAGGAGGGATAGGACGTCAGGATGGCTTTGGGATACTGCGCCTTGACCTCATCCTGGGGCAGATAGTGATAGACCATGCTCAGCCGCAGACCGGCCAGGCCTTCAGTCAGCGAGCGGGTCTCGCCTTCGCGGGTAACCAGAACCGGCTGATCGATGGCGTAGGGCGTTGAAAGCAGGATATTTGCGTTACTGGCCTCGAAACCGTTGGCCGTACCGAGCATGTCGACCTGACCTGCTATCAACGCCTGCAAGGCGGCTTCCCGTGAGGCAAAGCGCTTGACCCGGATTGGCAACCCGACAGCCTGTTCGAGCAGACCGGCGTAGTCGGCGGTAAAACCCTCGTAATCACGACCGCTGGCGGTCATGTCGAACGGCGGATAGTCCGGCGCGGAAGTGCCCAGTACCAGTTCGCGGCGACTCTCCAGCCATTGCCGTTGCGCGGGTTCAAGGGACACGGATGGCGCTTCGTGGCCCGAGCGGCTGCGCAGCACATAATCTTGCGCGGTGACGAAGCTGGCATGCACCTGAGTCGTCAGGCACAGGCTGACGCAACATAGGGCGAGACAGATCTTTAAACGACTGGGCATTCAGGCTCTCACACTAGCGCGTTGCGTTTGGCCATCTCGATCAGTTCCACCAGAGATCTGGCCTTGAGTTTTTGCATCAGGCGTTTTTTGTAGGTACTGACTGTCTTGTTACTGAGAAACATGCCCTTGGCTATTTCCTTGTTGGTGCGCCCTTGGGCAAATAATTGCAGGACCATCAGCTCGCGGTCGTTGACGGATTTGAATAACTCCAGTTCGGCATAACGCACGTCGTCGAGGCGTACCGGATTCAATGCCTGGCTGGGGAAATAGTTGTAACCGGAAAGTACCGCCTTGATCGCACTGACCAGTTCACTCAAGTCTTCCTCTTTGCAGACATAACCGGATGCACCGGACTGCATGCAGCGAATGCCGAACAGCGTCGGGCATTGCGCCGTCAGTACCAGGGTTTTGAGCGGGGTGCCCATGGCGTTGAAACGGGCGAGAACTTCCAGGCCGTCGAGTTTGGGTATGCTGATATCAAGGATGATCAGGTCGGGCATGCATTCGCGGACCATTTGCATGGCATCGACCCCGTTATCGGTTTCGCCGACGACCTTATAACCTTCATGCTCGAGCAGCATTCGAACGGCAAGTCGGATGACGGGGTGATCATCGACAATAAAAACGGAGTTCATAATCAAATCCCATACGTGCGCGAATAAAGGGCGCACCTTAGCTCAGATAAATGAGCTGCCGCATGAACTCCCGGGGCTGTTGCGGCAATATAGGATAAGTCCTACGCACTAAAAGGAAACCGACTACGACCAAACTCTGTGTCGCGTAAGGAAGTGTTGTGCTGATTTGTTTATCTGAATGTTTTAAGTTGCTTGTCGAACCTTGAATAAACAAGGTTTTGTTTGCGTAGTTGGCTGTTAAACGGATTTACCTTTCAGTCGATCCGTTTGCCTGAGACCACAGAACCGGTTCAATCAAAGTATCGCTCATCCGGGCAGTTGCCTGACCCGGTTGAGCAATTTTTTCTGTCAGTGGCTGGAACGCCCGGTCATTTCCAGCGCCATGTCACTGGCGTAGCTGTCGGTCATCCCGGCGATGAAGTCGATCATGCGCAGGAACGAGGTGTGCAGCGGGCCATGGGGATCCGGCGCATTGTTGCCCAGCAGATCGAGGATCCGGCGGCTCTTGAACGACGGCGTGCGGCCGCCATGTTGCTCCAGGGCCGCGCCGCAGAACGCGTTGAGTAGGATTTCCAGGGTGGTGTAGGCGCCGATTTCATGCAGCGTCTTGCGTTTGTCCTGGAAGATTTTCTTGCGGGCGATGTCCTTGGCGTTGAGTACGCAGCGTTTGGCCGGGCCGTGCATGTGTTCCACCAGGTCGCCGTGCAGGGTGCCGGCCAGCAGCGCATCCTGTTGCTCGACGAATGCCCGGGCAGCGGCGTTGGTCAGGTGCTCGATGGCCTTGCCGCGCAGGATCGCCAGTTTGCGTCGACGCGAATCCTGCGGGCCGAGCTGGCGATAGGTTTCCGGCAGATCGTCTCCCACCAGACCGAGCAGCAGCGATTCGACTTCCGCGTACTCCAGCAGCTCCATTTCCAGGCCGTCTTCAAGGTCGATCAGCGCGTAGCAGATGTCGTCGGCGGCCTCCATCAGGTACACCAATGGGTGGCGCGCCCAGCGCTGGTCTTCCAGTTGTGGCAGGCCGAGCTTGTGGGCGATCTGCTCCAGCAGCGGCAGTTCGCTCTGATAGCAGCCGAATTTGTGTTTCTTGTAGCCCAGCGAGTCGGCGTGACGTGCGGTCCACGGATATTTCAGATAGGTGCCGAGGGTGGCGTAGGTGAGGCGGGTGCCGCCGTCGAACTGGTGATACTCCAACTGAGTCAGCACCCGGAAGCCTTGCGCATTGCCTTCGAAATTGAGGAAGTCACCGCGCTCGGCTTCGCTCATGCCGTCGAGCCAGCCGCGCCCGGCTGCCTGCTGGAACCAGTGACGAATCGCGTCTTCACCGGAGTGGCCGAACGGCGGATTGCCGATGTCATGGGCCAGGCAGGCCGATTGCACGACCATGCCCAGATCGCTCGGGTCGCACCAGTCGGGCAGGGCGCTGCGCAAGGTTTCACCGACGCGCATGCCCAGCGAGCGCCCGACGCAGCTGACTTCCAGCGAGTGGGTCAGCCGGGTGTGGATGTGGTCGTTACTCGACACCGGATGCACCTGGGTCTTGCGGCCCAGACGGCGGAAGGCACCGGAGAAGATGATGCGGTCGTGGTCTTTGTGGAACGGGCTGCGGCCAAGCTCTTGCGGGCTGTGCAGCGGTTTTCCAAGGCGTTCGCGGTTGAGCAGGGTCTGCCAATCCAAGGCTGGTTCTCTCCGTCGGTGACTGGGATGACTGTTGCCCTAGCTTCCCGGTTCAGCCACACACCTGCAAGCGGAACTACAAGCCCGCGGCATCAATATCGATCAGCAGCAGGCGCTCGCCGTTATCGAAGAACTGCCCGGCGGTCAGGCAATACTGGTTGCTGGTGGCATCGCGGTAGGTGCTGGACAGGGTCAGGCGCCGCTCTTCCCAGCCTTCGGCGAGCAAATGATAGAAGTACGGACGCCATGACCAGTTGTGGCCCAGATAACGGTTATCGGCGACCCAGCCGTTGTTGCGCCATTCGAGGTTGGGCGTGAGTTGGGTGCCGTGACGGTCGCATTGGTAGAACCGCAGCAACCACGGGAAGGCTTCGAGTTGCGGCAGCGCACTCAGCGGCGCGTGGGCCTGAGCCCAGCTCTGGAGGATCGCCATCAGTTCGCCGAGTTGCTGGCGCATCTGCATCAGGCGCCCGCGTTCGGCCAGTTTCTGCCGCACGTAACGCTGGCGCAGTTCGGCGAAGCGCTGCACGAAGGCGTCGGTCGGATAAAACGCCTCCTGCGCCCGGGCGAACAGGAAACCCTGAACGTAGCGCGAACCGCATTCCAGGGCGAAATTGAGCTGGGCCTCGGTTTCCACGCCTTCGGCGATGATCCAGCAGCCGGTTTTTTCGGCCATTTGCGCCAGAGCCTTGACCACGTCACTGCTCGGCCCGCCCAGTGCGGCAGCCTGAAACAGGCGCATGTCGAGTTTGAGAATGTCCGGCTGCAACGCCAGCACCCGATCGAGCTGCGAGTAACCGGCGCCGAAGTCATCGATAGCGATCCGCGCTCCGGCCTCGCGATAGCGCGCGACCACTTCGGCCAGGCGCTGACCATTGCCGCCCAGTTCAGTGATCTCGAACACGATGCGTTGCGGATCGACGCCGTGGCGCAGCATCTGCTTGAGGCTGGGCAGCGGTTGATCGGCGCGCAGGCGACTGATCCAGCGCGGCGACATGTTCAGGCTGAGAAACCACTCGGCGGGGGCTTCATGCAGTCGGCTCAGGGCGTTGTCGCGGATCTGCCGGTCGAGCCTGCGCAGAGCGATGGCGGGTGTGCGTGGGTCGGCAAACAACGGCCCGACCGAGGCCAGTTGGCCGTCAGGCTGGCGCAGGCGACCCAATGCTTCGACGCCTGCAATACGTCCGGTGGCGGTATCGATGAAAGGTTGAAAGCAGGCGAGCGGTTGCCCGTCGATCACGGGGCCTCCTTAGTCGTTCTTGTTCTGGATGAACCCCGCCGACCGGGTAGGCGCGCGGGATTGAACCTCCGGGTAAAGAGGTTCATCCCGCGGATATTGCAAGAATGTAGCCAGATGCATCGGCTTAGCGTTTGCCCGAACTCTGCATGACCAGTTTGATCAATGGCCCGAGGCTGGTGCCCAGCCGTATCAGCCGGGTCAGCCCGCCAACACCGCCGCTTTTTGCGCCTTTGCCGGTGATGAAGCCCAGCAGGGTGACGGCGGCCACGCCCCAAAGCGGCGCGTGCTTGATGCCGAAGCCGCCTTGCAGGTTTTGCGTCATGCCGCGCATGCGCTGCAAGGGCTGCAGCACTTGCCCGGCTTCGTGGCGGATTTCCTGACGATGCATTTCCATGCGCAGGCGGATCAGCGCCTTGCGCATTTCCCGGCGCGAGCTGTTGTGTGGCAGTTCAGGCAGGCTCATGGCAGCAGGCGCTCCCGATCATTGGCCAATTCTTCCAGCGTGCCGTGGAAGGGCGAGGATTCATCGAAGACTGCTGCCTTGAGACGCAGCCCACAGAAAGCGGCCGCCAGGGTGTAGAACACGCACAGGCCGATGATCGCTGCCAGACGATAGGTATCCCAGAACACGATCAGCACCAGCGTCGACAGACCCACCAGCAACAGCAGGGCAAACACCAGCGCCAGCCCTGCGAACAGCAACAGGCTGACGGTGCGTGATTTCTGCTCCTGCAATTCAATGCCGAACAGTTCGACATGGCTGTGCAGCAAGCCGAGAACAGCGGCGCCCAGACGCCGCGTGGAAGAGGAGGTGCCCGACCCCAGGCCGGATTCGCCGATCGACATGATCAGCGCCGAGTGGCCAGCAGGCCAATCAGGAAGCCCACCCCGGCGGCGATGCCCACCGATTGCCAAGGGTTGGCCGACACATAATCTTCGGTGGCGGTGACCGCTGCCTGGCCGCGATCACGCAGGGTGTCTTCGGTCAGCTTCAGGGTTTCCCGGGCGCGCAACAGGCTGTCGTGAATCTGATCACGCAGCTCATCAGCCTGATCGCCCGCCAGGGACGCGGTGTGTTCGAGCAGCCGCTCGGTGTCGGCGACCAGAGTCTGGAAGTCGTTCATCAGGATTTCTTGAGCAGTCTTTGCCTTGATGCTGGCCATGGGTGGATCTCCGTAAGTGACGTCTGAAGCGTTCGAGTATGAGCCTTGCGCGAAGGTTCAGTACAAATGACTGGTACAGCTTTTGCTATGTCGTGGTGCGTCCTGCTGCCGCCGTGCGCTGTTGGCGGGCGTACATGCAGCAAAACCTTAACTCAAATAATCCTGGTTCGTGTCAGGACATCGACCTTGTGCGCCAAACCGGTTCATCGCAGCTTTATTGCGCAGACCGACCGGTCGCAACTTGGTGCATGAATTGTCCGCGCGAACCGCTTTGGTGCCTTTTTAGCCTTCAGGTCTGCCTCTTTATGGAAAATCTGCAAAGCGCTGTGGACACGCTGGTTCACAGCTCCAACACGTTGTTCATTCTGATCGGTGCGGTGATGGTGCTGGCGATGCACGCCGGTTTCGCCTTCCTTGAAGTCGGCACGGTGCGCCAGAAAAACCAGGTCAACGCACTGTCGAAGATCCTCAGCGACTTTGCCGTTTCGACCCTGGCCTATTTCTTTATAGGCTATTGGATCTCTTACGGTGTGACCTTCATGCAACCGGCGGCGGTGCTGAGTGCCGATCACGGATATGGGCTGGTGAAGTTTTTCTTCCTGCTGACGTTTGCAGCGGCAATTCCGGCGATCATCTCCGGCGGGATTGCCGAGCGTGCGCGCTTCGTTCCGCAGTTGTGTGCAACGGCGCTGATCGTGGCGTTCATCTACCCGTTTTTCGAGGGCATGGTCTGGAACGGCAACTTCGGTCTGCAGGCCTGGCTGACGGCACGTTTTGGCGCGGCGTTCCATGATTTCGCCGGTTCCGTGGTGGTGCACGCCATGGGCGGCTGGCTGGCACTGGCGGCGGTTTTGCTGCTCGGCCCGCGCAATGGCCGTTATCGCGAAGGGCGTCTGGTGGCGTTCGCACCGTCGAGCATTCCTTTTCTGGCGCTGGGTTCGTGGATTCTGATTGTCGGCTGGTTCGGCTTCAACGTGATGAGCGCGCAGACCTTGCAGGGCGTCAGCGGTCTGGTGGCGGTCAACTCGCTGATGGCCATGGTTGGCGGCACGGTGGCGGCGTTGATCGTCGGGCGCAATGACCCGGGCTTCCTGCACAACGGTCCGTTGGCCGGGCTGGTGGCGATCTGCGCCGGTTCCGACCTGATGCACCCGGTGGGTGCGCTGGTGACCGGCGCGATTGCCGGTGCACTGTTTGTCTGGTGCTTTACCGCCGCGCAAGTCAAATGGCGTATCGACGATGTACTCGGCGTCTGGCCGTTGCACGGTTTGTGCGGGGTGTGGGGCGGGATCGCCTGCGGCATCTTCGGCCAGACTGCGCTGGGTGGCCTCGGTGGCGTCAGCCTGATCAGTCAGTTGATCGGCACTGCGCTCGGTGTGGTGGTCGCATTGCTCGGCGGATTTGCCGTTTACGGCGTGATCAAGGCCTTGCACGGCCTGCGCCTGAGTCAGGAACAAGAGTATTACGGCGCCGATCTGTCGTTGCACAAGATCGGCGCGGTCAGTCAGGACTAAGTTTCCTTGTCGTCGGTGCCGGGGTAAAAGCCATGCAACAGGCGATAGCGATTGATGCGCACCTGGTCGACTTTCTCCTGTACCTGATGAGCTGGCAGACCGAGCATGATCAAGGCGTGGGAGGCGAGCATCAGGCTCGACTCCAATAGCTCCGGCACCACTTCGGTGGCGCCGGCAGCTTTGAGTTCAGCCCATTGGCTGTCGTCGCGGGTGCGCACCAGAATCGGTATCCGCGCATTGAGCCGGCGCGCTTCCTTGAGAATCCGCAGGCTGACATCGCTCTGATCCACGGCGATCACCAGCAGTTTCGCGCGCAACAAGCCGATGGCCGTCAGCAAGTCACCGCGCGATGAGTCGCCATAATGCACATCACTTTCCTCGGACGCGGCTTCCTGCACGCGCACCGGATCGTTGTCCAACGCGATGTAAGGTTGATTGGCATTGCGCATGAAACGGCCGATGGACTGGCCAACCCGCCCGTAGCCGCAAATCACCACATGCTGGTCGAGGTCGGCGTTGAGCGCACTGATCTCCTCGATTTGCGCCTCCTGATTCGGCTTGCGATGCAGGCGCAGGGCAATTTTCGGTGCCCCGCGCAACAATAGCGGGGTCAGCAACATCGAGCAGAACGTCGCCGCCAGCAACAGGCCGCCCAGCTCGTCAGGCAGCATGCGGTTTTGCTGCATCTGCGCCATCAATGCGAAGCAGAATTCCCCGCCCTGCGCCAACGCCAGGCCGCTGCGCCAGGCGGTTTCGTGATCGCTGCCGCGCCACTTCACCAAAAGCGCGACGACCGTGCCTTTGATCAGCATCAGACCGAGGGTCAGGCCGAGAATCAGCAGGCTGTGACTGACGAACAGTTGCAGGTCGATCAGCATGCCGATGCTGACGAAAAACACCCCGAGCAGAATGTCGCGAAACGGCCGGATGTCGGCCTCGATCTGATGGCGATAGTGGCTCTCGCCGAGCAGCATGCCGGCCAGAAATGCGCCAAGGGCAGGGGACAGGCCCAGCAGGTGCGTCAGCCAGGCGGTCAGCAGCACAATCACCAGCGCCAGCAGCACGAACAGCTCCGCCGAGCGCGAGGCCGCCACTTCGTGGAACAGCCGTGGCAGCAACCAGCGGCTGGCCAGCAGCAGACCGAAAAACAGCACCACGGTCTTAACCAGCGTCAATGGCAAGGCCCAGTACCAGGCTTGCGTGCTGCTGCCGGCGAACACCGGCACCAAGGTCAGCAATAACACTGCCACCACGTCCTGAAACAGCAGGACCCCGACCGCGTTTTGCCCGTGACTGCTGAACACCTCGCCCAGGCTGCTCAACTCCTTGGTGACAATCGCCGTTGACGACAACGACAGCCCGGCGCCAAGCAGCAGGGCCGGGGTCACCGGCATGCCCAGCAGGATCAGCACCAATCCCAGTAACGCCGTGCTGAGCAACACCTGCTGACTGCCCAGGCGAAACACCACCTGGCGCAGCGCGATCATTTTCGACATGGAAAACTCCAGGCCCAGCGAAAACAGCAGAAACACTACGCCCAACTCGGCCACGTCCGGCAGGTGCTCGCTCTCGTTGACCCAGTTGAACGCGGTCGGCCCCACCATCAGACCCACGCACAGATAGCCCAGCACCGGCGGCAAGCGCAGGCGGCGAAACAGGGCAATCATCACCAGGGATGAGGCGAGGATGATCAGCAGGTTGGCAAACACAAGGCACTCCGATGTCAGGCTCAGGCTTCTCAAGCGTAGAGGCAAAAAGCCCGGGAGCATGGCCTGATTGGCTTTTCTCTGGACTGATTTGCGTCAGGGTTTTGCGTACTGGTTGCCGTGCTCGGGCCTTTGGGCGGCAGCGGCTCGACGGGTTTTCGAGGCAGGCCTAGAATGAACGCTCATTTTTCCGGTTGAGCGATCATGCCTCCTGAATGTCAGTTGTTCGGCACCTTGGGATGCCATTTGTGTGAGGTGGCAGAGGCCGAGTTGATGCCTTTTGTCGAGCATGGTCTGCTGGTCGAACTGGTGGATATTGCTGACGATGAATCCTGGTTCGAGGCTTACAGCCTGCGAATTCCGGTACTGCGCCGAATTGACACCGGCGCGGAGCTGAGCTGGCCTTTCAGTGCCGATCAGGTGGTGGCCTTCCTGCGCTGAGCCTGTTTCTTCGTTGACGCGACATGGCTTTCCGCCGGTCGCGACCGCGCATCCTTCCCTTGGCGCTTTGCGGATTATTCGGTTACTGTATGTGCATACAGTAATTGGGGGGGCCTGCTGCTTTTGATGACTTGAGCAGGTGAATCCGGCAGTCAGAGGGACGAACCGTGGTCAATGTCGAACAGTTGAAGAACAGCGTGAACCGGATGTCGGTTGACGTGGTGCGCGAGGCCGTCCTCGAGTTGCGCCTGGACGGGCTGGTCACGGAGGGCAAGACGCCTTTCAACAAATTGCATTTCAACACCTGTTTTGCCGAGATCGAGGCGCTGTTCCAGCGTGCCGGTTATCACAAGCAACTGGATGTGGTCGGTTATCAGGGCCTGCTCTATGCCTTGTATGACCCGGGGCGCTGGGAGGCCGTCGATGTGCTGCGCTGGCTCAAGGAATTCACCGAAGCCGCCGCGCTCAAGTCGATCCCGGCCTGAAGCGGGCGGTGGAATCGGCGCTAGGTTCGTATCGCTCAGTGTTGGATAATGCCGACCTGCATTGAGGGTTCGAATTTCCGTATGTCCACACCAACGTTTTCCGCTGCGCAGAATCAGGCCAGCACCCTTTACCTTCCTCCGGGGAGTTGGCCTACCGTCCTTGATTGCCTGTGTGAGCATTTCAGTGCGATCAGTCGCGAGCAATGGCTGGACCGGATCGCCCGGGGCCGGGTACTGGATGGTCAGGGGCAGCCGATTGCGCTGGATCTGCCGTACAAGGAAGGCCTGCGCATTCACTACTTCCGTGAAGTGCCGGATGAAAAACCGATCCCGGTGGTCGAGTCGATCCTGTATGCGGACGAACATCTGGTGGTGGCGGACAAGCCGCACTTCCTGCCGGTGACGCCGGCCGGCGAGTACGTCGAACAGACGTTGCTGCGCCGTCTGATCCGTCGCCTCGATAATCCGCATCTGGTGCCACTGCACCGCATTGACCGGCACACGGCAGGCTTGGTGATCTTTTCGGCTAACTCACAAACCCGCTCCGCTTATCAGTCGCTGTTCCCTACGCGGCAGATCGATAAACGCTATGAGGCGATTGCCCGTGCGCTTCCGGCGCTCGAATTTCCCCTGGTACACAAAAGCCGTCTGATCGATGGCGAACCATTCTTCCGCATGCAGGAAGGGCCAGGCGACGCCAATACGGAAACAGCGGTGGAAGTCCGGGAAAAGAACGGTGATCTGTGGCGCTACGGCCTGTATCCGGTGACTGGCAAGAAGCATCAGCTACGTGTACACATGACCGCGCTGGGGGCGAGTATCTGCAACGATCCGTTCTACCCGGATGTATTGAAAGACGTTGAGGATGATTACGCCAATCCGCTCAAGCTGTTGGCACAGGGGCTGCGGTTTGTCGACCCGGTCACCGGCGAAGAACGCGAGTTCGAAAGTCAGATCACCCTGCAGTGGTGACGCCATTCACTTTCCCCCACCCATGAAAAAGCCCGCATTAATGCGGGCTTTTCTTTATCCGGTGTCGACGTAAAGCTTACAGCTCTTTAACGGTACGAACCTGATCCTTGTTGATGCGGGTCTCTTTGCCGTCGAGTTGTTTGAACTCGTAGAAGCCCGAATCTTCATCGTATTTCGGGGTGTCGACGGCCTGGATTTCGCGACCGTCATTCAAGGTGAGCACTGTTGGCGAGGAGCAACCAGCGAGGGTAGCCAGGCCCAGTGCGAGCATGAAAGTGGCGAGGGTCCGTTGAGTCATGGGTGTGTCTCCGAATGGGAATACTTTTGGTTACTGAGCTTGAGACGTATACAAGGCGTGAGAGTTCCTTGAATGCTGTCAGTCTGACACAGTGTTATGCGTATTTAACAGTTCGGGGGTGTTCAGGTTGGCCAGGCGCGGGTCATTGTCCGGGCATTGCAGGGCAGTCGCGCCGAGATTGCGCATGACCCGGCCGGGGCTGCGTTCACCGGCGTTCCACGCGGTTTCGAAGGCGGGCAACAGGGCGACGGGAATTACACACAGCAGGGGTTCCCAGTGGTCGTCGTGACGCAACATTAAAGGTTTTTCAGGAAACCGGTCGGCGGTTTCACGCATGTCCTGCAACAGCGCGGCGTCGATTCGCGGCACATCGCAGGGCAAGACCAGCAGGTGTGGCTGGCGGGCTGCCTTGAGTCCGGCGAGGATGCCGGCCAGGGGACCGGGAAAATCGCCTTGCTCATCGGTGACCAATTGATCGGCGTAGGCTGCATAACGCTCGTGATTGCGATTGCAGGAGATGATCAGATCGTCAGTCAGCGGTCGGACCTTGCGCTGCAAATGCGCAATCAGCGGCTCACCCTGCCATTCGACCAGCCCTTTGTCCTGGCCGCCCATGCGCTGGCCGCGTCCGCCTGCCAGGAGCAGAATGGAGCAGGGGGGCAATGGCGTATTCGAGGTCATGGCAGCTCTCCAGCGGGGCGGCGAAAAATTCAGGCGCTGTGATATAACACCGGGCTGTTTCTCCTACAACTGGACGAGCCTAATGAAAGCCAAGGCCGATGTACCTTTTGCGCCGCTGAACATTGCGGTGCTGACTGTCAGCGATACCCGAACCCCGGAAACCGACACCTCAGGCCAGGTCTTCGTCGACCGCCTGACTGCTGCCGGTCACCGCTTGGCCGAACGGGTCCTGCTCAAAGATGACCTGTACAAGATCCGCGCGCAAGTTGCCCACTGGATTGCCGAGGACGTCGTGCAGGTCGTGTTGATTACCGGCGGCACTGGTTTCACCGGGCGTGACAGCACGCCTGAAGCCGTGGCTTGTCTGCTCGACAAACAGGTTGACGGCTTCGGTGAACTGTTCCGCCAGATCTCGGTGGCCGATATCGGTACTTCGACCGTGCAGTCGCGGGCACTGGCCGGTCTGGCCAATGGCACACTGGTGTGCTGCCTGCCAGGTTCGACCAATGCGGTGCGCACCGGTTGGGACGGCATTCTCGCCGAACAGCTGGATTCGCGGCACCGTCCGTGCAACTTCGTCCCTCACCTGAAACAGGCGGCGCCCTGTGAATCCCGTGGGTAAGCCGGGCAAGACCGGCAGTCTGATGCCTGTCGAGCAAGCGTTGGCCCGCCTGCTGGAGATGGCTGAAGCCGCGCCGATTGTCGAACGCGAGTTTCTGCCCTTGGCCGAAGTCGAGGGGCGGGTACTCGCCGAGGACCTGGTTTCGACCCTGGACCTGCCACCCTGGCCAAATAGCGCCATGGATGGTTATGCCTTGAATCTGGCCGACTGGACCGGCGCACCGCTGCCGGTCAGCCAGAAAGTCTTTGCCGGGCAGGCGCCTGAGCCGTTGAAGCCCGGTACCTGCGCGCGGATCTTCACCGGTGCGCCAGTGCCTGCCGGGGCCGATTGCGTGGAAATGCAGGAGAATGCCGAGGTTCAGGACGACGGCAGCGTGCGTTTCATCGAAACCATGAGCGTCGGCCAGAACATTCGTCCGAAGGGGCAAGAAACCACCGTGGGTGAGTTGATTCTGGCGGCAGGTACCCGGCTGGGACCGATCGAACAAGGTCTGGCGGCGTCGCTGGGGTGTGCCGGGTTGAATGTGGTACGCAAGGTCCGAGTGGCGGTGCTGTCCACCGGCGATGAGCTGGTCGAGCCGGGCCGGCCGCTGGGGCCGGGGCAGATCTACAACAGTAATCGGGTGGTGTTGTGCAGCTGGCTGCAGCGCCTGGGTTGTGAAGTGATTGATGCCGGTATTCTTCCGGACGATCTGGCGACCACGCGGGCGCGCCTTGGCGACTTGCAGGGTGTCGACCTGATTCTCTCGACCGGAGGCGTGTCGGTCGGTGAAGCGGATTTTCTTGGCATCGCATTGCGGGAAGAGGGCGAGCTGGCGCTGTGGAAACTGGCCATTAAACCGGGCAAGCCGCTGACAGTTGGCCATTTTCGCAAGGTGCCGGTCATCGGTCTGCCGGGCAACCCCGCTTCGACGCTGGTGACCTTTGCTCTGCTCACGCGGCCCTACTTGTTGCGGCGTCAGGGCGTACAGGATGTCGAACCCCTGAAGTTTACGATTCCGGCAGGTTTTGTCTGGCCTGTGGCCGGCAATCGGCGCGAATACCTGCGCGGTCGTCTCGAGCAGGGGCGGGCGATCATCTACCGCAATCAAAGCTCCGGTGTGCTGCGCAGCGCGGCCTGGGCGGATGGTCTGGTAGAGGTGCTGGAAGGCCGCACGCTGGTAGAAGGCGATGAGGTCGGGTTCATTCCCCTGAGCGACCTGCTCGGCTGATCCGCTTCCGGTAATTGCAGGCTCGACCGATACCGCGTCGATGCCTGCATTTCTCTGTCAATGGCTCATCAGTGTGACCAACTGATCGAACCGGCTGTTGGCAACCCACCCCAGCAGTCCCAGGACCACCGCCGTCGCACCCGCCGAATAGGCGAGACGGTGCTTGATGGTCTTTACATCCCCGCGAACTTCGTCCATATCCCGACGAATGTATTTGAGGTGGGTTTCCAGTTCGGTCACGCGCGGTTCCATATCAACTTCTCCAGCGGTTCTGGCGTTCTTTCTGAAATCGGATTTGTGATTGGCGCGACTTTCGTCCAGAGGGGCAACCGGACTATTTGCAATTCTGGCTTCATGGCTTGGCATGGAAATGTCCATCGGCTGTTTCAAGTGTAAGCGCATCGGCCTTCCCGTCATCCAGACTGCCAACATCTCCGAGGGTGTATCCAATCATTACCTGCACATCCTTGTGTTGTTGAATCGAAAATTGATACCACCTGCACAAGGTGAATCAAGGATCGTGTCCGGTCAATTGAGCCGATTCCTCACATGTTGTAAGAAAAAATACCGTCGCGTAGGACGCAACGGGTCAGTCGCTTGAATTAAATGGTGTTCCCATGGCTTTTTTGCCTGCACCAGTGGTCAAGATGTTTCATACCGATTCAATCTTGGGGAGTGACCGTAATGAGTGAACGCAGGGCGCTGTTGATTCTGCATGGCAAGCAGGCACTCAATGAGGCGGTTCGCGCCGCCGTCGAAGGCAAACGCAAGCAGGGCTGGGAATTGGCCGTACGGCTGACCTGGGAGGCCGGTGACGCTCAGCGTCTGGTGGAAGAAGCACTGGCGAGTGGCTTTCGGAAGATCATCGCCGGAGGCGGAGATGGCACGTTGCGCGATATCGCTGAAGCGCTTGCCGCGCATCCGGACGAGGCCAGTCTGGTGCTGTTGCCGCTAGGAACGGCTAACGATTTTTCCCGCGCGGCGGGGATCCCGCTGGAGCCGGCCGAAGCACTGGAAATGCTGGACGTGCCACCGCGCAAGATTGACCTGGGCGAAGTCGGTGGGCAGATTTTCCTGAACATGGCGACGGGTGGTTTCGGCAGCCAGGTCACGGCCAATACCTCTGAAGATCTGAAAAAAGTGCTCGGCGGGGCCGCCTATCTGTTCACCGGTTTGTCGCGCTTCAGTGAGCTGCACGCGGCTTACGGTGAACTGCAAGGGCCGGACTTTCACTGGAGCGGCGAGCTGCTCGCATTGGGCATCGGCAACGGTCGTCAGGCAGGCGGCGGACACGTCTTGTGCCCGCAGGCACTGGCGGACGATGGTCTATTGGACATCAGTATTCTGCCGGCACCACAGGAGTTGGTGGGCACGCTGAAGAACCTGCTCAGCGACGGCTTCGGCCTCGACAATATGTTTGTCCGGGCCCGTTTGCCCTGGGTCGAAATCAAGGTCGCCGAGGGGCTGAGCATCAACCTTGACGGCGAGCCGCTGGAGGGCGACAGCCTGCGTTTCGAGGCGCGCCCCGCCGCCTTGCAGGTGCATTTGCCGGAGCATTCGCCGCTGTTGGGCGGCGCGGGTTCGATCAGTCGTCCAGACTGATGATCTGTTCGCGCACCGCGAACAGTACCAGACCCGCCACGTCGTAGATCTGCAGGCGTTTCATGATCTGCGAGCGGTGGGTTTCGACGGTCTTGATGCTCAGGCCCAGGCCGTTGGCGATCTCCCGAGTGGATTTGCCGCGTACGATCAACCGCAGGATTTCCAGCTGGCGTGCCGTCAGATTGTGCGAGTCGGCGACTTCCGGCTGGTTTTTCTGCGTGCGGATCAGCGCCTGGTTGATCACGGTGTGGGCGATGGCCGGGCTCAGGTAGCGCTCGTTATTACGCAAGGCTTCGAGGGCGTGTTCAAGCTCGGTGGCCGTGGTGTCCTTGAGCAGGTAACCGTGCGCGCCGGATTCCAGCGCCTGCATGATCAGCGCCGGATCGGTGTGCATCGAGAGAATCAGCACCTTGCTTTGCGGGCGCACCCGCTTGAGCCGTTGCAAGGCTTCCAGGCCACCGGTTTCCTTCATCGAGATATCCAGCAACACGATGTCGGGCGCCAGTTGCTCGACCATTTCGAGCAACTGCGAGCCGTCGCTGGCTTCGCCAACGACCGCGTAACCGGGAATATCGAGCACCAGAGCGCGCACGCCGGCCCTGATCAGCGAGTGGTCATCCACCAGAAGTAAGTTACAAGTCAACGCATAACCTTATTCGTACTGGCCCGCTCGAGTGCACGGGGCGCCCAGGGGAATAGTGCTTCGATTTGAGTGCCTTTGCCCGGCTCGCTGATGACGTTCAGCGTGCCGCCCAACTGTTCGATCCTTTCGGCCATCCCGGCCATTCCGCGCTGTCCTTCGCGACCCGGATCCGCGGCAGGCGCAAAGCCTTGTCCGTCGTCGCTGATCAACAGCGTCAGGCCTTTTGGCAAGCGTTGCACGCGGATCAGCAGATTGCTGGCCTGCGCATGACGCAGAATGTTGGTGACCGCTTCCTGGGCAATGCGAAAGGCAGCGACCGCCATTTCTTCCGGAATGCCATTGAGCCGTTGCTGGCAATCGAGGCTCCAGTGCACCGAGGTGTTCGCCAGGGTCTTGAGCAGGTGCGCACGCAGACTGGCCTCCAGCCCGAGGCTGGTCAGTTGGCGCGGATTGAGAATGGCGGAAACGTCGCGCACCTTGTTGAGGGTTTCGTCAAGGGTGTCGCAGAGTGTCGAGCATTGCGTTTGCAAGTCGGCTGGCAGGCGTTTTTTCAGCCATTCACTTTGCAGCTTGGCCGCTGTCAGTAACTGGCCGATATCGTCGTGCAGTTCACGGCTGAGACGGTGGCGTTCGTTTTCCTGGACTTCCAGCAAACGATCGGCGAGTTCCTGAGGCTGAAACTTGATCGATTTGCGCGACAGTCGATATTGCACCCAGACACAAGCAGTGGCGGCAATATTCAACAGCAGCAGACCCAGTGAGAGCGGAGCAGACAATCCGTAGGTCAGCAGGCTGCCAGCGGCGGCGATGACACTCAATATGAGAGTGAACCGGCGTGCATTTTCCCGGGACGGTGGCCATTTGATGATTGACTTGAGGCTGGCGTACATAACGGATGGAGCCAATGGATGTTCGCTACGGGCAGACCGGCCGGTGGCTGGCGGATCTCTGTCTGAAAATGCTGTCAATTATGTTATTGATTTTAACGAAGTACAGTGAACGATATTCGACCATCAAGTTCGTTGGATGACAGTCGCTGAATCACTGTGCCATTAGTTGAAAGCAACTAACGGTCGGCATAATACCACTTAAGATACCGTTGGTCGCGTTTGCGATATATGTCCAATGAGTCAGGAAATACGTCATGTTGGACGTGAGTTCCATTATGGAAAATGTCGTTTTATTGTGCTTGGTAGAGATCCGTGCGGTTCGAAGTTGATCGTTACACAGACACAGGCAAACCCTGAGGCCGCGGCAGAATATCCGCTGGTGTCAGGTGTGATTATTTAATTCGAATTGTCGCTGGCAGGTATGAACTATTCAATTGCGACATTCAGCGATTCCCATCTTCAGCCTGGATTTACGCTTTGAATGCGGCGGATCACGCCTGACGCTCGGAATAAGACAACAGCGAAAGCGGCTGAGGCCGGAGCGGTGGCTTGAACTGGCTCTGACCGACCTGAAACGCGAACGCTTCGATCAGTGAGGTTTGTTCGCTGCCATCCAGGCTCAATTGGCCGGTATTGTGATCGACCAGTTCAATCTGCCAGGCCATCAGGGTGAAACAGTCCTGCAGCGCATTCAGCGCCTGTGCGTGCAGATCGATATGATCCGGCGCGTGGTCGAGCAGGCTGTGAATATGCAGGGAAAACTCGGAGATCGCCTCCAGTGCCAACGCTTCAGCCCGGCTCGCCAGTTTGAGCAGGGTGTTGCGCATGCAGTCGATGGCGTCTTTGTCGTTGCTGATCAATTGCAGGTGGCTCAGGCACTCTTCGGACTTGGCCAGGAGTGTTTCAGCTTCGACGAGGAATTCGGGAAAGCGTTGCGCCCAGTCTTTACGGTCGATTGGCATGCTTATCTCCACAGCGTCATGTCTGATGAGGGAATGCCGTGTGTGTCGACGTTCGTGGATCGTCGGGAGATCGCGCCCCACCGTGCAATTGCACTGGCTGAGGTTTTCCAGAGGGTGGGGTTCCACTGACCTGCGATCGCACACAATAGCCTGACTCCGTTCATGCAATGAGAATGGCGTCACATTAATGGCTATTGGATATTGCGAACATCAGGTTGGGCCTGATTGTTCCTAGGGGATTCCCTTACGCGCGGGAACCTGTGGCGCAAACTGTGGTCGCGCCAGAAGAGAATGCAGCAGATGAAAACACCGGGTCAGTAAACCATGATGTTAATGTGACATCAATGCCCATGTGTGGCATTTTGATGGTGAATTTTGTGGGGATCAAGAATCGCCATAAACAGCCGATAACCCCACTTAGTAGTGAATTCATCAGAACAAGCCCAGGAGTCATTGATGGCCGGCATTCTCGACACGGTAGACCAACGCACGCAACTGGTGGGTGAGAATCGCCTGGAAATTCTCATGTTTCGACTGGCCGGACGCCAATTGTTCGCGATCAACGTGTTCAAGGTTCAGGAAGTGCTGCAACTGCCAAAGCTGACCTTGATGCCACAGCGTCACCCGTTTGTCTGCGGCGTGGTCAACCTGCGTGGGCAGACGCTGCCGGTGATCGACTTGTCTCAGGCGATCGGCATGCGTCCGCTGGTGCCGGGTCCGAACAGCACCATCATCGTCACCGAGTACAACCGTTCGGTGCAGGCTTTCCTCGTCGGTGGCGTGGATCGCATCGTCAACATGAACTGGGAAGCCATTCTGCCGCCGCCGACCAGTGCTGGCCGCCAGCACTACCTGACTGCAATCAGCAAGGTTGACGATCAATTGGTGGAAATCATCGACGTCGAGAAAGTCCTCGCCGAAATCGTCCCATACAACGCCAAAGTCTCGCGTGACAAGCTTGACGATCCGGTGCTGGAGCGTGCCCGTGGCCGCGAAGTGCTGCTGGTGGACGACTCCAACGTGGCGCTTTCGCAACTGCGCGACACCCTCGGCCAGCTCGGGGTGAAAATGCACATCGCCAGCGATGGTCTGAAGGCGCTGAACATGCTCAAGGCCTGGGCCGATACCGGCGTGAACATGACCGACAAACTGCTGATGGTGTTCACCGACGCGGAGATGCCGGAAATGGACGGCTATCGCCTGACCACCGAGATCCGCAACGATCCACGTCTGCGCGGCCTGTACGTGGTGTTGCACACTTCACTGTCCGGCAGCTTCAACGACTCGATGGTGAAGAAGGTCGGTTGCGACAACTTCCTCTCCAAATTCCAGCCGGACAAACTGGTCGATGTGGTGCGTCAGCGTCTGATGCTCGATGAAGTGCCGGCCTGATCCTGACGCTTCAGCCTCCTGTGGGAGCGAGCCTGCTCGCGAAGGCGGATTCCATGTCAACACATGTGTTGAATGAATTTCCGCTTTCGCGAGCAGGCTCGCTCCCACAAGGTTTGCACTGCACAAACTCTTTTGATTCGCCGATAAAGCTCGTATAGGGTGGCTTTTTTGCCCACCAGGGAGCTTGCCATGCTGCGTCTGAGCGCGCTTTATCGTTACCCGTTGAAATCCGGCAAACCCGAGATTCTGCAATCGATTGGCCTGGACAAACTGGGCCTTGCAGGGGACCGACGCTGGATGCTCGTGGACGAGGCCAGCGGGCGCTTTCTGACCCAGCGGGCCGAAGCGAAAATGAGTCAGCTGTCGGCATTGTGGAACGCGCAGGGCGGTCTGACCCTCAGCGCGCCCGGGCTTGCCGCGCTGGACGTGCCACTGCCCGAGGCCGATTCCGACCTGCGCGGTGTGACCATCTGGCGTGACACCCTGCGCGTGCCGGATGCCGGTGATGCAGCGGCTCGCTGGGTCAGCGAGTTCATCGGCAAGCCGACCCGTCTGGTGCAGGTGCCACTTGATCGCGCGCGCATGACGCAGGCCGGTTATGGCCGTGAGGACGATCAGGTCGCGTTCGCTGACGGTTTCCCGCTGTTGCTGATTGGCGAAGCGTCACTTGAGGATCTGGTGCAAAAGGTCGGACGACCGCTGGAGATGCTGCGCTTTCGGCCGAATCTGGTGATCGAAGGCAGCGCGGCGTTCGCCGAGGACGGCTGGAAGCGCATTCGTATCGGTGACGTCGAGTTCCGCGTGGTGAAGCCTTGCTCGCGCTGCATTCTGACCACCATCGATCCGCAAACCGGCGAACGCAGTGCTGATCGCGAACCGCTGGCAACCCTGCAGAAATACCGTGCGCAGGCCGATGGCGCGATGTTCGGGCAGAACCTGGTCAACGACAGCAATGGTCAACTGGAAGTCGGAATGCCGGTGGAAATCCTCGAGTAACCGCTGCCGGAAATGAAAATGCCCGTGTCCATGGACACGGGCATTTTTTTGCACCGGGAAAAACCGTGGGCTTAGCCGCGGTATTCGCACAGATAAGCGGTATCAACGGCGACTTTCAGCTGGAACTTGCTGTTGGCCGGAACGTTGAACTGGCTGCCGGCGGCGAAGGTTTCCCAGTCGCTGCTGTCCGGCAGTTTGACGGTCAGCGCACCGGAGACCACGTGCATGATCTCGCGCTGAGCGGTGCCGAATTCGTATTCGCCCGGGGCCATGACGCCGATGGTCGCCGGACCTTCAGCGGTGCCAAAAGCGATCGACTTGACGGTGCCGTCGAAGTACTCGTTGACTTTGAACATGGGCGATTCCTCTCGAAAAGGGCAAAAAAGGGTTAAAAAAGGCTGGCCAGTATGCACAAGGCTCCCGGCGCCGTCACCTGCCCGGGGCGTGTCCGGCGAGTTCTCGCCCTGACTTCAGAGTGGCAAGACCAACGGCAGCAACCGCGCGGTATTGCGCGCATCTTCCAGGGCTCGGTGCTGTTGACCGCTGAACTGCATGCCGGCCAGTTGCAGCGCACCGTTCAAGCCCAGCGGTCGTTCCAGGCGCCGGGCCTTGGCGAAGCGCTGCTTGAGGTTCATGTGTGGCACCCGGCTCAGCAGGCTGTCGAGTTGCAGGCGCTGCCATTCCTGGAGCAACTGCTTGCGGTCGTAATCGCCCCAACTGGCCCAGCCTTCGAGGCGTGTCTGGTGTTGCCCGAGCCAGCGTTCGAAGGCCGGCCAGACCTCGTTCAACGGCTGCGCGGCGTCGATGTTGGCCTGGGTGATGTGCGTGAGCTCACGGCAGAACGGCGTCAGCAACGGCCGCCGGGTCGGTTTGACGAACCGCTGAAAGTGATCCTGCTCGCGACCGGCACGGTCGACCAGCGTCGCGCCGATTTCGATGATTTCCATTTCCGTAACCGGCCAGCCACCTTCATCTGTGGTGGCTTCCAGATCAATGACCAGCCAATGGGGCATCGCAGGTTTCCTGATTTACGCGTCCTGATAGATCAGAGCGTAGTCAAACCTTGCGTTTGCGCCTGGCGACTCACTCGACCTGCAACAGAACCTGACGATTTTTTACCTGATCGCCGACCTTGACCTGCACCCGCTTGAGCACGCCGTCGATGCCGGCCTTGAGCGGGTGCTCCATTTTCATTGCCTCCAGCACCACCAGCAACTGACCCTTGCTGACCGGGCTGCCTTCGCTGACCAGCACGTCGACGATGGCACCGTCCATCGGCGCTTTCAGTGTGCCGGAGCTGACGCTGCTCTGACTGCTGATCAGCGCATGAGTTCGATCCTCCAGGCGCAGGTTGCCGGGGTGGGTGAACAGCCAGAGTTCTTCGCCATCGATCCGGTAGGCGTGAAGTTGCCGCAGCCCGTCGACTTCCAGCGTCACCGCGCGTTCGTCGCAATTGATGACGGTCAGTACCAGTGCGCGCTGCATCACGTTCACGGTGAAGCGGTCATCGCCGTGCGCAAGCAGTTGCACGGTCCAGTCCTGCTGTTCAAGCCCGAGGCGGTAATTGAGCGGCGCGCCGACATTGTTGCGCCAGCCCTTGAGCGGCGCACGATGCGCCTGCGCGACAGCCTGATAAAACAGCACGGCGGCGATGGCCAGCTCCTCGGCGGTGGGGGCGTAAGTGTGCAGGCATGGGTGGTCAGTGAAATGCTGAGCAATGAACGCGGTACTGAACTCGCCGCTGATGAACTGCGGATGCTGCAGCAGGCTGACCAGCAAACGCTGGTTGTTCTGAACGCCGAGCAGCACGCTGTCCTGCACCGCGCGCAGCAGCTTGCGCCGTGCCTCTTCGCGGGTGGCGCCGTGGGCGATCAGTTTGCCGAGCATCGGATCATAAAACGGGCTGATCGACTGACCTTCGAGCAAGCCATGATCGATCCGCGCTCCCGGGCCCAACGCCGGTTCCCAGGCCTGTACACGACCGGTCTGCGGCAGGAAATTCTGCGTCGGATCTTCGGCATACAGACGCACTTCCATGGCGTGACCGTTCAGCGCGACCTGATCCTGAGTCAACGGCAGCGGCTGCCCCTCGGCGACGGCCAGTTGCCAGGCGACCAGATCCTGCCCGGTGATCAACTCGGTCACCGGATGCTCGACCTGCAGACGGGTGTTCATTTCCAGAAAGTAGAACTGCCCACGGGCATCGAGCAGAAACTCGACGGTGCCGGCACCGACGTAATTCACCGCTCGGCCAGCTTTCAATGCCGCTTCGCCCATGGCCTGGCGCAACTCGCGTGTCATCACCGGGCAGGGTGCTTCCTCGACGACTTTCTGATGGCGGCGCTGCACCGAGCAATCGCGCTCGCCGAGGTAGATCAGGTTGCCGTGATGATCGCCGAACAGTTGCACCTCGACGTGCCGTGGTTCGATCAGCGCCTGTTCGAGGATCAGTTCATCACTGCCGAAACCGTTCAGCGCCTCGGAGCGGGCGGTGCGCAATTGCGCCGGCAATTCCTCGCTGCTGTGCACCAGACGCATGCCGCGTCCACCGCCGCCATCGCTGGCCTTGATCATCAGTGGATAGCCGATGCGCTCGGCTTCGCGCAGCAACGTGGCGTCATCCTGCGCGGCGCCTTGATAGCCGGCGATACAGGGAACACCAGCGTCGAGCATGGCGATTTTCGACAGGCGCTTGCTGCCCATCAGCTCGATGGCCTCGGCGCTGGGGCCGATGAAGGTCAGGCCGGCCTCTGCGCAGGCACGGGCGAATTCGGCATTTTCCGAGAGGAAGCCATAGCCGGGATGGATCGCGTCGGCACCGCTGCGGCGGGCGGCGTCGAGGATCGCCGGGATGTTCAGGTAGGACTGCTGCACCGGTGCGGCGCCGATGTTCACCGCTTGATCGGCCATCTGCACGTGCAGGGCATCGGCGTCGGCATCGCTGAATACGGCGACGGTGCGATAGCCGAGGGCCTGGGCGGTGCGCTGGATGCGGCAGGCGATTTCACCGCGGTTGGCGATCAGGATTTTGTGGATGACGGGCATGGCTGTTCCCTCGGAATTTGCGGTGTCGGTGCTGGCCTCTTCGCGAGCAAGCCCGCTCCCACATTTGGAATGCGTTCCGTCTGTGGGAGCGAGCCTGCTCGCGAAGCTTTTAAGGGGCCCATCGCGGTTTGCGCTTTTGCACGAAAGCCATGGTGCCCTCGATCCCTTCGGCCCCGGTCACCGCTTCGCTGAACCACCGCGCCGCTTCATCCAGCAGCTCATCCGAGGGCTGCCCGGCACTGGCGAGCAGCAATTTTTTGGTCGCCGCATTCGCTTCGGGCGCGCAGCACAAAACATGGTCGAGCACTTCGTCGAGGCGTTCTGCCAGTGCCTGCGGATCCTGCTCGACAAAATGCACCAGTCCCAGCCGCCGCGCCTGATGGCCGTCGAAACGCGCAGCGGTCAGTGCCAGTCGGCGGGTCTCGGTCAGGCCGATGCGCTGCACCACGAATGGCGCGATCTGCGCCGGCAGCAGACCGAGGCTGGTTTCCGGCAGACCGAACTGCGCTTGATGGTCGGCCATAGCGATATCGCTGACACATGCCAGCCCGAAACCACCACCGAGCACTGCGCCCTGTAAAACGGTGATCAGCACTTGTGGTGCGTCCTGAGCTTCTTGCAGCAGAGCTCCAAAGGCGCGGTTCAACACGCGGTAAGCGTCGGCCCCTTGGGCACGGGCATTGGCCATGTCCTTGATGTCGCCCCCCGCACAGAAATGCCCACCGGCACCGCTGAGGACCAGAGCGCGAACCCCGCGGTCATCGCGCACCGCCGCCAATACCGCGCGCAGTTCGGCGACCATTTGCAGGCTCATCGCATTGCGGCTGTCCGGGCGATTGAGGGTGATGTGCAGCACGCCGCCGTGCAGTTCCAGCAGCAGAGTCTGGCAGTCGGGCAGGGGGCTCATTTCTTTTTCCCCGGCAGGATGCCCATCAGTTTGCAGATGATCCCCAGCATGATTTCATCGGCGCCACCGCCGATCGATACCAGCCGCACGTCGCGATAGGCGCGGGCCACCGGGTTGTCCCACATGAAGCCCATGCCGCCCCAATATTGCAGGCAGCTGTCGCTGACTTCACGGCCGAGACGGCCGGCCTTGAGCTTGGCCATCGATGCCAGACGTGTGACGTCCTGACCTTTCACATATTGCTCGGTGGCCTGATAGACCAGCGCCCGCAAGCATTCGATTTCGGTCTGCAATTCGGCGAGGCGGAAATGGATCACCTGATTGTCGATCAGCGCGTTGCCGAAGGTCTTGCGCTCCTTGCAGTACTCGATGGTGCTGTCGACGCAATATTCCAGACCCTTGATCATGTTCGCCGCGCCGAACAGGCGTTCTTCCTGGAACTGCAGCATCTGCATCATGAACCCGGCGCCTTCGTGGCCGATGCGGTTGCGCTGCGGTACACGCACGTTATCGAAAAACACCTGGGCGGTTTCCGAGCTGCGCATGCCGAGCTTGTCCAGGTGCGAGCTGAGGCTGATGCCCGGGGTGTTCATCGGCACCATGATCAGCGACTTGTTGATGTGCGGCTTGTCGTCCGAGGTGTTGGCCAGCAGGCAGATGAAATCGGCGCTCGGCGAGTTGGTGATCCACATCTTGCTGCCGTTGATCACGTAGTCGTCGCCGTCCTTGCGCGCGCTGGTCTTGAGTCCGGCGACGTCGGAGCCGGCACCGACTTCCGAGACGCCGATGCAACCGACCTGCTCACCGGTGATCGCGGGGCGGAGGAATTCGTCGCGCAATTCATCGGAGCCAAAGCGGGCCAGCGCCGGGGTGCACATGTCGGTCTGCACGCCGATCGACATCGGAATACCGCCGCAATGAATGGTGCCGAACTCTTCGGCGGCGACAATCGAATAGCTGTAGTCGAGGCCCATGCCGCCGAATTTTTGCGGCTTGGAAATCCCCAGCAGGCCGAGGTCGCCGGCCTTGCGGAAAATCTCGTGGATTGGAAAGCGTCCGGCCTTTTCCCATTCATCGACGTGCGGGTTGATCTCGTGCTCGACGAATTGGCGGACGGTGCGGCGCAGGGCTTCGTGTTCCAGGGTGAAGATCATTTTTATTGTTCTCCTTGGGATCGGTGGCAGTCAGAAGCGGCTGACGCCGAAGCTGTTGGGTTGCAACGTGCGGATGTCGGCTTCGTGGCAGATATCCAGCAGGTAACCGAGCAGGGTGCGCGTATCGCGCGGGTCGATCAGGCCGTCGTCCCACAGGTTGGCGCTGCCGTAGAGCGCGGTGGACTGGCTGTCGAGTTTCTGCGCGGTGACCTGTTCGAGCATGTCGAGCATTTTCGGATCCGGCACCAGGCCTTCCTTGAGCTGTTTGGCCTCGGTGACGATGCGCAACACCTTGCCGGCCTGCGCGCCGCCCATCACCGCGGTGCGGCTGTTGGGCCAGGCGAAGATGAAACGTGGATCGAGACCGCGCCCGCACATCGCATAGTTGCCGGCACCGTAGGAGCCACCGACGACAATCGTCAGTTTAGGCACTCGCGCATTGGCCACCGCTTGAATCAGTTTCGAACCGTGTTTGATCACGCCTTGCTGCTCGGACTCGGTGCCGACCATGAAACCGGTGGTGTTGTGGAAAAACAGCAGCGGCGTCTGGCTCTGGTCGCACAGCTGAATGAACTGCGCGGCCTTGCTCGCCCCGGCCGGCGTTATCGGGCCGTTGTTGCCGATCAGGCCGCAGGCGCGACCGTGGATTTTCAATTGGCCGCAGATGGTTTGCTGATCGAACTCGCCCTTGAATTCGAGAAACTCCGATTCATCGGCAATCCGCGCAACGATTTCGCGCACGTCGTAGGGCTTCTTAGGGTCGTCGGGAATCAGCCCGAGCAACTCGTCGATCGGGTACAGCGGCGCCTTGTATTGCGGCTCGGGCAGCCACGGCAGTTGCTCGTTCCACGGCAGCATGCGCAGGATTTCGCGCACCAGCCGCACGCCATCCGCATCGTTCTCGGCCAGATACTCGGCGGTGCCGGCGACCTGTGCGTGCATCTCGGCGCCACCCAGTTGTTCATCGGTGGCGACTTCGCCGGTTGCGGCTTTGAGTAGCGGCGGCCCGGCAAGAAACAGCTTGGCCTTACCGCGCACCACCACCACGTAATCCGACAGCCCCGGTTGATAGGCGCCACCGGCCGTCGCCGAGCCGTGCACCACGGTAATTTGCGGCAAACCCATGGCCGACATCCGCGCCTGATTGGCAAAACTGCGTGCGCCTTCGACGAATATCTCCGCCGCATAATTGAGGTTGGCGCCGCCGCTCTCTGCCAGAGTGATCACCGGCAGTTTGTTTTCCAGGGCGATCTGTTGCAGCCGCAGGGATTTTTTCAGGCCGGTGGGGGAGATCGTGCCGCCCTTGATCGCGCTGTTGTTGGCCACCACCATTGCGCGTATGCCGGACACGTAACCGATGCCGGCGATCAGGCCGCCACCGGCAGCGCTGCCGTCCTTGTCGTCGTGCAGCTTGTAGCCGGCCAGACTCGCCAGTTCGAGGAACGGCGCACCGGGGTCGAGCAGCAGGTTCAGGCGTTCGCGGGGCAGCAGTTGCCCGCGCTTGTCGAATTTGCCCTTGGCTTCGGCAGCCTTGTTCAGCAGGTTCTGTTCCAGTTGCTGGACTTGCTCGATGGCCGTGAGCATCGCCGCGCAGTTGCGCGCGAAAGCTTCACTGTGCGGATCGAGTTGGGACTGGATCTGCGGCATGGCTTACTCCTTGTCCTTGAGCACGTCGGGCAGGTACGCCCGATGGAAACCGTTGAACGACTCGCTGTGGCTTGCCTTGTGCAACGGCCATGCGCGGCTGCCGAGACTGGCCGCACCATCGATTTTCAAGGTGCTGCCGCTGATGAACGCCGCCGCCGGGCTGAGCAGAAAAACGATCGCCGCACTGACCTCCGATTCGGTACCGATGCGTTTGAGTGGCACGTGTTCGCGCAGGGTCGGGATCACCGCTTTGAACGCGCCTTCATAAGTGTCCATGCCGCTGGATGCGATCCAGCCCGGCGCCACCGCATTGACCCGCACCCCGGCGTACCCCCACTCGAACGCGGCGGTTTTGGTGAAGTTGTCCATCCCCGAACGTGCCGCGCCCGAGTGGCCCATGCCGGGCATGCCGCCCCACATGTCGGCAAGCATGTTGACGATGTTGCCGCCGTGTTTGCTCATCGACTGGTTGAACACTTCCCGGGCCATCAGGAAGCCGCCGACCAGGTTGGTGCGCAATACGGTTTCAAAGCCTTTCTGATTGATCGCGGCCAGTGGCGACGGGTACTGGCCGCCGGCATTGTTGACCAGACCGTGGATCGGCCCGTGTTCGGCGATCAACTCGGCGACCAGTTGTTTCACCGCGTCTTCGTCACGGATATCGCAGGCCTGCCAATGGGCGCGGCCGCCGTCTTCGCTGATTTCGGCGGCGACCTTTTGCAGCTTCTCCGGTTTGCGCCCGACCAGCAGCACAGTGGCGCCGAGCGCCGCCAGTTCATGCGCGGTGCAGCGCCCGATGCCACTGCCGCCACCGGTGACGATGATGGTCTGGCCGCTGAACAGATCGGCTTTGAAAATCGATGCGTAAGCCATGAAGCCCAACCTCTAGTCGAGTTGTTCGGCGATGCTCTGCGGCACCGGGATCTGGATTTCCAGCAGTTGCTGAGCGAAGGCCTTGCCCTGGGGATCAATGCGCAGACTCGCCACGCCTCCGCCGCCAAGCGCGTTCTCCAGCAGAAAATTCAGGCTGTGGGTGCCGGGCAGGTACCAGCGTTCGACCCGGCCGTGAATCGGGTCGAGCACATGGCGCATCCAGTCGACGATCACCGCCGGCGTCAGCGCTTCGGCGATCCATGGCAGGTATTCCGGCCGGCGCGGCAGGACGCCGATGTTGCTGTGGTTGCCCTTGTCACCGGAGCGCGCCACCGCCAGTTTCACCAACGGCACACTGGCGTCGGCGCGGCCCTGGGGTTTGGGTGGCTGGTCGGGGGTTGGCAGGTCATGGCTGTCGAGCGGCCTTTGCGCGGGGAGGGCGCAGGGATGCTGTTCACCGGCCATGTCGATGTGCAGGGTACAGGCGGTTTTATCGATCAGGAACGAGAATAGCCGGATCAGCGGGTATACCGTCGGCCGTCCGCCGACGATTCCCGTCAGTCCCGGTGCCATGCCGGTGGCAGCCTGGGCGATTTCCCGGGAGAACAGGATCAGCGCCGGTTTCAGTGGATGGCGCACCGCAAGTTTGATCACCACCTCGCGGCTGTCCCGACGCTGGCCGTGAGGGCCGTATGTGGCTTCGCTGCCGAGCAGTTCAATGTTGACTTCGCTGTAGGGTGGCCAGCCGCGCTGGCTGAACATTTCTGCAGTCTTGTCGATGATTGCCTGACTGACGCGGCGCGCCTTGTCCACCGCATCGATGCCGGCGATCAGGCAACTGGCGGTGCAGCGGAAACCGTCCGGGTAAGTTGCGCTGACCTTGTATTTATCGCTGGGCGGCAGGCCTTTGGCTCCGTGGACGTGCACGGCGTTTTTGCCCTGTTGCTGCAGTTTCACTTGAGTGAAATCGCAGACTACATCCGGCAACAGATAGGCCTGCGGATCACCGATTTCATAGAGCATCTGCTCGCCAACCGTCAGCGGCGTCACCAACCCGCCGGAGCCTTCGGGTTTGCTCACGATGAACTGGCCGTCGGCACTGACTTCAACGATGGGAAAACCGATGTGTTCGTAGTCCGGCACGTCGCGCCAGTCGGTGAAGTTGCCACCGGTGCATTGCGCGCCGCATTCGATGATGTGCCCGGCCAGCGCGGCCTGGGCCAGTTTGTCGTAGTCGTGCCACGCCCAGCCGAACTCATGCACCAGCGCCGCACTGACCACCGCGCTGTCGACCACGCGCCCGGTGATGACGATGTCGGCGCCCAGGCGCAGGGCTTCGACGATGCCCGGTGCGCCGAGGTAGGCGTTGGTCGATACGCACATCGGCGGCAGCGGCGCGCCGTTGAACATTTCGTGGATGCCTTGGGCGGCAAGTTGCTTGAATTGCGGTTGCAGGTCATCGCCGAGCAGCACGGCGATTTTCAGCTTGACCCCGGCCTTGTCGCAGGCGGCTTGCAGGGCGGCGGCACAGGCTTTTGGATTGATCCCGCCGGCATTGCTGATGACGCGGATTTTCTGTTCAGCCAGTTGCGGCAGCAGCGGCGCGAGCACCTCAACGAAGTCCCCGGCGAACCCTGCCTGCGGGTCCTTCATGCGCGCGCCGGCCATGATCGACAGGGTGATTTCGGCCAGGTAATCGAACACCAGATAATCCAGCTGTCCGCCGGCCACAAGTTGTGCGGCGGCGGTACTGGTGTCACCCCAGAATGCGCTGGCGCATCCGATCCGAACGGTGGTGGGCATTTTTATCTCCGACTCAGGAACCTGCGACAGAAGTGTCTGGAGGCTACCAAGCAAGCGCTTGGTTTGTAAACCACTGAAATATCTTCTGCCCAAGCGCTTGCTTGGTTGCGGCTCGCGGCTTAAATTGCGCGCAACCCTGCGTGTTCAGGGGGCAACAGACTGATCGACTGTAGGAGAGAACGGGTGGACGAGCAAAAAGCCCTGAGGGTCATGCGCGAACTGGTCGACCAGGGCCAGTTGACCGACCCTGACAGCGCCCGCGGCAAGTTGCTGCAAGTGGCCGCTCACCTGTTTCGCAACAAAGGCTATGAACGTACCACCGTGCGTGATCTGGCCGGGGCGGTGGGGATTCAGTCCGGAAGCATTTTTCATCACTTCAAAAGCAAGGATGAAATCCTCCGGGCGGTGATGGAAGAAACCATCCGTTACAACACCGCGTTGATGCGCGCTGCGCTGGCCGAAGCCAGCAACGTGCGCGAGCGGGTGCTGGCGCTGATTCGCTGCGAGTTGCAGTCGATCATGGGCGGCAGCGGCGAAGCCATGGCGGTGCTGGTCTATGAATGGCGTTCGCTGTCCGAAGAAGGTCAGGCCCGGGTGCTGGCCCTGCGCGATGTCTATGAAGACCTCTGGTTGCAGGTGCTGGGCGAAGCCAAGGAGGCGGGGTTTATCCGTGGCGATGTATTCATTACCCGACGTTTTCTCACTGGCGCGCTGTCTTGGACCACCACCTGGTTTCGTGCCGGCGGCAGCCTGAGCCTCGATCAGTTGGCCGATGAAGCGCTGATTCTGGTGCTCGAAGAGCGTTAACCCACGTTCCAACAGGTCAGGAAACTGGCTAACTGGGCGAAACCGCCTAGCTTGAATGCATTGATCGGTATTTTTTCGGGGAGTGGGGTGTTTTGAAGTCTTCGCCAATTCGGACGGCCACGGGGCTGGTACTCGTCGCGCTGACGGCATTTTCAGGGTTGCCTGCGCAGGCGGCGCAACTGGTTCGAGTGGGCGCCGCGCACTTTCCGCCTTACACCATCCGCCCGGAAAACGGAGCCGACACCGGTCTGCTGCCGGAATTGGTCGAAGCGCTGAATGCGTTGCAGACGGAGTATCAGTTTGTCCTGGTACCGACCTCGATTCCCCGGCGTTTCGGTGACTTGAAGGAAGGGCGCACCGACATGGCGATTTTCGAAAACCCGGAGTGGGGCTGGAAGGACATTCCACACACCACGGTCGATATGGGTCTGGAAGATGCCGAGATTTTCGTCGCGCAACGCGAAGAGGGTCGGCAGCAGGATTACTTCTCGGACCTCAAGGGCAAGCGGCTGGCGCTGTACAGCGGTTATCACTACGAGTTCGCCAATTTCAACGCCGACCCCAAATTTCTCGCGGATACGTTCAAGGCCACGTTGACCTATTCCCATGACAGCAACCTGTTGATGGTGCTGCGCGGGCGCGCCGACATTGCTTTGGTCACGCGCTCTTACCTGTTCGACTACCTGAAACGCAACGAAAAGGTGGCCGACAAGTTGCTGGTGTCGCAGCGCATCGATCAGGTTTATCACCATTACTCCATTCTGCGCCCGGCCGCGCCGATCACCGGCGAGGCGTTTGGCAAATTGTTGCAGGAGCTGCGGGACAACGGACAGATGCTGAAGATTTTCGAGCCATACAAGATCGCTCTGGTACCGGTACCGCAACACTGATTTCACCCCGCCGGCTAAATTTTCCCGTGCGGCTCACGTCCCATCGTTGAACTGTCGACGATTATCGTGAGCCCGACCCATGTCCAATCTGAATGACCTGACTGCCCTGGCCTTGCCTTCGGGCAGTGAACTGGTAGCCGATGCTACTGAAAGCCGTCTGAGCCTGAGCCTGGACGGGCAACCGCTGGTTCGCTTGCGTCTGAATCGTGACGGCACCGGCCCGATTCAGCTCGATGAGCGTTTTGCCCTGCCCCCCGGCCTGGCGTTGTGGGCGGCCTGTTACTGGTTGTTCGCCCGTGAGCCGGAGCGTCAGCAATTGCTCTGGCAACTGGACCAGCCGCCCACCGAAGCCTTGCTCAGCGGCTTGCTGGTCAGCACCGAAGTGGCCGGCGAATACCGCTGCGAACGCACCCTGTTCTGGCAATTGCCGCAGCCATGGCTCGGTACATCGCTGAGCGGCAGCTACCCACAACAAATGGTGATCAGCCAGGGCAAGCGCCATCCGCTGCGTCCGGTCAAGCCGCGCGGCGAAGTCTATCGACGTTTCGATGCACGCCTCGGGGCGTGGATCTCCCTGCGCACGGTGGAGATCGAGCAGGATCTGGCGCGTTTCAATCGCTGGCAGAACAGTCCACGTGTCGCCAGTTTCTGGCAGGAGGAGGGCAGTCTTGAGCAGCATCGCGAATACCTGAGCAAGCTCGACGCCGATCCGCACACGCTGACGTTGATCGGCTGTTTCGACGATCAGCCGTTTGCCTATTTCGAGGCCTACTGGGCCAAGGAAGACCGTATCGCGCCGTTCTATGATGTCGACAATTACGACCGTGGCATTCACATGCTGGTGGGGGAAGAGAATCACCGTGGCCCGCACAAGGTCGCGAGCTGGTTGTCGGCGCTGGTGCACTATCTGTTTCTGGATGATCCGCGTACCCAGCGCGTGGTCGCCGAACCGCGTGCCGACAACGCGAAGATGATCGGCCACATGCAGAATCAGTGCTTCCACTGCGAGAAGGAATTCGACTTTCCGCACAAGCGCGCGGCGTTGATGATTCTGGGGCGTGAGCGGTTTTTTGATCGGTGCAAGCTGGCCTGAGGTTCAGGCCTCAAAGATCTACGTGATCTTGAGGCCGCATTCGCGAGCAGGCTCGCTCCCACACAGGTTCTGCATACACAGGACAAATGTGGGAGCGAGCCTGCTCGCGAATGGGGTTACCACGATTTCGCTGATTAACGACGACCCATCGAAGCCGCATCCCCGCGACTGCCCGACACCTTGCGGCAGTGCACCAGCGCATCGCGAATCATGAAATTGACCAGGGTTGGCGAGACGCCGAGTTCCTTGGCGATGTCCTTTTGCGGCACGCCGTGCAGACGGTACATCTCGAAGGCGTAGCGGGTGCGGCTGGGCAGTTCGGTCAGCGCGTCGGCGATGTGTTCCAGCGTCGAGAAGTTGATATGCGAGGTTTCCGGCGAAGCGCCCTGAATGACCACATTCAACCCTTCCTCTTCCGGGCCTGAGTACTTCTGTTCCAGCGCCTGTTTGCGGTAGTGATCGATGGCGAGGTTGCGCACGATCTGGAACAGATAACTCAATTGCGCCTTGATCGACGACGTGATCGGCGGGGCCGACTGCAAGCGGAAGAACGCATCCTGCACCACATCTTCGGCGCGTGAACGGCAGCCGGTAATGCGCGCTGCAATCTTCACCAGAATCAGTCGATTGTCGACGAAGGCCTGAAGTAGCGGTGAATCGCACCTGCTTGTGGATACTTGTTCCGTCATGGAAATCACCTTGCTGCCAATAGGTTAGTGGGACGCCTGGGGGACGGGGCCGTCCTACACATCGAGCGACAAATTATGTTGAATGATAATGATTGTCAATTGAGAAAGAGAACTAATGCTCCGTAAAGGTGCGAATCGAGAACTGCGACACACCGCCACACCCCAGCCCCCGTTGGCGATCCAGCCTGCCGACTAATTATTTCAAGACGTCATCCGTTCTCATTGGTGAATGGTTCCGGGTACCGAGCCCCGGCCAGACAGCATTCCGATGCCTTGCGCGGTCGGCACAGACCGCGCCCTGCACGCCCTCGATCGGCGTGACGCAGCAACCCGATTCCACTTAGCAAGCCGAATTCAGGCAGGAAACCTCATGACCGACGCGTTCGAACTCCCCAGCACTCTGGTCCAAGCCCTCCAGCGCCGTGCGGCACAGACGCCGGATCGCCTGGCCCTGCGCTTTCTCGCCGAAACCGAGGAGCAGGGCGTGGTGCTCAGTTACCGCGAACTCGATCAGCGCGCGCGCACCATTGCTGCCGCGCTGCAGGCCCAGGCTGAGTTCGGTGATCGCGCGGTGCTGCTGTTTCCAAGTGGCGCAGATTACGTCGCGGCGTTTTTCGGTTGCCTGTACGCCGGGGTGATCGCCGTGCCGGCCTATCCGCCGGAGTCCGCCCGTCGTCATCATCAGGAACGCCTGCTGTCGATCATTGCCGACGCCGAACCGCGTCTGTTGCTGACCAGTGCCGACGTGCGCGATGCCTTGCAGCAAATCGACGGCGCGCCGCCGTTGCTGTGCGTCGATACCCTCGACAACGCCCTGGCCGAGCGCTGGGTCGAACCGGCTCTGCCGCAAGACCACATCGCCTTCCTGCAATACACCTCCGGCTCCACCGCGCTGCCCAAAGGCGTGCAGGTCAGCCACGGTAATCTGGTGGCCAACGAGCTGCTGATTCGCCACGGTTTTGGCATCGATGTGAACCCTGACGATGTGATCGTCAGCTGGCTGCCGCTGTACCACGACATGGGCCTGATCGGCGGCCTGCTGCAACCGATTTTCAGCGGCGTGCCGTGCATCCTGATGTCGCCGGCTTACTTCCTCGGTCGCCCGTTGCGCTGGCTCGAAGCGATCAGCCAATACGGCGGCACCATCAGCGGCGGGCCGGATTTCGCCTATCGTTTGTGCAGCGAGCGGGTCAGCGAATCGGCGCTGGAGCGCCTCGACCTGAGCCGCTGGCGCGTAGCCTATTCCGGCTCCGAACCGATCCGTCTCGATACCCTTGAGCGCTTCGCCGAGAAGTTCACCCCGTGCGGCTTCAGCGAAGACAGCTTCATGGCCTCCTATGGTCTGGCCGAGGCGACCCTGTTCGTCGCCGGCACACCACGGGGCACCGGCATTCCTGCGCTGCGCGTCGATGATCAGGCACTGGCGCAAAACCGCGCCGAGCCGGGCGACGGCAGCCCGATCATGAGTTGCGGCATCAGCCAGCCTGAACATGCGGTGCTAATCGTCGATCCGGTAACGCTAAACGAACTGGCTGACAACCTCGTCGGTGAAGTCTGGGCCGCCGGCCCGAGCATCGCTCACGGCTACTGGCGCAATCCCGAGGCCAGCGCCAAGACCTTCGTTCAGCACGCCGGCCGCACCTGGCTGCGCACTGGCGATCTGGGCTTCATCCGCGACGGTGAACTGTTCATCACCGGGCGCCTGAAAGACATGCTGATCGTGCGCGGTCACAACCTCTATCCGCAGGACATCGAGCAAACCGTCGAGCGTGAAGTGGAAGTGGTGCGCAAAGGTCGCGTCGCGGCATTCGCGGTCACTCAGGACGGCGAAGAAGGCATCGGCATCGCGGCGGAAATCAGCCGCAGCGTGCAGAAAATCCTGCCGCCCGAAGCACTGATCAAAGCCATTCGCCAAGCGGTGGCCGAGGCCTATCAGGAAGCGCCAAGCGTGGTGGTGCTGCTCAACCCGGGCGCGCTGCCGAAGACTTCCAGCGGCAAGCTGCAACGCTCGGCGTGCCGCAATCGTCTGGCCGATGGCAGCCTCGACAGCTACGCGGTGTTCCCGTCCGCCGAGGTGCAAAGTAGCGAATCGAGCCTGGCAGCTTCGGAGCTGGAAGCGCTGATTGGCAATATCTGGGCCGAGCAACTCAACCTCAAACAGGTCAACGCCGACGATCACTTCTTCCTGCTCGGCGGCAACTCGATTGCCGCCACGCAAGTGATCGCCCGGGTCCGCGAAGAACTGGCGCTGGAGCTGAACCTGCGCCTGCTGTTTGAAGCGCCGACCCTGTCCGCATTCGCCGCTGCGGTCGCGCAACAGCAACAGGACGGCGGCAGCGCCCAAGGCGCAATCACTGCGTTGTCGCGCACGCAAGCACTGCCGCAATCGCTGGCGCAAAACCGACTGTGGGTCACCTGGCAACTCGACCCGCACAGCAGCGCCTACAACATCCCCGGCGCCCTGCGTCTGCGCGGCGAGCTGGACGAAGACGCGTTGCGCGCCAGCTTCCAGCAACTGATCGAGCGCCACGAGTCACTGCGCACGCGTTTCTTCGAACGCGACGGTGTGGCGCTGCAACAAGTCGATGCCGCCCCTGAATTCAATCTGCAACTGATCGACATCAGCGGCTTGCCGGCGCACGAGCGTGAAGCCCGCGCGCAACAGATCCGCGAGGACGAGGCGCGCACTCAATTCGACTTGGAAAAAGGCCCGCTGCTGTGGGTGACACTCGTACGCCTCGACGATGAAGATCATCAGCTTCTGGTGACGCTGCATCACATCATCGCCGACGGCTGGTCGCTGAACGTGCTGATCGACGAATTCTCGCGCCTGTACGCTGCGGCATCCCAAGGCCAGCGCGCCGAACTCGCGCCGCTGCCCACCCAATACGCCGACTACGGCAGTTGGCAGCGCCAATGGCTGACGCAAGGCGAGGGCGAGCGGCAACTGGCGTACTGGAAAGCCCAACTGGGCGACGAACATCCGGTGCTGGAACTGGCCACCGACCATCCGCGTTCGGCCAGACAATTGCACAGCGCCGCGCGCCACAGCGTGCGCCTCGGTGTCAGCCTCAGCGACGCGATCAAGCAGACCGCGCAGGCGCATCAATCGACGCCGTTCATGCTGTTGCTCTCGGCGTTCCAGAGCCTGCTGCACCGCTACAGCGGTCAGCGCGATATCCGCATCGGCATCCCCAACGCCAACCGTCCGCGCCTGGAAACCCAGGGCTTGATCGGCTTCTTCATCAACACTCAGGTGCTGCGTGCCGAGGTTGATTCGCGGCTGTCGTTTGTCGAGTTGCTGGCGCAGACCCGCGAGACTGCACTGGGTGCGCAGGCCCATCAGGATCTGCCGTTCGAACAACTGCTCGAAGCGTTCCCGCAGGCTCGCGAACAAGGTCTGTTCCAGGTCATGTTCAACCACCAGCAACGCGACTTGAGTGCGCTCAAACGCCTGCCGGGCCTGCTCGCCGAAGAGTTGCCGTGGCACAGCCGCGAGGCCAAGTTCGACCTGCAACTGCACAGTGAAGAGGATCGCAACGGGCGACTGACCTTGTCCTTCGACTACGCCGATGAACTGTTCGACGCGGCGACCATCGAGCGTCTGGCCGAACACTTCAGCAACCTGCTGCGCGCGGTCTGCGAGCAGCCGCAACAGGCGATCGGCGACCTGCCATTGCTCACTCCGTGTGAGCACGAGCAGCAACAGGCATGGAGCGTCGCCCCGTGCACCCCGGCGCAGCAATGGCTGCCGGAGCTGCTCAACGAACAGGCGCGGCGGACCCCGGAACGCACCGCGCTGGTGTGGGACGGAGGTAGCCTCGACTTCGCCGAATTGCACGCCCAGGCCAACCGCCTCGCGCACTATCTGCGCGACAAAGGTGTCGGCCCGGACGTGTGCGTGGCGATTGCCGCCGAGCGTTCGCCGCAACTGCTGATCGGCCTGCTGGCGATCATCAAGGCCGGTGGCGCTTATGTGCCGCTGGATCCGGATTATCCGGCCGAGCGCTTGGCTTACATGCTCAGCGACAGCGGTGTCGAGCTGCTGCTGACTCAGACTGCATTGCTCGACCGTCTGCCAGCCAGTGACGGCGTCAGCGTCATCGCCATGGACGCGCTGCATCTGGAGAACTGGCCGAGCCAGGCGCCGGGTCTGCACCTGCACGGCGACAATCTCGCCTACGTGATTTACACCTCCGGCTCCACCGGCCAACCGAAAGGCGTCGGCAACACCCACGCTGCATTGGCCGAACGTCTGCAATGGATGCAGAACAGCTATCGCCTGAACGACAGCGACGTGCTGATGCAAAAGGCGCCGATCAGTTTCGACGTGTCGGTGTGGGAATGCTTCTGGCCGCTGATCACTGGCGCGCGTCTGCTGATCGCCGGCCCCGGCGAACACCGTGATCCGCATCGCATCGCGCAACTGGTGCAGGAATACGGTGTGACCACGCTGCACTTTGTGCCGCCGTTGCTTGCGCTGTTCATCGACGAGCCGCTGAGCGCCGAATGCACCAGCCTGCGCCGGGTGTTCTCCGGCGGTGAAGCGCTGCCGGCGGAACTGCGCAACCGCGTGCTGGCGCAGCTGCCGGCGGTGCAACTGCACAACCGTTACGGCCCGACCGAAACCGCGATCAACGTCACCCACTGGCACTGCACCACGGACGACGGTGAGCGTTCGCCAATTGGCCGGCCGCTGGGCAACGTGATCTGCCGCGTGCTCGACGCCGATCTCAATCCCGTGCCGGCCGGTGTGCCGGGTGAACTGTGCATCAGCGGCATCGGTCTGGCCCGGGGTTACCTTGGTCGTCCGGCACTGACTGCCGAACGTTTCGTGGTCGATCCACTGGGCGAGCAGGGCGTACGGCTGTATCGCACCGGTGACCGTGCACGCTGGACCGCCGACGGTGTGATCGAATACCTCGGGCGCCTCGATCAGCAGGTCAAGCTGCGGGGTTTCCGCGTTGAGCCGGAAGAAATCGAAGCGCGGCTGCTGGCCCAGGACGGCGTCGCCCAAGCGGTGGTGCTGGTGCGTGAAACCGCAGCCGGCGCGCAACTGATCGGCTACTTCACCGCTGTCGATGCCAGCGAAGATCAGCACGCGCAGATCGCCCATCTGAAAACTGCGCTGGCTGCCGAACTGCCGGAATACATGGTCCCGGCGCAACTGATGCGCCTGGACGCAATGCCCCTCAGCCCAAGCGGCAAACTCGACCGTCGCGCTTTGCCTGAGCCGCAGTGGCAGGTGCGTGAACACGTCGAACCGGTCACTGAGCTGGAGCAACAGATCGCCGCGATCTGGCGTGAAGTGCTGGGTCTGCCACGGATCGGTCTGCGCGACGACTTCTTCGCCCTCGGCGGACACTCGTTGCTGGCCACACAAATCATCTCGCGCAGCCGTCAGGCCTGTGACGTCGAGCTACCGTTGCGTGCCTTGTTCGAGCACAGCGAACTCGGCGATTTCGCCGAACAGATCCGCCTGATCCAGGCCAGCGGCCAGACCAACCAACAGCCGCCGATTGCCAAAGTCGATCGCAGCCAAGCGGTGCCGTTATCGTACTCGCAACAGCGCATGTGGTTCCTCTGGCAGATGGAGCCGGACAGCCCGGCGTACAACGTCGGCGGCATGGCGCGCCTGCGCGGCGTGTTGCACGTCGAGCATTTCGAGGCCGCGTTGCAGGCGCTGATCCTGCGCCACGAAACCCTGCGTACCACGTTCCCGAGCGTCGATGGCGTGGCCCGTCAACAGGTGCATGCCGAAACCGGCGTGCGCATGGGTTGGAAAGATTTCTCGAAACTGCCGGCTGACCAGCGTGAACAGAACGTCCAGCAACTGGCCGATGACGAAGCGCATCTGCCGTTCGACCTGGAAAGCGGCCCGCTGCTGCGCGCCTGTCTGGTGAAGACCGCCGAGCACGAGCATTACTTCGTGCTGACCCTGCATCACATCGTCACCGAAGGCTGGGCGATGGATATTTTTGCCCGCGAGCTCAGCGCGCTGTACGAAGCCTTTGTCGATGAGCGCGATTCGCCGCTGGAAGCATTGCCGGTGCAGTACCTGGATTACAGCGTCTGGCAGCGGCAGTGGCTGGAGTCCGGTGAGCGTCAGCGTCAGCTCGACTACTGGACTGCGCATCTGGGTCGCGAACATCCGTTGCTGGAACTGCCCGGCGATCGTCCGCGTCCGCCGGTGCAAAGCCATCAGGGCGAACTGTTCCGTTTCGATCTGAGCGACGATCTCGCCGCCCGCGTTCGAGCGTTCAATGCGCAAAACGGTCTGACCCTGTTCATGACCATGACCGCTGCGCTCGCCACCTTGCTCTACCGCTACAGCGGCCAGACCGACCTGCGCATCGGCGCACCGGTGGCCAACCGTATTCGTCCGGAAAGCGAAGGGCTGATCGGTGCATTCCTCAATACTCAGGTACTGCGTTGCCAGCTCGACGGGCAGATGTCGGTGGGCGAGTTGTTCGAGCAAGTGCGCCACACAGTGATCGAAGGACAGTCGCATCAGGACCTGCCGTTCGATCATCTGGTCGAAGCGCTGCAACCGCCACGCAGTGCGGCGTACAACCCGCTGTTCCAGGTGATGTGCAACGTGCAACGCTGGGAATTCCAGCAGAGCCGCATGCTCGCCGGGATGACCGTCGAGTACCTGGCCAACGATGCGCGGGCGACCAAGTTCGACCTCAACCTGGAAGTCACCGACCTCGACCATCGCCTCGGTTGCTGCCTGACCTACAGCACCGATCTGTTCGACGAACCGACCATTGCGCGCATGGCCAAACATTGGCGCAACCTGCTGGAAGCGTTGATCGCCGATCCGCAACAGCGTCTGAGCCAATTGCCGCTGCTCGACCCGACTGAACAACAGCGGTTGCTCGACAGCCTCGGCGTTGAACCGGGCGAACGTCGTCTCGACCAGTGCATCCATCACCTGTTCGCCGAGCAGGCGCTGGCGCGCAAAGATGCCCCGGCCCTGACCTTCGCCGGACAGACGCTGAGCTACGCCGAACTCGACGCCCGCGCCAATCGCTTGGCCTGGGCCTTGCGCGAGCGTGGTGTAGGCCCGCAAGTGCGGGTCGGTCTGGCGCTGGAGCGCTCGCTGGACATGGTCGTCGGCCTGCTGGCGATCCTCAAGGCCGGCGGCGCTTATGTGCCGCTGGACCCGGAATACCCGCTCGATCGCCTGCACTACATGATCGAAGACAGCCGCATCGGTCTGCTGCTCAGCGACCGCGCGATGTTCAAAGCGCTTGGCGCTCTGCCGTCGAACGTGGCGCGCTGGTGCCTGGAAGACGACTGCGCGGCGCTGGCGGATTACCCGGCCACTGAGCTGCCCTTTATCAGCCTGCCACAGCATCAGGCCTATCTGATTTACACCTCGGGCTCGACCGGCAAGCCGAAAGGCGTGGTGGTGTCCCACGGTGAAATCGCCATGCATTGCCAGGCCGTGATCGAACGTTTCGGCATGCGCCCCGACGACTGCGAACTGCACTTCTATTCGATCAACTTCGACGCCGCCACCGAGCGTCTGCTGGTGCCGTTGCTCAGCGGCGCGCAGGTGGTGCTGCGAGCGCAAGGGCAGTGGGATGCGGAAGAAATCTGCGGGTTGATCCGCACCCATCGGATCAATGTGCTCGGCTTCACCCCGAGCTACGGCAGCCAGCTGGCGCAGTTCCTCGCCACGCAGAATGAAACTCTGCCGGTGCGGATGATCATCACCGGCGGCGAAGCGCTGACTGGCGAGCACCTGCAACGGATTCGTGCTGCGTTCAAACCGAGTCTGTTCTTCAACGCCTATGGCCCGACCGAAACCGTGGTCATGCCACTGGCCAGTCTCGCCCCGGAAGTGCTGGAAGAGGGCGCCGGCAGCGTGCCGATCGGCAGCGTGATCGGTGACCGCGTGGCGTACATTCTCGATGCCGATCTGGCGTTGGTGCCGCAAGGCGCGACCGGTGAATTGTTCGTCGGCGGCGCCGGTCTGGCGCAGGGGTATCACGACCGTCCGGGCATCAGCTCTGAGCGCTTCGTGGCTGATCCGTTTGCCGCCGATGGCGGGCGTATGTACCGCACCGGCGATCTGGTGCGCCAGCGTGCCGATGGGTTGGTGGAGTATCTGGGGCGGATCGACCATCAGGTGAAAATCCGTGGTTTCCGCATCGAGCTGGGCGAGATCGAAACCCGTCTGCTCGATCACGCTTCGATCCGTGAAGCGGTGGTGCTGGCGCTGGATGCGCCGAGCGGCAAGCAACTGGTGGGCTACCTGGTCAGCGAAGTTGCCGAGCAGGGCGAAGCGCAACAGGCCGAACTGCGTGAAGCACTGAAGTCGCACCTCAAGGCGCAATTGCCGGACTACATGGTGCCGACGCACCTGATCCTGCTGGCGAGCATGCCGCTGACCGCCAACGGCAAACTCGACCGCCGCGCCTTGCCGGCACCGGATCCCGAGCTGAATCGTCAGCACTACGTCGCCCCGAGCAGCGAGTTGGAGCAGACCCTGGCACAGATCTGGTGCGAGGTGCTCAACGTCGAGCAGGTCGGGCTCAACGACAACTTCTTTGAACTTGGTGGCGACTCGATTCTGTCGATTCAAGTGGTCAGCCGGGCGCGGCAGCAGGGCATTCATTTCAGTCCACGGGATCTGTTCCAGCATCAGACGGTGCAGACCCTCGCCGCTGTCGCCAGCCGCAGCGAGCAAGTCACTGCCGAGCAGGGACTGGTGCTCGGTGAGTCGGCGATGACGCCGATTCAACACTGGTTCTTCGACACTGATATTCCTGAGCGTCAACACTGGAACCAGGCGTTGCTGCTGGAACCGACAGTGGCGCTGGAACCGCATCGTCTGGAGCAAGCCCTGCTAGCGGTGATCGAGCAGCACGACGCCCTGCGTCTGCGCTTCACTCAGGCCAACGATCAATGGCAGGCAACGCATCAACCGGTGTCCGACGCCGAGGTGTTGTGGCAAGTGCGGGTGGCGGCGATGGACAAGTGCGCAGCGCTGTTCGCCGATGCCCAGCGCAGTCTCGATCTGCAGAACGGCCCGCTGCTGCGCGCCTTGCTGGTGGATGGTCCCGAAGGGCAGCAACGCCTGTTCATTGCGATTCATCACTTGGTGGTCGACGGCGTGTCGTGGCGCGTCTTGCTCGACGATCTGCAAACCGTGTACCGCCAGCTCGAAGCCGAACAGTCGGTAAAACTGCCGGCGAAAACCAGTGCCTTCAAGGACTGGGCGGCACGTTTGCAGGCCTACGCCGGCAGCGAATCACTGCGTGAAGAACTGAACTGGTGGCAAACCCAACTGGCCGGATCGAACGCCGAACTGCCGTGCGAAAACCCGCAGGGCGGACAGCAGAATCGTCACGCGCAAACCGTCAGCGTGCGCCTGGATGCCGAGCGTACCCAACAACTGCTGCAACAGGCACCGCGCGCCTACCGCACGCAGGTCAACGATCTGCTGCTGACTGCGCTGGCACGCGTGCTGTGCCGCTGGAGCGGGCAGCCGTCGGCGCTGATTCAACTGGAAGGCCACGGCCGCGAAACCCTGTTCGACGAGATCGACCTGACTCGCACCGTCGGCTGGTTCACCAGCGCCTATCCATTACGCCTGACCCCGCACAACATCGAAGAGGCTGCCGGGCAGGGTGCTTCGATCAAAGCGATCAAGGAGCAACTGCGCGCGGTACCGCACAAAGGCCTCGGCTATGGCGTGCTGCGTTATCTGGCCGATGACCTCAGCCAGCGCAGCATGGCGGCGTTGCCGAACGCCCCGGTGACCTTCAACTACCTCGGCCAGTTCGACCAGAGTTTCGCCAGCGATGCGCTGTTCCGTCCGCTGGATGAATCGGTCGGTGCGGCCCACGATCCGCAGGCGCCATTGCCCAACGAGTTGAGCATCGACAGTCAGGTGTACGGCGGCGAATTGCTGCTGCGCTGGACCTTCAGTGCCGAGCGCTACGAGGCGCAAACCATCAACGATCTGGCCGACGCTTACCTCGGCGAGCTGCAAAGTCTGATCGAACATTGCCTGCAAGACACAGCCGGAGGCCTCACACCGTCGGACTTCCCGCTGGCGAAACTGACCCAGGCGCAACTTAATGCACTGCCGGTGCCGGCGGCGCAGATCGAAGACGTCTATCCGCTGACGCCGATGCAGGAAGGCATGTTGCTGCACACCTTGCTCGAACCGGGCACCGGTCTGTACTACATGCAGGATCGCTACCGCATCAACAGCGAGCTGGATCCCGAGCGTTTCGCCCAGGCCTGGCAAGCGGTGGTCGCCCGTCATGAAGCGCTGCGTGCATCGTTCTGCTGGAACGTCGGCGAAGACATGCTGCAAGTGATCCACACTCCGGGGCGCACGCCGATCGAGTATCTGGATTGGAGCGCCATCAGCGATGCCGAGCAAGAACCGAAGCTGCAGGCGCTGCTGAAAAGCGAGCGCGAGGCCGGGTTCGATCTGCTCAATCAGGCACCGTTCCACCTGCGCCTGATCAAGGTCGGCGCGGCGCGCTACTGGTTCATGATGAGCAACCACCACATCCTCATCGATGCCTGGTGTCGTTCGCTGCTGATGAACGATTTCTTCGAGATCTACACTGCTCTTGGTGAAGGTCGCGAAGCACAGTTGTCGCTGCCGCCGCGTTACCGCGACTACATCGGCTGGCTGCAACGCCAGAGCCTGGCCGAGGCGCGCCAGTGGTGGCAGCAGAACCTGCAAGGTTTCGAACGCACCACGCCGATCCCGAGCGACCGACCGTTCCTGCGCGAACACGCCGGCGAAAGCGGTGGCATGATCGTCGGTGACCGCTACACCCGTCTCAACGTTGAAGATGGCGTCCGGTTGCGCGAGCTGGCCCAGGCTCATCAACTGACCATCAACACCTTCGCTCAAGCGGCATGGGCCTTGGTGCTGCGCCGCCTGAGCGGTGATCGCGACGTGCTGTTCGGCGTCACCGTGGCCGGGCGCCCGGTGGAAATGCCGGAGATGCAACGCACCGTCGGCCTGTTCATCAACAGCATTGCGCTGCGGGTGCAGATACCGGCGGACGATCAGCGTGCCAGTGTGCGCCAGTGGTTGAGCGGGCTACTCGACAGCAACATGCAGCTGCGCGAGTACGAATACCTGCCGCTGGTGAACATTCAGGAACAGAGCGAATTGCCGAAAGGCCAACCGCTGTTCGACAGTCTGTTCGTGTTCGAGAACGCGCCGGTGGAAGTCTCGGTGCTGGACCGAGCGCAGAGTCTCAACGCGACTTCGGACTCCGGCCGTACCCACACCAACTTCCCGCTGACGGCGGTGTGCTACCCGGGCGATGACCTCGGTCTGCACCTGTCGTATGACCAGCGTTATTTCGACGAATCGACGATCGAGCGCATGCTCGGCGAGTTCAAGCGCCTGCTGCTGGCACTGGTCGATGGCTTCCATGGCGACATGGCCGACCTGCCGCTGCTGGGCTTTGATGAGCAGGACTTCCTGCTGCACGGCTGCAACCAGAGCGCCCACGATTATCCGCTGGAGCAGAGCTACGTGGCGCTGTTCGAAGCGCAGGTCGCGGCGCATCCGCAGCGCATCGCCGCCACTTGCCTTGATCAGCAACAGAGCTATGCCGAGCTCAACCTCAACGCCAACCGCCTCGGCCATGCACTGGTCGCCGCCGGGGTGCAGATGGATCAACCGGTGGCGTTGCTGGCCGAGCGTAATCTCGATCTGCTGGGGATGATCATCGGCAGCTTCAAGGCCGGTGCCGGTTACCTGCCGCTGGATCCGGGCCTGCCGAGCCAGCGTCTGCAGCGGATCATCGAGCTGAGCCGCACGCCAGTGCTGGTGTGCAGCGAAGCCTGCCGCCAACAGGCGCAGACTTTGCTCGATGAATTCAGCTGCGCCAACCGTCCACGGCTGTTGGTCTGGGAAGAAGTGCAGGCGCTGGCGACATCGCTGCAGAACCCGGGAATCTACAGTGGCCCAGACAACCTGGCCTACGTGATCTACACCTCGGGTTCGACCGGGTTGCCGAAAGGCGTGATGGTCGAGCAGCGCGGCATGCTCAACAACCAGTTGAGCAAGGTGCCGTACCTGCAACTGACGGACGCCGACGTGATCGCGCAGACCGCTTCGCAAAGCTTCGATATTTCGGTCTGGCAGTTCCTCGCCGCGCCGCTGTTCGGGGCGCGGGTGGACATCGTGCCGAACAGCATCGCCCACGATCCGCAGGGTCTGCTGGTGCATGTGCAGGCGCAGGGCATCACCGTGTTGGAGAGTGTGCCGTCGCTGATTCAGGGCATGCTCGCTTCCGATCGCCTGAGCCTCGACGGCCTGCGCTGGATGCTGCCGACCGGTGAAGCCATGCCGCCGGAACTGGCGCACCAGTGGCTGCTGCGTTATCCGCAGATCGGTCTGGTCAACGCTTACGGCCCGGCGGAATGCTCGGATGACGTGGCGTTCTTCCGTGTGGACATGGCTTCGACTCGCGGCAGCTATTTGCCGATCGGTACGCCGACCGACAACAACTTGCTGTATCTGGTCGATGGCGCGCTGGAACTGGTGCCGCTGGGCGCGGTGGGCGAGTTGTGCGTGGCCGGGACCGGCGTCGGTCGCGGTTACGTCAGCGATCCGCTGCGCACCGCGCCGGTATTCGTGCCGAACCCGTTCGGCGCGCCGGGCGAGCGTCTGTATCGCACCGGTGACCTCGCGCGGCGGCGCAGCGACGGGGTGCTGGAGTACGTTGGCCGGGTCGACCATCAGGTGAAGATTCGCGGTTACCGGATCGAACTGGGTGAAATCGAAGCGCGTCTGCACGAACAACCGGAAGTCCGCGATGCGGCGGTCGGCGTGCAGGAAGGCGTGAATGGCAAGCACTTGGTCGGCTATCTGGTCGCGGCGGATTCGGCGCTCAACCCGAGCGAACGTCTGGAGCGGATCAAGCAACGCCTGCGCAGCGAACTGCCGGAATACATGGTGCCGCTGCACTGGTTGTGGCTCGATCAGCTGCCGCACAACGCCAACGGCAAACTCGACCGCAAGGCCTTGCCGGCGCTGGAGATCGGCCAGTTGCAGAGCGAGGATTACCTGGCCCCGCGCAACGAACTGGAGCAGACCCTGGCCGACATCTGGGCCGAAGTGCTCAAGGTCGACAAGGTCGGAGTGCGCGACAACTTCTTCGAACTGGGCGGGCATTCGTTGCTGGCCACGCAGATCGCCTCGCGGGTGCAGAAAACCCTGCAACGCGATGTGCCGCTGCGGGCAATGTTCGAGTGCAGCACGGTGCAGGAACTGGCCGAGTACATCGAAGGCCTGGCGGCGAGTGACATGACCGAGGATAAAGTGGATCGCTTGAATGATCTGATGGCGGAGCTGGAGGGCTTGTAATCTTCGGCGTCTGTACCGGCCCCTTCGCGAGCAGGCTCGCTCCCACATGGGTTTTGTGTCGATCACAGATCCCCTGTGGGAGCGAGCCTGCTCGCGATTGGGGCGGCACATTTTCAGACATTTACACGGTTGACGATCAACAACCGGCAGCTCAGTCTGCCGGTTCTCTTTTTTGTCTCGGGGGTGGTCGATGCCTTTCTTCACGGTTGACGGACAAGCGCTGCACTACATTGATCAAGGCACCGGCCCGGCCGTGTTGCTGGCGGGCAGTTATCTGTGGGACACGGCCATGTGGGCGCCGCAGATCGCTGCGCTGTCGCCGCACTACCGGGTGATTGCGCTGGACCTGTGGGGCCACGGCGAATCCGGGCGTTTGCCGCCAGGCACCACCTCGCTGGATGACATCGCACGGCAGGCCGAGGCCTTGCTCGATCATTTGCAGATCGAACGGATCACGCTGGCGGGGCTGTCAGTCGGCGGCATGTGGGGCGTGCGTCTGGCGTTGTCGGCACCGCAGCGGATCAACGGTCTGGTGCTACTCGACACCTACGTCGGCGTCGAGCCTGAGCCAACCCGTCAGTACTATTTCTCGCTGTTCAAGCAGATCGAGGAAAGCGGCGAGATTGCGCCTCAGTTGCTCGACATCGTGGTGCCGATCTTCTTCCGCCCGGGTATCGATCCGCAGTCGGCGCTGTATCAGGACTTCCGCGCCAAACTGGCGGCCTACACCGCGGATCGCCTGCGCGAAAGCATCGTGCCGATGGGGCGTATCACCTTCAGTCGTGATGATCTGTTGCCGCGCCTGGGCGAACTGAATGCCGCGACCACCCTGGTGCTGTGCGGCGATCAGGACAAACCGCGACCGCCGTCGGAGGCACAGGAAATGGCTGAATTGATCGGTTGCCCGTGGGTGCTGGTGCCGGAGGCGGGGCATATTTCCAGTCTGGAGAATCCGCAGTTTGTGAGCGAGGTGTTGTTTACTTTTTTGGCTGAGCGCAACCGCTAAACCGTGTCATCGTTCTTTTCGCGAGCAAGCCCGCTCCCACAGTGACCGCGGTGATCCCTGTGGGAGCGGGCTTGCTCGCGAAGAGGCCCGATCAGGCAATAAAGAAGCCGGACTCACTTTGGCCCGAGAATTTTCGCCAGTTTCTCCGGCGAAGGCGCGCCTTGCTGCTGTTGCAGCTCACCCTTGTCATCCATGTAGAAAATCGCCGGCGTCGCCTGCAGTTCCAGGTCTTCCATCAACTGCATGTTGGCGGCCAGTTTGGTCTGCACCGCTTTTGGAATGTCTTTCAACGGCTTCAGGGTGCTGGCCTTGCCGGCCTTTTCGTGATCTTCCAGGGCCTTGGCCGGATCTTTCGCCGCCAGCAGCGCGGCGGATTTCGCCGGGCTGTCTTCGCGGATGATCCCGACCATGATGTGCCGCAGCTGCACCTTGCCGGCCTTGACCCATGGTCGCGCCTGTTCCCAGAACATGTTGCAGTACGGACAGTTGGGATCGCTGAACAGGTACACGGTGCGCGGCGCGTCCTTGTTGCCGTCCTGAATCCAGTTGCTGGCTTCGAACTTGCCCCAGATTTCCTTGGCCATCGGCGCATAGACCAGTTTCTGCAACGGCTCGCTGCTCAGATCCTTGCCGTCGGCGTCGTACAGGTTGCCGAGCAACACGTGTTTCCCGTCCGGCGTCAGGTACAGCGCCATGCCACGGTTCTGGTACTGCGCCGCATAACCGCGCAAGCCGTCCGGGGCGTCGAACTGGCCGACGATTTTTGCGCCCTTGGCCTCGATCTGCTTGATCGCGGCGGGCAATTCTTCGGCGGCCTGCACCGACGGCAGGTGCAGCAGGGCAGTGCCCAGAGTCAGCGTCAGCAGGTGGCGGAGGCGGGGCATGGCAGTTTCCTTGCAGAGGTGGCCGGTGCGGCGGTTGGATTCGGGATGTCGAAATTTTCCAGGGCGCGGGCCAGGCTGGCGTTCGACAGTTCGCCCAGATGACTGCTCAGCAAGCGACCGTCAGGGCTATAGAACAGCGTAGTCGGCAACGCCATGGAGCCCACGGCCTGACCCAGTCGACCGCTGCGGTCGAACAGCACGTTGTTCAGGCTCAGGCCCTGGGTTTCCAGGAAGGTGGCAACGCTTTGCATGCTTTCGGCCTGATTGACGAACAGAAAGGTCAGGTCCGGGCGTTGTTGTTGAGCGTTTTCCAGCACCGGCATCTCGCGCCGGCACGGTGGGCACCAGGTTGCCCAGAGGTTGATCACCAATGGTCCGCCCTGATAGTCGCTGAGCTGGATGGTCTCCCCGGCGGCGTTGCGCAGGGTGATGTCCGGCAGGCGCGTGCCTTGTTCGTAGATGTTCAGTGACAGGGTCGCCAACAACCAGAACAGCACGCCGCTGGCCACGCCAAAACCCAATGGCCGACGCAGGCCCGGGCGGCGCCAGCCGCGATAGAGAGCGGTGAGCAGCAGCACGATCACCCCCGGCCAGGCGAGGAATCCACCATCGCGCAGGTCGATGATCTGCCACGGATCGTTGCGATAGTGCCCCCAGTACAGGGCGACAAACGCCACGCGTGCCGCGAGCATGCCCAACAGGAACAGGCTGAACAGCGCCGACTCGGGGTTATCGCCCCCACGCTTGGCCACCCGCCAGCCGACAAAGGTCGCCAGCGCCAGGGCACTGATCAGCAGCAGGTGGTTAAGCGCGATGGCAAAGGTGCCGAGGGTGAACGTCAGCATTTAATTGGCGTCTCGGGTGGTGGTCCAGCGTTGCAGGAACGTCTCGGCATCCACCTCACCGGTGATGCGCTGGCTACGTCGTTCTTCGCCGTCGGTGCCGATCCAGACAAAACTCGGTGGCCCCGGGACTTTGTAGCGGCCGAGCAGCTCGCGGCTGGCGGCATTGTCGGCAGTGACGTCGAGGCGCAGCAGGCGCACATCGCTGAGTGCCTGCATGACCTTGTCCTTGCCGAACACCTGTTTTTCCATGACTTTGCACGACACGCACCAGTCGGCGTAGTAATCGAGCAGCACCCACTGGCCCTGGGCTTTGGCGCTATCCAGTTCTCGCTGTAGGGCGGCCGGATCCTTGATCGTGGTGAACGCGTCATGCCCGCTCGGCGTGGTGCTGACGGTCCGCCCGGCGCTGTACACCTGCAACGGTTGATACGGGTCGTCACTGCCACCGGCGGCACCGATCAGCAGCAGGCTGCCCCACAACCCGAGCAACAGCGAGCTGGCGCCGAACACTTGGGCGACCCGGCCGAAGCCGTCCGATTGCTTCCAGGCGCAGAACGCGGCGATCAGCAGCAGTGCGCCACACAGGCCCAGCCACAGCGACGAGTCCAGCACCGGGCGCAGCATCAGCAGCGCGGTCGCGAGGAACAGGAAACCGAAGATGCCCTTGAGCAGGTTCATCCACGCGCCAGGTTTCGGCAGGAAGCGATTGCCGACGGTCACCAACAGCAACAGCGGCACCCCGATACCGATGCCCAACGCGAACAGAATCAAGCCACCGTGCAGCGCATTGCCGCTCTGCGCGATGTACAGCAAAGCGCCGGCCAGTGGCGCGGTCATGCACGGGCCGACCAACAGACCGGACAACGCGCCGAGCACCCCGGCACCGATCAGGCTGCCGCCGCTGCGACTGCGCGAAGCGTGTTCGAGGCGGTCACGCAGGGCCACCGGCAATTGCAATTCAAAGAAGCCGAACATCGGCAGCGCCAGCACCACGAACACTGCTGCAAATGCACCGAGCAGCCATGGATTTTGCAGCCACGCCTGCAGGTTGGCGCCGAGCAGCGCAGCGATCACCCCCATCGCTGCATACACCAGCGCCATGCAGATCACATAGCTGCTGGCCAGGGCGAAACCACGGCGTGGGGTGGCGCCGCTGCCGACAATCATGCCCGCCAGAATCGGCAGCATCGGCAACGAACACGGGGTAAACGCCAGCAACAGGCCGAGGCCGAAGAACACCAGCAGGCTCCAGCCCAGCGCCCGTTGTTGCAGGCTGCTGGCCAGGGCCTGATCCGGTGCTTCGGCACCGGCCGTTGGCGTCGCTTTGCCGCCCAGATCGATGACCCGGGTCTGCGGCGGATAACACAGGCCGGCATCGGCGCAGCCCTGATAACTGACCTTGATCTGACCGCTGGCCGAGGCCGGAATTTTTACCTCCAAGCCCTGGCGATACACCGGTTGTTCACCGAAGAACTCGTCACTGTGCGACTCGCCCTCGGGCAACGCCGGCTGCTGCTCGGCCGTCAAACCGTCGAATTTCAGACGTTTCTGGTACAGGTAATAGCCGTCGGTGATTTGCCAGAACAGCTGGGTTTCCCCGGACTCAAGGCGTTCGGAGGTGAGCACGAAGGCTTTGTCGACCGGGAGAAATTCCGGTTTGGTCTCGAATGGATTGTTTCCCGCCTGGGCCAGGCCGGAGATCAGCAGTGCAAACAAAAGAAAAAAATGACGCATGGAGGAGCCTTGTCCCTGTGCAAGTGTGGGCACAATGGTGGATGGCGATTAACCGATGATTAACCGTCACGCCCTTGTCGCTGTGGCGTTGGGCGCCATAATGTCAGCTTAATCGGCCAACGGCCTAATCGGCTTTTTTCTACGGGACGGATCATGCACGTACTGGTTTGCGAAGACGATGAACTGATCGCCAGCGGTATCGTTGCCGGTCTCACGGCGCAGGGCTTGACGGTCGAGCACGTCAACACCGCCTCGAAAGCGCGGGCGATGCTCAAGGTCGCCGAATTCGACGTGATGGTGCTCGATCTCGGCCTGCCCGACGAAGATGGCCTCAAGTTGCTGCAACAGCTGCGTCAGCAAGGCCTGGAAATTCCGGTGCTGATCCTGACCGCACGCGACTCGGTCACCGACCGGGTCGATGGCTTGCAGGCCGGGGCTGACGATTACCTGCTCAAACCCTTCGATCTGCGTGAATTGTTCGCGCGTCTGCAAACCTTGTTGCGCCGGGTCGCCGGGCGCAGCGTCAACCTGATCGAACACGGCGCACTGACCTACGATCCAAGCAGCCGCGAAACCATGTTGGCCGGGCAACCGGTGGACTTGTCGCGCCGCGAGCAATCGCTGTTGCAGGCGCTGCTGCACAACCGTGGCCGAGTGCTGTCCACCGAGCAGTTGAAGGACAGCGTGTACGGTTTCAATGACGAGTTGGAGAGCAACGCCCTCAACGTGCACATCCATCACCTGCGCAGCAAACTCGGCAAGGGTATCGTCGAAACCGTGCGCGGTCTGGGCTATCGCCTCGGGCCGGCCGATGGTGGAGAACAACAGAAGTGATGAGTCTGCGTCTGCGCCTGAGTCTGACCCTCGGCGCCGCGTTCGCCCTGATCTGGGCGCTGGCTGCGGCCTGGATGCTCAGCGACTTGCGCAATCAAATGATGTTTTCCCTCGACCAGCGGCTGGTAGCCTCGGCGCGCATGGTCGCCGGGCTGCTGGAGCAACTGCCGGCGCTGCCGAGCAAGGGCGAGGGCACCCATTTCAGTGCCGAACAATTGAACATTCCCGGCGGCATGGCCTGTCAGGTCAGTTCGTTGCGCGGGGAAATTCTGGCCCGTAGTCACAGCAGTCCCGAGCAAACCCTGGAAGCGGAAAAAATGGGCTTCCACGATCAGATGATCGATGGCGCGCCGTGGCGCAGTTTCACTCTCGCGCGGGGGGACGTGCGGATCACCACGGCCGATCGGCAGATCGAACGCGAAGCGCTGAACATGTCGATCCTGCTGGCGGCCTCGGTGCCGGTGGGCGTGGCGTTGCTCGGTTGCCTGTGCCTGTTGTGGCTGGGCATCGGCCAGGGGCTGGCGCCGCTCAATCGGCTGCGCGAAGCACTGATGCGACGTAATGCCGACTCGCTTGAGCCGCTGCAATTGCAATCATTTCCCAGCGAACTGAAACCGTTGCTCGATACGCAGAACCAGCTGTTCCAGCGCATCGGCAAGACCATCGAGCGTGAACGCCGCCTGACCGGTGATGCCGCCCACGAACTGCGCAGCCCGTTGACGGCGATCAAGACCCACCTGCAAGTGGCACGCATGACCGAAGGCAGTGCCCGTGATCAGTCGCTGGCCCGGGCCGAGGAGGGCGCCGACCGCATGCACCGCACCCTGGAGCAACTGCTGTTGCTGGCGCGGGTCGAGGGCAGTCTGTCGTTCGATGACGGCGTGCAGTGCAGCGCCGAACAGGTGGCGAAACTGGCGATGCAGGATGCGGCCGGCGGCGAGCGTCAGCGCATCAAACTGCAATTGCCCAAGCAGCTCTCCAGTGCGCCGGTGCAAATGCCGGCGGTGCTGTCGATTGCCGCGTTGCGCAATCTGCTCGACAACGCCCTGCGCCATACCCCGGCGGACGCTGAGGTGGAGCTGAGTCTGGAAACGGTCGGCCAGCGCGCCCGTTTTGTGGTGCGCGACCACGGCCCGGGGATTGCGGCGCAAGATCTGCAGCATCTGACCCAACGCTTCTGGCGCAACGGTCAGAGCACCGGCTGCGGTCTCGGCCTGGCCATTGTGCAAGCCATCGTCCAGCGCTGCGCCTGCACCCTGCATTTCGACAGCCGTCCGGATGGCTTGCGCGTCGAGCTGACCATGCCGCTGCAACCTGTCTGAACCAGCAAAAATCCCCTGTGGGAGCGGGCTTGCTCGCGAAGGCGTCCGGTCAGTCGACAGGTTGCTGACTGGCACGCCGTCTTCGCGAGCAAGCCCGCTCCCACATAGGGGATCCGTGGTGTGGCACATCAAATGTAACGTCTTTGCGTTGGTGATTCGCCAGCCTCGGCGTTAAGGTCGGGGCTGCTCTGACTCAATGGATTGAGGGAACGCGCCATGGAAGCATCGATCTGCATCTGCCCGGCGAAACCTGCCGACGCCGGCATCATCAGTCGCATCATCGAGCGTTCGATTCGCGTCGGTTGTGCGCTCGAACACCGCAACGATCCGCAACTGGTCAGCCGCTGGGTCGGCCGACAATCTGCCGACGTCATCAGCGCGCACCTTGCCGACGCGCATTGCTACCTGAATATCGCCTTGTTGCAGGACAAACCGGTGGGTGTCGACATGGCCACGGCCAGCGGTGAGATAGGCTTTTGTCATGTGCAGCCGGAATGGTTTCGCCGTGGCGCAGGGCGCGCCCTGATGACCGACCTTGAAGGCTGGCTGCGGATTCGTGGTGTGCCGCAGGCGCGCATCGACAGCACACGTAGCGGCGCGGCTTTTTATCGGCATCTGGGCTACTGCGATGCAGTGCCACGCGCCAGCGATCAGGGCTTGCACCGCGTTACGCTGCACAAGCTGTTGCCATTGCCTGGCTGACATCTCGATCAAGGGTCTAAATCCTCGCCCCGCTTAAGCGTTTCCAGAACAGGAAAACCTGCATGTGCGCCCCGCGACCGGAACGCGCACCTGTGCGGTGTGCTGTTTTGGTCACTATCCATAGCGTATTGAGGGGTCGAGAGATGTCAGTCGCCACCAGCCTTATCGAAGAGTCGTCGGCCCGGATCAGCTCCGCGCCGGCGGAAACCCTGTATCAGTTCAACGAATCACCACTGCTGGCCCGGCAGAGCCAGCAGGAATCCAACGCCCGCAGCTATCCGCGACGCATTCCGCTGGCCCTCAAGCGCGCCAAGGGCCTGTACGTCGAAGATGTCGAAGGTCGCACCTTCATCGACTGCCTGGCTGGCGCCGGCACTCTCGCGCTGGGGCACAATCACCCGGTGGTAATCGAGGCGATCCAGCAAGTGCTGGCCGATGAGCTGCCGCTGCACACCCTCGACCTGACCACGCCAGTGAAGGATCAGTTCGTCCAGGACCTGTTCGGTTTGCTGCCGCCAGCACTGGCGGCCGAAGCGAAAATCCAGTTCTGCGGCCCGACCGGCACCGATGCGGTGGAAGCCGCGTTGAAACTGGTGCGCACCGCCACCGGGCGCAGCACCGTGCTGTCGTTCTCCGGCGGTTATCACGGCATGAGCCAGGGCGCCTTGAGTCTGATGGGCAGCCTGGGGCCGAAAAAGCCGCTGGGCGCCTTGCTCAGCAACGGTGTGCAATTCATGCCGTTCCCTTACGACTACCGTTGCCCATTCGGTCTCGGCGGCGCGGCCGGGGTCAAAGCCAACCTGAGTTACCTGGAAAACCTGCTCAACGATCCTGAAGCCGGCGTGCAGTTGCCGGCAGCGGTGATCGTCGAAGCGGTGCAGGGCGAGGGCGGGGTGATCCCGGCCGATATCGAGTGGCTGCGCGGCTTGCGTCGGATCACCGAGAAGGCAGGGGTGGCGCTGATCGTCGACGAGATCCAGAGCGGTTTCGCGCGTACCGGCAAGATGTTTGCCTTCGAACACGCCGACATCGTCCCGGATGTGGTGGTGTTGTCCAAAGCCATCGGCGGCAGCCTGCCGCTGGCGGTGGTGGTCTATCGCGACTGGCTCGACACCTGGCAACCGGGTGCCCACGCCGGCACCTTCCGTGGCAATCAGATGGCGATGGCCGCCGGTTCCGCGGTGATGCGTTATCTGCTTGAGCACAAGGTCTGCGAACACGCCGCCGCCATGGGCGAACGCCTGAGCGAACACCTGCACATCCTGCAACGCGACTTCCCGCAACTGGGCGACATTCGTGGTCGTGGCTTGATGCTCGGCGTCGAACTGGTTGACCCGAACGGCGCGCCGGATGCGCTCGGTCACCGACCCGCGTTCGCGCGTCTGGCACCGCTGGTGCAGCGTGAATGCCTCAAGCGTGGGCTGATTCTTGAGCTGGGCGGCCGGCATGGCGCGGTGGTGCGCTTCCTGCCGCCGCTGGTGATCACCGCCGCCGAAATCGACCGCGTCGCCGAGATCTTCGGCCGGGCCCTGGCCGCTGCCACCGCCGCTTTGTAAATTTTTCGCAGCGCCGAACGTTCTTACTACATACCCGGCTGCACCCCCGGTGCAGCCCACCCTTACAACGATGGAGAACCAGCATGACGTCAGTATTCGACCGCGAGGACATCCTCTTTCAGGTCGTGGTCAACCACGAAGAGCAATACTCGATCTGGCCGGATTACAAAGCCGTGCCGGAAGGCTGGCGCACCGTAGGCAAGAGCGGCCTGAAGAAGGAATGCCTGGCCTACATCGAAGAAGTCTGGACCGACATGCGTCCGCTGAGCCTGCGCCAGAAGATGGAAGGGCAAACGGCTGCTCAGTAATCCGACAGACAAAACAAACCCGCTGGACTGGTGACAGGCAGCGGGTTTTTTCATGGCTGGCAATGGTGTTGTTCTGGCGGGCCTCTTCGCGAGCAAGCCCGCTCCCACATTGGATCTGTGGTGCACACAACTCCCCTGTGGGAGCGGGCTTGCTCGCGAAGAACGACAACGCGGTGTTACTGAAACTACGCTCCGCTCAAGCCCTTGAGCAACAAATCCACATTCCCCTCCAGCTCCGCCACCGGGTCCGCCGCATCGGTGCTCAACACCAGCAGTCGACTCCCCGACTCGGCAATCGCCGCTTTCACCGCTTCCGACGGCTGACGATGATGCAGCACCAGCGCCACGTCGTTGTCCTTCAGCGTCGCCGTGAGCTTCTTCAGATCTTCGGCTGTCCACTCGGCATCTGCTCGCGCGTCCTGACCGATCAGCTCCAGATTCAGGCTGCCGATCAGATAACCGAAGTGATCGCTGAGGCTCAGCACACTGAGGTTGTCGGCTTCGGCCAGACGCGCTTCGCTGTCGGCGCTGAGCTTGAGCAGGCGCTGTTTCAGCGCCGCCAGATTGGCCTCGATCTTCGGTTTGGCCGACGGCGCCAGGCGCACCAGATCCGCGGCGATCACATCAGCCATGCGCCCCATGTTGTTGCTCGCCAGCCATGGCTGACTGTTCAAGCCATCGACCTTCAGCCCCGGTTGTACGGCGATCCCTGGCAGGGCGCCGTCCACCGGGCGCGCCGCGTCGACCTCGACAATGCGAATGTTGCTGCGCCGTGCGATCGGGTACAGCGGATCATCCGCCCACAGCGAACGTATGCCGATCACCGCGTCGGCATCGGTTGCCAGTTTGCCCAGCGCCGGCGCACCGCGACCGGTGAAATATGCGGTCTGACGGCTGCCCGGCAAATTCGCCGGGGCCGCGCGCTCCAGGCTGACGTCGGTGCCTTTGAGCAGCACTTCGCCCAGGCCATAGGTGATGGGCAACGAGGCCAATACGCGCAGCGGTTGAGGGTTTTCAGCCGCCAGCAACGGGCTGCCGACCACGCCGCACAGGGCCATGGCCAGGGTCAGTTTTCGCAGTGAGAAAGTCATTTATCCAAGGTTCCCTTTCAGACTCGGGACAACCCCGCGCGCAATGGCGGCGAGGGCGAAGGCGATGCCGGCGACCAGGATGATCGCGGCGCCGGACGGGATTGGCAGATCGAAGACGATCGGCGCGAGAATCCCGCACAGCGTGCTGACGGTAGCAATCAGCACCGAGCACCAGAAGAAGCCCTTGAGCGACTGGCTGAGCAAACGCGCGGCCGCCGCCGGAATCACCAGCAACGCGCCGACCAGAATCGCGCCGATGACCTTCACCGCCGCGACGGTGATCAGCGTCACCAGAATCACGAACAGGTAATCCAGAGTCTTCACCGCGACGCCGCGCACCGCCGCCAGTTGCGGGTTGAAACTGGCGAGCATGATCCGGTTGTACAAAGGCAGTGCCAGGGCCATGACCAGCGAACCGACGATGGCCAGCACCAGCAGGTCGTTGCCATTGACGGTGAGCACCGAACCGAACAGCACGTTCTCCAGAATGTGCACGTTGATCTTGCCCGCCAGAATCAACAGCAGGCTCGCGCCAAGCGCCAGCGACACCGAGAGAAACACGCCGATCAGGGTGTCGGGCGCCAGGCCGGTGCGGTTGCGCAGGTAGTTGAGCAGGATGCCGAACAACAGGCAGTAACCGAACAGGCTGCCGTACGGCCCGGTGTAGGGTTCGCCGAGCAGAATGCCGATGGCCACGCCGGTCAGCGCCGCGTGCCCGACCGCTTCGGAGAAAAACGCAAAGCGCTTGACCACCACCAGCGTGCCGAGGCCACCGAGCACCGGACCGATCAACAGGCCGGCGAGCAATGCGTTGACCACAAAGCCGTAGGCCAGCGCTTCCGGCAGGTACCCGGACGACGCCCAGCCCTGAACCATCAAACGAAAGGCTTCGTAACTCATCAGACCGCGCTCCGTGGATGGGTGGAAAACAGACTCAGCAGACGTTCCGGGGTCAGTGCCTGTTGCGGCGTGGCGTCGAATAGCACGCGGCGGTTGAGACCGGTGACCCGGTCGGCCAGACGCTTGACCGCTTCCAGATCGTGCTCGATCCACAGCACGGTGATGCCAGCGGCGCGCCAGTCGCCGAGCAGGCGTTCGAACACCTGGATCCCGGCTTCGTCGAGGGCCGACATCGGCTCATCCAGCACCAGCAATTGCGGAGCCGGGATCAAGCCTTGAGCGAGCAACACGCGCTGCCGTTCGCCACCGGACAACGCGCCCATGCGCCGCTTGCGTTTGTCCTGCATACCGACCCGTTCCAGCGCCTCGCCGATGGCCTTGGCGTAGTGCTTGCTCAGGCCGAGAAACGCCGGCCGACGCTGGCACATCGCGGCCATGAAATCGTCGACGGTCATCGGCAGGCCACGATCGAACTCCAACGCCTGCGGCACGTAGCCGATGGTGCCGGGTTGGCCGGGCCAGTGCAGGCTCAGTTGACCCTGATGCGGCATTTGCCCGAGCAAGGTCTTGATCAGCGAACTCTTGCCACCGCCGTTGGGGCCGACCAGGGCGTGGACGTGACCGGGCTGAACCTGGAAGGTCACGTTGTCGAGGATCGTGGTGCGCCCGAGGGTCAGAGAGACTCCCGCAAAATCCAGAGTCGGCCCACTTACCCCTTGTGGGAGCGGGCTTGCTCGCGAATGCGGTGGTTCATTCAATAATGATGCTGACTGACCGGACGCCTTCGCGAGCAGGCTCGCTCCCACAGGGGATTGATGGGTGTCAGAGAGGGTTTCTTTTGCTGTCATGCCCCGGACTCCTGAATCGCCCGCACCACGGTGTCGAGGTTGCCGGTCATTTCCTTCTCATATTTGTCGGCGCTGTATTCGCCATAGGAAATGTGCGACAGCGGGTACAGCTTCACCCCGGACTCACGCTGGATGGTCTCGACGTAAGTCGAGGGGAAATCCATCTCCGAGAAGATCACCTTCACGTCGAGTTCGCGCAGTTGGTCGATGGTCTTTTTCAACTGGCTCGGGCTCGGTTCGATGCCGTGGGCCGGCTCGACCACGGCCGTCACTTCCAGGCCGAATTCGCGCAGCAGATAGTCATAAGCCGCATGCACAGTGGCCACGCGCAGTTCGGCGTTCGCTGCCTGAGTCAGTTTGGCCAGCGCATCGGCGCGCATCTGCCGCAGGCGTTTGCTGTAGGCGCGGGCGTTCTGGGTATAGGCCTTGGCGTTGTCCGGGTCGAGTTTGCCCAGCTCGCGGGCGATGTTGTTGACCTGGGCAATCGAAGCGCTGATCGACAGGAAGGTGTGCGGGTTGACCACTTTGCCGGCGCCGCGCGCGGCGGTGCCGGTGGCGGCCAGCAGCGGCACGTTTTCGTTGGCTTCGATGGTCTTGATGTTCGGCGTTTCGCTGGCGGCGATCATGCGGTCGGCGAAGTCGTCATGCCCGACCCCGTTGAGCACGATCACATCCAGACCGCTGATGCGTTTGATGTCTTCAGCGCGTGGCTCGTAGGCGTGCGGGTTGAAGCCGGCGGGAATCAGCGGCACCACCTCGGCCTTGTCGCCGACGATATTCGCCACATAGCTGTAATACGGGTGCAGGGTGATGCCGATGCGCAGGCGTTTGCCCGGATCGGCGCTGGCCAGCGGGCTCAGCAGGCACGCGCACAGGCCTAACAGCAGGGTGCGCAGGAGGGGACGGCGAGTCAGGGAAATAAGCATGGGCAAGCGGTCTTCTCTCGGGTGAAGGCGAAGGTTCAGTGGCGATGCTCGCGAGTCACGCCGGCATCGAACTGCGCGACGATCTGTTTCCAGCCGGCGGCGGACAGCGCTGCGTCGGTCAGCTCGGCAGGCGTTTGCAGATCGGCGGCGCGGTTGAGCCAGATGTCCGGAGCGGCAGTGGCGTCGGCGCTCAGTAGCATCACGAACGAACCGGCGACGGCGGGCACCTGGCTGTGGCCGAAATAGGCCGTGTCCGCCAGCAATTGCCAGGCATGCCCGCCACGGCTGACCGAACTGGCGTCCTGGGCGAACGGGGCGAAGCCTTCTTCAGCCAGAGTCTGTGGCGTCGGCAGGCTTTGCTGCTCTTCACGCAGCAGGCGAATTTCATCGAGGGTCACCCGCAGGTCGGCATAGATGCCTTGCTCGGCGGCACTGAGGTCGCGCCGCGCATCGAGTTGATGGCTGGAAACCGGTTCCGGTTCATGGGACACCCCGCGCCATGCCACCACCGAGCCGGCGACTGCAAGGATCAGCAAACACAACAGCAGAACATTGAGGGTTTCATGCCCGGCACCGGCCGGGCGGACGACTTGGGTGGTGGGCGTGCTCATGGGGCCTCGATGTCGGCTTGGTCGATTTCCACGACGTGGCCGGGGCCGGCGTCGAACAGCACATAAAACTCGGCCGCCGGTTTCTTGAAGGTCAGGCTTGAGTCGGCGCCGAGCTTGCCCGGCAGCAGGATGGTTTCGTCGTAACCGATCACATCGAGGGTCACCCCCGGCGCGCCGCTGCCGTCGGAGAAGCCGCCGGTGCATTTGATCTGCTCGGCATCGACGGCTTTGCATTCGCACATCGGGTTATGGGCCAGGGCGCCGGCGCTGAAACCTGCGCACAGCATCAGCAACGCGGCGCGCAACTGCAGGCGGGAAGGGCGTTGAACGCGGTTCATGGTTTGGCTCCTTGTTGGTTCAGCCAGGCGAGGGTGGCGGGGGAGGCCTGGCTCAGGGGAATCGAGGCCTGATGCATGCTGCCGTCCCAGCCTTCCATCGTGATCCACAGTTCGGCATCGGCTTTGGTTTTTTCCGCCACCGGCAATTGCGCGCCCATGCGATACGGCGTGCCAAAGAAAATCACCCCGGCGGCGCGCAGGCTGCGCGGTTTGCCGATGCGCAGGTACGTCGCCTTGACCTGTTCGACACAGGCATCGCAGAGGGCGGCATTGAAGTCCTTCATGTAACCGGCGGGGCCGCTCAGGCGCGGTGCTTCGTTACGCAGTTCGGCCAGGCGCAGGCTCCACGGGCCGACCTGGATTTCGCCGACCTCATGCTCACCGAGGCCGACGTCACCGCGAAACAGCGCGGCATCGGCGAAATACTTGGGCATGAAGCCCAACGGAATCAGCAGCAACAGGGCGTTCAGATGAAAACGCCATTTGTGCCAGAAGCGGCGCAGGGCGGACGGTTGGGCAGTGCGATTGGACGGGCTCACAGGCTGACCTCCGCCGGTTCACGGCTGACGCGGGGGCTGCGGGCCTTTTTATTTTCGCGCTTGAGGGCGTTGGCGGTGGCCAGCGCGGTGCGCTTGGTCCAGATCAACAGGCCGCTGAGGACCATCATGCTCAGCAGCAGACCGAAGAAGAACCAGATCAGTTTGATCCACAGACCACCGAAATCACCGGTGTGCAGCGGGCGCATCGACTCGGTGACGAACTCCAGCGAGGAACGGTCGGTCAGCAGTCGCGTGGCGGCCATCTCACCGTTGTACGGGTTGAGCGTGGCGGTCTGGAACATCAGCGGATACCAGCCGCGACCGCCAAGGCTCAGGTGGCTGTAGGCATTGCCCGGCAGGCTGACGAAGCTGACTTCCAGCCCGGGGATGTGCTGTTCGGCGATCTGTACCGCGCGATCGAGGTTGATCCGTGGGGGAGGACTGGCGTCGCTCGACATCGGTACGCTTTCCCGAGACATGGCGGGAATGATCGGTTCGCTGCTGATGGACACCTGGTTGTCGGCCAGAATGGCCTGGATCAAAAACCAGGTGCCGGTGATCGAGATCACCGCGATGAACCAGATCGACCAGATGCCGCTCAGTCGATGGAAGTCGCCCCAGAAGATCCGCGCACCGTGGCGAAAACGCAGGGTGGGTTTGAAGAAACCTTTCCAGAAACGCTTGTACACCACCAGCCCGGTGACCAGCGAAGCGAGCATCGGCAGGCCGAGGAACGACACCAGGTACCAGCCCCAGCTGAAACCATTGGTGAACGGGACCAGCCACCAGCCGTGCAGGGCGCGGGTGAACGCCTTGAAGTTGAAGTCCGGCGCCGGGCCCTGGATCACCCCGGTGTACGGGTTGACGTAGACCGTCTGCGAGCGGCCGTCGGGGTAGCTGACCTCGACGTCGAGGGCGAAGTGCGATTCGTCGGGGCGGCTGATGCTTTCCACCAGCGTTTGCGGTTCGGCCTGTTTGATCGCGGCCAGCACCTGATCGTAGCTGAGCCGTGGTGCGTCATCCGATGGCTGGCTGGCGCGCATTTGCGGGTTGGCCAGCCAGACGATTTCTTGGCTGACCACCGCCAGCGTGCCGGTGACACAGACGATCAGGACAAAAAACCAGATCGGCAGCGCGAGCCAGCTATGCACCAGGAACCACAGTTTGGAACGGGATTTCTTCGACATGATTGCGCGTCTTGATTTCGATGAAAGGGCACGCGGCTACGGGCTTCGCAGCGCGGGTGTCCGCAAAAGGCGCGGTCGTGGCTGTTGCCTGTGCGAACGGCCTGCATCTATATAGGACGGATGAGCCGGACAAATCCCGAAAGGTGATATGAAAGCAAATGTTTCGCAATTCCCCCCCTGTGGGAGCGGGCTTGCTCGCGAAAGCGGTAGATCATTCAACATTGAGGTCGACTGACACGACGCCTTCGCGAGCAAGCCCGCTCCCACAGGGGCGTTCGGTGATCAGCCGATCAAACACGATTCATGAATGCCGCTCTCACTGCCTGGCAATTGATGCGGTCAAGGCGCTCCCTATGATGGAAATCACTCGATTCCCCTAGTGAGCCCCGTGATGAGCCCCAGAACCCTCTACGACAAACACATCGATTCGCACACCGTGTGCCGCCTCGACGATCAGGGCCATGTGCTGTTGTACATCGATCGCCAGGTGATCAACGAATACACCAGCCCGCAGGCGTTCAGCGGTCTGCGTGCTGCCGGGCGCAAGGTCTGGCGGCCGGGTACGGCGTTGGCGGTGGTCGATCACGTCAACCCGACCACCCCCAAACGGGTGGCGGCGATGCCTGATGCCGGCGGTGCGCGGCAGGTGTCGTATCTGGCGGAGAACTGCCGGGACTTCAGCATCGAACTGCTGGACATTCTCGATAAACGTCAGGGCATCGAGCATGTGATCGCCCCGGAGCAGGGCTTCATTCTGCCGGGCATGGTCATCGCTGCCGGTGACAGCCACACCACCACGTACGGTGCGCTGGGGGCGTTCGGATTTGGCATTGGCACCTCGGAAATCGAGCACCTGCTGGCCTCGCAGACGCTGGTCTACAAACGCCTGAAAAGCCTGCGCGTGACGGTGGATGGCGAACTGGCGCCGGGGCTGACGTCGAAGGATGTGATCATGGCGCTGATCGGCCGCATCGGTGCGTCGGGCGCCACTGGCTATGCGATCGAGTTCTGCGGTTCGACCATTGATGCGCTGAGCGTCGAGGCGCGGATGACCATTTGCAACATGGCGGTAGAAGCCGGTGCACGCGGCGCGTTCATGGCACCGGACGAAAAAGTTTTTGCTTATCTCAACGGCAAACCCCGCGCACCGCAAGGCGAACGCTGGGCGCGCGGCTTGGAAAAATGGCGTGAATTGCGCAGCGATCCCGGCGCGGTGTTCGACCGCGAAATCCACCTCGATGCCAGTCTGCTGGAACCGATGGTCACCTGGGGCACCAGCCCGGATCAAGCGGCGCCGATCGGCGCGCAGGTGCCGGATCCGCAGGCTATCGACGATCCGATTCTGCGACAGGACATGCGCCGCGCCCTCCAATACATGGGCCTGGAGGCGGGGATGGCGCTGCGCGATATCGTCATCAGCCACGCTTTTATCGGCTCCTGCACCAACGCGCGGATCGAAGATTTACGTGACGCCGCCAGCGTCGTGCGCGGGCGGCGGGTGGCAGGGCATGTGCGGGCGATGATCGTGCCCGGCTCCAGTGAGGTCCGCGCTCAGGCTGAAGCCGAAGGGCTGGCGCAGATCTTCATCGACGCCGGTTTCGAATGGCGTCAGTCCGGCTGCTCGATGTGCCTGGCGATGAACGATGACGTGCTCGCGCCCGGCGACCGTTGCGCCTCCAGCACCAACCGCAATTTCGAAGGCCGCCAGGGCGCCGGGGCGCGCACCCACCTGATGAGCCCGGCGATGGTCGCCGCCGCCGCGATCAGCGGCCACCTCACCGACATCCGCCACTTTGGAGAACGCCCATGAGCCTGCAACCCTTCACGCAAGTCAGCGGCCGGGCCGCGCCGCTGCTCGCGGCCAACGTCGATACCGACGTGATCATGCCCAAGCAGTTTCTCAAGGGTATCGATCGTCAGGGACTGGATCGTGGACTGTTTTTCGATCTGCGCTTTCTTGCCGACGGTACGCCCAACCCGGAATTCGTGTTGAACCAACCGGCCTGGCAGGGCGCGAACTTTCTGGTGGTCGGGCCGAATTTCGGTTGCGGTTCCAGCCGCGAACACGCGGTGTGGGGGTTGCAGCAAATGGGCATTCGCGCGCTGATCGGCAGCCGTTTTGCCGGGATCTTCTACGACAACTGCCAGCGCAACGGGGTGTTGCTGATTACCCTGGACGAGGCACAGGTGCAGCGCATTGGCCGGTTGGTGAGTCAGCCTGAAACGGCACTGATCCATGTGGATCTTGAGGCGCAGCAGATACGTCTGGCGGACGGTGAAGTCATCGATTTCCAGATTGACGGCTTGCGCAAGACCGCACTGTTGCTGGGGCTGGATGCGATAGGCAGTACCTTGCAGCGGCGTGAGCAGATCGAGGCGTTCGAGCGCGAACACTTGTCCGCCAACCCATGGCTGGCCTGACACCCCTTTGACCCTGTGGGAGCTGGCTTGCCAGCGATGAGGCCGGCACATCCAACATTTATATTGGCTGAGCTGACGCCTTCGCTGGCAAGCCAGCTCCCACAGGATTTTGTGGTGTCTGGGCTAGAGAGAAAGATCCTTGAAATGCCCCTGCAAAAACTCCACACACGCCCGTAGCTTGCCGGAATTGGCCAGCCGCGTCGGGTACACCGCCCAGACATTGGCGCTCTGGCTGTAAGCGGCCAGCACCGGCAGCAGTCGGCCCTGTTCCAGCAACGGTTTCACATCCCACAACGAACGCAGCAACACGCCACGTCCGTCAAGCGCCCATTGCAGGACGATCTCGCCGTTGTTGGAAGACAGCGTCCCACTGACCCGCACGCTTTCCTGCGTGCCGTCGCGATCCAGATGCCAGACGCCGAAAGCGTTGTCGCGCTCCTTGATCACCAGGCAGTCATGTTGTTGCAGGTCGTCCAGTGTCTGCGGGGTGCCTCGGCGTTCAAGGTATTCGGGCGCTGCGCACAGCACCCGGCGGTTACTCACCAGTTGCCGGCCGATGTGCTGACCGGGCAGGTCGTCGCCTACGCGGATTTCCAGATCGAAGCCTTCGTTGACGATGTCCACCGCGCGGTCGAACAGGTCCAGGCGAATCTGCAACTGCGGGTGAAGCTCGGCCAGCCGCGAAACCGCAGGCGCCACATGATTGCGGCCGAAACCGAAGCTGCTGCAAATGTGCAAACGCCCGCGTGGGCTGTCGTGGGCGTCGGCGAGATCGTCATGCAGTTGTTGAAAATCATCGAGGATGCGCAAGGCCCAGCGCTGCACCCGCTCGCCGTCCTCGGTCAGCGACACGCGACGACTGGTGCGATGCAGCAGGCGGGTGCCGAGGGTCGATTCGAGAATCTGGATGCGTTTGCTGACGTAGGCCGGGGACAGGCCCAATTCATCAGCGGCGGCGGCGAAACCGTTCTTGCGGATCACGGTCAGCAGCACGCGCAGGTCTTCGGGCAGGGGCACGGGGTCTTGGTTCTGGGACATGTGGGAACGAGCATTGGCGGCACAAGCCGCCAGCATAGCATCGGCGGTACAGGGCTCGATTCAGCGTAGGAAATCCAGCGCTTCGGCGAGCAACAGTTCGGGCACTTCTTCGGCCAGATAATGCCCGGCCGGCAGCGCCTTGCCACTGACGTTGGTCGCCACAAGCTGCCATTCCTTGAGCGGGTCAAAGCAGCGCCCGACTGTGCCTTGCGCACCCCACAGCACCCGCAGCGGCAGGTCAAGATGATGCCCGGCAGCGATGTCGGCCCGGTCATGTTCCAGGTCGATGCTGGCGCTGGCGCGGTAGTCCTCGCAAATGCCTCGGGCGCTGCCGGGACGTTGCAGGCAACGCAGGTATTCGCTGAACGCTGGCTCGGTGAACGGCGCGAGTCCGGCGCTGCGGCTGCCCATCACGCTGCGCAGATAGGCTGCGGGATCGGCCTCGATCAGGGTTTCCGGCAACGGCGCCGGGCGGATCAGGAAGAACCAGTGCCAATAGGCGCGGGCGAACGCTTCGTTGGTCTGTGTGTACATCGCCAGGGTCGGGGCGATGTCCAGCAGCATCATCCGCTGCACCGCCGCGCGGTGGTCGAGGGCCAGGCGATGGCCGACCCGGGCGCCACGGTCGTGGGCCAGAATCGAAAACTGTTCGAAGCCCAGCGCCTGCATCAACTCGAGGTTGTCCCTGGCCATTTCGCGTTTTGAGTAATGGCGGTGTTGTTCATCGGCAGCCGGTCGGGCGCTGTCGCCGTAGCCGCGCAGGTCGGCGGCGACCACGGTGAAATGCTCCGCCAACTGCTCGGCAATCTTGTGCCAGATCACGTGGGTCTGCGGGTGTCCGTGCAACAGCAACAGCCCCGGGCCGCTGCCACCGAGGCGATAGGCGATGTCGACGCCGTTGACGTGGCGCTGGTCTTTGACGAATCCGGCAAACATCGGGCTGATCCTTGTTCAGGTGCGGGTGGGATGCATCCTGAAAGTGTTCGGCATTCGGGACAAGGGTTGAAGCGTGGTGTGGTGGTTCGTGAAGTGTGATCTATCCGCATTGGCCTCATCGCGAGCAGGCTCACTCCTACAGTTGAAATGCGTTCCAATTGTAGGAGTGAGCCTGCTCGCGATAGGGCCAGCCAAAACCCTGAAAATCTCAACCCTGACTGAACATCTCCATCGCCCGCTGCTTGATCTGCTCTTCCGTCAGATCCTCCTTGCGCGTTGCCAGAAACCACAGGTGCCCATAGGGATCCTTCAGCGTCCCGCTACGATCGCCATAAAACTGATCCTTGACCTCCGACACCGCACTCGCCCCGGCATCCAGCGCCCGCTGAAAGGACTTGTCGACATCGGTGACATACAGATGCAGACCGACCGACACTGCGTTGTCCGGATCGCTCAACGGTCCTTGATCGCACGGCGTGCCGAGCATGATCGCGCTGTCGCCAATCCGCAGTTCGGCGTGGCCGATGCGCCCGTCGGGCATGTCCAGGCGCATGACCTGGGTCGCGCCGAAGGCTTTCTTGTAGAACTCGATGGCTTCGGCAGCCTTGAGGATGCCGAGGTACGGGGTAATGCTGTGATACCCCTCGGGAATGGGTTTGACGCTCATGACGTTCTCCCTGTTTTTGTTTTGCGAGGTATGGCTCCACCGGATTTGTGGAAGATTCACTATAGAACTGTCTGCGCGGCCAGGATTTTTCCCCGACGAGCAGTCAGTCCAGAAAGTGCGCCCCCGGCCCCTGATCACCGAGCACATCGCCCTGATTGCGCAACGGGCAGGCCTCCATCGACAGACACCCGCAACCGATGCAACCGGTGAGCCGGTCACGCAACAAGGTCAGCTGATTGATCCGCTCGTCCAGTTCGCGGCGCCATTGTTCGGACAGGACTTTCCAGTCTGCTGCTGTCGGAGCGCGGTCGTCGGGGAGTCTCTTCAGCGCCTCGCCAATCTCCGCCAGCGGAATGCCCAGGCGTTGCGCGACCTTGATCAACGCCACCCGGCGTAAGACCGCCCGTGGGTAACGGCGCTGATTGCCGGCATTGCGCTGGCTGGTGATCAGGCCTTTGGCTTCATAAAAATGCAGGGCAGTGACCGCGACTCCGCTGCGCGCGGCGACTTCGCCCACGGTGAGCTGTTTGTGCAGGTTTTCCGGGGTGATCATTTTGCAAAAGGACTCTTGACCTTGACTTAACTAGAGGTTTTACCCTGCAGGCCTTCGAGTCGCAAGACTCGGCTTACGATGAGTGGGGACTTCTCATGCAAACCTCAGCGAAAAATCGCAGCTTTACCCAATTGATCGAATTCGAGATCGAGCCGCGCCAGCAGCCGGCATTGGTCAGTGCGCTGGCGCAGCAGAGTGAACATCTGGCGCAGCGCTACGCAGGCTTTGTCAGCGCCAGCGTTCAGGTCAGCGACGACGGCCGGCGGGTGCTGAGCCTGCTGCAGTGGCAGAGCCGCGAGGCCGGGGAGGCGGCGTTCTGTCGCTTTGAAAGCGGCGAGCAGGATTTCTGGCAGCTGATCCGCGCCCATCAGGCGAAGACCGTGACCTTCAATTCATTTCAGGTGTTGAGCAGCATCGCCCGCAGTCATGACGATGCGCTGCACTGCAATCTGGTGGGCTAGATCGACAACTGGATCAGGCGTTCACCGTGCAGGTTCTCCGTGAGTCGCCGCTTGTTCACCGCCAGTTCGCCGATCTTGATCAGCCGCGTGCGGGTGACATTGCGGCTCAGACCGAGCAGCGCGGCGGTGTGCACCTGGTTGTAATGGCAGAAGCGATAGGCGGCGCGCAGCAGGGCGTCTTCGACCTTTTCGTGGAGGGCGCCGGCCTGTTGTTCGAAGAGCTTCTGAAAGGCTCGCTCCAGCAGCGCTTCCGGTGAGTCGTCGGCGTTCGACTGCTGATCGTCCGGGCGCTCGATGCGCAGGTTAGACAGGCGCAAATCATCGCGTTCGATCACGCCGTTGCGGCAGATCAACAGGGTGTGATGGATGACGTTTTCCAGTTCGCGGATGTTCCCCGGCCAACTGTAGCTGCGCAGTTTCTGTTCGGCACCGGAGCTGATGCTGACCCGTCCGTAACCCAGGCGCTGGCTGTAGGCCTCGATGAAATGTCGGGTCAGCGGCAGGATATCGCCGGGTCGTTCGCGCAGCGGACTGAGTTCCAGATTGACCACGTTCAACCGGTAGAACAGGTCTTCGCGGAAGTTTCCGGCATTGATCGCTTTCTCCAGTTGCACGTTGGTCGCGGCCAGCACGCGCACATCGATCGGAATGCTCTTGCGCGAGCCGAGGCGCACCACTTCGCGCTCCTGCAACACCCGCAGCAACTTGACCTGAATCGCCATCGGCAAATCGCCGATTTCGTCGAGGAACAAGGTGCCGCCATCCGCCTCTTCGAACCACCCGGCCTTGGCGCTGAGGGCGCCAGTGAAGGCGCCTTTTTCATGGCCGAACAGCTCGGCTTCCACCAGCGATTCGGAGAACGCACCGCAGTTGACCGCGACAAACGGCCGATGCCGGCGGTGGCTCAGATTGTGGATGTGCCGCGCCACCAGCTCTTTGCCGGTGCCGGTCTCGCCGATGATCAGCACGCTGGCTTCGCTCGGTGCGACCTGCTGCAGATGCGCCAGCAGGGCCTGGGACTTGGGGTCTTCGAAGACCTGTGCGGTGGCACGGATCGACGTCGCCAGAGCGGGTGAGGGCGGAAGGGTCAGCAGTTGCATGGGGCTCGCTCCATTAAAGGCAGGATCAGGAATAGAACGTTGGCACCGGCAGCGCCTGATTCAGCGCCCAGTCGCCCAACTCGTGAAGTTTGTAGTCGAGCGGGTCGTGCAGGGTCTGCGTGCGCAGGTTGCGCCAGTGCCGATCGAGACGCAGCGAAGCGTGGGTCGAGCGCGCGCCAGTGACTTCGAACAAACGGCTGCAAATATCCAGCCCCTGACGACTGGCGGCGACCTTGGCGGTGGCAATCGCTGTGGCCAGATGTCCGCGCTCTTCTGCGGTCAGGTTCGGGCCTTGGGCCCAGGCCTCGTCGAGCAGCGCGGCGGCCCGTTCGACCAGCAGGCGGATGCCTTCCAGCGCCACCCAGAACTCGCCGTAATGCGCGAGTACGTACGGGTCTTCACGCACATTGCGGGCGGCGGATTTGTGCCAGAGCCGGGTTTCGCTCAGCGTGTATTGCCGCGCTTCCTCAAAGGCACCTTCGGCGATGCCGAGAAACATGTGGGTGAAGGTCAGTTGCGCGATCAGCGGACGCAGGCAGGCGAACGGTGTGCTCAACGGGCCGGGATCGAGCAGCAGTTCGGATTCCTCGACCCGCACCCGTTCGAACGTAGCGCTGCCGCTGTCGGTCTGGCGCTGGCCGATGTTGTTCCAGTCGTCGTGCAGGGTGATGCCGCTGCGACCGCTGGGGATCGCCGCGATCAGCAACTTGCCTCCGGCACTTTCGTCGACGGCCGAAGCGATCAGCATCTGCGAATCGCTGGCGCCGGAGCAGAAGCTTTTCTTCCCGGAAAACTCGCGCCAACCGCCGAAGTCCTTGACCACGGTGCGGGTGTCGAGCGGGTTGAGGGCGTTGCCCCAGAACCAGTTCTGCCGCGCGGTCTGTTCGAACCACGGCTGCCATTGTTCGGGCCGCGAGAACAGGCGCACGGTGGCGAGCATCAGGTGATGAAAGCCGAAGACGTGGGCGATGGAACTGTCGACCTTGGCGAACTCGCGCACGACTTGCAGGGTTTCGCTCCATGTCGCGCCGAGGCCGCCGTAGCGGGTGGGAATGCTCAGGGCCAGCAGGCCGCTGTCGCGCAGGGCATCGCGCTCGGCCTTCGGCGTACCGCCGCGCTCGTCACGCTCGACGGCGGTGAGAGCGAATTCGGCGGCCAGTTGGCGCGCGGTCTGCAGCGGGGAGAGCAGGGTGCTTTGTGGTTTGGCGGTCACGCGGTGTTCCTCATCAAATCGACGCGATTCTCTGTAGGAGTGAGCCTGCTCGCGATGTGGTCAGCACAGTCGACATCACCGTCGCAGACATACCGCTTTCGCGAGCAGGCTCACTCCTACAGGGGGCGTTTTAGGCCTTGGCTTGGGTGGGCAACACATCGTTGGCAATCATTTCGCCAAACGGCCCGGTCAGGTTAGTCACGCCGCGTCCGGCCAGGCTCGCATACGGCTCGGGCAGCAGCGGGAACACCAGTTCGGCAAAGCGGTAAGCCTCTTCCAGGTGCGGATAACCGGAAAAGATGAAGCTCTCGATACCGAGGTCGGCGTACTCCTTGATCCGCGCGGCCACTTGCTGCGGATCGCCCACCAGCGCGGTACCGGCACCGCCGCGTACCAGACCGACGCCGGCCCACAGGTTGGGGGCGATTTCCAGGTTGTCGCGACGCCCGTCGTGCAACGCCGCCATGCGCCGCTGGCCTTCGGAGTCGAAGCGCGAGAAGGATTTCTGCGCGGCCTCGATGGTCTCGTCGCTGATGTGCTCGATCAGTTTGTCCGCAGCTTTCCACGCCTCTTCGGCGGTCTCGCGAACGATCACATGCAGGCGAATACCGAACTTCACCTTGCGCCCATGGCGTGCGGCGCGTTCACGTACATCGGCGAGTTTTTCGGCAACGGCGGCGGGCGGTTCGCCCCAGGTCAGGTACACGTCGACTTGCTCGGCAGCGAGGTCATGCGCCGCGTCGGACGAGCCGCCGAAATACAGCGGCGGATACGGTTTCTGCACTGGCGGATAAAGGGCTTTGGCGTTCTGTACTTTCAGGTGTTTGCCTTCGAAATCCACCGATTCACCTTGCAACACCCGGCGCCAGATCTTGAGGAATTCGTCGGTGACTTCGTAGCGTTCGCTGTGGCTCAGGAAGCTGCCGTCGCCACGGTTTTCGTCAGGGTCGCCGCCGGTCACCACGTTGATCAGCAGACGGCCGTTGGACAGTCGATCAAGCGTCGCCGCCATGCGCGCCGAAACGGTGGGCGAAATGATCCCCGGGCGGATCGCTACCAGATAACGCAGGCGTTCGGTCAACGGCACCAGCGCCGAGGCGATCACCCACGAGTCTTCGCAGGAGCGCCCGGTGGGAATCAGCACGCCGTGATAGCCGAGGCTGTCGGCGGCTTGCGCCACTTGTTTCAGATAATTCAGGGTGACCGGGCGCGCGCCTTGGGTGGTGCCCAGGTAATGGCCGTCGCCGTGGGTCGGCAGGAACCAGAAAACATCCATGCACAGCTCCTTAAGCGATTTTCAGCAACGGTTTGATTTGTGTGCCGAACAGCGGCGCGGCGCGTTCGGCGGCCAGACGGATCCGCGCTTTCAGCGGTTCGCTGGTGATCTGGTAGTCGGCGAAATCGGCTTCGGTAGCGTAGACCCCGATCGGCAGGGTCACCGCCTGGAAGAAACTGAACAGCGGCCGCAACTGATGATCGAGCACCAGCGCATGGCGCTCGCTGCCGCCGGTGGCGGCAAGCAGCACCGGGGTGTCGATCAGCGCGTTGAGGTCAATCAGGTCGAACAGATGCTTGAGCAGGCCCGGGTAGGAACCGCGATACACCGGCGCGGCGACGATCAGTAGATCGGCCTGTTCGATGGCTTGCAGTTCGGCCTCGACCTCGGCGCTCAGCTCGTGACGCGACAGGGCACCACCCAGTGGACGGGCGATGTCACCGAGTTCGATCAGATGACTCTCGACCGGCAAGTACCCGGCCAGTTCGGCCACCAGCGCTTGGGTCAGCACCAGGGTGCGCGATGGACGCCAGGTGCCGCCGGAGAGGGCGACGACTTTCAGGGGACGCGACATGATCAGTTCCTTTTTATCAACAGTTGCTCAGCGAGCAGTGAGTAAGTGCCAAGGCTTGAGCAAGCGCTGTACCAATTCCTGAGAGGCCCGGTTTACTTGGGCCTTAGCGCTATGGCGTGAGTCGGTTGTGCAGATATCAGGCGGGTTTGCTGATCTGCTGTTGCCTGGGCAACAGTTGCTGGAGCAACAGTTGTTCGCCGTGTGCAGGGATTTATAGCGGCTGCTGGTTATTCCGTAAAAGAACGTTAATCGATATTTATAGATCGTTAAGAGATATGAGGGCGTTGAAGCTGAAATCCTGATAGCCACTATTGAGAGCGTTGATTTTTGCCCGGAGAGGCGCGGGCGTAGCCTTTGTCCATCGACTACCACCGCTCGCCAGGACGCTCCCCATGAATCGTTTACTGACTGTTTCGCTGCTGCTCGCTGTCTCCGTACTCGCCGGTTGCGCGACCCACGTTTCCCCCGAACAACGGCCGTACACCGCCGAAGAAACCCGCGAATTGGCAATGGAAGCGCTGAACCGCAGCGGCTTGTCTTTCGACGAATATCACGCGAAGAAAGCTGCACTGCTGGGCGAATCGCAATTCGACAAGAAAGCTGAAATGAGCGCCGGGCGAGCCATACAGCTGCACGGTCGTCCAAGCTAATCGCAAACTGTACTGCTTGAATTTTCGCGTAACTGTCCGTGGGTTTGCGCGCTGCCGTGCGATAGGGTCAACACCTGAATGACCCTGACGGATTGCCCCATGACCCTCTCGCTTGATCTGCTGTTGGGCTTTGCCCTGTTTGCCCTTGTCACCTCGATTACACCGGGGCCGAACAACACCATGTTGCTGGCGTCGGGCGTGAACTTCGGCTTCAACCGCACCATTCCTCACATGCTCGGCATCACCTGCGGCTTCTTCGTATTGGTGGTCGCCGTGGGTTTCGGCCTGGGCGCGGTATTCCAGACTTACCCGATTCTCTACACCGTGCTGCGCTATCTCGGCGCTGCATATCTGTTGTACCTGGCGTGGAAAATCGCCCATTCGGGGCCGGTGGGTGAGGGCGTGGAAGGCGAGGCCAAACCGATCAGCTATCTGGGTGCCGCCGCGTTTCAGTGGGTCAATCCCAAGGCCTGGATCATGGCCATCGGCGCCATCAGCACCTACACGCCGATGCAGGGTTACTTCACCAACGTGGTGGTGATCGCCGCCGTGTTCGCCATCATCAACCTGCCCAGCGTCGGCGTCTGGGCAGCGTGCGGCACGCTGCTGCGTAACGTGCTGAAGGACCCGCGCTGGTTGCGCGTGTTCAACTGGGGCATGGCGGCGCTGTTGGTGATTTCGCTGTACCCGTTACTTCTCGAAAGCTTTCACTGACGCATTGCTTCAACCGCCGGCCCGATGCCTGTTAAGCTCGGCTTCAGGAGCGTTCCTACGCACTTTTAAATGAAGTTGTTCTTCTTTAACGGCATCCGATCAGGTATTGATGACGGTCTCGAACCCAGGCGCAGCTCACAAGGCTGCGCTGTGCCGTTTGCAGACACGAGCCTCCTGATCCCGGAACACGCTCTGCGAGTCTTTTATGAATAAACGTCCGTTGTATTTCGATTACGCCGCCACCACCCCGGTGGACGAGCGGGTCATCCAGGTGATGATCGATTGTCTGGGTTTTCACGGTAACTTCGGCAACCCGGCGTCCAGCTCCCATGCCTTCGGCCAGCAGGCCCGGCACACGGTCGAGCAGGCCCGTCGGCAAGTCGCCGAACTGGTCGGCGCCGAGGCCACGCAGATCGTCTGGACCTCCGGCGCCACCGAATCCAACAACCTTGCCCTCAAGGGCGTGGCCCAGGCACGCGGCGTTGCCGGTGGCCACATCATTACCAGCCAGATCGAACACAAAGCCATTCTCGATACCGCCCGGCAATTGCAGGATGCCGGCGTCGCGGTGACCTATCTGGTACCGGACGCCGAAGGCCTGATCACCCCGCAGGCGGTCAGCGAAGCCATGCGCGACGACACCTTTCTGGTGTCGCTGATGCTGGTCAACAACGAACTCGGCACCCTCAACGATATCCCGGCGATCGGTGAAGTCGTGCGCGGCCGTGGCGCGTTGTTCCATGTCGATGCCGCGCAGGGCGCCGGCAAAGTGGCGATCGATCTGCAGCAGTGGCCAGTGGACTTGATGTCGTTTTCGGCGCACAAGCTTTACGGTCCCAAGGGGATCGGCGCGTTGTATGTCGGCCCACGCGCGCAGCAGCGCTTGCAGGCGCAGATTCATGGCGGCGGCCACGAAGGCGGGCTGCGCTCCGGGACCCTGGCGACGCATCAGATCGCCGGCATGGGCGCGGCATTCGCCTTGGCGGCTGCCGAATTCGATGCCGAGAAAAAGTCCATCGTGGCGCTGCGTGAACGGCTGCTCGAACAGTTGCTGAGTCTGCCGGGCGTACGCCTCAACGGCAGCGCCAGCCAGCGCATCGCGCACACGTTGAGCCTGACCTTCAGCGAAGGTGAATTCAACAGTGCGGCCTTGAGCCAGTCGATCGCCTTTTCCGCGACCTCGGCCTGTAACTCGGCGAGCAACACGCCTTCTCACGTGCTGCTGGCGCTGGGGCACGACGCCCGGCTGGCCGGGCGCACCATTCGCCTGAGCCTCGGCCGTTTCACCACCGCCGCCGATGTCGATCAGGCGGCAGAACTGATCAAAGGCGCCTGCGCCAGTGCCCCGGCATTCTGGGCGACAGGGCTTTAACCAGCCGGTTTCACGGCTACGAACAATAACGATGAAGTGATTGGCAGGAGACATGATGAGTACCCAGACTTTGACCGAAGGAACGGTTCCCCAGCGCCTGGCGCACACCCGTGAACTGATGCGCCGTGAAGGCATTCATGCGTTGCTGGTGCCATCGGCCGACCCGCATCTGTCGGAATACCTGCCGGGCTACTGGCAAGGTCGGCAATGGCTGTCGGGCTTTCATGGGTCGGTCGGCACTTTGATCGTGACTGCTGATTTCGCCGGAGTCTGGGCCGACAGTCGTTACTGGGAACAGGCGACCAAGGAACTCAAGGGCAGCGGCATCGAACTGGTCAAGCTGCAACCGGGTCAGCCGAGCCCGCTGGACTGGCTGGCAGAGCAGACACCCGAAGGTGGCGTGGTGGCGGTCGACGGTGCGGTGATGGCCGTGGCTTCGGCACGTACCCTGAGCAGCAAGCTTGAGGCGCGTGGCGCGCGTCTGCGCACGGACATCGACCTGTTGAATGAAGTCTGGGCGGATCGCCCGAGCCTGCCGAACGCGCCGATCTACCAACATCTGCCACCGCAAGCGACGGTCAGCCGTGGCGAAAAACTCGCCAAACTGCGCGAGACCCTGCAGGCACGTGGCGCCGATTGGCACTTCATCGCCACCCTCGATGACATCGCCTGGCTGTTCAACCTGCGCGGCGGCGACGTGTCGTTCAACCCGGTGTTTGTTTCTTTTGCGTTGATCAATCAACAGCAGGCCACGCTGTTTGTGGCCTTGAGCAAAGTCGATGCCGAGCTGCGTGCAGTGCTGGAACAGGACGGCGTGACTCTGCGCGATTACCGCGAGGTCGCCGACGCCTTGCGCGCCGTACCGGGTGGTGCGAGCCTGCTGGTGGATCCGGCGCGGGTGACCAGCGGTTTGCTGGATAACCTCGACAGCGCGGTGAAACTGGTCGAAGGCTTGAACCCGACCACCCTCGCCAAATCGCAGAAGAGCGAGGCCGATGCACAGCACATTCGCAAGGCCATGGAACAGGATGGCGCGGCGTTGTGCGAATTCTTCGCCTGGCTGGAATCGGCCTGGGGCCGTGAACGCATCACCGAACTGACCATCGACGAAAAACTCACCGCTGCCCGCGAGCGCCGTCCGGATTACGTGTCGTTGAGCTTCAACACGATTGCCGCGTTTAACGCCAATGGCGCGATGCCGCACTATCACGCCACCGAAGAAGAACACGCGGTGATCGAGGGTGACGGCTTGCTGCTGATCGACTCGGGAGGCCAATACCTCGGTGGTACTACCGACATCACTCGAATGGTGCCGGTCGGTACCCCGACGGCTGAGCAGAAGCGTGACTGCACGCGTGTGCTCAAAGGCGTGATTGCCCTGTCGCGGGCGCAGTTCCCGAAAGGCATTCTCTCGCCGTTGCTCGATGCCATCGCCCGCGCACCGATCTGGGCGGAAAACGTGGATTACGGTCACGGCACCGGTCATGGGGTCGGCTATTTCCTCAACGTGCACGAAGGCCCGCAGGTGATCGCCTATCAGGCAGCACCGGCACCGCAAACGGCGATGCAACCGGGGATGATCACCTCGATTGAACCGGGCACCTATCGTCCGGGTCGTTGGGGCGTGCGCATCGAGAACCTGGCGATGAACCGCGAGGCGGGGAGCAGCGAGTTCGGTGATTTCCTCAAGTTTGAAACCTTGACCCTCTGCCCGATCGACACGCGCTGCCTGGAGCCGTCCTTGCTCACGCAGGAAGAAAAGGAGTGGTTCAACGCCTACCATGCTGAAGTGCGTGAGCGTCTGAGTCCGTTGCTTGAGGGGGCCGCGCTGGAGTGGCTGAACACGCGCACTGCGGCGATCTGAATGGCTGAAACCCGGGCGCTGTTGGCAGCGTCCGGGTTCTGAGGTTTTTCTAAGCCTGACGCAGGGCCTCTTCGACGAAGTCGAGGCGGTCCTGTCCAAAGAACATCTGGTTGCCGATAAACATGCTCGGCGCGCCAAACACCCCGCGTTTAATGGCTGTTTCAGTGTTGTCCTTCAGGGCTGCCTTGACTGTCTCGTCGTTGGTCAGGGCCAGGACTTCATTGGGATCGAATCCGTGTTCGCTCAAAACCGCAGCGACAGTCTCCGGCTCATCGAGAGGGCGTCCCTCCACCCACAATGCCTTGAACAGACAATCGATAAATGCGTGAAAGCGTTCCGGTTGGCGCAGTTGTATGCCGGTGACCGCGCGCATCAGTATCAACGTGTTGATCGGAAAATGCGGATTGAATTTCAGCGGCACGCCATAACGTTTGGCGTAGCGATCCAGATCCTGAAACATGTAACGGCCCTTCGCCGGAATCATTGCCGGTGATGCGTTGCCGGTCGCCTTGAACACGCCGCCGAGCAGCATCGGGATGTAGATCAGCCGGCTGCCGGTCTCGGCACAGATCTTCGGCAACTGGGTGTAGGCCAGGTAGGTGGCAGGGCTGCCGAGGTCGAAATAGAACTCCACGGTTTTCGTCATGTTCGCTGCTCTCTATTTATTGTTATGGAGGAGGCGGGGCTTACCAGCGTTCGTTCCATGGGCGCAGATCCAGCTCGAAGGTCCAGGCATCCCGTGGCTGACTGTGCAGATACCAGTAGTTTTCGGCGATGTGCTCGGGATTGAGAATACCGTCCTGATCCTTGGTCGCGTACTTCTCCGGGAAACTGTTGCGAATGAAGTCGGTATCGATGGCGCCATCGACCACCACGTGCGCGACGTGGATGTTCATCGGCCCCAGCTCGCGCGCCATGCTTTGTGCCAGTGCGCGGATACCGTGTTTGGCCCCGGCAAACGCGGCGAATCCGGAAGCACCGCGCAGTCCGGCGGTGGCGCCAGTGAACAGAATGGTGCCGCGTTGGCGGGTGACCATGCGCTTGGCCACTTCGCGGGCATTGAGAAAGCCCGAGAAACAGGCCATTTCCCAGATCTTGAAATATTTGCGCGCAGTTTCTTCGAGAATGCTGCAAGGCACGTTGGCACCAATGTTGAAGACAAACGCCTCGATCGGGCCGAGGCGGGTTTCAATCTCTTCAATCAACGCAATCACGTCTTCTTCCTTGCGCGCATCGCAGGCAAAGCCGTGAGCTTCGCCACCCTCGGCCTTAATCGCCTCGACCAGCGGCTGTAATTTGTCGGCGCTGCGCCGGGTGACGCAAGCGATAAAACCTTCTCTGGCAAAGCGCTTGGCAATCGCTCCGCCAGTGGCATCGCCCGCACCCACCACCAACACGACCTTCTTGTTATTCATGGGTAGATCCCTTTAGTAAACGATCGTTAAGTGAACGAACGTTATGCTAGGATCCGGACAACGTCAAGGCGGTCGATCAAGAGGGCAAGCACATGCGGTATTCCGCCGGTCATAAGCTGGAAACCCGAGAAAAGCTGCTGAACAGCAGCGCGCTGTCAGCCAAGCGTTCGGGCTTTTCCACAGTCGGTGTCGATGGTTTGATGAAGGCCATCGGCCTCAGTGGCGCAGCGTTTTATAGCCACTTTTCGTCGAAAAACGAGCTGTTCACGGCGATCGTCGAGCGTGAACTGTGTCAGAGCCTGGAGCGACTGGGAGGGCAGGGGGCGCAGGATCGTGAGCGGCTGGAACGCTGTCTGAAACAGTACCTGAGCATGGCTCACGTGGAGCAGCCTGAATCGGGCTGCGCCTTGCCGACACTGGGTGCGGAAATTGCCCGTTCAGATGATCAGGTTCGCGAGCAGGCAGAGTTGTGGATTTGTCGGTTGCACGCCAGTTGGGCGCAGATTCTGGAAAGCGACAGCCTGGCGTGGGCGATTCTGTCGCAATGCGTCGGAGCGTTGGTAGTGGCGCGGATGCTGGTGACGCCGGAGATTCAACGGACGGTTTTGAAATCCAGTCATGAGGAAATCGGGCGTCAGCTGGCTGCTCGACAAGGCGAGCAGCCAGCATGATTCATTTGCAGATGACGATCATGCTGCGGCTGGTATAACCGGCCGGATTAAGACCGAACGGGTAGTCGCCGGGTTCTTCCACGGCGTCCCCTGATTTGGCGATGACTTTGTAGCCCTTTGGGGCGCAGGCATTGGCGGCGCTGGTGTAGCACTTGTCCCAAGAGGACGACAGCCCGGAACAGTTGATGTGCAGCCCTTTTTTACCGTGCTTCACTTGGGTCTTGGCGGTGGCTGCGCACCCCGCTACTGCCAATACAGCGATCAGTATCAAAATTCGTTTCATTACCGTCCTTATGGTAGCCACGAGTCTGGCGCTCGGGTCTGCCTGTATTCGCCTGCGCTTTAAGCGGTTCGATATCCCTGTCCGAAAAAATCCATGCCTGGCACTGAGTTAAGGGGCCTAAACATGGCCTAAATGAACGCCAATTGCCAGACCTTCGTCAAATCCTGTTTCAATCTGCCGCTACAATGGGTTTGGCGCTACTGCCCATGGTCATGGTTGCCCCGACGGAAGCCAGAATAATGCACAGGATCGCCATCCATTGTGACAGCGTGAGGTACTCCTGCAGGAATAGCAGCCCGGACAACGCGCCAAAGGCCGGTTCGATGCTCATCAACGTCCCAAAGGTGCGGGCTGGTATGCGGGTGAGGGCGACCATCTCCAGCGTGTAGGGCAAAGCAGTCGAGAGGATGGCGACGCCGATGGCCACCGGGATCAGCGACGGGGTGAGCAATGCCGCGCCGGCATGCACGATGCCGATCGGGGCGACAAACAGTGCGGCAATCATCACGCCCAGCGCCGCGGTCGTCACGCCGTTGTCGGCGCCAGCCTTTTGGCCGAACAGAATGTACAGCGCCCAGCACACGCCGGCCCCCAAGGCGTAACCGGCGCCCATTAGATCAATCCCCGTGGATGTCGCTCCTGTCGGGATCAACAGCAGCAGGCCAACTGCCGCCAGAGCAATCCAGAGAAAGTCGATAGCGCGGCGGGAGGCGTAGATGGCGACGGCCAACGGACCCGTGAATTCAAGCGCGACTGCAATTCCAAGTGGCACGGTGCGCAATGACATATAGAAGAGGAAGTTCATCCCGCCCAGCGCCATTCCGTAAACGATCACCGTGCGCAGGGACTGAGCTGTCAGCCTTGCGCGCCAAGGGCGCAATAACAACAGCATGATCACGCTGGCGAAGACCAGGCGCAGAGTGGTCGTTCCTTGAGCGCCAACCACCGGGAACATGCTCTTGGCCAGAGAGGCGCCAGACTGAATGGATGCCATGGCTATTAATAAGAGGCCAACCGGGAACAGCATTGAGGCCAGAGAGCGAGGTTGGTCAGTCATTGCAAGGCATCATCCGAAGGTGAGAACAGGGTGTTGTTTTAAGTGTTGGGCAATATACTGCGCATTCGCTGACGTTGCATCTATATATAAGCAGGCTTTTTCGGTGTATTGATAGAAAACTGAAATTAACGGTTGACGACAGATTTAGGAGGTCTATAATTCGCCCCACTTCCGGCGCAGTCGAAACGGAAAACTCCTTGAGATTCAATGAGTTACGCAGTTTTCGGCAGCGGCTTGCTTC
>NZ_JACHCY010000016.1:0-132075 GCF_014200835.1 Pseudomonas sp. JAI115
TCTGCCGAGTGGCATTCACCCTGATGAAGAATCAGGGCGAATACCGATCAGTTTGAGATTCTAGGGTTGCTGAGCAACATAGAATCTCCCACAGGGTATTGTGCCAGTCACAAAAACCAGTGGGCATCCCCAATCCAATGTGGGAGCGAGCCTGCTCGCGAAAGCGGTGCATCTGGCACAACACCTCTCAGGTCTGCACAAGGAAATGGATGATATGGACAGCTACATCCGCTTGTTTCAACGCTTCATCTGGATCGGCATCGCGATGAACATGGTGTTCGCGATCCCGGCGCTGTTTGCGCCGGGGTTGCTGACATCGGTGGTCGGTCTGCCGCCGCAACTCTCCGACCCGTGGCTGGAAAACGCCGGGATGCTGCTGGTGGGCATCAGCGTGTTTTACATGCCGTCGGGCTTCAACGCGCCGCGCTATGTGGTGCATTCCTGGCTGTGCGTGCTGACGCGGCTGATCGCCGTGGTGTTCTGGATTTACCTGATCAATACGAGCATTCAAGGCTCGGTGTTCGTGCCGATGCTGATGGGCGATCTGAGCTTCTTCCTGATCCTCGGAATTCTGCTGTACCTCGGCACCACGCCCGCGAACCGGCCATGGGCGCTGCTCTGCGATGGCTGGCGCGAGTGGCGCGCGGCCTGGGCGCGGCAATGGCAGAGCCATACCTTCAAGGTCGGTACCTTGGTCGTACTGGCGCTGCTCGGTTTCATCGGTTACCAGACCTGGTACCAGATGCTGCGCGTGGTGCCGGAGCAGGAGTACGCCTCCGACGAAGATCACTACAAATACGCGGCCATCGGCCTGGGCATCGAAGCGCGGATCCCGTATTACCTGTTCGCCGTGCTGCCGCAGATGTGCCCGGAAAAACTGCCGAAACCCGGCGGCTGGGAGGTCTTCGGCTTTCTCTATGAAAACGGCAAGGACCTGCCGATCGGCATGGCCAAGCGGCAGATCGGTTACCCGACGGTAGAGCCGAACTGCGCGCTGTGCCACACCGGTTCCTACCGGGCCAATGCCAGCGACGTCGCGGTCAATGTGCCGAGCGCGCCGGCCAACACCCTGCAACTGCAGGCCTTCCAGTGGTTCGCCTACGATTGCGCCAGCGACCCGAAATTCACCACCGACGCGGTGATGGCGGCGATCAACGGCAAATTCCAGCTGGGTTTTTTCGAGAAGCTCTATAACCGCTACCTGATTATCCCGATGGCGAAAAGCGCCTTGCTCAAGCAGAAGCAGGCCTACGCCTGGCAGAAGCTGCGTCCGCAACAGGGCCCGGGCCGCACCGACACCTTCAACCCGACGAAAATGGTGGTGTTCGGCTTCCCGGATGACTCGACCATCGGCACCGTCGACCTGCCGCAAGTGTGGAACCAGAAGCCGCGGGAATCGATGTACCTGCACTGGGACGGCAATAACAACAAGATCCACGAACGCAACTACGCCGCCGCGATGGCCGTGGGCGCGACCCCGGAATCGGTGCTGCCGCCGAGCTTCAACCGAGTGACCAACTGGCTGCTCGGGCACAAGGCGCCGGCGTGGCCGTGGGCGCTGGATCAGGCGAAAGTTGCGCAGGGCAAACCGATCTGGGAAGCCAATTGCGCCGCGTGCCACGACTTCGGTCGCGCCGACACCGGGCAGGTCACCACCAATATCGATCAACTCGGCACCGATCCACATCGGCTCGACTCGTTCACGACTGGTCTGGTGACGGCGTTCCACACCTTCAAGAAACCGCCGTTCGACTTCGGTGCCTATCGCAAGACCCAGAGCTACAGCAACACGCCGACTGACGGCATCTGGCTGCGTGCGCCGTACCTGCACAACGGTTCGGTGCCGACCCTGTGGGACCTGCTGCAACCGCCGGAAAAACGTCCGGTGGTGTTCATCACCGGCTCCGACGTCTACGACCCGGTCAACGTCGGTTTTGTCACCACGGGCGCTCAGGCCAAAGCCTCGGCGGATTTCAAATACGACACCCGACTGGAGGGCAACCACAACAGCGGTCACCTGTATGGCACCACGCTGTCGGACGACGACAAACGTGCGTTGATCGAATTCATGAAAACCCTGTGAGCCCTTACGGATAGAGGATTACGCCATGTCACTGGTCAGTCATTGGGAACACGAGTACGACAAGGTCAAACTGCGCATTCACGGCTTGTTCACGCGCATGGAAATGGCCTGGATGAAGCTCATCAGCGAGCTGGAGCCGCAGGAGTTTCAGGCGATCATCAAGCTGCTGCAGCGCGGTCACGATCAGGCGCAATACGTGCTGAAAAACGGTGAGTTGCCGGGCGATGAACCGGCGGTGCCGTGGGAGTTGTCTCATGGCCTGTCGATTTTGCGCATCGGCAATGCCACGCCGCTCCCGCAATCGCCCGATCAACTGGCGACCCGGGTGTTGCAGGACGGCAGCCTGCTCGGCTGTCGCAAGTGGGTATTGCTTGATCTGCTGTGGAGCGAGGCATTGCTCAAGTGGATTGAAAACCTGCGCCATCACGCGACCTTCGGCACTGACCCGGCGGTGGTGCAGATGGAGCGCGACGTGACCCTGGCGATTGCCGGCGACTGGGGCACCGGCCCCTTTGACAGTCATGCGCCGGCGGTTTCAGTCGCCAACCAGATGCAACTGGCGCAAGCGGATTTCACCATCCATCTGGGCGACGTCTACTACGCCGGCAGCCATTCGCAGGAAGACGTCGACATGGCCGGTTGGCCGATGGGCAGCCACGGCTCGTTCACCCTCAACTCCAACCACGAGATGTACAGCGGCGCCCACGGCTATTTCAAGGAACTGGCCAAGCGCTTTCCGGGGCAGCAGGGCACCAGTTATTTCGCCTTGATCAACGACGAATGGCTGGTAGTCGGGCTGGATTCGGCGTATGCCTCGGACGCGATGAACCTGTACATGGACGGCACACTCAACGAGCCGCAGATCGTCTGGATGAAAGGCCTGCCGAAACGCAAAAAGATCATGGTGCTCAGTCATCACCAGGGCTTCGATATTTCCGGACACCACCAGACCGCGCTGTATCAACCGGTATGCGATGCCCTGGGGCGCGAGCCGGATTATTGGTACTGGGGGCATCTGCACAACGGCATCGTCTACGCGCAACAGGGCAGCCTGCATGCGCGTTGCGCCGGGCACGGGGCGATTCCCTATGGCAATGCCAGCGAGCTGAACGGGCATTCGCGGGTGTTGTGGTCGGAGACGCAGGATGCCAACGACCCGGCGTATCCGCTGCGGGTGTTGAATGGCTACGCGAAAATCAGGCTGGTGGGGGAGGATATTTTTGAGGAGTTTATTGGGGAGGATGGATCGGTGAGGTGGTCATCCAAGTAATGAGGTGGCTGTTCTGACGCCATCGCGAGCAGGCTCACTCCTACAGTTGGAATGCGTTCCCCTGTAGGAGTGAGCCTGCTCGCGAAGCTTTTGCCTTTGATCTTAGCCCTGGACCGGGACGCCCTTGAGGTACGGCGCAGGCTCGGCCCCAAGGTTGTTCAGCATCCGCTCGCTGTACCAATCCACGAAGTTGACCACGCCAAACTCATAGGTCTTGGAGTACGGCCCCGGCTGATAAGCAGTGGAGTTGATCCCGCGCTGGTTTTCTTCGGCCAGACGCCGGTCCTGATCGTTGGTCGCGTCCCACACCTGGCGCATGCGCTCGACGTCGTAATCCACGCCTTCGACCGCATCCTTGTGCACCAGCCATTTGGTGGTGACCATGGTTTCCTGGGCGCTGATCGGCCATACGGTGAAGACGATGATGTGGTCGCCCATGCAGTGGTTCCACGAGTGCGGCAGGTGCAGGATGCGCATCGAACCGAGATCCGGGTTCTTGATCCGGCCCATCAGTTTGGCGCAGCCCTGTTTGCCGTCCAGAGTCATCGACACGGTGCCCTTGAGCAGCGGCATGCGCACGATGCGGTTGCGCAGGCCGAAACTGGCGTGTGCATAAGGAATTTTCTCGGCTTCCCAGGCAGCGGCGGAGGCGGCGACGTGATCCTTGAAGGCCTGATCGGCGCGCGGGTCGGTGACGTCGTCCCATTCCAGCAGGGTTTTCAGCAGTTCCGGGTGCGACGCGTTGCAGTGGTAGCACTCGCGGTTGTTTTCCAGCACCAGTTTCCAGTTGGCCTTTTCCATCAAGGTGGTGGTGATCGCCACCTTGGTGTTCTCCATGTCGTACGGTTCCATGTAGTGGTTCAGCGTCGACAGGAAGTCATCGATGGCCGGCGGGTTTTCCGCCAGGCTGATGAAGATGTAGCCGCCGGCAGTCTTCACGTTCACCGGTTTGAGGCCGTACTGCTTCATGTCGAAGTCGGCGCCCATCTCGGTGCCGGCGAACAGCAGGCGTCCGTCCAGTTCGTAGGTCCACTGGTGGTAGTGGCAGACCAGTTTGGCAACCTTGCCCTTTTCACTGGTGCACAGGCGCGAGCCACGGTGGCGGCAGACGTTATGGAAGGCATGCACCACGCCGTCGGCGCCACGGATGACGATGATCGGGTTCTTGCCGACCTGCAGGGTCAGGTAGTTGCCCTTGGCCGGGATCTCGCAGGTCATGCCGGCGATCAACCACTCTTTCTGGAAGATCTCCTGCATATCGATATCGAACAGGCGCTCGTCGCTGTAGAACGGCTGCGGCAGCGAAAAGGTGCGCTCGCGCTCCTGCAGCATCTGTGCGGTGGCCTTGCGTGCGGGTTCCAGCGGATCGCCCAGGCTGATTTTTGCGGTGACGTCCATCGATGTATTCCTCAAGGCCATCTGCGTGGCCGCGAAAGTGGCTGATCAGGGTTGCTACGCAAGGTGTAAAGAATTCGTCTTGGTGTGGGGCGAGTGTGGGGCCGACGCTGCCCGGAACCTTATCCATGGGCGACATGGTGCAATCTGTTCCCGACGCGCAACCCCCGGCGGTTGGGGGCTGGTCGCGATAAGTATGCCGATGTCGCGGATAGGTAAACGGACGGTTCACGCTATACGCAGAATCGCCACATGAAGGCCGACAGTCGGCCGTGGAGAACAGCATGTCCAACAGCTTCCTGAATCCGGTCACCACCCAGACCTGGGCCAATGGCCGACACATCGTCCGTTGCGTCAAAGTCATCCAGGAAACCTGGGACGTGCGCACCTTCTGTTTCATGGCCGACCAGCCGATCCTGTTCTTCTTCAAGCCCGGGCAGTTCGTGACCCTGGAGCTGGAAATCGACGGCCAGCCGATCATGCGTTCGTACACCATTTCCAGTTCGCCGTCGGTGCCGTACAGCTTCTCGGTGACCATCAAGCGTGTGCCGGGGGGCAAGGTCTCCAACTGGCTGCATGACACCCTGCATGAAGGCCAGGAGCTGGCAGTGCACGGCCCGGTCGGGCTGTTCAACGCCATCGACTTCCCGAGCCCGAAAGTGCTGTATCTGAGCGGCGGCGTCGGCATCACGCCGTGCATGTCGATGGCGCGCTGGTTCTACGACACCAACGCTAACGTCGACATGACCTTTATCCACAGCGCGCGCTCGCCGAAAGACATCATTTATCACCGCGAGCTGGAGCACATGGCGTCGCGGATCGACAACTTCAGCCTGCACCTGATCTGCGAGAAACACGGGCTGGGCGAGCCGTGGGCCGGTTATCGCGGCTACCTCAATCACAAGATGCTCGAACTGATGGTGCCGGACTTCCTTGAGCGCGAAGTGTTCTGCTGCGGCCCGACGCCGTACATGAACGCGGTCAAGCGCCTGCTGGAAGTGGCCGGTTACGACATGTCGCGTTATCACGAGGAATCCTTCGGCGCCACGCCACCGGAAGCTCGTGCCGATGCGGTGGAACAGGCCGAGCAGGCCGCCGATGCACCGGAAATCGATGCGGCGGATCTGCATCAGGTCGAGTTCACCGCCTCCGGCAAGAGCATTCGCGTGGCACCGGGCGAAACCGTGCACGCGGCGGCGGCCAAGCTTGGCCTGATGATCCCGAAAGCTTGCGGTATGGGGATTTGCGGGACGTGCAAGGTGATGAAACTGGGGGGCGAGGTGGAGATGGAGCACAACGGCGGGATTACCGAGGACGACGAGGCGGAAGGGTTTATCTTGTCGTGCTGCAGCGTGCCGAAGGGCGACGTGCGCATCGAATTCTAGACCACTGCACAAATCCAATGTGGGAGCGAGCCTGCTCGCGAAGGCGGTGTGTCATTCAACATCTGTGCTGTCTGACACGGCCTCTTCGCGAGCAGGCTCGCTCCCACAGGGTTATGCGCTTCAATCGATAAACAGATCGGGCATCAGTGCGGCGTCGCTGTCCGGCTCGAACCGGTAATGCTTGAACTCAGTCACGCCGTGCTCACGCAAAATTTCTTCGTCGATAAGCAGCCGTCCAGTGATCTGTCGTGCGCTGCTTCCCAGAATCACATGCGCCGCATCCGCCATGATCGCCGGCGTACGCGCCTGCTTGAACGACTCGCGGTTGCCCAACTGGAATTCGATGGCGGCGGTGGCGATCATCGTCTGCGGCCACAGTGAATTGACGCTGATGCCGTAACTGGCGAACTCCTCGCTCATCCCGATCGTCAGCATGCTCATGCCGTATTTGGTCACGGTGTAGGGGCTGAACTGGGCAAACCACTTGTTCGCCATGTTCAGCGGTGGCGACAAGTTGAGGATGTGTCCGGCGGATTTCTTCAGATAGGGCAGGGCGGCCTGGCTGCACAGCAGTACCGCGCGGGTGTTGATCTGGTGCATCAGGTCGAAACGCTTGAGTTCGATGTGCTGCACGCCAGTCAACTTGATCGCCCCGGCGTTATTGACCAGCGCATCGATGCCGCCGAAATGCTCGTTGGCCTGGGCCAGCGCATGGCGCACCGCGTCTTCATCACGCACATCGACTTGCAGGGCCAATGCCTTGCCGCCAGCGGCTTCGACTTCCTTGGCTACGCTGTGGATGGTGCCGGGCAGTTTGGGATGGGCTTCGGCGCTTTTGGCCGCAATCACGATATTGGCCTCGTCTTTCGCGGCACGCAGCGCAATCTCACGCCCGATGCCACGGCTGGCGCCGGTAATGAACAGGGTTTTGCCTTGTAGCGACATGCCGATGCTCCTGCTTATTGTTATGTGAGCGGAGGGCTCGACAAACAATGTAGACGATGTCTTCAGGTGCGAACGAGGAGGGGCGATTGGATTGGGTGAGCTTTTGTGGGAGCGAGCCTGCTCGCGAAAGCGGTCTGGCAGCCGACTTCTACGTCGGATGTGCCGGCCTCTTCGCGAGCAGGCTCGCTCCCACAGGGCTGGGGAGCTATCAGGCGGACATCACTTCGCGGATGTCGCGGGCCAGTTCGCGTACGCGTTCTTCTTCGGTGTCCCACGAGCACATGAAGCGTGCGCCGCCCTTGCCGATGAAGGTGTAGAAGCGCCAGTTTTTCGCGGTCAGCGCGGCGATGGCCGGTTCCGAGAGTTGCAGGAACACGCCGTTGGCCTGTACCGGGAACATCAGTTCCACGCCCGGAATGTCGCTGACCAGCTCGGCCAGCAGTTGCGCGCAGTGGTTGGCGTGGCGGGCGTATTTGAGCCAGGCGTCGTTTTCGAGGATGCCGACCCACGGTGCCGAGAGGAAGCGCATTTTCGACGCCAGTTGCCCGGCCTGCTTGCAGCGGTAATCGAAGTCTTCGGCCAGTTTGTGGTTGAAGAACAGAATCGCTTCACCCACGGCCATGCCGTTTTTCGTACCGCCGAAGCACAGCACATCGACGCCGGCCTTCCAGGTCAGGTCGGCCGGCGAGCAGCCGAGGAATGCGCAGGCGTTGGAGAAACGCGCGCCGTCCATGTGCAGGTGCAGGCCCAGCTCTTTGCAGGTGGCGCTGATGGCGCGGACTTCTTCCGGGGTGTACACGCTGCCGACCTCAGTGGCCTGGGTCAGGGTCACCACGCGCGGTTTCGGGTAGTGGATGTCCTGGCGCTTGAGCGCGACCTCACGGATCGACTGCGGGGTGATCTTGCCGTTTTCGGTGCCGGCGATCAGCAGTTTCGAGCCGTTGGAGAAGAATTCCGGGGCGCCGCATTCGTCGGTTTCGACGTGAGCGGTTTCCGAGCAGATCACGCTGTGGTAACTCTGGCACAGCGACGACAACGCCAGCGAGTTGGCGGCGGTGCCGTTGAAGGCGAAGAACACCTCGCAGTCGGTTTCGAACAGCTTGCGGAAATGGTCGGCCGCACGTGCGGTCCATTCATCGTCGCCATAAGCGCGCTGGTGGCCGTGGTTGGCCTGTTCCATGGCGGCCCAGGCTTCAGGGCAGATACCGGAGTAGTTGTCGCTGGCGAATTGTTGGCTCTTGTCGGTCATGGCCGGCTTCCGTGGTCGAGACTCTTGTGAAGGCTCGTGGTCAATGAGGGTGCGCACTTTACCGAAGATCTTCCGGGGAGCACACGGGATGTCGCTGTCAGAAAATTACCAGTTTGTTACCCGATTATGCACGTGACTAAACGCGACGGCGCGCTGGATCTGCTCAAGTGGCTGGCGCTGCTGAGCATGCTGCTCGATCACCTGCGATATGTCGGGATCAGCGCCGATTGGCTGTATGTGCCGGGACGTCTGGCGTTCCCGTGGTTCTGCCTGGCGATGGCGGCGAACCTGTCCCGCGCCGGTGCGCAGAAGACCGAGTGGCGCTATCTGGGCTGGCTGCTGCTGTTCAGTGCGGTCAGCGAAATTCCCTACCGCTTGTACATTCCTGATCCCGACACCTTGAACGTGATGCCTACGCTGGCACTGGGGTTGCTGGTGGCGCGGGGCTGGCAGGATTGCACGTTGTTGTCGCGGCTTTTGGGCGTGAGCGCCTTGCTGCTGGCGGCGCTGTTTTCGCAATGGCTGATGTTCGGCATATTTGGCGTGCTGTTGCCGCTGGCGCTGCTGTGGGTGATCCGTCGTCCCTGGTATTTCGGCCTCCTGCCGGGGCTAGTGTGTCTGGCGGGCAATCAGTGGCGGGTGCTGTATGAGGCGGCGGAGTTCGGTAACTACGTGGCGGTGTTTGGCATCGCGGCGTGTCTGATTGCGCCACTGCTCGGGATAGTCTTGTTGCGACATGCCGGATCCCTTCATCCATTGCCCATGCGCCGCTGGGCGTATGCGCTCTATCCCCTGCATTTCCTCCTGTTGCTCGCCATCCGCACGGCATACACCTGACCCCTGTGGGAGCGGGCTTGCTCGCGAAAGCGGTGTGTCAGGCGGTATTGATGTCGACTGACACGGCCTCTTCGCGAGCAAGCCCGCTCCCACAGGGGATCTCCGCAGTTTTGGATGATGTGTCCGACCAGCCTTTTCCCGCCATGTCGTAAACGCACCTTTGTGTGGCGTCCGTAGGCATCTGGGCTGTCTGCGCCGGCCATACCATCGCATCAAAGGGCACCTCCGCAAGCCGCGTGCCTGACCAAGACGAAATGGCGCACCGACGCCGCTGGGAGAGACGCGATGTTCAGCAAGCAAGACCAGATCCAGGGTTACGACGATGCACTGCTGGCGGCGATGAATGCCGAGGAGCAACGTCAGGAAGATCACATCGAGCTGATCGCGTCGGAGAACTACACCAGCAAACGCGTGATGCAAGCGCAGGGCAGCGGCCTGACCAACAAATACGCCGAAGGTTATCCGGGCAAGCGCTACTACGGTGGCTGCGAGCATGTGGATAAAGTCGAAGCGCTGGCCATCGAACGCGCCAAGCAGCTGTTCGGCGCCGATTACGCCAACGTCCAGCCGCACTCCGGTTCCTCGGCCAACAGCGCGGTGTACCTGGCGCTGATCCAGCCGGGCGACACCATTCTCGGCATGAGCCTGGCCCACGGCGGTCACCTGACCCACGGCGCGAAAGTGTCGTCCTCGGGCAAGCTGTACAACGCGGTGCAGTACGGCATCAACACCGACACTGGGCTGATCGATTACGACGAAGTCGAGCGTCTGGCCGTCGAGTGCAAGCCGAAGATGATCGTCGCCGGGTTCTCTGCTTATTCGAAGACCCTGGATTTCCCGCGTTTCCGCCAGATCGCTGACAAGGTCGGCGCGCTGCTGTTCGTCGACATGGCCCACGTCGCCGGTCTGGTCGCTGCTGGCCTGTACCCGAACCCGCTGCCGTACGCCGACGTGGTCACCACCACCACCCACAAAACCCTGCGCGGTCCGCGTGGCGGGCTGATCCTGGCCAAGTCCAACGAAGAGATCGAGAAGAAGCTCAACGCCGCGGTATTCCCCGGTGCCCAGGGCGGCCCGTTGATGCACGTCATCGCCGGTAAAGCGGTGTGCTTCAAGGAAGCGCTGGAGCCCGGCTTCAAGGCCTATCAGCAACAAGTGATCGACAACGCTAAGGCGATGGCCAGCGTGTTTATCAAACGTGGCTACGATGTAGTGTCCGGCGGTACCGACAACCACCTGTTCCTGGTCAGCCTGATCCGTCAGGGCCTGACCGGCAAAGATGCTGACGCTGCGCTTGGCCGCGCGCACATCACCGTCAACAAGAACGCCGTGCCGAACGACCCGCAGTCGCCGTTCGTGACCTCGGGCCTGCGCATTGGCACCCCGGCCGTCACCACGCGCGGCTTCAAGGTCGCCCAGTGCGAAGTGCTGGCCGGCTGGATCTGCGACATCCTCGACAACCTCGGTGACGCCGACGTTGAAGCGAATGTGGCCAAGAACGTCGCGGCACTGTGCGCCGACTACCCGGTTTATCGCTGAGCGGTTTGGAGTAAATGACTATGCAACGCTATTCGGGCTTCGGCCTCTTCAAACACTCCCTCAGCCACCACGAGAACTGGCAGCGCATGTGGCGCACGCCGACGCCGAAGAAGGTCTACGACGTAGTCATCGTCGGCGGTGGCGGGCACGGTCTGGCGACCGCCTACTACCTGGCGAAAGAGCACGGCATCACCAACGTGGCCGTGGTCGAGAAGGGCTGGCTGGGCGGCGGCAACACCGCGCGCAACACCACCATCGTGCGCTCGAACTACCTGTGGGACGAGTCGGCGCACCTGTACGAACACGCGATGAAACTGTGGGAAGGCCTGTCGCAGGATCTCAACTACAACGTGATGTTCTCCCAGCGCGGTGTCTACAACCTGTGCCACACCCTGCAGGACATCCGTGATTCCGAGCGTCGGGTCAGCGCCAACCGCCTCAATGGCGTCGACGGCGAACTGCTCAATGCCAAGCAAGTGGCCGACGAGATTCCGTACCTCGACTGCTCGAAAAACACCCGCTACCCGGTGATGGGCGCGACCGTTCAGCGTCGCGGCGGCGTCGCTCGTCACGATGCCGTGGCCTGGGGCTTTGCCCGTGCCGCCGATGCCTTGGGCGTGGACTTGATCCAGCAGACCGAAGTGATCGGTTTCCGCAAGGAAAACGGCGTGTGCATCGGCGTCGAAACCAACAAGGGTTTCATCGGTGCCAAGCGTGTCGGTGTGGTCACCGCCGGTAACTCCGGGCACATGGCCAAGCTCGCCGGTTTCCGTCTGCCGATCGAGTCTCACCCGCTGCAAGCGCTGGTGTCCGAGCCGATCAAACCGATTATCGACAGCGTGATCATGTCCAACGCCGTGCACGGTTACATCAGCCAGTCGGACAAGGGCGACCTGGTGATCGGCGCCGGTATCGACGGTTACAACGGCTACGGCCAGCGCGGTTCGTACCCGGTGATCGAGCACACCATTCAGGCGATCGTCGAGATGTTCCCGGTGCTGTCGCGGGTGCGCATGAACCGCCAGTGGGGCGGCATCGTCGACACCACCCCGGACGCTTGCCCGATCATTTCGAAAACCCCGGTGCCGAACATGTTCTTCAACTGCGGTTGGGGCACTGGTGGCTTCAAGGCCACACCTGGCTCGGGCAACGTGTTTGCCGCGAGTCTGGCCAAGGGTGAAATGCATCCATTGGCTGCACCTTTCTCCATCGACCGTTTCCACAACGGTGCGTTGATCGATGAACACGGCGCTGCTGCGGTTGCCCACTAACAGGAGAAATCCCCATGTTGCATATCTTCTGTCCTCACTGCGGCGAACTGCGCTCCGAAGAGGAATTCCATGCATCCGGTCAGGCGCACATCCCGCGTCCGCTGGATCCGAACGCCTGCACCGATGAAGAGTGGGGCGATTACATGTTCTTCCGCGACAACCCGCGTGGTCTGCACCACGAGCTGTGGGATCACGTCGCCGGTTGCCGCCAGTACTTCAACGTCACCCGCGACACCGTGACCTACGAGATTCTCGAAACCTACAAGATCGGCACCAAGCCGCAATTCACCGACAAGGCTGATACGGCGAAAACAGCCACGACGGCGCTGGGAGAGAAGGTATGAGCCAGACCAATCGCCTGTCCAACGGTGGACGGATCGACCGCAACAAAGTGCTGAGCTTTACCTTCAACGGTCAGAGCTACAAAGGCTTCGAGGGCGACTCGCTGGCCTCGGCACTGATCGCCAACGGCGTCGACATCATCGGTCGCAGCTTCAAGTATTCGCGTCCACGCGGGATCTTCGCCGCCGGTGCCGAAGAGCCGAACGCCGTGCTGCAGATCGGTGCTACCGAAGCCACGCAGATTCCCAACGTGCGCGCCACGCAACAGGCGCTATACCAAGGCCTGGTGGCCACCAGCACCAACGGCTGGCCGAGCGTCAACAACGACATGATGGGGATTCTCGGCAAGGTCGGCGGCAAGCTGATGCCGCCGGGTTTCTACTACAAAACCTTCATGTACCCGCAATCGTTCTGGATGACCTACGAGAAGTACATTCGCAAGGCTGCCGGTCTGGGCCGTTCGCCGACCGAAGTCGATCCGGACACCTACGACTACATGAACCAGCACTGCGACGTGCTGATCGTCGGCGCCGGCCCTGCCGGGCTCGCCGCGGCCCTGGCGGCTGCGCGCAGCGGTGCGCGGGTGATCCTCGCCGATGAGCAGGAAGAGTTCGGCGGCAGCCTGCTCGATTCCCGCGAAAGCCTCGACGGCAAACCAGCGATCGAGTGGGTGGCCAGCGTCATTGCTGAACTGAAGAACACCCCGGACGTGCTGCTGTTGCCGCGCGCCACCGTTAATGGCTACCACGACCACAACTTCCTGACCATTCACGAACGCCTCACCGATCACCTCGGTGACCGTGCGCCTATCGGCCAGGTGCGTCAGCGCATTCACCGCGTCCGCGCCAAGCGTGTCGTGCTGGCGACCGGTGCCCACGAGCGTCCGCTGGTCTACGGCAACAACGACGTGCCGGGCAACATGCTCGCCGGTGCGGTCTCGACTTACGTGCGCCGTTACGGTGTGGCACCGGGCAAGAAGCTGGTGCTGACCACCAACAACGATCACGCCTATCGCGTGGCGCTGGATTGGCTCGACGCCAGCCTGCAAGTGGTGGCCATCGCCGATGCACGGAGCAATCCGCGTGGTGCGCTGGTGGAAGAAGCCCGCGCCAAAGGCATCCGCATCCTCACCGGCAGCGCCGTGATCGAGGCCCGTGGCAGCAAGCGCGTCACCGCTGCCCGCATCGCCGCGATTGACGTCAAAGCGCACACCGTGACCAGCCCGGGCGAATGGCTCGACTGCGACGTGATCGCCAGTTCCGGCGGTTACAGCCCTGTCGTGCACCTGGCTTCGCACCTCGGTGGCAAGCCGATCTGGCGTGAAGACATCCTCGGTTTCGTACCGGGCGAAGCACCGCAGAAGCGTGTGTGCGTCGGCGGCATCAACGGCGTTTACGGCCTCGGAGATTCGCTGGCCGATGGTTTCGAAGGTGGCGCACGCGCTGCCAGTGAAGCCGGTTTCGCGGTGGTCGAAGGCACGCTGCCAAAAGCGCTGAGTCGTCTCGAAGAAGCGACCCTGGCGCTGTTCCAGGTGCCGCACGAGAAGGGCACTTCGCGTGCGCCGAAGCAATTCGTCGACCTGCAGAACGACGTCACCGCCGCCGCCATCGAACTGGCGACCCGCGAAGGTTTCGAGTCGGTCGAACACGTCAAACGCTACACCGCGCTGGGCTTCGGCACCGATCAGGGCAAGCTCGGCAACGTCAACGGCCTGGCCATCGCCGCCCGTTCGCTGAACGTGACCATCCCGCAGATGGGTACCACGATGTTCCGCCCGAACTACACGCCGGTAACGTTCGGCGCCGTGGCCGGTCGTCACTGTGGGCACATCTTTGAACCGGTGCGCTACACCGCGCTGCATCAATGGCACCTGAAAAACGGCGCCGAGTTTGAAGACGTCGGCCAGTGGAAACGTCCATGGTACTTCCCGAAAAACGGTGAAGACATGCACGCTGCGGTGAAGCGTGAATGCAAAGCCGTGCGCGACAGCGTCGGCCTGCTCGACGCCTCGACCCTGGGCAAGATCGACATTCAAGGCCCGGATGCCCGCGAGTTCCTCAACCGCGTGTACACCAACGCCTGGACCAAGCTCGATGTGGGCAAGGCGCGTTACGGCCTGATGTGCAAAGAAGACGGCATGGTTTTCGACGACGGGGTGACGGCGTGTCTGGCCGACAACCATTTCGTCATGACCACCACCACGGGCGGCGCGGCTCGCGTGCTGCAATGGCTGGAGCTGTACCACCAGACCGAATGGCCAGAGATGAAGGTCTACTTCACCTCGGTCACCGACCACTGGGCGACGATGACCCTGTCCGGGCCGAACAGCCGCAAGCTGCTCAGCGCCGTGACCGACATTGATCTGAGTAACGAAGCCTTCCCGTTCATGACCTGGAAAGAAGGTCTGGTCGGCGGTGTGCCGGCGCGGGTGTTCCGTATCTCGTTCACCGGTGAGCTGTCGTACGAAGTCAACGTGCAGGCCGACTACGCGATGGGCGTGCTGGAGAAAATCGTCGAGGCTGGCAAGCAGTACAACCTGACGCCGTACGGCACTGAAACCATGCACGTCCTGCGGGCCGAGAAAGGTTTCATCATCGTCGGTCAGGACACTGACGGCTCGATGACCCCGGACGACCTGAACATGGGCTGGTGCGTCGGTCGCACCAAACCGTTCTCGTGGATCGGCCAGCGCGGCATGAACCGAGAAGACTGCGTGAAGGATCAGCGTAAACAACTGGTGGGCCTGAAGCCGATCGACCCGAACGTCTGGCTGCCGGAAGGTGCGCAACTGGTGTTCAACACCAAGCAGGCGATCCCGATGACCATGGTCGGCCACGTGACCTCCAGCTACGCGCACAACTCCCTCGGCTATTCGTTTGCCATGGGCGTGGTCAAGGGCGGTCTGAAGCGCATGGGCGAGCGGGTGTTCGCGCCGCTGGCCGATGGCAGCGTGATCGAGGCGGAGATTGTGTCTTCGGTGTTCTTCGATCCGAAGGGGGATCGGCAGAACATCTGACGGCCTCAAGAACTGTGGGCGGGCGGCTATTCGCGAGCAGGCTCGCTCCCACATTCGACCGCGTTCCCCGGTGGGAGCGAGCCTGCTCGCGAAAGCGGCAGATCAGCCCCCGCAGGAACCAACAGAATTCAGGAAGGTGCTTTATGACCACAGCCAATGTTTACCAGCAACGCCCGACCACCGGGGCCAAGGCCGAGTCGTCGCTGCACCATGCCGACCTCGCCAGCCTGGTCGGTAAGGGTCGCAAGAACGCCGGCGTCATCGTGCGTGAAAAGAAACTCCTCGGTCACCTGACCATTCGTGGCGATGGCCACGATGCAGCCTTCGCCGCTGGCGTGCACAAGGCCCTCGGCATTGAGTTGCCGGGCGCCCTGAGCGTGATCGTCAAAGGCGAAACCAGCCTGCAATGGATGGGCCCGGACGAGTGGCTGCTGATCGTGCCAAGCGGTGAAGAATTCGCCGCCGAGCAGAAGCTGCGCGAAGCGCTGGGCGACCTGCACATCGCGATCGTCAACGTCAGCGGCGGCCAGCAGGTGCTCGAACTGAGCGGGCCGAACGTGCGTCAAGTGCTGATGAAATCCACCAGCTACGACGTGCACCCGAACAACTTCCCGGTCGGCAAAGCGGTGGGCACGGTGTTCGCCAAGTCGCAGCTGATGATCCGCCATACCGCCGAAGACACCTGGGAACTGCTGATCCGCCGCAGCTTCTCGGATTACTGGTGGTTGTGGTTGCAGGATGCGTCGGCCGAGTACGGCCTCAGCGTTCAGGCCTGAAAGATCAAGAGCCACCCCCTCACCCCAGCCCTCTCCCCCAAGGGGGAGAGGGGGGAAAGGGAGCAGATTTGTGTAGTTTTCGAGCCTGAGTTCGCCGCGATATTTCAGGTCGGCGTAGCTCGAAAGAACACCTCGGTCAGTCCCCTCTACCTCCGGGAGAGGGCTAGGGTGAGGGGCAAAAATCCCCCAGACACCGCGTACAAAAGAACAGGAGTCACCGCACCATGAGCCGCGCCCCAGACACATGGATTCTGACCGCCGACTGCCCCAGCGTGCTCGGCACGGTGGACGCGGTGACGCGTTTTCTGTTCGAGCAGGGTTGCTACGTCACCGAGCACCATTCGTTCGATGACCGCCTCTCCGGGCGTTTCTTCATTCGCGTGGAATTCCGCCAGCCCGACGGCTTCGACGAAAAGTCCTTCCGCGCAGGCTTAGCCGAACGCGGTCAGGCCTTCGGCATGATCTTCGAGCTGACCGCACCGAACTACCGGCCGAAAGTGGTGATCATGGTCTCCAAGGCCGACCACTGCCTCAACGACTTGCTCTACCGTCAGCGCATTGGCCAGTTGTCGATGGACGTGGCGGCAGTGGTCTCCAATCACCCGGATCTGAAACCGCTGGCCGACTGGCACCAGATTCCCTACTACCATTTCCCCCTCGACCCCAACGACAAGCCGTCGCAGGAGCGTCAGGTGTGGCAGGTGATCGAAGAGTCCGGCGCCGAACTGGTGATCCTCGCCCGCTACATGCAGGTGCTGTCACCGGAGCTGTGCCGCAAGCTCGATGGCAAGGCGATCAACATTCATCACTCGCTGTTGCCGGGGTTCAAGGGTGCCAAGCCGTATCACCAGGCCTACAACAAGGGCGTGAAGCTGGTCGGCGCGACGGCGCATTACATCAACAACGACCTCGATGAAGGGCCGATCATTGCCCAGGGCGTCGAGGCGGTGGATCACAGTTATTACCCGGAGGATCTGATTGCCAAGGGGCGGGATATCGAGGGCCTGACGTTGGCCCGGGCCGTTGGTTATCACATCGAAAGAAGGGTGTTTTTGAACGCCAACAGAACTGTCGTTCTTTAGATCGCTTTCGCGAGCAGGCTCGCTCCCACAGGGATTTGTGTTGAAACACAAGTCTCTGTCACATCAAAGATCAACTGTGGGAGCGGGCTTGCTCGCGAAGAGGCCATAACTGACAACGCAAAACCAACAAGCAATAACCCGAGCACTTAACGCGCTGCCTGCCTGGGCAACGCAGTTCCATAAAAACAACAGCGAGGTGAAAGCATGTCTGGCAATCGTGGTGTGGTGTATCTCGGCGCTGGCAAGGTCGAAGTACAGAAAATCGACTATCCGAAAATGCAGGACCCGCGTGGCAGGAAGATCGAGCACGGGGTGATCCTGCGTGTGGTGTCCACCAACATTTGTGGCTCCGACCAGCACATGGTGCGCGGCCGTACCACGGCGCAGACCGGTCTGGTGCTGGGCCACGAAATTACCGGCGAAGTGATCGAAAAGGGTTCCGACGTCGAGAATCTGAAACTCGGCGACCTGGTCTCCGTACCGTTCAACGTGGCTTGCGGGCGCTGCCGTTCCTGCAAGGAGCAACACACCGGCGTCTGTCTGACCGTCAACCCGGCCCGTGCCGGCGGTGCCTACGGTTATGTCGACATGGGCGACTGGACCGGCGGCCAGGCCGAATACGTGCTGGTACCGTATGCCGACTTCAACCTGCTGAAACTGCCGGATCGCGACAAGGCCATGGAGAAAATCCGCGACCTGACCTGCCTCTCCGACATCCTCCCGACCGGTTATCACGGTGCAGTCACGGCGGGCGTTGGCCCGGGCAGCACCGTTTACATCGCCGGCGCCGGCCCGGTCGGTCTGGCCGCTGCAGCTTCGGCGCGTCTGCTGGGGGCGGCGGTGGTGATCATCGGCGACGTCAACACCATCCGCCTGGCGCACGCCAAGGCTCAGGGTTTTGAAGTGGTCGACCTGTCCAAGGACACGCCGCTGCACGAACAGATCGCCGCACTGCTGGGCGAGCCGGAAGTCGATTGCGCGGTGGATTGCGTGGGCTTCGAAGCACGCGGCCACGGGCATGACGGGGTGAAAGCCGAAGCACCGGCCACTGTGCTCAACTCGCTGATGGGCGTGGTGCGTGTGGCCGGCAAGATCGGTATTCCGGGCCTGTACGTGACCGAAGATCCGGGCGCGGTCGATGCCGCCGCGAAAATGGGCAGCCTGAGCATCCGCTTCGGTCTGGGCTGGGCCAAATCCCACAGCTTCCACACCGGCCAGACCCCGGTGATGAAGTACAACCGCCAACTGATGCAGGCGATCATGTGGGACCGCATCAACATCGCCGAAGTGGTCGGCGTGCAGGTCATCAGCCTCGACCAGGCGCCGGAAGGTTACGGCGAGTTCGATGCCGGCGTACCGAAGAAGTTTGTGATCGATCCGCATCGGTTGTTCAGTGCGGCGTAAGTAAAAAGGGCGACCCACGGGTCGCCTTTTTTTTAGATCAAAAGATCGCAGCCTTCGGCAGCTCCTACAGGGATCGATGTAGGAGCTGCCGAAGGCTGCGATCTTTTGATTTTTGCAATCAGAGGGCTGCCAAAGCGCCCTGGTAAAGCACAGGCCCGGTCGGCTGCCCGGTCGGCGAGCCGCCCTTCGGTTCCAGACTCACCGCCAGCGCAATCGGCTGGCCGATCAAGACTTTCTGCGCCGCGCTCAGTTCAACCTTGCCTTTGCCGCCTGCAGGAATCACCCCCAGCGAAATCGGCTTGCCGTCCGCCGGTATCGCCCACAGTTCCAGGCTGCGATCCGGCCCGACTGCCGCCAAAGTCAGCGGTTCGACTTGCAGATAATCCGCATGCGCCTCGACCTTCAGTGCCGGCTGCGTGTCGGCGCTCAGCAAGGTGGCGCGGTAGCGGGCGTCGTCGCGGTTGTACAGCGAGCCGAGGAACACCAGCACCACGATCGAACAGGCAGCGACGCTGACGCGCAGCCAGTTCCAGAACGGACGTTTTTCCGGGACGTGCAGCACTTGCGGCTCGATCCGCGCGGTGATGCCTTGCCACACCCGATCCGGCACCGGGTGCTCCGGCAGCGTTTCGGTAAGGCTGGCGAGGCTCTCCTGCCACTGCGCCAACTCGCTTCGCAGTGCTGCGTCATCCAGCAGCAATTGTTCAAAACGCCGACGCGCCGCCGACGACATCAGGCCGATGGCGTAATCGGCAGCGAGGGCGCGGCGCAGGGCAGGGGTCTGGTAGTTCATGATTCAAGGCACCTGCGCAGACGCTCCATGCCGCGACGAATCCACGACTTCACCGAGCCCAGCGGTGCCGCCAGGTGTTCGGCGAGTTCCGAGCAGGAAAGGCCCTGGAAGTAGGCGACGCTGATCGACTGGCGCTGCATGCCGTCGAGGGTGTCCAGGCAACGGTGCAGCGCGCTGGCTTCGCGGCTGCTGTTCAACAGGTCGTGGGCTGAAGGGCCATCGTCCGGCAGGGTGTCCTGTTCGAAGTCGGTCAGCGGCCGTTCGCGCTGTTTGCGTAATTGGTCGATGGCCTGATGGCGGGTGATGTTGATCATCCAGGTCAGCGGCGCCGACAAGTGGGCTTCGTAGCGCGAGGCGTTATTCCAGATCCGCACGAAGCTTTCCTGCAGCACTTCCTCGGCCAGATCCGCCCGGCCCATGAAGCGCAGGGCCACGCCGTGCAGGCGTGGGCCAACGCTGCGATAGAGCGTTTCGAATGCACCGCGGTCGCCCAGTGAGCACTGGGCCAACAGCTGGCGCAACTGATCGGGGTCGGCGATGGAAATGACGGCTCTCCAGGCAATGGGCGGGCGACGAGGGCGGTGCTCGGGCTGTTCACAGGCTAGTTCAGCGACGGCGCTTGTGCCATTCATCTCGGGTTATCCGCGGTTTCACGTTTTATATACGTGGCTATGCTGAAAATGGATGCGTCGGCGAGGAACATGCTGGCTGAAACCCGGTCAAACCGGCAGTTTTGCCGCTCATAGACGGGCGGTTACCACAGCGCAAGAGGATGTCTGAATGAAGATTTCACGCGGTATTGCCTTGGCTTCACTGATGACCCTTGCAGCGAGCCCGGTGTTTGCCGGCTTCAGTCTGGACGACGTGACCAAAGCGGCTGCAAGCATGCAGGGTGGCAACGCTGCCACCGCCGCCGCGCCGACCTCGGAAACCGCCGGTTTGCTGCAAGCCGTTACCGGTCTCGGTGTTACGCCTCAGCAAGCCGTCGGTGGCACCAGCGCCATGCTCGGCCTGGCCAAGAATCAGTTGAGCAGCACCGATTATTCGCAGCTGGCCAAAGAAGTGCCGGGCATCGACAAACTGTCGGGCGGCAGCGGCAACCTGGCGGCGTTGAGCGGGTTGCTCGGCTCGTCGGGCAAGTCGGCCGGGCTGGAAAACGCGCTGGGCAACGTCAAGGACACCAACGACCTGAACAATGCCTTCGGTGCGTTGGGCATGGACAGCGGCATGGTCGGCCAGTTTGCCCCGGTGCTGCTCAAGTATCTGGGTGATCAGGGCGTCGGCGGCCCGCTGCTGCAGAGCCTGGGCAGCATCTGGGGCGCCGGCACCGGTAGCTGATTCAGCCGCGCTCGCCGCGCAGTTCGCTGATGCGCTGATCCTTCTCGGTCCAGAGCTGGTTGACCCAGTTCTGGACCTGCTGGCGAAACAGCGGATCGTTTTCGTAATCGCCCTGCGACAGTGCCGGGTCGAGTTCGCGGGTCTGGATGTCGACAATCACCCGCGGCACGCTGCCGCTGATCAGATCCCAGAACCCCGGAATCTTCTGCTGTGGATAAACCACGGTCACGTCGAGCAGCGCATCCAGCTGTTCGCCCATCGCTGCCAGAACAAACGCCACGCCACCCGCCTTGGGCTTGAGCAGGTGCTTGAACGGTGACTGCTGCTGCGCGCTTTTCGCCGCGGTGTAGCGGGTGCCTTCCAGATAATTCACCACCGTCACCGGCTGGCGTTTGAACAGCTCGCAGGCCTGTTTGGTGATCTCCAGATCCTTGCCCGCCAGCTCCGGATGCTTCGCCAGAAACGCCTTGCTGTAGCGCTTCATGAACGGGTAATCCAGCGCCCACCACGCCAGCCCCAGAAACGGTACCCAGATCAGCTCTTTCTTGAGGAAGAACTTGAAGAACGGTGTGCGCCGGTTGAGAGTCTGGATCAGCGCCGGAATGTCGACCCACGACTGGTGGTTGCTGACCACCAGGTACGAGGTGTCACCACGCAGGTCTGCGCCGCCGCGAATGTCCCATTGGGTGGGGATGCACAGGCGAAAGATCAGCTTGTCGATTTCCGCCCAGGTCTCGGCAATCCACATCACCGCCCACGAGGCGTAATCGCGCCAGCGCCCGGGCGCAATCAGTTTGAGCAGGGCAAAGACCAGCAACGGCCCGATCAGGATCAGGGTGTTGAGCAACAGCAGCAGGGTGACGAAACAGCCGGTGAGCAGGCGGCGCATAAGCAACTCTATGAAGGCGGATGGGCGCGCCATGATAAGTGGCTTCGGGTGACAGGCCAAATCGATGGTGACGAATGTTTCACTTTTGGCTGGCTATGCTGGAGCTGATTACCGTGTTGGCAGGGCTGGCCTCTTCGCGAGCAAGCCCGCTCCCACAGTGGATCTTCAGTGTGCATGCCATCTCCAACAGATCCCGGATCCCCTGTGGGAGCGGGCTTGCTCGCGAAGGCGGACTCCAGCGAACCAATTGCTCGCCGGCTGTCTAAAATCTCGCGTCTGACACCCTCATTTTCCAAGGAAGCCCTCTACGTGAAATCCCTCCTTGCACTGTTTGCCCTCGTCGCCCTGCCGGTCATGGCCGCCGAGCCGACCCTGTACGGGCGTTACGAATACATCGCGCTGCCGGAAATCGGTGGTGAGGTGCTCAAGGCCAAGATGGACACCGGCGCGCTGACCGCCTCGCTGTCGGCCAAGGACATCGAGACTTTCACCCGCGACGGCGAGAACTGGGTGCGTTTCCGCCTCGGCACCAAGGATGCCAGCAACAAGGTCTACGAACACAAGGTCGCGCGGATCAGCAAGATCAAGAGCCGCTCGGATGAAGAGGACGAGGGTGACAGCACCGAAGTCGCCAAGCGCCCGGTGGTCGATCTGGAACTGTGCCTGGGCAACGTCAAGCGTACCGTTGAGGTCAACCTGACCGACCGCAGCAACTTCAACTACCCGCTGCTGATCGGTGCCAAGGCCTTGCGCGAGTTTGGCGCAGCGGTGAACCCGGCGCGGCGTTTCACCGCCGACAAGCCGGACTGCTAAGTGGTCTCATTGACGTAAGGTCAGGCTTGGGGCACCGTTCGCGCACTTAACCCATGGGCTCGGACGCCATGCCTCATATCCTGATTGTCGAAGACGAAGCGGCGATTGCCGACACGCTGATTTTTGCCCTGCAGGGCGAGGGGTTCGCTACCACGTGGCTGAGCCTCGGCGCGGCGGCGCTGGAGTTTCAACGGCAGACCCCGGCTGACTTGATCATTCTCGATATCGGCCTGCCGGACATCAGCGGTTTCGAAACCTGCAAACAGCTGCGGCGCTTCAGTGAAGTGCCGGTGCTGTTTCTCAGTGCCCGGGACGCCGAGATCGATCGGGTGGTGGGGCTGGAGATCGGCGCCGACGATTACGTGGTCAAGCCGTTCAGCCCACGGGAAGTCGCCGCGCGGGTACGGGCGATTCTCAAGCGCATGGCGCCGCGTCCTGCGGTTGAAGCGTCCTCGACGCTGTTTCGCATCGATGCCGAGCGTGTGCAGATCGTCTATCGGGGACAGCCGTTGAGCCTGACCCGTCATGAGTTTCGCCTGTTGCAATGCCTGCTCGAACAACCGCAGCGGGTGTTCAGCCGCGAGCAATTGCTCGATGCGCTGGGGGTTGCCGCCGACGCCGGTTACGAGCGCAGCATCGACAGCCACATCAAAAGCATGCGCGCCAAATTGCGCCTGGTGCGGGCCGATGCCGAGCCGATCCAGACCCATCGCGGCCTCGGTTACAGCTACAGCCCGGGGCACAGCTGATGTCGCTGGGGCTGCGGATTTTTCTGGTGTATGTGCTGTTTATCGGCCTGACCGGTTACTTCGTGCTCAACACGGTGATGGAAGAAATCCGCCCGGGCGTGCGCCAGTCCACCGAAGAAACCCTGGTCGACACCGCCAACCTGATGGCGGAAATTCTCCGTGATGATTTCAAGGCCGGCACGCTCAGCGAGAACCGCTGGCCCGAATTGTTGCGGGCCTACGGCGAGCGTCAACCACAGGCGACGATCTGGGGTTTGCCGAAAAACCAGGTCAACCACCGCATCTACGTCACCGACGCCAAAGGCATCGTGGTGCTGGATTCCAGCGGCGTGGCGGTCGGTCAGGATTACTCGCGCTGGAACGACGTCTACCTGACTTTGCGTGGTGAGTACGGCGCTCGTTCGAGCCGCAGCGATCCGAATGATGCGAACTCCTCGGTGATGCACGTCGGTGCGCCGATCCGCGACAACGGCCGGATCATCGGCGTGGTTACCGTGGCCAAACCCAACAGCTCATTGCAGCCTTATGTCGATCGCACTGAGCGGCGTTTGCTGTTTTACGGTGCCGGGCTGATCGGCCTCGGTCTGCTGTTCGGCGCTTTGCTGTCGTGGTGGCTGAGCCGCGCGCTGCACCGTTTGACCGGGTATGCGCAGGCGGTGAGCGAAGGCCGGCGAGTGGAAGTGCCGCATTACCGTGGCGGCGAACTGGAACAACTGGCCACAGCGGTGGAGCAGATGCGCACCCAGCTCGAAGGCAAGGCTTACGTCGAACGCTACGTGCACACCCTGACCCATGAATTGAAAAGCCCGCTGGCGGCGATTCGCGGTGCGGCGGAATTGCTGCAGGACGAGATGCCAGCGATTCAGCGCCTGCGCTTTGTCGGCAACATCGACAGCGAAAGCGCACGGATGCAGCAGTTGATCGAGCGGCTGTTGAATCTGGCTCAGGTGGAACAGCGGCAGGGTCTTGAGGAGCGCGTGGCGGTGCCGCTGGCGGCATTGGTTGATGAATTGTTGCGGGCGCAGGCAGCGCGCATCGAAGGCCGGCGGCTCAAGGTCCAGCAGACGATTGCGTCGGATCTGTTGCTGATCGGCGAGCCGTTTCTGTTGCGTCAGGCGTTGGGCAATCTGCTGGAGAATGCGCTGGATTTCACCCCGGTCGCCGGGCTGCTGCGCTTCAGTGCCGAGCGCGTGGGGGAGCAGGTCGAGTTGCGCTTGTTCAACGAAGCAACGGCGATTCCCGAGTACGCCCTGCCGCGCTTAAGCGAGCGATTTTATTCGCTGCCGCGCCCGGACACTGGGCGCAAGAGCACCGGGTTGGGGCTGAACTTTGTTGAAGAGGTGGTGAAGTTGCATGGTGGGTCGATGCATATCCGCAACGTCGAGAGCGGTGTGGAAGTGACATTGCGCTTGTCCTGAGACCGAGTCGCGGCCTTCGCGAGCAAGCCCGCTCCCACAGGGGGGATGTGTTGAAACACAGGTCCCGGTCACACCAAAGATCAACTGTGGGAGCGGGCTTGCTCGCGAAGGGGCCGGTGCAGTCTCCACACAATCTCCATATTCCCCCCACATTCCCCTCATACATCAACAGCAGACTCTGCCCATCCAAACAGGGAGAGTCCCATGAACAAGAATCTGACCATAAAGCTCGGGGCGATTGCCCTGCTGATCCTGCTGTTGCTGATACCGCTGCTGATGATCGACGGCATCATCGATGATCGCCAGCAACGGCGCGACGGCGTGCTCGAAGATATCGCTCGCAGCTCCAGTAACAGCCAGCAACTGAGCGGGCCGGTGATGGTGGTGCCGTATCGCAAAGTGATTCACAACTGGAAGCTCAACGACAAAACCAACCAGCGCTACGACGAGCCAAGTGAAGAGCGCGGTCGGCTGTACTTTCTGCCGGAGCGTTTCGAACTCGACGGCCAGGTGCAGACCGAGCTGCGCAATCGCGGTATTTACGAGGCGCGACTGTTCCATGCCGACAATCGCATCAATGGGCATTTCTCGTTGCCGGCGCAGTTGGGGATCAAAGAAGACTTTGCCGATTACCAGTTCGACGCGCCGTTTCTGGCGGTGGGCATCAGCGATATTCGCGGCATCGAAAACGCCCTGAAACTGGAACTCGATGGCCAACGCCTGGACTTCGTGCCTGGTACCCAGGTCGGCTGGCTCGGCGAAGGTGTGCGGGTCACGCTGCCGGTGTTGGATACCCGCAACGCCACGGAGCTGACCTTCGGTTTCGACCTGCGTCTGCAAGGTACCGGTTCGTTGCAGGTGTTGCCGGTGGGCAAAAGCAGTCACGTCAGTCTTGCCGCCAACTGGCCGCACCCCAGTTTTGTCGGCAACTTCCTGCCGGGCAAACGCGAGATCAGTGACCAGGGTTTCAGCGCTGATTGGCAGACCACGTTTTTCTCCACCAACCTGCAGGAAGCGATGAACCGCTGCGTGCTGGGCAATGACTGCGAGGCGTTCAACGGGCGCAGCTTCGGCGTGAGTTTCATCGATCCGGTGGATCAATATCTGAAGAGTGATCGGGCGATCAAATATGCGCTGTTGTTCATCGTCCTGACGTTCGCCGGTTTCTTCCTGTTTGAAGTGCTCAAGAGTCTGGCAGTACACCCGGTGCAATATGCGTTGGTCGGGGTGGCGCTGGCGTTCTTCTACCTGTTGCTGCTGTCGTTGTCGGAACACATCGGCTTCGCCCTGGCGTATCTGCTGTCAGCCAGTGGCTGTGTGTTGTTGATCGGGTTTTACGTCTGCCACGTGCTGCACAGCGTGCGTCACGGTCTGAGTTTCTCCGCGGGATTGGCGGCGTTGTATGGCCTGCTGTATGGCCTGCTGAGCGCCGAGGATTACGCGCTGCTGATGGGCTCGCTGCTGTTGTTCGGCCTGCTCGGGGTGTTCATGGTGCTGACGCGCAAACTCGACTGGTACGGGATCGGGCAGAAACCGGCCAAGCCGCTGGCGTTTGATGTGGGGGCGATGCAATGAGCGGGTTGCGGGAGGATCAGCGCTGGAAGGAAGAGTTGGTGACGCGGATTGTCGGGTTTCTGCCTGTGGATGCGAGTTGGTGCCTTCGCGAGCAGGGTCGCTCCCACAGGAGTACGCATTCCAATGTGGGAGCGAGCCTGCTCGCGAAGGGGCCGGGTCAGGCGCCGCAGCCTTAAGGCTTGGGCATGGTGGCGACCATGGACGGTCGCTGGCTCACCTCGAAATACCAGTTGGCCAGTTGCGGATTGGCGCTGCGCCAGTCCAGATCCGGATGACGCAGATCGATGTAGCCCAGTGCGCAAGCGACGCTGATGGCGGCCACGTCGAAGTGGCTGGTCAGCTCGGCGATGGCGTCACTTTCCAGATAGGCCAGGGCGCGGCGGATTTTCTCGCGCTGGGCGTCGAGCCATTCGTCCCAGTGCTTTTCCGGGGCGCGCAGCACCAGTTCGTAACGCACCATCACCGAGGCGTCCATGATCCCGTCGGCCAGCGAGGCCAGGGTCAGACGCCGCCAACGGGCCGCTCCTTCGCGGGGGATCAGCGGATTGCCGACGTGTTGCTGGTCGAGGTATTCGAGGATCACGCGGCTGTCATGGATCACGCTGCCGTCGGCCAGACGCAGGGCCGGAATCTTGCCCAGCGGGTTGTCGGCGTTGAGCGCAGCGTCCGGGCTGACCGGGGTGAGGACGCAGTCTTGCAGGGCGACGCGATCCTGCTGGCCGGTCTCGTGCAGCAGCACCATCACTTTGCGCACGAACGGGGAGAGCGTGTTGTGGAACAGGGTCATGCTGGGGGCGGACATTGGCAAACCTCGGTGGTCATCGAAGAGCAGGAGATTAGCCTAGTCAGATACAGAGCGGCTGGCGAGGGATTTGCTGGTGTTCATCAGGCCGCCTTCGCGAGCAAGCCCGCTCCCACACTGGATCTGTTTCGTTCACAAATCCCCTGTGGGAGCGGGCTTGCTCGCGAAGAGGCCCTGTCAGGCAGCACAAAAATCACTCGCGCGGCAGCAAGCCTCTTACGGCCAGAAACGCCGGCACACCCAGCCCGACCCAGCTCAACGCATCCCAGATTCCATCCCCCAACAACGCCGCGAACAGCCCCGCCGCACTCAGCAGCGCTATCACCAGCGGGGTGCTGAACACTTTCCAGAAACTCGACTGACGCGGCTTCATGCAGCAGCCTCCGCCGTCACCGGTTTCGCCGCTTTACGCCGTACCACCCACAGATACACGCCACTGCCGAGGACGATGATGGTCAGCACGTCGAGGGTTGCCCAGAGGATCTTCATCGGCATGCCGCCGTAGTCGCCGAAGTGCAGCGGCTGCGACATGCCCATGGCGTCCATGTACCACGGGCGCTCGGCCACAGCGGTGACCTGTAGGGTGCTGGCGTCGATCAGCACCGGCGTCAGCAGGTGCGAGGTCAGGTGCGTGCCGCCCTTCATGAAGACTGAATAATGATGCTCGCTGGAAAACCGCGTGCCGGGGAAAGCGATGAAATCCGGGTTCATGCCCGGCGCCACCTCGCGGGCGATGTCGAGCAGGCGGGTGGCCGGGGCTAGTTGAGTGAGCGGCGGGGCATCGCGATAGGGTGCGACCATGGCGGTCAGCGTGTCATTGCGCCACGCGGCGATGAGCAGGTCGGCGCAGGCGCTGATCACTCCGGTGACGCCGACCACCAAGGCCCAGGTCAGGGTAACGACGCCGATCAGATTGTGCAGGTCGAGCCAGCGCAGGCGGGTGGACTTGTCCTGACGCACGGTGCCGAACTGCAAGCGGCGCATGAACGGCAGGTAGAGCACCGTACCCGAGATGATCGCGACCACGAACAGCAGACCCATGAACGCCAGCAGCAACTTGCCCGGCAGCCCGGCAAACATGTCGACGTGCAGGCGCAAGATGAACAGCATCAGCCCGCCATTGGCCGACGGGGTTTCCAACGCTTCACCGGTGCGCGCATCGAGCATGAAGGTGTGCGACGAGTTCGGTTCGGTGCCGGCGGTTTTCGCCATGATCGTCAGCACGGCGTTCGGTTCGTCGTCTTCGAAACCGAAGTACTGCACCACTTCACCTGGGCGATGTTTTTCTGCGGCCTCGACCAGTTGCGCCAGGTTCAGGCGCGGCGTGTCGGCGGGCATTTCGCGCACTTGCGGGGCATCGCCGAGCAGGTGCTCGATTTCGTGATGAAAGATCAGCGGCAGACCGGTCAATGCCAACAGCAGCAGAAACACGGTGCAGATCAGGCTGGTCCAGGTGTGGATGAACGACCAGCGGCGAATTGTTTTACTTTTCATTTCATGACCTTCAAAAACACCGAAGCCGTCCACGGGGGACGGCCTGGTGACAGAACCTGGTTCAGCTCACGCGCTTACCACTTGTAAGTGGCGCTGGCGATGACGCTGCGCTGGTCACCGTAGTAGCAGTAGTAGCCGTCGCAGGTAGAGATGTAGTCCTTGTCGAACAGGTTGGTGGCGTTAATTGCCAGCGACGCACCTTTGAGGCTGTTGTCGAGGCGACCGAGGTCGTAATGCACCGAGGCGTCGAACACGGTGTAGGCGTCCGACTTGCCCAGCCAGGTGTTGGCCTTGTCGCCGTAAGTGTTGCCGGTGTAACGCACGCCACCGCCGATGCCGAAACCGTCGAGTACGCCGCTGTGCCAGGTGTAGTCGGTCCACAGCGAAGCTTGCTGGTTAGGCATCAGTTGCAGGCGATTGCCCTTGTCCACGCCTTTCTGCACTTCGGACTTGGCCAGGGTGTAGGCGGCGATGACTTTCAGGTTATCGGTGACGTCGGAAACCGCTTCCAGCTCCAGGCCTTTGACCTTCACTTCACCGGTCTGGCTGGTGATGGTCACGTTGTTGACGATGCTGTTGACCGCGACGTTCTTCTGGGTCAGGTCATACACCGCAGCGCTCAGCAGAGTCTTGCTGCCCGGCGGCTGGTACTTGATGCCCAGTTCCCATTGCTTGCCTTCGGTCGGCTTGAGCGAACCGGTGGAGGTGGCATCGGCGCCGCTGGTTGGCTGGAAGGATTCGGCGTACGACAGGTACGGCACGAAGCCCGAGTCGAACACGTAGCTGAGCGCCGCGTTGCCGCTGAACGCCTTGTCGCGCTGGGTGTTGGTGGCGTCGCCCTTGTTGATGAACTGCGTGCCGGTGTGCACCCAGTCTTCACGCCCGCCGAGGGTCAGGCGCCACTGGTCGAGGGCCATCTGGTCCTGCACGTACAGGCCGGTCTGGTAGGTCTTCTGGTCATAGTCATAGAACGCCGAAGAACGTGCTGGACGGGTGATCGGCTGACCGTAGATCGGGTTGTTGACGTTAATGTCCGGCGCGGTGCCGAAGATCGACGTGTAATTGGTGTTGCTGCGCTGGTGATCCAGACCAAGCAACAGCGTATGGCGGATGTCGCCGGTGGCGAAGTCGGCCTGGAAGTTGTTGTCCACGGCGAACTGGCTGATGTCTTCATCAACGTTGGTGGTGCCGCGCCCGACATTGCCCTGGTCGTCAACCGTATACCCGGCGTACTCCGTGTTGTAACTGTTGACGGTCACGGTCTGGAACGACAGGTCCGACTTGGTGTATCGCAGGTTCTGCTTGAACTGCCAGACGTCGTTGAGGCGATGCTCGAAGGCATAACCGAGCGCGTAGTAGGTGCGGTCGTAGAAGTCGTAGTCCGGATCACCGAGGTTCTTGTGATGGGAAATCTTGCCGAACGGCATGTCGATCTTGGTGCCCTGAATCGGGTAGAACTGGCTGGTGACACCGGTATCGTCGCGGGTGAACTGGGTCAGCAGGGTGAATTTGGTGTCGTCATCGATGTTCCAGGTCAGGCTCGGCGCGATGTTGTAGCGCTTGTTCTCGATGTGATCGATCTGCGTGTCGCTGTCGCGCACTACACCGCTGATGCCGTAGAGAAACTGCCCGGCGTCGTCGATCTTGCCGGTGCTGGCGAAGTTGATCTGACGATGGTTGTCGCTGCCGTACTGCAACTGGATTTCGCTGCTGGCTTCCGCGCTCGGGCGCCGGCTGACCATGTCCAGCAGACCGCCCGGCGGCGTCTGGCCGTAGACGGAAGAGGCCGGGCCGCGCAGCAGCGCGAGGCGGTCGAGGTTCCAGGTTTCAGGCTTTGGGTTGGCGTATACGCCCTTGGGCAGCGGCAGGCCGTCGAGGAACTGAGTCGGCTCGAAACCGCGCACCCGCAGCCAGTCGATACGGGTGTCGCTGCCGTAGCTGCTGGCGGTGATGCCCGGCATATAGCGCACGGCGTCATCGAGACTGTGCACGCTGCGATCGTCCATTTGCTGACGCGTGGCGACGGAGATCGAGCGCGGTGCTTCGACCAGCGCGGTGTCGGTCTTGGTGCCGGCGGCGGTGCGGGTGGCGGTGTAGCCTTCGACCGGGCCCCAGGCGGTTTCCAGATTTTCCACGCCGATCACTGCGGTTTCCGGCAGCGCCAATGTCCCTTCCGGCACTGCAACCAGGGTGTAAGTGCCGGTACTGCTTTGTTCCAGTTGCAGACCGGTGCCTTGCAGCGCCGCGCGCAGAGCGCCAGCGGCGTCGTACTGACCGCTGACCGGCGCCGAGGTCTTGCCGGCGGCCAGCGCCGGATTCAGCGACAACGCGAGGCCGCCCTGGCTGGCGATCTGGTTCAGCGTGGTCGACAGCGGCGCCGCTGGCAGGTTGTAGGCACGCACGCTGGAGGCCTGTTCAGCAGCGAGCAACGGGCTGCTGAGCAGCGGCGCGCTGAGGGCAATGGCGATGGCCAACAGACTGGGGCGCAACAAGGTGTCTAGCGAACGGGACATGCGAAGGCTCCTGAATGGAAATATTTCTCAATTGCCTGAGTGCCGGACGAGAATTGAAAAGTGATAGGGCTGGATGAAAATAATTTCGATTAACTTGGAAGGGGGCGGCCGCTTCGGGATTTTCGAGTGTGGCGGATGGCCCTATCGCGAGCAGGCTCACTCCTACAGGGGGAACGCATTCCTACTGTAGGAGTGAGCCTGCTCGCGATAGCTATTTCCCTGACAACGAATTTTTTAAGGCTTGGTATCAGCCTTCGCCACCGTGACCCAATACGGTGTATGCCGCTCGATCTGCACCGGCAGGGTCGGCAGCAGCGCACTCAAGGCCTTGTCGGTGTCGTGCAGCGGGAAACTGCCGGTGATGCGCAGGTCAGCGACTTCCGGCGCGACGCCCAGATGCCCTCGGCGATAACGACCCAGTTCATGCACCAGGTCTTCCAGTCGCGCGTTGTCCACCACCAGCATGCCGCGGGTCCAGGCATCGGCGCCGGGCGTGAGCGCGGCGACCGTGTCGAGGCCGTCATTGCGGATCAGCACTTGCTGGCCTTCGCGCAGGATCTGCTCTTCAGGATGACTTTGCGGATGCGCCGCCACCGCCGACTGCAACACGCTCAAGCGTGTGCCTTGGTCTTCACGCTTGACCAGAAACCGCGTGCCCAACGCGCGCATGCTGCCTTCGCGGGTCTCGACGATGAACGGCCGCGCATCACCGTGACCGGTCTCGACCATGATCTCGCCTGCCTGCAATACGATCAGCCGCTGCCTGGCATCGAAGCGCACATCCACCGCGCTGTGGGTGTTGAGATTGAGCACGGTACCATCGGCCAGGCGCACCGTGCGCTGTTCGCCGGTGGCGGTGCGTTGATCGGCGAGCCAGTAATCCAGCGGCAGATAGCGATCACCGGCAAACAGCGCCAGACCGACGAGCGCCACCACGCTGGCCAATCCGCTGCCGAGCTTGCGCACACGGCGTCGAATGCCTTCGCGCGATTGCAGCAAGGCTGCGCGGGCCGGGCCGTTGGCGACGCTGAAGCGCTGATCGAGCATGCCCAGTTGGCGCCAGGCGCGGGCGTGTTCTTCATGGGCCGCGTGCCACTTGGCGAACTCTTCGCGCTCCAGCGGACTGCCGGAATCCAGCGACAACTGCCAGGCAATCGCCGCGTCCAGCACCTGAGCCGAGACCGGTTTGGAACTGGCCGGATTCATGTCGGCTCACCGTACAGGGCGATGTAGCACTGGCGAATGCCTTGCGCGAGATACTGCCGCACGCGCGGCACCGAGACGCCAAGCTTCTCGGCGATTTCGGCATGGCCGAGGCCGTCGAGGCGGTTATACAGGAAAGCGGCGCGGGCCTTGGTCGACAGTTTGCCGAGCAGGCGGTCGATGGCCTTGAGGTCTTCGAGGATCAGTTGCTGTTCTTCCACCGAAGGCTGTTCGCCTTCGGGGATCAGCATCAATTCAGTGAAGTAGGCCTGCTCCAGCGCGGCGCGGCGGAAGTAGTCGAACAGCAGGCCCTTGGCGATCGCCACCAGAAACGCCCGGGGTTCGCGCGGCGTCAGCAATTCATCGCGACCGAGCAAACGCACGAAGGTGTCCTGGCTCAGGTCTTCGGCCCGTTGCGGGCAAGCCACATTGCGCCGCAACCAGCTCAGCAGCCAACCGCGATGGTCGCGATACAACGCACCGACGAGTTCACTGTGAGGGCTTGGGACTGACGACACCAGACGCACCGATTGGGAAATGTTAACCAACGAGAATTGTTCGCGATTCTCGCAGAGGTGGGAATGGTTAGCAATTGGCCACTGGTCGGGTGGTATCAGGAAGACCGCATCATCGTTCTTCGCGAGCAAGCCCGCTCCCACAGGGGGAATGCATCCCAGTGTGGGAGCGGGCTTGCTCGCGAAGAGGCCAGTACCGGCACCGAAGATCTAGAAGGAAGGCGCCTGCTGACGACGTTTCCACTGACTCAAGCGCTGTTGCAGGTTCAACGGACTATGAATCTGCTGCTGCCGCGCCCGGCTGAACAGGATCAACGCCAGTTCCGCCGTGGCCAGCGCATCGGCACTCGCGTTGTGCCGCTCGAACACCTCAAGCTTGAACCAGTCGATCCACTCATCCAGCCCGGCCTCGCGGATGTTCGCCTGTGGGCACAACAATGGCGCCATGTGCGCGACATCCAGAAACACATTCTGCAGCCTGTAACCCAGGTGTTCCTTCAATGCGCGTCCGAGCATGTGTTGATCGAAGGGCGCATGAAACGCCAGCACCGGGCTGTCGCCGATGAACTCCATGAACTCCAGCAACGCCTCGGCCGGGTCGCTGCCGGCGGCAATCGCATTCGGCCCCAGGCCATGAATCAACACGCTGGGGCTGAGCTTCAGCTCCCGACATTGCAGGGTGCGCTCGAACTGCTGACTGAAGTCGATTGCGCCGTCTTCGATCACCACCGCGCCGATCGACAGCACGCGATCCTTGTTCAGGTTCAGCCCGGTGGTTTCCAGATCGAGCACCACCCAGCGCTGTTCGCGCAGGCTGCATTCTTTCAGTTCGCCGATGGTTGGCAGTTGTGCCAGACGTTGTTGCAGGTCTGCCGACAGCAAAGGGCTGGCCGGCCGCAGCCACGAGAACAGGCTCACAGCTGATACCGCAGAGCCAGGCTGCTTTGCAGACGCTGGGCCTGGCGCAGGGATTCACGCAGAATGCGCCGATCCAGATGATTGAGGCTGTCGGGATCGACCCGGTTCGACCAAGGCAGATTCTCACGGGTCTGGATCTGGTGCTGCTGCATGCGCGTCTGCTGGATGAAGTGGTAGGCCTCTTCATATGCCGCGCCATCGAGCCGTTCGATGACTTCTTTTTCGACCAGCTGACGCAAGCGCTCCAGAGTGTTGTTGGTTTCGATGCCATGCGCCAGCGCCAACAGGCGTGCGCCGTCGACGAAGGGCGTCAGGCCCTGGACTTTGAGATCAAGGGTGGCTTTCTCGCCGTTTTTGCGCGCCAGCACAAACTCGCGGAAACGCCCCACTGGCGGACGATTGCGCAGGGCGTTCTCGGCCATCATGCGCTGGAACAAACGGTTGTCGCCGACCTGATCGAGGATCCCCCGGCGCAGTTGCGCGCAGCCTTTCTCGTCGCCCCACACCACCCGCAGGTCGAAATAGATACTCGAACCGAGCAGGTTCTCCGGCGTCGCCTCGCGGATAAATGCTGCAAAGCGCCGCGCCCATTCTGCTCGGGACAGGCACAGCTCAGGGTTGCCGGCCATGATGTTGCCCTTGCACAGGCTGAAGCCGCACTGCGCCAGGCTCTGGTTGATCTGCTGGGCGATCGGCAGCAGCTTGCCGCGAATCTCCGCCGCGTGCGCCGCGTCCCGCGCTTCGAACAGAATGCCGTTGTCCTGATCGGTGTGCAGCGTCTGTTCGCGCCGGCCCTCGCTGCCGAAACACAGCCAACTGAACGGTACGCCGGGGTCGCCTTTTTCGGCGAGGGTCAGCTCGATCACCCGGCACACGGTGTGGTCGTTGAGCAGGGTGATGATGTGGGTGATCTGCGTCGAAGACGCACCGTGGGCAAGCATGCGTTCGACCAGTTGGCCGATCTCGCCGCGCAGGCTCACCAGTTGCTCAAGGCGCTGGGCACTGCGGATGGTCCGGGCCAGATGCACCAGATCGACCCTTTGCAGCGAGAACAGATCACGCTCGGAAACCACGCCACACAGACGCTGATCCTTGACCAGACAAACGTGGGCGATGTGCCGTTCGGTCATGGCAATCGCCGCGTCGAAAGCGCTGTGATCGGGCGACAGAAAGAACGGCGAACAGGTCATGTGCCGCTCGATGGTTTCGCTGAAATCACCGCTGCCATTGGCGACCACTTCGCGCAGGTCACGCAGGGTGAAAATCCCCAGCGGCGCCTTGTGCTCATCCACCGCGACGATGCTGCCGACCTGTTGCTCGTGCATCAGCTTCACCGCTTCGCGCAACGGTGTGTCGGGGCTGCAAGTCACCGGATGGCGCATCGCCAATTCGCCGAGGCGGGTGTTCAGCGAATACTGGGTGCCGAGGGTTTCCACGGCTTTTTGCTGGACTTGCTGGTTGACCTGATCGAGCAGGCTGCTGACCCCGCGCAAAGCGAAATCGCGGAAGCTGTTGGACAGGGCGAACAGCTTGATGAACGCCGGTTTGTTCAGTTGCAGGCAGAAGGTGTCTTCGCTGGCCAGATGCTCGGTGCGGGTCGCCCGTTCGCCAATCAGCGCGGCAAGCGGGAAGCATTCGCCGGTGGTGATCTCGAAGGTGGTTTCAGTGCCGGGCCGGGTGATGTGCTGGCGTTCGCCGACCACCCGGCCCTGTTTGACGATGTAGAAATATTCGACCGGCCCGTCGGCGGGCTTGATGATGCTTTCGCCCTGGCCGTAAAAACGCAACTGACATTGTTCCACCAGAAAAGCCAGGTGGGCGTGTTCCATCTGATTGAAGGGCGGGAAGCGCTGGAGGAATTGCAGAGTGCCCTGAATGTTCTGCAACACCGCGGTTTTCCCTGCCTGGGTGAAGGCGTCCGCTTTACTCATAACCATTACCGCAGTCTTTTTCGAATTGTTGTTGTCGGATCGTTGCAGCCATGGTCGGCCCCTGCGCGCGGGGTGCCCATTGGACGTAAGTCTAGGTTTGGGCTGCCGTTCGGCACATTTAGGAAGTGCCCTACAAAAACAGTCGGAAATTCCCCCGCCAGCCACTTGGAAAAAAATCCGACGAAGTGCACATTGAAGCTCTGCTTAGCGATGTCTGACGACTGTGCCAGGTGACTGAATTGAAAACGTAGAGAATGCCATGTCCGACCACGATATTTTGAGCGACGCCGAGCGTGAAGCGCTCAGCGCAGTAATGCTCGAACCCGACTTGCCGCCGCAGCGTGTTCTGATCGTCGATGACGACGAGGACGCCCGGGAGCTGTTGTCGGAGATACTCGCGTTGGACGGCATTCGTTGCATGACGGCGGCCAGTGGCGAGTCCGCGCTGAAGATGATCGAGGAAAAACCTTCGATCGGCCTGGTGATCACCGATCTGCGGATGGGCCATGTCGACGGGCTGGACCTGATTCGTCAGGTGCGAGAGTCGGCGAGGGCGGCGATGCCAATCATCATTGTTTCCGGCGATGCCGATGTGAAGGACGCCATCGCCGCGATGCACCTGAGCGTGGTGGACTTTCTGCTCAAGCCGATTGATACGGTGAAGTTGCTGGGCCTGGTCAAACACGAATTGGGCATTGATCCCTGACTCTCAAGCGACACCGTCCCCCCCTGTGGGAGAGGGCTTGCTCGCGAATGCGTCCTTTCTGTCGAAATTAATGTTGAATGTGAGTCCGTCTTCGCGAGCAAGCCCGCTCCCACAATGGATCTCCAGTGGTTGTTAGATTTTAGCGGCCAACAAAAAAGCCCTGATCGCAAGATCAGGGCTTTTTCATGTCCGGCAGTCAGCACAGGTTACAGACCGTTGGCCTTCTTGAACTCGCGACGACGACGGTGCAGAACCGGCTCGGTGTAGCCGTTCGGCTGTTTGGTGCCTTCGATCACCAGTTCGACTGCCGCCTGGAAGGCGATGTTGCTGTCGAAGTTCGGTGCCAGCGGACGGTACAGCGGGTCGTTGGCGTTCTGCCGGTCAACCACTGGCGCCATGCGCTTGAGGCTTTCCATCACTTGCGCTTCGGTGACGATACCGTGGCGCAGCCAGTTGGCGATGTGCTGGCTGGAGATCCGCAGCGTCGCACGGTCTTCCATCAGGCCGACGTCATTGATGTCCGGCACTTTCGAACAACCCACGCCCTGGTCGATCCAGCGCACCACGTAACCGAGAATGCCCTGGGCGTTGTTGTCCAGTTCGTTCTTGATCTGCTCCGGCGTCCAGCTCGGGTTGACTGCCAGCGGAATGGTCAGGATGTCGTCCACCGAAGCACGGGCACGCTTGGCCAGTTCGGCCTGACGGGCGAACACGTCGACCTTGTGGTAATGCAGCGCGTGCAGCGCAGCCGCAGTCGGCGACGGCACCCAGGCGGTGTTGGCACCGGCCAGCGGGTGAGCGATTTTCTGTTCGAGCATCGCCGCCATCAGGTCGGGCATCGCCCACATGCCTTTACCGATTTGTGCACGACCTTGCAGGCCGGTGTTCAGACCGATATCGACGTTCCAGTTCTCGTAGGCGCCGATCCACTTCTCGGCCTTCATGTCGGCCTTGCGCACCATCGGGCCGGCTTCCATGGAGGTGTGGATTTCGTCGCCGGTACGGTCGAGGAAACCGGTGTTGATGAACACCACGCGCTCGCTGGCAGCCTTGATGCAGGCTTTGAGGTTGACCGTGGTGCGGCGCTCCTCGTCCATGATCCCGACTTTCAGGGTGTTGCGCTTGAGGCCCAGCACATCTTCGATGCGACCGAACAACTCGTTGGTGAACGCCGCTTCTTCCGGGCCGTGCATCTTCGGTTTGACGATGTAGACCGAGCCGGTGCGGGTGTTCTTGCGCGAGGTGTTGCCGTTGAGGTTGTGCATCGCCGCGAGGCACGTCACCAGACCGTCGAGAATGCCTTCCGGCACTTCATTGCCGTGTTTGTCCAGGATCGCGTCGATGGTCATCAGGTGACCGACGTTACGCACGAACAGCAGCGAGCGACCGTGCAGGGTCAGTTCACTGCCATCGACCTTGGTGTAGGTGCGATCCGGGTTCATGGTGCGGGTGAAAGTCTGGCCGCCCTTGGCGACTTCTTCGGACAGGTCGCCCTTCATCAGGCCGAGCCAGTTGCGGTAGATCACCACTTTGTCGTCGGCATCGACGGCAGCCACGGAGTCTTCGCAGTCCATGATGGTGGTCAGTGCCGCTTCCATCAGGATGTCTTTGACGCCGGCGGCATCGGTCTGGCCGACCGGGGTGCTGGCGTCGATCTGGATTTCGAAATGCAGGCCGTGGTTCTTCAGCAGGATCGCGATCGGCGCGTCTGCCGGGCCCTGGAAGCCGATCAGTTGAGCATCGTCACGCAGGCCGGTGTTGCTGCCGCCCTTGAGGGTGACCAGCAGTTTGCCGTCAACGATCTTGTAAGCCGTCGAGTCGACGTGGGAGCCAGCGGCCAGGGGCGCCGCTTCGTCGAGGAACGCACGGGCGAAGGCGATGACTTTGTCGCCACGCACCTTGTTGTAGCCTTTGCCTTTTTCCGCGCCACCGTCTTCGCTGATCGCGTCGGTGCCGTAGAGGGCGTCGTACAGCGAACCCCAGCGGGCGTTCGAGGCATTGAGGGCGAAGCGGGCGTTCATCACCGGCACCACGAGTTGCGGGCCGGCGGTACGGGCGATTTCATCATCGACATTTTGCGTCGTTGCCTGGAAATCAGCCGCTTCTGGCAGCAGATAACCGATTTCTTGCAGGAAGGCTTTGTAGGCCACGGCGTCGTGCGCCTGACCAGCACGCTCCTGATGCCAGGCATCAAGACGAGCCTGGAAGTCATCGCGTTTGGCGAGTAGGGCTTTGTTCTTCGGCGCCAGGTCATGAATGACCTTGTCGGCACCTTCCCAGAATTTTTCGGCGGTGAGGCCGGTACCGGGAATGGCTTCGTTGTTCACGAAGTCGAACAGGACTTTGGCGACCTGCAGGCCACCGACTTGAACGTGTTCAGTCATTGCTTGCCTCACTCTGCTCAGCTATTTCGCTTTTCAGCTCTTCAATTTTGACAATGAAGCCTCTGGCCATTTAAACCACAAACCTTCCGACCAGTACATGCCATTGCTGGCGGCTGGGCTGGGACCAATCAACGGCTTGGGGGCCTTGCTGACGGGGCTTTCAGGGTTGCGAACATGCCTTGGGCAGACATCGATCCAGCGTTATGTAGTGCGCGCCGAGGCATACTACATGATGCGTTGCGCTTGTGAAAATCAGACTAATAACGTCGTTCTGCGACCTCATGACGCATTGCGGTCACGTCGCGGAACGGGATGTTCTCAAAAAACCATCGGATTGTTCCAGCTAAATATAAAAAGTTGTACACATAAATCCTTTCTGACTGCTATGGCATCCCCCTGCGGTGCACACTGCTGTGGCGAGGGGATTTATCCCCGATGGGTGGCGAAGCCGCCCCCCCCTGCGCGCTGACAGGTAGACCGAGCTGACAGGGTTTACGGCTGCTGCGCAACCGATCGGGGATAAATCCCCTCGCCACAGGTTGCATCCAAAACCAAGACACAGGTCTGCTGCATGAGCTGAATCAAACCCTTGCCTATACTTGCCTTTCTATAACAAAAGTCATGACAAGAGGGCGGCGCCATGGACCATCTCGTACTCACTGTGTTTGCTCCGGATAAGCCCGGGCAGGTCGAGCGCATCGCCCAATGCATCGCCGAACATGGCGGTAACTGGCTGGAAAGCCGCATGTCACGGATGGCCGGGCAGTTCGCCGGGATTCTGCGAGTGGGCGTACCGGCGGAGGCTTACGACGAATTAGTCGATTCCCTACAAGCGCTGTCGGCACAGGGCATTCGCGTGCTGATCGCGGAGAGTGGTATCGAGCAGTCCTGCACCTGGAAACCGATCGCCATGGAGTTGGTGGGCAATGACCGCCCGGGCATCGTGCGCGACATCACCCGGTTGCTCAGCGAGCAGGGGGTGAACCTCGAACGGCTGGTGACCGAAGTGCGCCCGGCACCGATGAGCAGCGAGCCGTTATTCCACGCTGAAGCAATTCTCGCGGTGCCGCTGACCCTGTCGCTGGATGTGCTGCAATCGCGCCTGGAAACCCTGGCCGATGATCTGATGGTCGAACTGGTGTTACGCACAGACGTTTAACCGGCGCCGGGTTATCCAGTTTTAACGTGCACCTGCCTGTGGATAACCTGTAGAGACCGGGCGCAGCGCCACGTCGGCCGTGGCCTGTAGCGAGCTGATCAAAAAATCGCCAACATTCAGTGACTTGCGCACAAACGGCGGGGATCACGCTGTGGATAACCTTGGGAAGGAACGTTGCAGGCCACGAGAACCGTGGCCTGCGAAGCTTTGTGCGTTTTTTGATCAGCTGCGCCGACGCAAACTGATCACCGCATCGACGCTGTAAACGGCCAGACCGGCCCAAATGAAGATGAACGCGATCAGCGTGCTCGACGACAAATGCTCACCAAACAGCAGCACCGCCTGCAGCAGCACCAGGGTTGGCGCGGTGTACTGGAGGAAACCGATGGTGGTGTAGGGCAGATGACGGGTGGCAGCGTTGAAACACACCAGCGGGATGAGCGTCACCGGACCCGCCGCCACCAGCCACCAGGCTTGCGAGGTGGTCCAGAACTCGGGTTGTGCGCTGGTGGCGGTCTGGTTGAACAGCAGCCAGGCCACGGCAATTGGCACCAGCATCCAGGTTTCCACCACCAGCCCCGGCAAGGCCTTGACCGGCGCCTGTTTGCGGATCAAACCGTAGAAGCCGAAGGTCAGCGCCAGCACCAGCGATACCCACGGCAGACTGCCGACCTGCCACACCTGCTGCGCCACGCCGACGGCTGCCAGCCCCACCGCAATCCACTGCATGCGCCGCAGGCGTTCGCCGAGAATCAGCATCCCCAACAGCACGTTGACCAGCGGGTTGATGTAGTAACCGAGGCTGGCTTCGAGCATGCGCCCGTTGTTCACCGACCACACATAGGTCAGCCAGTTGGCCGCAATCAAGGTGCCGCTCAGGGCCAGAATCGCCAGACGCTTGGGGTTGTCGAGCAACTCGCGCAACCAGCCCGGATGCTTCCACACCATCAGCAACAGCGCACCGAACAGTGCCGACCACAACACGCGGTGAATGATGATCTCGACAGCGGGGACTTCGGCGATGGCTTTGAAGTAGATCGGGAACAGGCCCCAGATGATGTAGGCACTCAGGCCCAGAATGTACCCGCGACGCGGGTTGGCGGCTTGCATGCAGAATCCTTGCTTAGGCAGCTGACAAAGCAGGGATTGTAAGGAGATTTGTTGGCAAATGAGTTTTGAATTTGTGAATACTGGCCAAATGTGGGAGCGGGCTTGCTCGCGAATGCGGTGTATCAGCAGCAGAATAATTGCCTGACACACCGCCTTCGGGAGCAAGCCCCCTCCCACAAAGGTTTGTGGTGAATCAGAAGAGTTTCAGTGGCTCTTCATTCAGCGCGGACAGTTGTTCACGTAGCGCCAGCACCTGATCGCCCCAATACCGTTCCGTACCAAACCAAGGAAAGCTGTGCGGGAACGCCGGGTCGTCCCAGCGTCGTGCCAGCCAGGCGCTGTAGTGCATCAGGCGCAGGGCGCGCAGCGGTTCGATCAGCGCCAGTTCACGGGGATCGAAGTCGTGGAATTCGTTGTAGCCGTCCATCAGTTCCGACAGTTGCCCGAGGCATTCCTGACGGTCGCCGGCGAGCATCATCCAGATGTCCTGCACGGCCGGGCCCATGCGGCAGTCGTCGAGGTCGACAATGTGGAACATTTCATCGCGGCACATCATGTTGCCGGGGTGACAGTCGCCATGCATGCGGATGTTCTGGTGGGGCGTGGCGGCGTAGACGTCTTCGACCCGCTTGAGCAGGTCGCGGGCCACTGACTCGTAGGCCGGCAGCAGGCTCTTGGGGATGAAGTTGCCTTCAAGCAACGTCGCCAGCGAGGCATGGCCGAAGTTCTGTACGCCCAGTGCTTCACGGTGTTCGAACGGCTTGGTCGCGCCGACCGCATGAATACGTCCGAGCAACTGGCCGAGACGATACAACTGATCGAGATTGCCCGGCTCCGGCGCACGGCCGCCGCGACGCGGAAACAGGGTGAAACGGAAACCGGCGTGTTCGTGCAGGGTCTGGCCGTTGTGGATCAGTGGCGCCACCACCGGGATTTCGACGTCGGCCAGTTCGAAGGTGAACTGGTGTTCTTCGAGGATGGCTGCGTTGGTCCAGCGCTGCGGACGGTAGAACTTGGCGATCAGCGGTTCGGAATCTTCGATACCGACCTGATAGACGCGGTTTTCGTAGCTGTTGAGCGCCAGAATGCGTGCATCACTGAGAAACCCGATGCTTTCGACGGCATCGAGTACGAGATCGGGTGTGAGGGTTTCAAACGGGTGGGCCATGCTGACTCCTGCGCGCAGCAGGCTGCCGCGTCCGGCCCAGCATGGTAGCGCAGATGGCAGCGGGAGAGTTGGTTGGTGTCTGTGCTGACGCCATCGCGAGCAGGCTCACTCCTACAGTTGGAACGCATTTCCTTGTAGGAGTGAGCCTGCTCGCGAAAGCGATTTATCAGGCGCCGACTATTCCGCCATCCTCACGGGTAATCGCCATCACCGATGAACGCGGCTTGCCATTCGGCAGATGCTCGGGGAAGGTCGAACCGCCGTTCTCGCCAGGATGCTGAATCCCGACAAACAGGGTTTTCTGATCCGGCGAGAAGCTGATCCCGGTGACTTCACAACCAATCGGCCCGACCATGAACCGGCGAATCTCGCCGGTCTTGGGATCGGCACAGAGCATCTGGTTGTTGCCCATCCCGGCGAAATCACCGGCGTTGCTCGAATCGCCATCGGTGAGAATCCACAAGCGCCCGGCCTTGTCGAAGCCAAGACCATCAGGGCTGTTGAACATGTTCTGCGGGGTGATGTTCGACGAACCGCCCTTCGGCGTGCCGGCGTGTACACCCGGGTTGCCGGCAACCACAAACAGGTCCCAGGCGAAGGTTTTCGCCGCATGATCGTCGCGGTCGGTGCGCCAGCGCAGGATCTGCCCGTAGACGTTCTTCGCGCGCGGGTTCGGCCCACCCACCGGCTGCCCGTCTTCGCCGCGCTTGGCGTTGTTGGTCAGGGTGCAATAGACCTGGCCGTCCTTCGGGCTGACGACGATCCATTCCGGGCGGTCCATGCGCGTGGCGCCGACCACACTGGCGGCGAGGCGGGCGTGGATCAGCACTTCGGCCTGATCGGCGAAACCGCTGCTGGCGTCGATGCCGTTCTTGCCGTGGGTCAGTTCGATCCACTGGCCCTGGCCTTTCGGGTGATCAGGGTTGCCGTCACCGGCGTCGAACTTGGCCACGTACAGGGTGCCGTGGTCGAGGATGTCGCGGTTGGATTTGGCGTTGCGGTGGTTGATGCGGTCGCGACTGACAAACTTGTAGATGAACTCGCCGCGTTCGTCGTCGCCCATGTACACCACGGCGCGACCGTCATCGGTCTCGGCCAGTGCGGCGTTTTCGTGCTTGAAGCGGCCGAGGGCGGTGCGCTTGACCGGGGTCGATTGCGGATCGAACGGATCGATCTCGACCACCCAGCCGTGACGGTTGAGTTCGTTGGGATTTTTGGCCATGTCGAAGCGCGGGTCGAACGGGTGCCAGTTGATCTCGCGGCTGGCGGCAGAGACACCGTAGCGCTTTTGCGCCGGATCGAACTGCTGCTGGGCGTTGCTGCTGCCAAAGCAATCGGTGAAGTTTTCTTCGCAGGTCAGATAGGTGCCCCACGGCGTCTTGCCGTTGGCGCAGTTCTGGAAGGTGCCGAGGACTTTTTTGCCGTGCTTGTCGGCGGCCGTCTTCATCAACTCGTGACCGGCCGCCGGGCCGCTGATGCGCAGCGGCGAGTTGCCGTGGATGCGGCGGTTGTAGCGCGAGCCCTGGACGAACTGCCATTGGCCGTTCCTGCGCTGCACTTCGATCACCGACACGCCTTCACAGGCCAGCGCCTTGCGCACGTCTTCGGCCGATTGCGGCATGCCGCCGTGCGGGTAGAGGTAGCGGTAGTTGGTGTATTCGTTGTTGATCGCCATCAACGCGCGGTTTCGGTCGTCGGGGAATTCGAACAGGCTCATGCCGTCGTTGTTGTCGCCGAACTGCACTTCCTGAGCGGCGGCGGTGCCATTGCCGCTCGGGTCGAACGCCGGGCCGTTCTTGTGCAATGGCTGACCCCAGCTGATCAGCACCGAAGACTTGTAGCCCTTGGGCAGGCTGATGACGTCGGTGGTCGCGGCGGGAATGCTCTCGAAGCCGAGCAGGCGGCTGTTGCCGGCGCTGATGCCGGTGGCCAGCGCGCTGCGGCTGAGCAGGTTGCCGCCGAGGAACATGGCGGCACCGCACAGCGCGCCGGCGCTGATGAAGCCGCGACGGCTGAGGCCGACCATCTTTTCCAGGTCAGTCGATTGGTTTTCTTCTAATAGGCTCACATCAGGCTCCCTGCTTGGTTTTGGCAGCCACCTTAATGAGCGTCGATTACGCTTTCGTTGCAGCGCCTGATTAGAGTGGTGTGCCGATCAGCACATTGGACGGCGAGAACTGCACCTGCACCGGTTGCTCGACACTCAAATTGCGGGTGCGAAGCTGCAGCGGCTCAGCGAGAGCGCAAAGCGTCTGGCCGTTGGGCAGGGCGATGCGCACTTCGCTGGGGCCGTCTTCGGCATCGAGAATGGCTTCGATAGTGCCGCTCAGAAGATTGTGTCCAGATGTTGCAACTTGCTCCGGGGGCAGTAGTTCAAGCCAGCCAGCCTTGATCAAGGCCACCACTTCGGTGCCCGGTTGCAGTTCCAGGTGCACGGTGCTGTCGTGGGTGATCTGCGCGTTGATCCACAGGCCTTCGGCCAGTTCGAGGCGAATCAGGTCGTTGCGGCCCTGACCCTCGATGGCCACGACTTTGCCGTGCAGCTGGTTGCGCGCGCTGGTTCTGAGCATCAATCGCCCGAGCAGATCCAGATCGCTGGCGTCCTCAGCGGCCTCCAGCACTTGTGCCTGCAAGGCCTGCAGCTTTTGATACAGACGCAACACCCGTTCGCCCTCGCTGGACAACCTGGCGCCGCCGCCGCCCTTGCCGCCGACCGCACGTTCCACCAGCGGTTTCTGCGCCAGGTTATTCAGCTCATCGATCGCATCCCACGCCGCTTTGTAACTCAGCCCGGCGCTTTTTGCGGCGCGGGTGATCGAGCCCTGTTCGGCAATGTGTTGCAGCAGGGCGATGCGCTGCGGACGGCGGACGATGTGCTGGGAGAGCAGGGTGGGCAGGGACATGGATGGGTGCTTTTTCACGGTGGCGGTGGAGAGTGAAGTTGGCGGCTTGCGACGCATCAGTCAAGCCAAACACAGTGCTCTTGTAGGAGTGAGCCTGCTCGCGATGGCGGTGGAACAGTCAGCATCAATGTTGGCAGTAATTGCGCTATCGCGAGCAGGCTCACTCCTACAAGGGATTGTGTCGGTTTCAGTTTCCGGGTTTTGGCGTGCGGGCCAGACAATAGACGTCGACTCTTGCAGCGCCCGCATCCCTCAACAATCGCGCCAGTGCCTGGGCCGTGGCGCCGGTGGTCAGCACATCATCAATCAACGCGAAGTGCCGACCTTTCACCTCGGCATCAGGGGCCACAGCGAAGGCGTGACGCAAGTTGCGCTTGCGCGCCTTGGCGTCGAGGTCCTGTTGGGCACTGGTATCGTGAATTCGTCGTAGAGCCTGCTCCTCAAAAGGCAGATCCAGCTGTTGGCTTAACCATCGCCCCAGCATCGCCGCTTGATTGAACCCGCGTTGACGCAGACGTTTCCCCGCCAGTGGCACCGGCAACAATACATCGGGCCGTGGCAATCCCTCATCGAAGCGATGTTGCAGGTATTGTCCGGCAACGTCGGCGAGCAGGTGACCAAACGGCCATTTCGCGTTGTGTTTAAAGCGTGTAATCAAACTGTCCACCGGGAAGTCATAGCGCCACGGCACCACCACCTGTTCGAACGCCGGCGGCTCTAGCAGGCACCCGCCGCAAGTCAGTCCAGCGCCGGGCAGCGGCAAGGCGCAGGTCTGACAGTGGTCGCCGAGCCAGGGCAGATCGGTTTCGCAGGCGACGCAGATTGGCACTTCTGCTTCTGCGGGTTCATCGCACAACAAACAGCTTTGTACGTTTTTTAAACAGATGTAAACCTGTGCTTCGTGTCGTGGTTGACAGCGCATGACTCTTCCTTAAATATGCCGAACATCCGTGTCGCGCCTGTGGGTATTCCGTTCCCACAGCCGCCAGCCAAGCATAACCAAGGAACTGCCCATGAGCGCCAGCACCTCTGCCACCCTGCGTCACGACTGGTCTTTAGCCGAAGTCAAAGCGCTCTTCGTACAGCCATTCAACGACTTGCTGTTCCAGGCGCAGACGGTGCACCGTGCACATTTCAACGCCAATCGCGTGCAGGTTTCCACGCTGCTGTCGATCAAGACCGGCGCCTGCCCGGAAGACTGCAAGTACTGCCCACAGTCCGGTCACTACAACACCGGCCTGGAAAAAGAAAAGCTGATGGAAGTGCAGAAAGTCCTCGAAGAGGCTGCTCGCGCCAAGGCCATCGGCTCGACCCGTTTCTGCATGGGGGCCGCGTGGAAGCACCCGTCGGCCAAAGACATGCCGTATGTGCTGAAGATGGTTGAAGGCGTGAAGGCCATGGGCCTGGAAACCTGCATGACCCTCGGTCGTCTCGATCAGGAACAGACCGAGGCGCTGGCCAAGGCTGGCCTCGATTACTACAACCACAACCTCGACACCTCGCCTGAGTTCTACGGCAGCATCATCACCACCCGCACCTACAGCGAACGCTTGCAGACGCTGGCCTACGTGCGTGAGTCGGGAATGAAGATCTGCTCCGGCGGCATTCTCGGCATGGGCGAGTCGCTGGACGACCGCGCCAACCTGCTGATCCAGTTGGCCAACCTGCCGGAGCATCCGGAATCGGTGCCGATCAACATGCTGGTGAAAGTCGCCGGCACGCCGCTGGAAAACGCCGATGACGTCGATCCGTTCGACTTCATCCGCATGCTCGCCGTGGCGCGCATCCTCATGCCGCAATCCCATGTGCGCCTGTCCGCCGGCCGCGAAGCGATGAACGAGCAGATGCAGGCGTTGGCGTTCTTCGCCGGTGCCAACTCGATTTTCTACGGCGACAAACTGCTGACCACTGCCAACCCGCAGGCCGACAAGGACATGCAACTGTTCGCGCGTCTGGGCATTCAACCGGAAGCGCGCGAAGAGCATGCCGATGAAGTGCATCAGGCCGCGATCGAGCAGGCGCTGGTGGAGCAGAAGAGCAGCGAGCAGTTCTATAACGCTGCCATCTAAGTTTTTGATGCGATGCAAAACACTGTGGGAGCTGGCTTGCCAGCGATAGCGGACTGGCTGTCGACATCTATGTTGAATGTGCCACCGTCATCGCTGGCAAGCCAGCTCCCACAGGGTCTGTGTCCGTCTTGATTCATCTGATCTGACTGTCGAGGCCTGCATGTCTTTCGATCTCGCCGCACGCCTTGCTGCCCGCCGTGCCGAAAATCTCTACCGCCAGCGTCCGTTGCTCGAGTCCCCGCAAGGGCCTGAAGTGGTGGTCGACGGCCAGCCGTTGCTGGCGTTCTGTAACAACGACTACCTTGGACTGGCCAATCACCCGCAGGTGATCGAAGCTTGGCGCGCCGGTGCCGAGCGCTGGGGCGTCGGTGGCGGAGCGTCGCATCTGGTGATCGGCCACAGCGGCCCGCATCACGCACTGGAAGAAGCCCTCGCCGATTTCACCGGCCGGCCGCGTGCGTTGCTGTTCACCACCGGCTACATGGCCAATCTCGGCGCGGTCACGGCGCTGGTCGGGCAGGGCGATACGGTGCTGGAAGACCGGCTCAATCACGCCTCGTTGCTGGATGCCGGTCTGTTGTCCGGCGCGCGTTTCAATCGTTATCTGCACAACGACGCCGGCAGCCTGGCCAAGCGCCTGGAGAAAGCCACCGGCAACACGCTGGTGGTCACCGACGGCGTGTTCAGCATGGACGGCGATCTCGCCGATCTGCCAGCGCTGGCGCGCGAGGCCAAGGCCAAAGGCGCGTGGCTGATGATTGATGATGCCCATGGCTTCGGCCCGCTCGGTGCCAATGGCGGCGGGATCGTCGAGCATTTCGGCTTGAGTCAGGACGATGTGCCGGTGCTGGTTGGCACCCTCGGCAAGGCGTTCGGGACGGCGGGTGCTTTTGTCGCCGGCAGTGAAGAGCTGATCGAAAGCCTGATCCAGTTCGCCCGGCCCTACATCTACACCACCAGCCAGCCACCGGCGTTGGCCTGTGCGACGCTGAAAAGTCTGGAGTTGTTGCGCACGGAACACTGGCGTCGTGAACATTTGCAGACGCTGATCCGCCAGTTCCGCCACGGCGCCGAGCAGATCGGTCTGCAACTGATGGACAGTTTCACCCCGATCCAGCCGATCCTGATTGGCGATGCCGGTCGCGCCGTGCGCCTTTCGCAGATGTTGCGCGAGCGCGGTTTGATGGTCACGGCAATCCGTCCGCCTACCGTCCCGGCAGGAAGTGCACGTCTGCGCGTGACCCTGACCGCTGCCCACAGCGAGGAGCAGGTGCAGCTATTGTTAGAAGGACTGGCCGATTGCGTTGCCCAACTGCCGCCGGAGCCAAGCCATGCGTGATCGCCTGATTCTGCTGCCCGGATGGGGGCTCGGTGTTTCGCCGCTGGAACCTCTGGCTGCGGCATTGCAGGGACTCGACGAACATTTGCATGTCGAGATCGAGCCGTTGCCGGAACTCGATTCCAGCGATTTGCAGGACTGGCTCGACGAATTCGATGAATGTATTCCTCAAGACGTGTGGCTGGGCGGTTGGTCGCTGGGCGGCATGCTTGCCTCTGAACTGGCAGCACGTCGCGGCGAGCGTTGCTGCGGGCTGCTGACGCTGGCGAGCAATCCTTCATTTGTCGCCCATGAGCATTGGCCGAGTGCGATGCCGGGCGAGACGTTCGATGCATTTCTCGCCAGTTGCCAGACCGACCCGCGGATGACCCTAAAACGGTTCTCGTTGTTGTGTGCTCAGGGCGCGCAGAACCCGCGCGGCATGTCGCGGCTGCTGCTGGGTGGCGCGCCGGCCACTTCGCCGCAAGCGTTGATGGTCGGGCTTGAACTGCTGGCGCAGATCGACACGCGCGAAGCGTTGCAGGCGTTTCGCGGCCCGCAGTTGCACTTGTTCGCCGGTCAGGACGGCCTGGTGCCGGCAGAAGCGGCAGGGGCGTTGTTCGCCCTGTTGCCGGATATCGAAATTGGTCTGATCGAACAGGCCAGTCATGCATTTCTTCTGGAAGACCCCCATGGCGTGGCGGGAGCGATCCAGGCTTTTCTACACGAGTGCGGTGATGACTGATTTGTCTCTTGTTGCGCTGCCCGGCGGCTTGCCCGACAAGCGCCAGGTCGCGGCCTCTTTCTCCCGTGCGGCGGCCAGCTACGACAGCGTTGCCGAGTTGCAGCGCGACGTCGGTTCGCAGTTGCTCGCGCGCTTGCCAGCGGGTTTTGTGCCGGCACGCTGGCTGGATCTGGGCTGCGGCACCGGCTATTTCACTCGCGCATTGGCCGAGCGATATGTCGAAGGTCAGGGGCTGGCGCTGGATATCGCCGAGGGCATGCTCAATCACGCACGACCATTGGGCGGCGCGCAGCACTTCATCGCGGGTGATGCGGAACGTCTGCCGTTGCAGGATTCAACCTGTGAGCTGATCTTTTCCAGCCTTGCGGTGCAGTGGTGTGCGGACTTCGAATCGGTGCTCAGCGAAGCCTTTCGTGTGCTCAAGCCGGGCGGGATTTTCGCGTTTGCTAGTCTTTGTGTAGGGACCTTGTACGAGTTGCGCGACAGTTGGCGGCAGGTCGATGGTCTGGTGCACGTCAACCGCTTCCGCGAATTCGCCCGGTATGAGCAGTTGTGTGCCGCCAGTGGCTTGCGTACGGTGAGTCTGCAGAATCAGGCGCATGTGTTGCACTACCCGGATGTGCGCAGCCTGACTCACGAACTCAAGGCACTCGGCGCGCACAATCTGAACCCCGGTCGGCCGGGTGGCTTGACCGGACGCGCGCGGATTCTCGGCTTGATCGAGGCTTACGAGCAGTTCCGTCAGGCACAGGGATTGCCGGCGACTTACCAGGTGGTCTACGCCGTGTTGGAGAAACCCTTATGAGCGCAGCCTATTTCATCACCGGGACTGACACCGATGTCGGCAAGACCACCGTGGCTGCCGGGTTGCTGCATGCTGCGCGCTCGGCAGGGCTGAGTACGGCGGCGGGGAAACCGGTTGCCTCGGGTTGCGAGGTCACCCCCAAGGGGTTGCGCAATGCCGATGCGCTGGCGTTGCTCGCCGAGTGTTCGGTGCCGCTGACTTATCAACAGGTCAATCCGGTGGCATTCGAGCCGGCCATCGCGCCGCATCTGGCAGCGCGTGAGGCCGGCGTCGCGCTGACTGTGCAATCGTTGCTGGCGCCGATGCGCGAAATTCTGGCGCTGAATGCCGATTTCACCTTGATCGAAGGGGCGGGTGGCTGGCGGGTGCCGTTGGCCGATCAGGACAATCTGTCGGATCTGGCCATCGCGTTGAAGCTGCCGGTGATTCTGGTGGTGGGTGTGCGCCTGGGCTGCATCAGTCATGCCTTGCTGACGGCCGAGGCGATTGCCCGCGATGGCCTGCAGCTGGCCGGTTGGGTGGCCAATATCATCGATCCGAAAACCTCGCGTCTGGAAGAGAATCTGGCGACGCTGGCCGAGCGGATTCCCGCGCCGTGTCTGGGGCGGGTACCGAAACTGAAGTCGCTTAGCGCCGAGGCGGTGGCTGATCATCTGCAACTCGATCTGCTCGATTAATGTTTTTGGCTATGACTAGGCACTGTGCCATCAGTATTTTTGACGGGTGTTTTTCTGGCGCCTCTGCTTCAATGGCAACCATTGATCCTTCCCAAGGATGAGAACTCCCATGGAAATCTCCGGTAACACAGCTTTTTATGCGGGTTTGAGCACGATTCAGACCGGTCAGAACCGTGTCGATCAGGCGGCCAGTCAGATCGCCAACAACACTATCGAGCGTTCGGTCACCAGCCAGTCTTCCGAGGCGCAGGTCGATCGTCTGCGCGGTATCGACCGCAGTCAGCAAATGGATCCGGGCAGCGCCATGGCCGAAATGGCCCAGGGCAAGTTTCAGGTAGAGCTGGGCACCAAGGTCGCCAAGGCTTCCGATGAAATGCTCGGTACGATCATCGATACGTTTGCCTGATTTTTCGCGCCTCCTGCCTGCCGAACGCCGCGTCTTGTCGCGGCGTTTTTCGTTGTAAGTCCTTCTCCCTCAACTAATCTTTTTTCATTGCCCGTGGCGCTTTGCAGTTCATGGCGGTTTGCCGTGTCCGGCATTTGAAAAAAGTCATGACGAACGGCAAAAGATCGACGCTTGACAAGATTTCGGCGTAAACGTATGTTTCAAACAACTGTTTGACCGTCACAACAAATCAACGCGGTCGTTCATTCCCGGTTACATCAGCAGAGGTTTATCGCTATGCCTGACTACAAGGCCCCCTTGCGTGATATTCGCTTCGTTCGTGACGAACTGCTCGGCTACGAAGCGCACTATCAGAGCCTTCCAGCTTGCTCCGAAGCAACGCCGGACATGGTTGACGCCATTCTTGAAGAAGGCGCCAAGTTTTGTGAGCAGGTACTGGCACCGCTGAACCGCGTGGGCGACCTCGAAGGCTGCACCTGGAGCGAGTCCGGTGTGAAAACCCCGACTGGCTTTAAAGAGGCCTACAAGCAATTCGTCGAAGGCGGCTGGCCAAGTCTGGCGCACGACGTCGAGCACGGCGGTCAAGGCCTGCCGGAGTCGTTGGGTCTGGCTGTGAGCGAAATGGTCGGTGAAGCCAACTGGTCGTGGGGCATGTACCCAGGCTTGTCGCACGGCGCGATGAACACTATCTCCGAGCACGGTACCCCTGAGCAGCAAGAAGCCTATCTGACCAAACTGGTTTCCGGCGAATGGACCGGCACCATGTGCCTGACCGAACCGCACTGCGGCACCGACCTGGGCATGCTGCGCACCAAGGCCGAACCTCAGGCTGATGGCTCCTACAAGGTTTCCGGGACCAAGATTTTCATCTCGGCCGGTGAACACGACATGGCCGACAACATCGTCCACATCGTACTGGCCCGCCTGCCGGACGCTCCGGCTGGCACCAAAGGCATTTCCCTGTTCATCGTTCCAAAGTTCCTGCCGAACGCCGATGGCACCATCGGTGCGCGCAACGCAGTGAGCTGCGGTTCGCTGGAACACAAGATGGGCATCCACGGCAACGCCACTTGCGTGATGAACTTCGACGGCGCCACCGGTTTCCTGATCGGCCCGGCGAACAAAGGCCTGAACTGCATGTTCACCTTCATGAACACCGCACGTCTGGGTACCGCGCTGCAAGGTCTGGCCCACGCCGAGATCGGCTTCCAGGGTGGCCTGAAATACGCTCGCGATCGTCTGCAAATGCGCTCCCTGACTGGCCCGAAAGCGCCGGACAAGGCCGCTGACCCGATCATCGTGCACCCTGACGTACGTCGCATGCTGCTGACCATGAAGGCCTTCGCCGAAGGCAACCGCGCGATGGTGTACTTCACCGCCAAGCAGGTCGACATCGTCAAATACGGCGTCGACGAAGAAGAGAAGAAGAAGGCCGACGCACTGCTGGCGTTCATGACGCCGATCGCCAAGGCGTTCATGACAGAAGTCGGTTTCGAAGCCGCCAACCACGGCGTGCAGATCTACGGTGGCCACGGCTTCATCGCCGAGTGGGGCATGGAGCAGAACGTTCGCGACAGCCGCATTTCGATGCTGTACGAAGGCACCACCGGCATCCAGGCACTCGACCTGCTGGGCCGTAAAGTGCTGATGACTCAAGGCGAGGCCCTGAAGGGCTTCACCAAGATCGTCCACAAGTTCTGCCAGAACAACGAAGGCAACGAAGCCGTCAAAGAATTCGTTGCACCGCTGGCTGCACTGAACAAAGAGTGGGGCGAGCTGACCATGAAGGTCGGTATGGCAGCCATGAAAGACCGTGAAGAAGTCGGCGCGGCCTCCGTGGACTACCTGATGTACTCCGGTTACGCCTGTCTGGCCTACTTCTGGGCCGACATGGCACGTCTGGCAGCCGAGAAGCTGGCAGAAGGCACCGGCGACGCCGCGTTCTACACCGCCAAGCTGCAAACCGCGCGCTTCTACTTCCAGCGCATCCTGCCACGTACCCGTACCCACGTGGCCACCATGCTGTCGGGCGCCAACAACCTGATGGACATGAAAGAAGAAGACTTCGCACTGGGCTACTAAGCCTCAACGCGGTCTGACGAAAACCGTTGCTCCCTCGGGGTCAGCGGTTTTTTTGTTGCTGAATCGCTCAGAAACCCGGGTTTTCTGCCGTTAAAGAGACTGCGTGTGATCTGGATCACATTGTGTGTGCTTAACTGGCCACATTGCAGGCACAATGCCATCTCTTTGATATGACGGGTCGGAGCTTTACCCTTGCCGCGTTCTTCCGCTGTACGTTTCAGCCATTTCCTACCTTCACTGCTGTTGTTGCTCGCGGGGTTGGCGGCTGCGTACGTCAAAGACCTCAACGTGTTCTTCACTTCGCTGTTCAACGTGTTGCCGACCCTGGTTCTGCTGTTGGGCGGCGCTTACTGTGCGGTTTACCGACGTCAGCGCGAGCTGTTTCTGATGCTCACGGTGTACATCGCCTACTTTTTGCTCGACACCCAGACCGACTATTACCGCGACAATGGCAAGGTGCGCGAAGACGCCGCCGTGGTGTTTCACCTGGTCTGTCTGCTGTTGCCGTTGCTGTTCGGGCTGTTCGCCGCGTGGCAGGAACGTACGCATTTGTTCCAGGACATGGTCGCGCGCTTCGCCGTGTTGCTGGCCTTTGGCAGTGTTGCTTTGGGGCTTGAACAAAGTTATCCGCAGGCGCTGCTGATGTGGCTCTCGGAAATCCGCTGGCCGGCGCTGCACGGCGCCTGGATGAGCCTGATTCAGATGTCCTATCCGGTATTCCTCTCGGCATTCCTGTTGCTGGCCTGGCAATACTGGCGCAATCCGCGTCCACTGCACGCGGCGCAGCTGGTCGGGTTGCTCGGGGTGTTCTGGATGCTGCCGAAAACTTTCATCCTGCCGTTCACCCTGAACATCATGTGCAGTCAGGTGATGCTGATGATTGCCGCTGCCGTGGCGCATGAGGCCTATCAAATGGCCTTCCGCGATGAACTCACCGGTCTGCCGGGGCGGCGCGCGCTCAATGAGCGAATGCAGCGTCTGGGCCGCAACTATGTGCTTGCGATGAGCGACGTCGATCACTTCAAGAAATTCAACGACACCCACGGTCACGATGTCGGTGATCAAGTGTTGCGACTGGTCGCCAGCAAGCTGTCGAAAATCAGCGGTGGCGGTAGGGCATATCGCTATGGTGGTGAGGAATTCGCCTTGGTGTTTGCGGGCAAAACCCTCGAGGAGTGCATGCCGCATCTGGAGGTGATTCGCGAGTCGATTGCCTCCTATAACATCCAGTTGCGCAATCAGGAGAACCGTCCGCAGGACGATCAGCAAGGTCGTCAGCGTCGTAGCGGCAGCGGTGCTTCCAGTGTGTCGGTCACGGTCAGTATCGGCGTCGCCGAGCGCGTCGAGCAACGGACGCCGGAAGAAGTCCTCAAGTCCGCCGACCAGGCGTTATACAGTGCCAAGGGCGCCGGGCGTAACTGCGTCATGGCGTTCGGACAGAACCGTCGCGGCGCGGTGCGGATGGACAGCGCTGCTGGCTGACTCAAGCCGCACGTTATCACTCAAAAGCCCGCTGATTGCGGGCTTTCTTTTATCTCTGAATGCTGGTGACCAAAAATAACAAATCAGTCACCGGTTGACCCTATGTGTCGCAAAAGTTGTTGAGGTACACTCGGCCTCAACGAAAACACTCTTCCACGAATCACCTGTTTAGATCTTGCGAGGTTTGCCATGGCTGACTACAAAGCGCCGCTGCGCGATATGCGCTTCGTCCTCAATGAAGTATTCGAAGTCGCCAAACTCTGGGCCGAACTGCCGGCCTTGGCCGAGACTGTCGATGCAGAAACCGTAGAAGCCATTCTCGAAGAAGCCGGCAAGGTCACCAGCAAAAGCATCGCGCCACTGAGCCGTGCGGCCGACGAAGAAGGCTGCCACTGGAAGGACGGTGCCGTCAGCACCCCGGCCGGTTTCCCACAGGCCTATCAGACTTACGCTGAAGGCGGCTGGGTCGGTGTCGGTGGCGATCCGGCCTACGGCGGCATGGGCATGCCCAAGGCTGTCTCGGCGCAGGTCGAAGAGATGGTCAACTCCGCCAGTCTGTCGTTCGGCCTGTACCCGATGCTGACCGCCGGCGCCTGCCTGTCGATCAACGCCCACGCCAGCGAAGAGCTGAAGGCTGCCTACCTGCCGAACATGTACGCCGGCATCTGGGCCGGTTCCATGTGCTTGACCGAGCCGCACGCCGGCACCGACCTGGGCATCATCCGCACCAAGGCCGAACCGCAGGCCGACGGTTCCTACAAGGTCAGCGGCACCAAGATCTTCATCACCGGCGGTGAGCACGACCTGACCGAGAACATCATCCACCTGGTGCTGGCGAAACTGCCGGACGCACCTGCTGGCCCGAAAGGCATTTCGCTGTTCCTGGTGCCGAAGTTCATGGTCAATGCCGATGGCAGCCTGGGCGCGCGCAACCCGGCGAACTGCGGTTCGATCGAACACAAGATGGGCATCCAGGCGTCCGCGACCTGCGTGATGAACTTCGATGAAGCTGTGGGCTATCTGGTCGGCGAGCCGAACAAGGGCCTGGCGGCGATGTTCACCATGATGAACTACGAGCGCCTGGGCGTCGGTATTCAAGGCCTGGCCAGCGGCGAGCGTTCCTATCAGAACGCCGTCGAATATGCGCGCGATCGTCTGCAGAGCCGTTCGCCGACCGGCGCGCAGAACAAGGACAAGGTCGCCGACCCGATCATCGTCCACCCGGACGTGCGTCGCATGCTGCTGACCATGAAAGCCTCGAACGAGGGCGGTCGCGCCTTCTCCACTTATGTGGCGATGCAACTCGACACCGCCAAGTTCAGCGAAGACGCGACCACCCGCAAGCGCGCAGAAGATCTGGTCGCACTGTTGACTCCGGTGGCCAAGGCATTCCTCACCGACCTGGGCCTGGAAACCACCGTCCACGGTCAGCAGATTTTTGGCGGCCACGGCTACATCCGCGAGTGGGGCCAGGAGCAACTGGTGCGTGACGTGCGCATCACCCAGATCTACGAAGGCACCAACGGCATTCAGGCGCTGGACCTGGTCGGGCGCAAGATCGTCGGTAGCGGTGGCGCGTTCTACAAGCTGTTCGCCGACGAGATCCGCCACTTCACCGCGACCGCCAGCGCTGACCTCGGCGAATTCACCAAGCCGCTGAACGATGCCGTCAGCACCCTCGACGAGCTGACGGCGTGGCTGCTGGATCGGGCGAAAACCAATCCGAACGAAATCGGCGCGGCCTCGGTCGAATATTTGCAAGCGTTCGGCTACACCGCCTATGCCTACATGTGGGCACTGATGGCGAAAGCCGCACTGGGCAAAGAAGCGCAGGACGATTTCTACGCCAGCAAGCTGGGCACCGCACGGTTCTATTTCGCCCGTCTGCTGCCGCGTATCCACTCGTTGAGCGCGTCGGTGAAGGCGGGTAGCGAGTCGCTGTTCCTGCTGAATGCTGAGCAGTTCTGATGATGTAACGTCATGTAAGCATTCTCTTACATGACGTGCTGCTGTTCTCCCATAGGCGTAGATTGGATCCACAGCTAATCTACAACTCATGGACGTCGCGCAGGAAGCGCAAAGCAACAACACGGACACGTAGGATTCTGCCAGGGTGGCGGAGTGAAATGGATGTCAGGGAAACAGTCTGCAAAGCCCCGCTTCGGCGGGGTTTTCTTTTGCCTGCAGAAAAGTATCAGGCCAGCGGATCCAGTGGCGGCGCTGCTTTCAGCGGTTTGTCCTCGCGCTGAATCACTTCTTCCAGCAACGTGCGCAGCAACGCCAGAGACGCCTGCTGACGCTGCACGTCGCGGCACACCAGCCCAACCTTCAGCGGCACCCGCGGTTCGCTCAACGGCTTCCATAGCAGATCCTGCTCGTCGTATTCCCTCTGTGAGCGCCCAGGCAGCACCGTTGCCAGTCTGGTGTGCGGCAGACTGTCGAGAATCCCCAGCATATTGTTCAGCTCTGCCTGCACTTGCGGGCGCCGACCCAGGCTGGTCAGTTGCGCCTGCCAGATCTGCCGGATCTGAAACTCTTCGCCCAGCAGCAACATCGGTAATTCCGCTGCTTGCCGCATCGAGACTTTCTTGAATTCACGCAGCGGGTGATCCGCCGGGATGACCAGCGTCAGCTCATCTTCATACAACATCACGCCATGCAGCCCCGGTTGGCGCGGCGGCAGGTAGCTGATGCCGATGTCCAGTGAGCCGTTGAGCAAACGGCGCTCGATCTCCAGCCCCGTCAGTTCATAGATCTGCACCACAAGATGCGGCTGCGCCTTGCGCACCCGTTCGAGCATTTGCGGCACAAGGCTGGTGTGCACGGTTTGCAGTACGCCGATCGCCAGCGTACGCAAGGCCTGCCCCTTGAAGTTGCCCAGCGCTTCCCGCGCCCGCTGCAAACCGTCGAGCAGCGGCACGGCGTGGTTGTACAGCGTGTGCGCGGCAAGGGTCGGCAACAGGCGTTTGCTGCTGCGTTCGAACAGCGTGACGTCGAGGTTCTGTTCGAGCTGACGAATCTGCTGCGACAGCGCCGGTTGCGAAATCGACAGGCGTTCGGCGGCCCGACCGACATGGCCCTCTTCGTAGACCGCGACGAAATAACGCAGTTGTTTGAAATCCATAAGTAATGCTTATCGAAAATGCTGGTAAATCGAAATGGCCCGAAGCCGTCAGTGAGCCTAGTCTAACCGCAATCACAAGGCTTACAGGGCCAGAGAGCGCGATGAATAGCGTTTGCTTCGACAGTGTTTGCATAGGCGGTTCAAAAAACCTCAAGCGAGGTTTTTTGCAATGAATCTGTTCAGTCTGCGGCGTCAGGCGCCGAGTCTCGATGACCTCGCTTTCGAGGCCGGTCCACCCCAGGCAGGCGATAACCTGAATGCCGAGCGACTGATGCCCAGCGTCGAGCGACCGGCGCAGGTCTTCGTGCGCGGCCAGGGCTCCTGGTTGTGGGACAGCAACGACCGCGCTTATCTCGACTTCTCCCAGGCCGGCGGCGCCAACAGCCTCGGCCACAGCCCTTCGGCGCTGGTCAAGGCCATCGCCAGTCAGGCCCAGGCGTTGATCAATCCCGGTTTCAATCTGCACAACCGCGGCGTGCTCAGCCTTGCCGAGCGCCTGTGCGCCAGCACTTCCAGCGATCAGGCTTACCTGCTCAATAGCGGCAGCGAGGCCTGTGAAGCGGCGATCAAACTGGCGCGCAAATGGGGCCAACTGCATCGTGGCGGCGCCTCGCGGATCATTGTTGCGAAGCAGGGTTGCCATGGCCGCAGCCTGGCAACGATTTCCGCGTCGGACAGTTGCAACCTGCACAACCGCTTCGCACCGTTGCTGCCGGGTTTCGATCTGGTGCCGTTCAATGACTTGCCTGCGTTACATGCCGCCGTCGATGCGCAAACCGTGGCAATCATGCTCGAACCGATCCAGAGCGATGCCGGGGTGATTCCGGCCACCGAGCATTACCTCAAAGGCGTCGAGCGCTTATGCCGCGAGCTGGGCATTCTGCTGATCCTCGACGAAGTGCAGACCGGCATCGGTCGCTGCGGCACTTTGCTCGCGGAACAGTCCTACGGTGTGCGCGCCGATATCGTCGTGCTCGGCAAGGGCCTCGGCGGCGGTGTTCCTCTGGCGGCGTTATTGGCCCGTGGCAAGGCCTGCTGCTTTGATGCGGGTGAACTGGGCGGCACTCATCACGGCAATGCACTGATGACCGCGGCCGGCCTGGTGGTGCTTGATAGCGTGCAGGACCGGGCATTTCTTGAACAGGTCAAAGACCTCGGCCAGCACCTGCGCGAGGGACTCGCTCGCTTGGCGCACCGTTACGGCCATGGCGAGTTGCGCGGGCAAGGTCTGTTCTGGGGACTGAGCCTGTCAGAGGATTCCGCCGATGCCGTAGTCAAAGCCGCCTTGCATGAAGGCCTGCTGCTCAACGCGCCGCAAGCCAACTGCCTGCGTTTCACCCCGGCACTCAGCGTCAGCAAGGCCAACATCGACGAAATGCTCCTGCGCCTGGCCCGCGCCTTCTCGCGAGTGCGTACCGCGCAACTGCAATGCCGCAAAGGGATTGCCGTCTGAGCTGAAGTTTCCTACCCGATTTGAAGAACCGTCTCGCGGTATAACGCACGCCCCACGCCTGATTCTTTTGGCGTGGGGCATTTTTTTGTGCCCGATGGTGGCGATCAAATGGCGTTTACAGTGAACCCTGACGAACGGCGCAGGTCGATTAGCTTGTATGGCTCATGTGAGCCAACCCCCATTCAGGAGCTGACCCATGGACTTCATTCGTATCATCATCGCTATTCTGTTGCCGCCACTGGGTGTGTTTCTGCAGGTCGGGTTCGGCGGGGCGTTCTGGCTGAACATTCTGCTGACGCTGTGCGGTTACATTCCGGGGATCGTGCATGCGGTGTACATCATCGCCAAGCGCTGAGTTCAGCGGCACCTGATAGATAGCTTTCGCGAGCAGGCTCGCTCCCACAGGGGATTTTGTGCACAACACAGATCCAATGTGGGAGCGAGCCTGCTCGCGAATGGGACGACGCTATTTTGAATTGGGGCGGTGATCAGTCCGCCAACCCCATCACCCGCCGATAAAACTTCCACTCCTGCTCCAACGCATGCGCCTGATTCACCGCCCGGCGAAAGCCATGGCGTTCCTCGGCGTAGTAATGCGCCTCGACCGGGATGCCGTTTTGCTCCAGCGCCGCGACCATGTCGCGGGTCTGTTGCGGCACCACCACCGCATCCAGTTCACCCTGGAAGAAAATCACCGGCACACGGATGTTGCTCGCATGCAGTAGCGGCGTGCGGGCGGCGTAGCGCTCGGCATCCTGTTCGGGATCGCCGATCAGCCAGTCCAGATAATCACCTTCAAACTTGTGGGTCGCTTGGGCCAGTGCCACCGGGTCGCTGACGCCATAGAGGCTGGCGCCCGCGCGGAACACCTGCTGAAACGCCAACGCGCATAACGTGGTGTAACCCCCGGCACTGCCCCCGCGAATAAAGGCGCGCGCTCCGTCGATCAGACCTTGTTCGGCCAGATATTCCACCACCGCGCAAGCATCCTCGACATCCACCTCACCCCAACTCAGATGTAACGCCTGACGGTATTCGCGGCCATAACCGCTGCTGCCGCGATAGTTGAGATCGGCGACGGCGAAACCACGCTGCGTCCAGTACTGAATGCGCGGGTCGAGCATCGGGTAGCAGGCCGAGGTCGGGCCGCCGTGGATGAACACCACCAGTGGTGGCCGGGCTTCGTCGTTCATCGCCGGATAAAAGAAGCCGTGAGCCTCGCCGCTGCCGCTCGGGTAGCGCAAGGTCTGCGGACGGCTGATGCGCTCGGCCGGCAAAGGCGCCACACCGCCAGCCAGCACATTCACTTCGCGGGTAGCGCGATCAATGGCGATGACCGCCGAGGGGCTGATCGGCGAGGCGGCGATGCAGTAGATGAATTGCTGATCCAGCGCCAGATGCCGGAAGCGGCTGTAATTGCCGGTGAAGTCTTCACCGTTGAGCGCCAGGCGACCAAAACCACCTTCGCTCCAACTCGCCAGAAACGAATCGCCCACCGGCAACCAGGTGCTGCCACCCATTTGCCACGGGGCGGGCGCATGATCGGCCTCGGCGCAGGGCAGTCGCTGCAAACCGTCGGACGTTTCGCCCCACGGCTGCCAGAAACCGCCGCGATCAGTCAGGCACAACAAGCGTCCTTTTGCATCGAACCGGGGTTGCTGGATCGACTCTTCAAGGTCAGCCCCCGCCACGCAACGCGGTGCGCCAAAGCCACCCTCAGCCAGACGCTCGGCCACCATCAATCGCGTGGATGTCCAAGGCTGATGCGGCCGACTCCACTCGACCCAGGCCAATCGCGAACCGTCCGGGCTGATCACCGGTGCTGCATAAAAATCCGCACCTTCAGCCAGCAAATGCCGGGTGCCGTCGGCCAGACCAATCGCTACCAGCCGATGCTGGTCGCGCAGTTCCTCGACCGCCAGCACCTGGCCGAAAGCAAAATGCAGATCGCCATAACGACACTCGCCAGAAGTCAGCACCTCGGGCGCGCCATCCAGCGTCTGCCGATACAACTGCTGATCCGCCTCATTGACGAAAACCACTCCACTTGGCGTCAGACAAAACGCACCACCGCCGTATTCGTACACCCGGCTGCGCACACTGAAGCCATTCGGCGTCAGACATTTCGCCACACCGTCGCGCCAGTGCCAGATCCGGCACTCGGCCTCTTCCGGGCGATATTCATTCCAGAATAAACCGTTGGCACCGAGTTGCAGTTCGGCGAAGTCCATTCCGGCGGCGACGGCCTGGGCGGCGCTGAAAGGCTCAGCCCTTGGCGATGAGGCGTGAGTTTCGTTCATTACGGAAGGCCAGTTGTTCGATGGTCTGAGTGGCGGTCTCGGCTTCTTCGCGGGCCTTGAGAATCACGCCGTGATGTTCGGACTTGCTGCACACCGGGTCGGCATTGCTCGCGTCCCCCGTGAGCATGAACGCCTGACAGCGGCAGCCGCCGAAATCCTGTTCCTTCTCGTCGCAGGAGCGGCACGGCTCGGGCATCCAGTCGTAACCGCGAAAGCGGTTGAAGCCGAACGAGTCGTACCAGATGTGCTGCATGCTGTGGTCGCGCACATTGGGAAATTGTACCGGCAGCTGTCGGGCACCATGACAGGGCAGGGCAGTGCCGTCCGGGGTAACCGTCAGAAAGATGCTACCCCAGCCGTTCATGCAGGCTTTCGGGCGTTCTTCGTAGTAGTCCGGAGTGACGAAAATCAACTTGCACGGATGTCCTTCGGCTTCCAGTTTGGCGCGGTATTCGTTGGTGATGCGTTCGGCACGCACCAGTTGTTCCTTGGTCGGCAACAGGCCGACACGATTGAGCTGCGCCCAGCCGTAGAACTGGCAGGTGGCGAGCTCGACGAAGTCCGCTTCGAGCGCAATACACAGCTCGATGATGCGGTCGATCTTGTCGATGTTGTGCCGGTGGGTGACGAAGTTCAGCACCATCGGATAGCCGTGGGCCTTCACCGCGCGAGCCATTTCCAGTTTCTGCGCGAAGGCTTTTTTCGAGCCGGCGAGCAGGTTGTTCACTTGCTCGTCGCTGGCCTGGAAACTGATCTGGATGTGATCGAGACCAGCCTTTTTGAAGTCGCTGATTTTTTGCTCGGTCAGACCGATGCCGGAAGTGATCAGGTTGGTGTAGAAACCCAACTGTCGCGCTTCACGGATCAGTTCGGCGAGGTCCTGACGCACCAGCGGTTCACCACCGGAAAAGCCCAGTTGCGCCGCGCCCATCTCCCGCGCTTCGCGGAAGACCTTGATCCACTGCTCGGTGCTCAGCTCTTTGCCCTGCTCGGCGAAATCCAGCGGATTGGAGCAGTACGGGCATTGCAGCGGGCAACGGTAGGTCAGCTCGGCGAGCAACCACAGCGGCAGGCCGACTTCAGGTTTTGGCGGTACTTGCACCGATGCTTCAGGCAAGTTCGATCCAGTGCTGCGCACGGGCAACCTCCATGAATTGCTCGATGTCTTCACCGAGCTCGGGCACGCCGGGAAACTGCTCGTCGAGTTTGGCGATGATCGCCGCGACATCGCGTTCACCGTCGATCAAACCGCCGATCAGCGCGGCGCTGTCGTTGAGCTTGATCATGCCCTCGGGGTAGAGCAGCACGTGACCTTTTTGCGCCGGTTCGTACTGGAAACGGTAGCCGGGACGCCAGGTCGGGATCTTGCTGCGATCAAAACTCATAGGGTGATTCCTTTGTGCCAGACCCGCTGCTCGGTGACGCTGTGATACGGCGGGCGGTTCAGTTCGTAAGCCATGCTCATGGCATCGAGCATGCTCCAAAGAATGTCCAGTTTGAACTGGAGAATTTCCAGCATGCGCTCCTGACCCTCGCGGGTCTTGTAGTGCTCGAGCGTGATCGCCAGACCATGCTCGACATCGCGCCGCGCTTGACCCAGGCGAGTGCGGAAATATTCGTAACCGGCCGGGTCGATCCACGGGTAATGCTGCGGCCAGCTGTCGAGACGCGACTGGTGGATCTGCGGCGCGAACAGTTCGGTAAGCGAGCTGCTGGCGGCTTCCTGCCAACTGGCGCGGCGAGCGAAATTGACGTAGGCATCGACGGCGAAACGCACGCCGGGCAGCACCAGTTCCTGGGAGCGCAGTTGATCCGGGTCGAGGCCGACCGCCTGACCGAGACGCAGCCACGCTTCGATCCCGCCGTCTTCACCGGGGGCGCCATCGTGGTCGAGCAGGCGTTGAATCCACTCCCGGCGAATCTCGCGATCCGGGCAATTGGCGAGGATCGCCGCGTCTTTCAGGGGGATGTTCACCTGATAGTAGAAGCGGTTGGCGACCCAGCCCTGAATCTGCTCACGGGTGGCACGGCCTTCGTACATCGCCACGTGATACGGGTGGTAGATGTGGTAATAGGCGCCTTTGGCGCGCAGGGCGGCTTCGAATTCGCTGGGGGACAGCGGGGTGTCGGTCATTGCGGTTCTCCGGGGAACAACCCTAGAAATCTTTTCTGTTTGCACTGGCCTCTTCGCGAGCAGGCTCGCTCCCACAGGTTGATCGCATTCCAAATGTGGGAGCGAGCCTGCTCGCGAAGGGCCGCGCATCGGTATCTGCGGCTTACAGCACAATACTCATGCCATCAAACGCCACTTCAACATTACGCCGCGCCAGCTCCGCGCGCTCCGGCGAATCTTCATCGAGAATCGGGTTGGTATTGTTGATGTGGATAAGCACCTTGCGCTGCTCGGGCAACTGCTCCAGCACTTCGAGCATGCCGCCGGGGCCGTTCTGCGCCAGGTGGCCCATCTCGCGACCGGTGCGGGTGCCGACGCCACGGCGCTGCATTTCATCGTCCTCCCAAAGCGTGCCGTCCACCAGCAGGCAGTCGCTGTCAGCCATGATTTCCAGCAGCGGCGCGTCGACCTTGCCTAGACCCGGGGCGTAAAACAGTTTGCCGCCCGTGTTGAGGTCTTCGACGATCAGGCCGATGTTGTCGCCCGGGTGCGGGTCGAAACGGTGCGGCGAATACGGTGGCGCGGCGCTGCGCAATGGCAGCGGGGTGAAGCGCAGGTTCGGGCAGGCCGCAACGGTGAAGCTCTGGTCGAGCTCGATGCGATTCCAGCTCAAACCGCCGTTCCAGTGGGTGAGCATCTTGAACAGCGGGAAACCGGTGCTCAAATCTTCGTGAACCATGTCCGTGCACCAGACCTGATGCGGGCAGCCTTCGCGCAGGCTGAGCAGGCCGGTGGTGTGGTCGATCTGGCTGTCCATCAGGATGATCGCGCTGATGCCGGTGTCGCGCAGTGCACGGCCCGGTTGCATCGGGGCGAAGCTCTGCAGTTGCGCGCGGATGTCCGGCGAAGCGTTGCACAGCACCCAGTTCACGCCATCATCGGAAATTGCGATGGACGATTGGGTACGGGCCTTGGCATTCAGGCTGCCGTCGCGAAAGCCTGCGCAATTGACGCAGTTGCAGTTCCACTGCGGAAATCCGCCACCGGCGGCCGAACCCAGAATCTGGACGAACATGAACGCTCCCATCTTTCAACGCTGAAAATAAAACGCCCCGGCGAGCCGAGGCGTTGCACTGCAAGTCTGCGTAGGCAGAACTCAGCGGCTGGCGAAGTACATGGTGACTTCGAAGCCGATACGCAGGTCGGTGTAAGCCGGTTTTGTCCAGGACATAGGGTGACTCCTCATTGGGTGGGTGGGATAGCGCTGTCCATAGTTATAGTCCACGGCAGCGCAGGGATGTTCCAAATAGTTAGGCTGCTATGTTACTCAAAATTTCAACGGTATTGCCCGTGAATCTTTGAGAAAGCTCCTTGCAGCCTTGGTAATGATCATTTTGTCGCTTGCCACGGCGCACCGGGTGACGATTCGCTGGCCAGGCAGCGCCAGCCGCCCTTGGCGTTGAGCAAGCGCTGCGCTGCCTCCAGCAATGTTGAGCGTTTCAGTTGACTAATGGCTGTGTGCAGTTGCGCCAGATAATCCGACGAGTGGCCGGCGAGCTTGGCCTGCCACAGCAACTCGGCGGCGTCTTTGCCGGACAGATGACTCTCATCGAACTGATCCGCGAGTGACTGGCGTTGCTGGTTGAAGTCCTCTTCATCGAGGTTTTCGATCAGCGCAGGAATGCCCTCGAGGAACTGCTGGATATGCCCAAGCATTTCAACTGGCGCAGTATTTGGCGACTGCACACCAAACAGCAATCCACTCTGGCCATGCATCTGTCGCAAGGCGCTGAACACTGCGTAGCCCAATTGCAATTCGACCCGCAGGCGCTGATAGAAAGGTGTCTGGCACAGCTGCGCGAGCAGGCGCCAGGCGGCTTCGTCGGCGATCTCGCGGCTGGCGGTCGGGCAGAACAGCAGCAACGCATGCTCGCTGGACGCGGTGTCGATGTGGCTCCACAGATGTTGCGTATTGATCGTCGGTGCTGCCGGCAATTGATTGTCCGGTGTGCCGGGGATGCGGCTCAGGGCCAGGCCCATGGCCGATTGCGTCTGTGCGTTGAGACCAAGGGCCAGTCCGTCCCAGCGCGAAGTTGTCCACAGCTGTTTGACGTCGTTCGACTCGACGGCCGATGACAGACAATATTCAGGCAACGCCTTGAGCAACTGGCGGATCGGTATCAACGGTGTTTCTGGCTCTGCGCTCGCTGAATCGGCGTCAATTTGCGTCAGACATTTCAGCGCGTGTTCGAGGACACTGGGCATCGGCTCCTGCAGGCCCGTCAGTTTCAGCAGCCACTGCGTGCCGGTGGCACTGAACGCCAACTCGACGCCGGCCTGCCGCGCATCTTCCTGCGTTTCCCGCAGACTGCGTCGCAGCTTGCCTTGCAGATCTGTGCCGGCCGCCGCCTGCGTTTGCCAACGCAAGTAAATCGCGCCGTGGTCGCTATGATCCGGCAACGCCTGGCTGAATTGCATCGGCGAACGCTCACGCCGACCGCGCGAGCGATCCTGAGCGAAAGTACGCAAGCCACGATGGGCGCTGGTCTGGCCGCGAATCAGGCCGGCGTTGGCCAGCGGTTCGCTGGAGCGCAGGAAAGGGTTGGCGGCAGGCAGATGCCAATGGTCGCTGAAGTTATCCACAACGCCGATGTCGCGCAGGATCTGTTTGAGCGCAACAACGCCGTTTTCCGACAGACCGTGTTCGCGTTGTTCACTGTCGAGCCGCGCCAGTTGCAGGGCGCTGCTGATTTGCTGCTGACGCTCAAGCAGCCTGGTGTACTCCTCGCGCAGCGCTGCCCAGTCCTGTTGCGCGGCAAAGAAGCTCAACCAGTCCAGCAGTTGTTCACCAATGACGCTCAGGGATTCGGCGGGGGCGGTGAATTGCAGATGCAGCAGCGCTTGCCCGGCGAACTGATACAGCGGCACGGCTTTCAAACTATCCGCGAGGCGGTGTTGCTGCAAATGGGCGAGCAGCCCGCCGGGCTTGGCGCTGTTCAGCCAATGGCAGAGAAACGCCAGCGCTTCGGCGGACGAGTCGGGCAGCGCTTCGAAAGCGAACAACAGATTGCCGCTTCGCTCGCCGACCTGTTGATAACTTTTTACCGCCAATGGCAGCGGCGCTGCTTGCTCGACCTTATCCCCAACCGGCAGCACGGCGGCGAACTGCTGCGCCAGTACGCGCAATTCCTCGATGCTCTGCGGCCCGACCAGGCTCAGCGTCATTTGTCCGGTGCGATAAAACTGCCGGTGGAAATCTTTCAGCGCCTGTTGAAACGCTGGTAACTCAACTTTCAGGCTGTCGCGATTTCCCGCATGAAACCCGCGCAGCGGATGTGTAGCGGGCAACCCTTCGTACAACGCCAGTTCCTGCTGAGCCGTCGGATCTTGCGACCACGCGACGAATTCCGCGTCCAGCACTTCCCGTTCGCGCAACTGATCGTGCGAATTCATACGCGGCTGGGCGAGCATGTCTGACAGGCGCTCAAGCCCGGCGCTGTAGGCCGAGGTCGGCAGTTCGAAGAAGAAGTCGGTGGTGCGTTCACGGGTGCTTGCATTCACTTGGCCACCGTGACTTTGCACGTAGGCCATCAGCGCCTGACTCGCAGGAAAACGCTCAGTGCCGAGAAACAGCAGATGCTCAAGGAAATGCGCCAGCCCCGGCCACTCCAGTGGCACATCATGGCTACCGGCAGCCACCCGCAACGCAGCGGCACTGCGCTTCAAGCCGGGCACCTGACGCAGGGTCACGCGCAAGCCGTTTGGCAGGGTTTCAGTGTGGGGGCGGGGGTGAGTCGGCGCAGGCATGGGCACTTCCAGAACAGTGAAGTGCCAATGCTAGCGGATTGGGTGGGGTCAGCGCTTGTTCAACGCATGGTAAAGCTCGGGACGACGGTCGTTGAGGTAGCGATTGGCGGCGCGGGAATCGGCCATCAACTGTCGATCCAGCTCACCGACGATCAATGCTTCATCGAGTCCGGCCTGGGCGATACGGCTGCCGTCCGGCGCGGCGATGCTGCTTTGTCCGCAATAGTGGATCTCGCCTTCCTGCCCGCAATAATTGGCGTACGCCACGTAACACTGGTTTTCGAAGGCACGGGAACGCACGGTAACGTCAGCGACGAAATCGAACGGAATCATGTTTGCCGTCGGCACCAGAATCAGCTCGGCACCGGCCAGCGCCAGACGTCGCGCGTTCTCCGGAAACTCTAGGTCGTAGCAGATCAGAAAACCGAGCTTCCAGCCGTTGAGTTCAACCACCGGAAAATCATCTTCGCCGGGGCTGAACATCGATCGATCGAGATCGCCGAACAGATGGGTCTTGCGATAATTGCACAGGCGCTCGCCGTGCGCGTCGATCAACTGCACGGCGTTGTAGATCTGCCCGTCGGCGGTGCGCTCGGGGTAACCGTAAGCAATCGCCAGCCCGGCGGCTTTGGCGATTCGACCGATCTGTTGCGCCCATTCGCCGTTGTAGACCTCGGCCAAGGTGCTGACCGCTTCCTTGCCGATGTTGTAGCCGGTCAGAAACATTTCCGGCAGCACCAGCAGGTCGGCACCCTTGGCCTCCATCGCCAGTTGCTGCAGGCGATGCAGGTTGGCGGCGGGGTCCAGGGGCAGCGGTGGGCATTGGTAAAGGGCTACACGCATCGGGGAATCCTCTTACTCGGGCAGGGCGATAGGGCCGATGTCTTTGAACACATCACCCGGGCCCGGGTTCTCTTTATGTGTCGAACCGCCGAAATGCTTCATGATCCCCCACACCGCGTTGAGTGAAGTTTGCACCGCGCCTTCGACCCACGCCGGGGTCCACGATACGTCGTCACCGGCGATGAAAATCCCGCGCTGCTCGGCTGGCATCTCGTCCTGCATGAAGTGCGCGTACATGCGCTGGTTGTAGCGATAGTGGCCGGGCAGGGCGCCTTTGAATGCGCCGAGGAAGTACGGGTCGGCTTCCCACGACACGGTGATCGGATCGCCGATGATCCGCGCGGCGATATCGACTTTCGGGTAGATCTTCTTCAGCGCGTTCAACGCCAGCTCTACGCGTTTTTCCACCGGGTGCGGCAGCATCTTCAGCGCGTCGCTCATCCACGAGTAGGACAGGCAGATCACTCCCGGCTTGTCGTCACCGTTGTCGAACAGATAGGTGCCGCGGGTCAGGCGATCGGTGAGGGTCATGCTCATCAGGTCGCGACCGGTTTCCGGGTCCTTGTCCTTCCAGAATGGCCGGTCGACCATCACGAAGGTCTTCGACGACTGCATGTAGCGCGTGCGATCCAGCGCCATCCACATCTTCTGCGAGAACAGGGTTTCGTCGCATTCGATCTGGGTGGTCAGCAGCCAGCTCTGGCAGGTGGTCAGCACGGCGGCGTACTCGCGGGTGTCGCCGTTGTTGTCGGTGACGGCGAAACGGCCGTCCGGCGCGTGAGCGATTTTCTTCACGCCGGAACGTGGCGCGCCACGGTGCAGGGATTTCAGACTGGTGCCTTCAGGCCAGTGCACGCAGCGCTCCGGCACATGGCGCCAGATGCCTTGCGGCACTTGCTCCACACCGCCCACCACCAGGTGCTGGTGATCGTCGCAGTTGGTCATCACCACGCGGAAGATTTCCAGCATCGAATTGGGGAAGTCCGAGTCCCAGCCGCCGGTACCGAAACCGACCTGACCGAACACTTCGCGGTGATGGAACGAGAGTTTGGCGAAGGCTTTGGAAGTGGCAACGAAGTCGTAGAACGTGCGGTCGTCCCACAGCGGAACGAGTTTGTTCCAGAGTTCTTTGAGGCGTGGTACGTCGCGCTCACGGATCGCTTGCTGGATATCAGCGAACTGCGAGCCAGCCTCCAGCGCATCCGCCCAGGCGTCAGCCACTTCCTGGAACAGTGCAGGAAGATCCTTCAGGCTTTGTGCGTAATGGGTTTTGCCTTCCAGATCGATCACGGTGCTGCCGGAAGCCGGCGTCAGCGGGTTCGGGAAAGGTTTGGTCTCGAGACCGAGCTTATCGACGTAGTGGTAGAACGCAGTAGAGGACACCGGGAAACGCATGCCGCCCAGTTCCGCGACGATGCCGTCGGTGCCGTTGAACGCTTGCGAACGCAGGCGGCCACCCAGTTTCGAGGCCTCGTACACCACCGGCTTCAAGCCGAGCTTCATCAGTTCGTAGGCGGCCACCAGACCCGCGATACCCGCGCCGACAATCGCCACTTCAGCGCCGTGATGGTGTTCAGGAATGCTGCCGAGACCGGCCGGGTGTTCGATCCAGTCGTCGAAGGCGAACGGAAAGTCCGGGCCGAAAATGGTGACGGGTTTCTTACCGTCTGCAGGATGGCGATTGTTCTTGTTCATGGCTGACCTTGCTGGCGACCCGACGCAGGATGCGCGTCTGAGTATAGGAAAAGATGCCAGCCATTCTAGGGAGCGTAGGACACGTTAATAAGACGCAAAGTGTCGTCGTTTTGCCAGTTAATTTATCAATATGACGATTAATGACTACATTCCGACCAAATATAGGAGTGAGCCTGCTCGCGATGAGGCCATCAAGCTCACCAGCGCTCAAACCGGCTGCCCCCGATCAATCTTGCTGCTCAAAATGATCGAGGTCGTGGTCTTCTCCACCCCGTCCACACTGCCGATCTGATCCAGCAATTGATCCAGTTGCTCCGGCGAGTCGGTGCGCAACCACGCCACATAATCAAATTCGCCACTCACCGCACACAACTGCTGCACCTGCGCCATCGCGCTCAACCGGCGCAATACCTCTTTGCCGGAGCGCGGCTGCACCTTGATCCCGACATACGCCTGCAACCCGCCATCGACCACGCGCTGCCCCAAACGTACGCCATAACCGGTGATCACCTTGGCCCTCTCCAGCCGCGCCAACCGCGATGTGACGGTGGTCCGCGCAATGCCCAGCTGCCGGGCAAGCATGGCCACGCTTTCGCGGGCGTTGATTTGCAGGGCGGCGATCAGCCGGCGGTCGATTTCGTCGAGGGCGGGTGGGCGGGTGTCGGGCAAGGGTCGGCTCCGTGACTGTCGAGGGCGGATGAGTTTGCATGTTACAGGCACTATCAGCGACACGCTGCTGGCGATGACTGAACACGTCACTTATGCGTGGAGGCAATTGTTGCGCCAAAACAAACATCAAATATTTGGTTTGACTTGCCGGGCCTATTTATCAAGAATGCCAACAAGAGCGCGAAATCTGCTGCCTTGCAGGGCTTTAGCGGACGTAGGTACCTCAGCGATGCTGCAACATCGGTGTAAGGTGAGACCTCTTCATCCCATTTCCTGAGGATGCAAATATCAGGATTTAAATATCAAGGGCAGCCAAATGGCTGCCCTTTTCTTTGTCTTCAAGAATGTACCGCTTGTACAAAAGATCGCCATGGCGGTGCTTGTTCATTGCTCTTGACGGAGCGTGCATGAAATTCCAGAGGACGTGCCCGTTCCGCACATCGACCACGACGAGCATGTCGTTTTTTGCCTCATAGGCGTTGATGAATGCCAATCGGAAACCGCCATTATCGTAGAGGACTTTCCATACTTCGAATGGTCCCGCCAGCGTGTCGATGGCATGCCGAACATAGCGTTCTCGGGAGTCTGGACGTTTCTCGACTATATGGGCCAGTTTGTCTCGCATGACTGCAACGTTTCCAATAGGCGTGAGGATGGTAACCGCCAATACGGAGTCGTCGAAGAATCCGAAGTGATCCAAGAGGATTTTGAGGGCGCCTTCTGCGTCGTCAGCCCTCTTTATTTCTTCTATTGCAGCTGACCGAAGCTCTCGCGATAACGTTCTCAGATCGGGTAGAGCAAGGTCGATCCAGGTTTGTTGATCGGCTGCTTCCTTTATCAGTGGCGCAGCATTCACAAGCATAAAAACAATCCTGGACGGGCAGTGGCGTCCGGAGATTACTTGTCTGGGGAAACAGTCAACAAGGCGCGGGGAGGGGAGAAAACATAACTTTGGAACATTCCTACAGCCTTCGGGGAGGTCTTCCGAACATTGCGCTCGCAAAGATTGTCCCCTCAACTGATCGCCCAAGAAAAAGCCGCGCATGTAGCGCGGCTTTCAAATGTGGTGGGCCCACACGGACTTGAACCGTGGACCAAAGGATTATGAGTCCTCTGCTCTAACCAACTGAGCTATAGGCCCTCAGTAGGCCGCGGATTATAGCGACGGTTTGGCGGCTGTGCTATCCGAATAATCCGATACGGTTACACGAAGAAACGTTGCGGCGAATTCTTCCGGGGGCAGTGGCAGGCTGACGATGTAGCCCTGGATCTGTTCGCAACCTTCGGCGGCGAGGAATTGTTGCTGGGCCTGGGTCTCGACGCCTTCGGCGATCACGGTGAATTGCATGCTCCGGCCCAGAGCGATGATCGCGCGGACAATCGCCGCGTCGTGCGGGTCATCGGGCAGTCCGCGAACAAAGGACTGGTCGATCTTGAGGATGTCCAGCGGCAGGCGTTTGAGGTAACTGAGCGAAGAATAACCGGTGCCGAAGTCGTCGATCGCCAGTTGTACGCCCAAGTGTTTGAGCTGGTGCAGCACCGCCAAGGCCTCCTCGGCTTGGCTCATGATGAAGTTTTCGGTAATTTCCAGTTGCAGTAAATCCGGCTGCAGACGGTTGTCCCTGAGCAGTTGTTCGATGCGTCCGAGCAGATTCGGCTGGCGTAGTTGCGCACCGGCGAGGTTGACTGACAGCGGGCCGAGGCTGTCGTAGATCTGGCTCCACTCGAACATCTGCCGGCAGGCGGTCTCGAGCACCCAATCGCCGATCTGCAGGATCATGCCGTTCTCTTCGGCCAGTGGAATGAAGTGCTCCGGCGGCACTTCGCCGAAGGTCGGGTGACGCCAGCGGATCAGTGCTTCGGCACCGACCAGGCGATGGTCGTCGAGGCTGATTTTCGGTTGGTAGTAGAGGAACAACTCTTCGCGCTCGATGGCCCGGCGCAGTTCGTGCTCCAGTGCCACGCGCTCGCTGGCCTGGGCAGTGAGGTCGCGAGTGTAGCTTTCGACGCGGTTGCGGCCCTTGGCCTTGGAGCGGTACATCGCCGCGTCGGCGTTTTTCACCAAGGTGGCGACATCGCAGCCATCCCGTGGATAGAGGCTGGTGCCGATGCTGGCGCTGATGAAGAACTCGTGCTCACCGGCCTGAAACGGTGCGCCAAAGCAGTTGAGCAGTTTGAATGCGATGTTGTCGGCATCGCTGGCTTGTTGCAGACCCGGCAGCAGAATGATGAATTCATCACCGCCCAGTCGTGCGACGGTGTCGATATCACGCAGTTGTTCTTTCAAACGCACGGCAATGCCTTTGAGCAGCAGATCGCCAACCGGGTGGCCGAGGCTGTCGTTGATGTGTTTGAAGCGGTCGAGATCGAGGAACAGCACCGCGCCCTGACCACCGTTTTCCTGCTGACTGTTCAGCGCGGTGAGCAGGCGACTTTCGAACAGGGTGCGATTCGGCAGGCCGGTGAGCGGGTCGTGGTGCGCCTGATAGTCGAGCTTGGCTTGTGCGTGTTTGAGGCTGGAGATATCGGCGAACACCGCGACGAAGTGGGTGATGAACTTGTCGCGGTTGCGTACGGCGCTGATGGTCAGCCAGCTCGGATACAACTCGCCGTTCTTGCGCCGGTTGGAAATCTCGCCCTGCCAGTGTCCCTCAGCAGTCAACTGGTGCCACATTGCCGCATAAAACGCGCTGTCATGCAGTCCCGAGGCGAGCAGACGCGGGGTGTGACCGAGGGCTTCGCTTTCGCTGTAGCCGGTGATTTCGGTGAACGCACGGTTCACCGCGCTGATGTGCTGCTGGGTGTCGGTGATCAACACGCCTTCGGCGGTGCTCTCGAAAACGGTGGCGGCCTGCTGCAGTTTTTCCTGCATCAAATGGCGCTCGGTGATGTCCCGGGCAATGGTCAACATGCAGTCTTCTTCGCCGATCGGCAACGGACGGCTGGAGACTTCGCACAGTCGGATTTGCCCGTCGCTGCGGCGGATATGGCAGGTGAAATCGCGTACGAAGCCGTCGCGGTGCAGCAGGTCGAGCATCTGCTTGCGTTCGTTGAGGTTGACCCAGATCCCCAGATCCAACGCCGAGCGATCCACCGACATCGCGCTGTTGAACCCGGTGATGCGGCTGAAGCCCTCGTTGACTTCCAGCAGCAAGCCATCGCTCTGACGCGACAGCAACAAGCCGTCCGGCGAGGCGTGAAAGGCCTTGGCGAACTTCTCTTCAGAGGTTTGCAGTTGCTGTTGGGTTTCCTTGAGCTGGGTGATGTCGCGCACGACCACCACCAGCGCCGGAGTGGTGTCGAGGTCGAAGGGCTCGGCGGAGATCAGACCGGTGAACACCTGGCCGTTGTTGCGGCGAAAGGGCATCTCCAGGTTGCGGATGCTGCCGGCCTGCAAGCGCTGTAACAGCCCGGGCCCGACCCCGGGGATGCCCCAGATATTCAGTTCAGTGGCGGTCTGGCCGACGACGTCCTTGGCCTTGAGGCCAATCTGCTCTTCAAAGGCTTCGTTGACCTCCAGCAGACAGCCGTCGGACAACCGCGCGATCACGAGGATATCCGGGCATTGCTGGAACACCGACGCGAACTTCTGCTCCGAAAGCCGCAGCGCCTCCTCAGTGCGCTTGGTTTCGCTGATGTCGATCATCAGCCCGCGCATCACAGGCTCGTGGCCATGTTCAATCAGACTGACAATGTCACGCACCCACAGGCAGCGCCCGTCAGCGGTGATCACCCGATAGTCGAGGGTGTGATCGCGTCCGTCGCGTACCGCCTCATCGCAAATGGCCTGGGCGCGGGTCAGGTCGGCGGGGTGAATGATGTTGCGCCAGAAGCCCGGAATCAGCCAGTGCGCCTGTGGATAACCGAGCAGATCTTCGGCATGGGGCGACACATAGCTGTAGGTAAAGTCGCTCATGCGCGCTTCCCAGGCGATGGCCGAAAGGCTCTCGACCAATCCGCGGTAATGATATTCGCTGCTGCGCAATTCCTGTTCTAGGTCGACGCGGCGGGCGATTTCCGAACTCAAGCGGCGATTGATGCGAATGACCACCGCCAGAATGCTGACCAGCAGCAACAGGCCCGGAAGGCCATAGATCAGAAGATCCGACCAGAATGTCCGATGGTCCAGAACATTACCGACCCAATGTTCCTGAATGCTGCTGATTTCCTCGGGGCTCATGTCCGCCAGGACTTTGTCCAGAATACCCACCAGCATTTTGTTGTCGCGGGGTACGCCCATTGCCAGCTGATAGCGATACGGGGTTTCGCCGCTGACGTATAAACCGTCGAGCTTGAGCTGGCGCAGACTCCAGACGCTGGAGGCAAGATCGCCGACCACGGCGTCTACCTCGTCGGTAGCCAGGGCCTGCAAGGCCGAGCTGACATTGGGCATAGCCACCAGATTCAGGTCGGGATGGTGGGTGCGCAGGAGTTCGTGGGGGGCGTAGTTCTCCACCACGGCGATCTTCAGACCGTACAGGTCCTCGATTTTGCGCGGTTGTGCGCCGCCGATATGGGCGAGAATCACGATCGGAAAGTCGAGGTAGGGGCGGGTGAACGACAGATAGTTCTGGCGCTCCGGCGTGGACATGATTCCTGGCAGCAGGTCGATCTTGCCGGTTTTCACCTGCGCCAGCACTTCGGTCCAGCTCGATGGCTCGACCGGATTGAGTTTGATCGACAGGCGCTGGCGGATCACGTCGATATAGTCGGCGGCCAGGCCTTGATAGCGATTCTGTTCATCGCGGAACTCGAACGGCGGCCACGATGCATCGACACCCAGGCGCAAGTCCGGGTGAGCCGCCAGCCAGCTACGTTCTTCATCGGTCAGAGTCAGCGCGTCAGCCGTTGCGGTCCAGATCATCAGTGACAGCAAGAAAAGCACGGGCGCCAGTCTGGGCATAACCGTCTCGTTATGGCACGGGATTCATTGTTTCGAGTGTAGACGGGGTATGCCGGGGAGGGGCGGTGCGAGGGATTTAATCTGCCGCATAAACAAAACCCCCGGCCTGGGCCGGGGGTTCTGGTATCACTCGTCGAGGAAGGAGCGCAGATGCTCGCTTCGCGTCGGGTGGCGCAGCTTGCGCAGCGCCTTGGCTTCGATCTGACGGATCCGCTCGCGCGTTACGTCAAACTGTTTGCCCACTTCTTCGAGTGTGTGGTCGGTGTTCATGTCGATACCGAAGCGCATGCGCAGTACCTTGGCTTCACGGGCAGTGAGGCCGGACAGCACTTCGCGGGTCGCTTCTTTCAGGCTTTCAACGGTTGCAACATCGATTGGCGACTGCATGGTCGAGTCTTCGATGAAGTCACCCAGATGAGAGTCTTCGTCATCACCGATCGGGGTTTCCATGGAGATCGGCTCTTTAGCGATCTTCAATACCTTGCGGATCTTGTCCTCAGGCATTTCCATGCGTTCGCCCAGCTCTTCCGGGGTCGGTTCGCGACCCATTTCCTGCAGCATCTGGCGGGAAATGCGGTTGAGCTTGTTGATTGTCTCGATCATGTGCACCGGAATACGGATGGTGCGGGCCTGGTCGGCGATCGAGCGAGTGATCGCCTGACGGATCCACCAGGTGGCATAAGTCGAGAACTTGTAACCACGACGGTATTCGAACTTGTCCACCGCTTTCATCAGACCGATGTTGCCTTCCTGGATCAGATCGAGGAATTGCAGGCCGCGGTTGGTGTACTTCTTGGCGATCGAGATCACCAGACGCAAGTTGGCTTCAACCATCTCTTTCTTCGCGCGGCGGGCCTTGGCCTCACCGATCGACATGCGACGGTTGATGTCCTTGATTTCGGCGATGGTCAGGCCGGTCTCGGTTTCCAGCGCGATCAATTTCTGCTGGCAACGGATGATGTCCGGCTGTACGCGACCAATGGCTTCGGCGTATTTGCTCTTGCCTTTGGCCAGGGCGTCGGACCAGCTTTCGTCGACTTCATTGCCCGGGAACTGACGCAGGAAATCGGCGCGAGGCATACGTGCATCACGTACACACAGCTGCATGATCGCGCGCTCTTGCTGACGCAGACGATCCAGGGCGCTGCGAACACGCTCGACCAGGGCTTCGAATTGCTTCGGCACCAGTTTGATCGGCATGAACAGCTCGGCCAGGGCCAGCAACTCGGCAATCGCTGCCTTGTTGTGACGACCGTGCTTTTTCAAGGCCTTGCGGGTGATTTCCATCTGGTCGGACACAGCGCCGAAACGCTGGGCCGCGATGACCGGATCCGGACCGCTTTCGGCTTCTTCTTCGTCATCCGAAGATTCGGCGTCATCGTCGTCGGTATCGTCGTCAGCCTTGGCGGCTTTCGCGTCGATCGGCGGTGGCACTTCGGCGGCCGGCGGCGCAATGCCGTCGTCCGGGTCGATGTAACCGCTCAGAACGTCGGACAGGCGACCACCCTCGGTGGTGACGCGAGTGTACTCGGAGAGAATGTGGTCAACCGTGCCAGGGAAGTGCGCGATCGCGCTCATCACTTCACGGATGCCTTCTTCGATACGTTTGGCGATTTCGATTTCGCCTTCACGAGTCAGAAGCTCGACCGTACCCATTTCACGCATGTACATGCGCACCGGGTCAGTGGTGCGACCGATATCGGTCTCCACCGCTGCCAACGCAGCGGCTGCTTCTTCCGCAGCGGCCTCGTCGGTATCGGCGTCGGCCAACATAAGGGCGTCCGCATCCGGAGCACTCTCGTGTACGGGGATCCCCATGTCGTTAATCATGCGGATGATGTCTTCCACCTGCTCCGGATCTGAAATATCCTCGGGCAGGTGGTCGTTGACCTCGGCGTAAGTCAGATACTTCTGCTCACGACCCAGTTTGATCAACTCAATAATACGAGACTGCTGTTGCGCTTTTCCGGACATAACACCCTATCCACTGAAGGTCTTGGCGGGCAAAAAACAAGCCGAGGATTATACCTGAGCTATGACCTCACGCGCCAGTTGAGGTCGGGTTTGATGCGGAAACATTGCGACTTAAAAGGTCGCGCAGTTGATTTTTCTCTTCGGCGCTCAGTTCGCTTTGACGCGCTTTCCTGAGCAACTGTTCCAGATTTCGCTCGCGTTGGCGGGCTGACAAGCTAGTAATGGTGTCGAAAAACTGTTGTTCAAGGTTTTCTCCGTCAATCAGCCACTCCTTTTCCGCCAGCGCTTTCAACAAGCGACCCTGTTCAGTGCCGTGCCATCGCGCGATCAACTGAAATGAGTTTAGCTTGGGATTCTTCTGTACGGCTTCGAGCAGCGCCACAAGCAACTGTGCGTTGGTCTGATTTTCGTCCGCAATGTGCCCGGCGTCCTCGACGCGCTCGGCCAGTTGCGGGTGATGCAGCAATGTTCGCAGGGCGGTCAGGGTTGGCGATTCGACGCCAATCGGCGTGCGCGGGCGTTGTTGATCGCGATCGCCGCCACGCTTGCCGTTCTTGTCCCAGGGTTTCTTGTCCCATTTCTTGCCGCCGGCGCCGGGTTTCTTCGGCGTCCACTCCTGCTGCGGCACATACATGTCTTGTGCCTGCGGCTGATGGTAGTCGCTGTAATCCGGCATTGCGTCGTAATCGATGCCCGGATCGTAGGCGGGCGGCGCTTCCTGGGGCGCGCTTTGCGCAAGCTGGCTGACGGTTTCGCTGCTCAGGCCGGTAATTTCGGTCAGGCGCTGGCGCATCAGGATACGCAGGTTGGCGCCCGGCACTTTGTCGATCAGTGGCGCGGCAAGGGTGGCCATGTGGGCCTTGCCTTCGAGCGAGCGTGGATCGGCTTCCTCGGTCAGTTGCTGGAAGAAATAATCGGCCAGCGGTTGCGCATGTTGGTTGATTCGGGCCTTGAAGGCATCAGTGCCTTCGGCGCGAACCAGGGTGTCCGGGTCTTCGCCTTCGGGCAGAAACAGAAAGCGCGCGCGGCGCCCGTCCTGCAGGCACGGCAATGTTGCTTCCAGTGCGCGCCAGGCGGCGTTGCGGCCGGCCTGGTCACCGTCGAAGCAGAACAAAACGTTCGGCACTACCCGAAACAGACGCTTGAGGTGTTCTTCGCTGGTTGCAGTGCCCAGGGTCGCGACGGCATTGCGCAAACCTTGCTGGGCGAGGGCGATGACGTCCATGTAACCCTCGACGACGATGATTTCGTCGAGGTTGCGGTTGTTCTTGCGTGCTTCATAGAGGCCGTAGAGCTCCTGGCCTTTATGAAATACCGGGGTTTCCGGCGAGTTCAGGTATTTCGGCTTGTCGTCGCCGAGTACCCGGCCACCGAAAGCGATGATGCGGCCGCGGGTATCACGAATCGGGAACATCACGCGATCGCGGAAGCGGTCATAGCGTTTGCCGGTTTCGGCGTTCTCGATCAGCAGGCCGGCGTCGATCATGGCCTTCTGCTGCAAAGTGTCGCTGCTCAAATGCTTGAACAAGTTGTCCCAGCCCGGCGGCGCGAAGCCGAGACCGAAGTCCCGGGCGATCTCGCCGGTCAGTCCGCGGCCCTTGAGATAATCCACCGCAGCCTTGCGCGCCGGATGACTCTTGAGCGCCTGGCGGTAGAAATCGGCGGCGGCGGTGAGCAGCGGGTACAGCGGCGAATCGGTTGGCTGCCGCGGTTTGTGCGGGCGGCCACTTTCTTCGCGGGGGATTTCCATGCCGGCGGCTTTAGCCAGGTCCTCAACCGCCTGGGGAAAATCCAGGTTGTCGTGGTCCATGAGAAAGCCGAGGGCGTTGCCACCGGCGCCGCAACCGAAGCAGTAATAGAACTGCTTGTCCGGGCTGACGCTGAACGATGGGGTTTTCTCTTTATGGAACGGGCAGCAGGCGGTGTAGTTCTTGCCGGCCTTTTTCAGTTGCACGCGCGAGCTGACCACGTCGACGATGTCGGTGCGGTTCAGGAGGTCGTCAATAAAGCTCTGGGGAATCAGCCCGGCCATGGCGTTCTCGTCTGCGCTGTAATGAGTCCGATGCGAAGGGCGGCCGGACGCAGGTCTTGAGTGAGGCGCACAAAGTGGGCGGCTCGACCGGGTTCGGTTGCGTGATCGCTGTCGGGAAGTGTATCTGCCGAAAAACCACTGACGTTAGTACTCATCAGTTTTCGACTATTTGAAAGTGTTGCGCTGAATCCGCTGACGGCCGATAAATGGCCCCGGATAGCTCAATAAAACGGGCACGCATGCAGGTGCCTTGGGCTGATCGTCGTAAGAGGAATCAGTGGGTGTGCTCGTCAGTAGCCTTGAAAGGCTCGTCAGAAAAGACGTGCACCGCTGGCAAAAGAGCCAGGTCTGACGCGTGAAGCAGATTTGTCTCGGTCGCGTGTGCGGCTTCGACGGTGAAGCATCAAGCGTTTTACGCAAATGCCATTAGCCCGGCTGAGGGCCGGGCTTAGGCAAGAAGCTTGCTACGATCGTCTGTGTATTAGTACAGACGAACGGCGCGGCGCTGTTCGCGCTGAACTTTCTTGGCGTGACGCTTAACAGCGGCTGCTGCTTTGCGCTTACGCTCAGAAGTTGGCTTCTCGTAAAATTCGCGGCTACGAACTTCAGCCAGTACACCGGCTTTTTCGCAGGAGCGCTTGAAACGACGCAGAGCTACGTCGAAGGGTTCGTTCTCTTTAACTTTGACGGCTGGCATCCAGAGCTACCTTCATTCATTACCGGGGTCAACATCCTCGCGGCAAAAGAGCACTTGAAGACGTCGGTTTTTAAGGGTTGCGGATGTTAACCCCTCATCGCTCGGAATGCAAAGCCTCTGATCGAAAACCGCTAGTCGGGGCATCGCATGGCGACTATTATGCGCGCCTTCGAATTCAGCCTAAACAAGGCGCAAACCCATGCTAGTACTGGGATTAGAAACCTCCTGCGACGAAACCGGCGTCGCATTATACGACAGTGAGCGCGGCCTGCTGGCCGACGCGCTGTTCAGTCAGATCGACCTGCACCGCGTCTATGGTGGCGTGGTGCCGGAGCTGGCCTCGCGTGACCACGTCAAACGCATGCTGCCCTTGATTCGTCAGGTGTTGGCCGAGGCTGACTGCGTGCCGACCGAGATCGATGCGATCGCCTACACCGCAGGCCCAGGCCTGGTCGGGGCGCTGCTGGTCGGTGCTTCGTGCGCTCAGGCGCTGGCGTTTGCCTGGGGCATTCCGGCACTCGGTGTGCACCACATGGAGGGCCACTTGCTGGCGCCGATGCTGGAGCCAAAACCGCCGGAATTCCCGTTCGTCGCTTTGTTGGTGTCCGGTGGGCATACGCAGCTGGTTCAGGTCGATGGCATTGGCCAATACAGCCTGCTTGGCGAGACCCTCGACGATGCCGCCGGCGAAGCGTTCGACAAAACCGCGAAAATGATGGGCCTCAATTATCCGGGGGGGCCGGAAATCGCCAAACTGGCCGAGAAGGGCGTTGCAGGACGTTTCACCTTCCCGCGTCCGATGTGTGATCGCCCGGGTCTGGATTTCAGCTTCAGCGGCTTGAAGACCTTTGCTCTCAACACCTGGCAGCAATGCGTCAGCGCCGGGGACGACAGCGAGCAAGCCCGTTGCGACATCGCGCTGGCGTTCCAGCAGGCCGTGGTGGAGACTTTGACCATCAAGTGCAAGCGCGCCCTGAAACACGCGGGCATGAAGCGTCTGGTGATCGCTGGCGGCGTCAGCGCCAACAAGGCCTTGCGCGCTTCGCTGGAAAAGATGCTCGGCGACATGCAGGGCGATGTGTTCTACGCCCGCCCGGAGTTCTGCACCGACAATGGCGCGATGATCGCGTTTGCCGGTTGCCAGCGTTTGCAGGCCGGTCAGCAGGAAAGTCTGGCCATCAGCGTGCAGGCGCGCTGGCCGATGGAGCAGTTGTCGGCACTGTGATTGGCGGTGTGGCTGAGCGGTATTTAAAAATGCCGTTCGCGCCCGGCAAACAGGTCGCGTAGATTGCCGCGGTGGCGCCAGACGATCAGCAATGTCAACGCGCTCATCGGCAGCAGCGCTTCCGGTTCTTGCCACGCGAGTAAGGGCAAGGTCAGGGGCGTGGCGATCAACGCCGCCAGCGAGCTGGTACGGGTCAGGTAGAACGTCAGCAGCCAGGCGCACACCGCCAGCAGCGCGGCGGGTGGATACAGGCCCAACAGCATGCCGGCGGCGGTGGCGACGCCTTTGCCGCCGCGAAAACGGAAATACAGCGGGAACAGGTGACCGATCACGGCGCACACGCCGATCCAGGCCTGATCCTGCATCGAAAGGCCAGCGGCCGCTGCGATCAGCACCGGTACCAGGCCTTTGCACAGATCACCGAGCAGGGTCAGGATCGCCAGTTTGCGACCGACCAGGCGCAGCATGTTGGTGGCGCCGGCATTACCCGAGCCACTCATTCGCGGATCCGGGTTTCCGGTCAGGCGGCTGAGCAAAATGGCGAAGGACAGAGAGCCGAGCAGGTAGGCGAGAGTCGCCAGTAACCAAAACATGCTAACTATTCCGGGCGAGGACGCCCTGATTCTAACGGCGCATTGCGCCCTTGTCGTGCAGCGGAGAAAAGTGCTTGGACAGAGTGTTTATCGAGGGCCTGGAAGTCGACACCGTGATCGGTGCTTACGACTGGGAGCGGGGCATTCGACAGTGCCTGCGTCTTGATCTGAGCTTCGCCTGGGACAATCGCCCGGCTGCCGCCGGTGACGACCTGAGCCTGGCGCTCGATTACGCCAGCGTTTCCACGCGCATCCAGGCGTTTGCCGAGCAATCCCAATATCAACTGGTCGAGACCTTTGCCGAGCGCCTGGTCGAAGTGCTGATGGCCGAATTCAAGATCACCTGGGTTCGTCTGAAACTGACCAAGCCGGGCGCCGTGCCGGCCGCCAAGGGTGGCGTGGGTGTGGAGATCGAGCGCGGATGTCGCTGACTCAGGTGTACCTCGGGCTCGGTAGCAATATCGAGCGCGAAACCCATTTGTGCGCCGGGCTCGACGCTTTGGCGACGTTTCTGGTGGATATCCGCTGTTCGGCGGTGTTCGAGAGTCAGCCGGTGGGGATCAAGAGCGGGCCTTTCTTCAACTTCGTGGTCTCGGCGTTTACCGATCTGCCCTTGATGGAGCTGGATCGGCGCCTGAAATTCATCGAAGCCGATAACGGTCGCTATGCGCCGGATCGCAAGGGGCTGCCGCTGGATATCGACGTGCTGTTGTACGGCGATCTGACCGGTAACTTCGACGGCTTGATTCTGCCGCGTGCCGAAATCCTGAAAAACGCCTTTGTGCTGTGGCCGCTGTCGCTGATTGCGCCGGATCGGGTGCATCCAGGTGTGGGGAAAAGCTTCGCGACGTTGTGGGCCGAGGCGCAGATTGATCAGGTGTTGGCGCCGGTGGCCTTTGAGTGGCGTGGGCAGCAACTGACGTCTTCGGATTTACGTTGAATTAACGGCCGCTTTCGCGAGCAAGCCCACACATTTGGAATGCATTCCCCTTGTGGGAGCGGGCTTGCTCGCGAAGCTTTTCAGGCTGACGCCCTGTCTTTGTAGGCTTTTAGCGCCTTCAGTCGTTCTCGCTTCAGCGCTTCGCCCAGTTCCGGGCCTTTGAATCCCTTCTCCAGCAACGGCTGCACCGCGACTTCCCGCGCAGCCTGGGCAGCGCCGCGTAAATAATCGGCCTGTGGATAACTTCTCTGCTCCAGCCCTTTACGGCCTCGGGCGTCCATTTCGCATGCGCCGATAAACTCTTCAAACCGCTGCGGTCGTCGATACACATCAAAGCTCTGCAACAGCTCCAGCAATGTTGAGGCCTTCAATTCCAGCGCCCGGTGACAGTGGGTGTGGTACTTGCCGACAAGCAAGGCCAACTCCTGACAATCCTTCGGTGCCTTGAAGCGTTCGTTGACCGCTTTGATCAGATTCAACCCAGTGTGTTCATGGGCGATATGTCGTGGCCACTCTTCTTCCGGCGTCAGGCCTTTGCCGAGGTCGTGCAGCAGGCAAGCCCAGCGTACCGTCAGCGGTTGTTTGTGCAGCGCTGATTGCTCCAGAACGCTGAGAGTGTGCAGGCCGGTGTCGATTTCCGGGTGATGCACTTCCGGTTGTGGCACGCCAAACAGCGCGTCGACTTCCGGCATCAGTTCTTTCAGTGCGCCGCAATCGCGCAGCACCTGGATGAATACCTGCGGCTGATCTTCCATCAGTGCGCGGGAGATTTCTTTCCAGCTGCGTTCGGCGGTCAGCGCCTGCAGTTCGCCGGACTCGCTGAGCTGGCGCATCAGTTCCAGTGTTTCTGGTGCGACAATGAAGCCAAGACTGGCATAACGGGCAGCAAAGCGCGCAACGCGCAGCACGCGGAGCGGATCTTCGGCGAATGCGGGGGAAACGTGGCGCAGGATGCGCGCTTCGAGATCGCGTTGCCCATGATAGGGATCGGTGAGGTTCTGCTGGTCGTCCTCAGCTATCGCATTGATGGTCAGATCACGACGGATCAGGTCTTCTTCCAGAGTGACTTCGGGGCTTGCGTGAAAAGTGAACCCGCCATAACCGCGACCGCTTTTGCGTTCGGTGCGGGCAAGGGCGTATTCCTCGCCGGTTTTCGGGTGAAGGAATACCGGAAAATCCGCACCCACGGGGCGAAAGCCCTGGGCGAGCATTTCCTCAGTGGTCGCGCCCACCACCACCCGATCAACGTCGGTGACCGGTATACCCAGCAAGCGATCGCGTACCGCACCGCCAACCTTGAAAATCTGCATAAAAAACCTCCGTTAGCCCGACAGGATAACCCTTGTGTCGGACTTTCGGAGGTCAGAACCGCATCTAGAGATGAATCACGGCCAAGTCGAGTCGACCGTAATCACCCTCGCTGTGTTCACTTCGCGGCGGTACGTGGTGAGTTTTCATGATCTGGTCGCCCTGAAGGGTTTCCAGGTGAATGTCGAAGCCCCACAACCGGTGCAGATGTTTCAGTACCTCGTCGGTGGAATCGCCCAAGGGTTTGCGGTCATGTTGCTGGTGACGCAGGGTCAGCGAGCGGTCGCCGCGCCGGTCAATGCTGTAGATCTGCACGTTCGGCTCGCGGTTACCGAGGTTGTACTGCGCGGCCAGGGTTTCGCGGATGATCCGGTAACCGGTTTCGTCGTGGATCGCCGGCACTAGCAGGTCGTCCTTCTGGTCGTCATCGAGGATGCTGAACAGCTTCAGGTCGCGGATAACCTTGGGTGACAGGTACTGGAGGATGAAACTCTCGTCCTTGAAACTGCTCATGGCGAATTTGATGCTCGACAGCCAATCGGATCCGGCGATGTCCGGGAACCAGCGCCGGTCTTCCTCGGTGGGGTTTTCGCACATGCGGCGGATGTCGCGATACATCGCGAAGCCCAGTGCGTAAGGGTTGATCCCGTTGTAGTAAGGGCTGTCGAAGCCTGGCTGGAACACCACGCTGGTATGCGAGGTGAGGAATTCCATCATGAACCCGTCGGTCACCAGGCCCTCGTCGTACAGGTCGTTCATCAGGGTGTAGTGCCAGAAGGTGGCCCAGCCTTCGTTCATCACCTGCGTCTGACGCTGTGGATAAAAATACTGGGCGATCTTGCGCACGATCCGCACGATCTCCCGTTGCCACGGCTCCAGCAACGGCGCGTGCTTCTCGATGAAATACAGGATGTTTTCCTGCGGCTCGGCCGGGAACCGGGCGTTGTCCTTGTCGCTGTACTTGTCCGCGCCTTTGGGGATGGTGCGCCACAGATCGTTGATCTGCTTCTGCAGGTGCTCTTCGCGATCCTTCTGCCGCCGGCGTTCTTCCTCGGCGGAAATCGGATACGGACGCTTGTAGCGATCGACCCCGTAATTCATCAGCGCATGGCAGGAGTCGAGCAGGTCCTCCACCGCATCGATACCGTGGCGCTCCTCGCATTGCATGATGTACTGCTTGGCGAACACCAGGTAATCGATGATCGAACTGGCATCGGTCCAGGTGCGGAACAGGTAGTTGCCCTTGAAGAAGCTGTTGTGGCCATAGCACGCGTGAGCCACCACCAGCGCCTGCATGCAGATGGTGTTTTCTTCCATCAGATAGGCAATGCACGGATCCGAGTTGATCACGATCTCGTAGGCCAGCCCCATCTGGCCGCGGCTGTAGGATTTCTCGGTGCTGAGGAAGTGTTTGCCGTAGGACCAGTGGTGATAGCCCAGTGGCATGCCGACCGAGGCATAGGCGTCCATCATCTGTTCGGCGGTGATCACTTCGATCTGGTTGGGATAAGTATCCAGGGCATAGCCGGCCGCAATCCGGGCGATTTCGCGGTCGTAGGCCTGAATCAGCTCGAACGTCCATTCGGAGCCGGTGGAAATGGGTTGGCGTTTCTGCTCTTTGGCGGTCATGTCACTAACCTGCGCTGGAAGAGTTCACGGAAGACCGGATAGATATCCCCGGCCGAGACCAGTTGCTGCTGGGCAAACGTGTCGGAAAAGGCTTCGGCGATGCGTTCGTATTCGTACCAGAGGGCCTGGTGTTCGCGCGGGGTGATCTCCACATAAGTGTAGTACTGCACAAACGGCATGATCTGATTGATCAGGATGTCGCGGCAGATCGGCGAGTCATCGTTCCAGTTGTCGCCGTCGGAAGCCTGCGCGGCGTAGATGTTCCATTCGTTGCTCGGGTAGCGCTCGGCCATGATCTCCTGCATCAGCTTCAGGGCGCTGGAGACGATGGTGCCGCCGGTTTCCCGCGAGTAGAAGAACTCTTCCTCGTCCACTTCCCGGGCACTGGTGTGATGGCGGATGAACACTACGTCGATCTTGTCGTAGTTCCGCTTGAGGAACAGGTACAGCAGGATGAAAAAGCGTTTGGCGATGTCCTTGGTCGCCTGGGTCATCGAGCCGGACACGTCCATCAGGCAGAACATCACCGCTTTCGAGCTGGGGTTGGGTTGCTTGATCAGCAGGTTGTATTTCAAGTCGAAAGTATCGAGGAACGGCACGCGGTGAATGCGCGCGCTGAGTTTCTCGATTTCTGCTTCCAGTTCCTGAATATCGCCGAAGTTGTCCGGCTCTTCGCGCTTTAATCGCGCCAGTTCCTCTTTGGCCTCGCGCAGTTTGGCACGGCTGCTGCCGGACAGCGCAATGCGCCGGGCGTGGGCCGAGCGCAGGGTGCGGATGATATTGATCCGCGACGGGTTGCCTTCGTTACTGATCCCCGCGCGCACGGTCTTGAAAGTGTCGGTGCCGCTCAGGTTGCGTTTCACCAGATTCGGCAGTTCAAGGTCCTCGAACATGAACTCGAGGAATTCTTCCTGGGTGATCTGGAAGACGAATTCGTCCATGCCCTCGCCGGAATTGCCAGCCTTGCCGGGACCGCGTCCACCGCCGCCCCCCGGAGGCCTTGCTATGTGTTCGCCGGCAGTGAATTCCTTGTTGCCGGGATGAACCACGGTCTGCTTGCCGCCGCGGCCGTGGTGAAGCACCGGTTCGTCGATATCGCGACCGGGAATACTGATCTGTTCGCCGTGTTCCATGTCGGTAATGGAACGGCGGCTGACTGCCTCTTCGACAGCCTTCTTGATGTGATCACGGTAACGCCGCAGGAAGCGCTGGCGGTTCACCGTGCTCTTGTTCTTGCCATTGAGACGTCGGTCGATCACATAGCTCATACGTGGCCCTCCGGGCAGCTTCAAGTTGTGAGCTGCGAGCCGCAAGTAGAAGCACAGCGTTCACATGCTTTTTTCTTGCAGCTCGTAGCTTGAAGCTGTTTTACTGCGATTTCCGGACCCGTAGGTACCATTCGGACAGAAGTCTTACCTGTTTGTCGGTGTAGCCGCGTTCGACCATTCGAGTAACGAAGTCGTTGTGTTTCTGTTGATCCTCTTTGCTGGCCTTGGCATTGAAGCTGATGACTGGCAGCAGGTCTTCGGTGTTCGAGAACATTTTCTTCTCGATGACCACCCGCAGTTTCTCGTAGCTGAGCCAGGTCGGGTTCTTGCCGTTATTGTTGGCCCGAGCGCGCAATACGAAGTTGACGATCTCGTTGCGGAAATCCTTCGGATTGCTGATGCCCGCCGGTTTCTCGATTTTCTCCAGCTCTTCGTTCAGGGCGACACGGTTGAGAATCTCGCCGGTCTCCGGATCGCGGTATTCCTGATCCTGGATCCAGAAGTCCGCATACAGCACGTAGCGGTCGAAGATGTTCTGTCCGTATTCGCTGTAAGACTCCAGATAAGCGGTCTGGATCTCCTTGCCGATGAACTCGATATAACGCGGCGCCAGGTATTCCTTGAGGTAGCGCAGATAGCGCTCGCGGGTCTCGGCCTGGAACTGTTCCTGCTCGATCTGTTGTTCCAGCACATACAACAGGTGCACCGGGTTGGCGGCGATTTCATGCGGATCGAAGTTGAACACCTTGGACAGAATCTTGAACGCGAAACGGGTCGAGAGACCGTTCATGCCTTCGTCGACGCCCGCCGAATCGCGGTATTCCTGAATCGACTTGGCCTTCGGATCGGTGTCTTTCAGGTTTTCCCCGTCGTAGACGCGCATCTTCGAATAGATGTTGGAGTTTTCCGGCTCCTTGAGGCGCGACAGCACGGTGAACTGCGCCAGCATCTTCAGAGTGTCGGGGGCGCAGTGGGCCTTGGCCAGCGAACTGTTGAACAGCAATTTGTCGTAGATCTTCACCTCGTCGCTGACCCGTAGGCAGTACGGCACTTTGACGATGTAGATCCGGTCGATGAACGCTTCGTTGTTCTTGTTGTTGCGGAAGGTGTGCCACTCCGATTCGTTGGAGTGCGCGAGCAGGATCCCGGTGAACGGAATCGCCCCCAGCCCTTCGGTACTGTTGTAGTTGCCTTCCTGCGTGGCGGTCAGCAATGGGTGCAGCACCTTGATCGGTGCCTTGAACATTTCGACGAATTCCATCAGGCCCTGGTTGGCCCGGCACAGCGCACCGGAGTAGCTGTAGGCGTCGGCGTCGTTCTGTGGGTATTCCTCGAGTTTGCGGATGTCGACCTTACCGACCAGCGCCGAGATGTCCTGGTTGTTCTCGTCGCCCGGTTCGGTCTTGGCCACGGCGATCTGGTTGAGGATCGACGGATACAGTTTGACCACACGGAACTGGCTGATGTCGCCACCGAATTCGGCCAGGCGTTTGGTCGCCCACGGCGACATGATGGTGTTCAGGTAGCGCCGCGGGATGCCGAAGTCTTCCTCGAGGATCGCGCCATCTTCGGTGGCGTTGAACAGACCCAGAGGCGATTCGAATACCGGCGAGCCCTTGATCGCGTAGAAGGGCACTTTTTCCATCAGCTGTTTCAGCTTCTCGGCCAGGGACGATTTACCGCCACCGACGGGGCCGAGCAGGTAAAGGATCTGTTTCTTCTCTTCCAGGCCTTGGGCGGCATGGCGGAAATACGAGACGATCTGGTCGATGCATTCTTCCATCCCGTGGAAGTCTTCAAAGGCCGGATAGCGACGAATCACCTTGTTGGAGAAGATCCGCGACAGCCGCGAGTTGGTCGACGTGTCGAGCAGCTCGGGTTCGCCGATGGCCATCAATAGACGCTCGGCGGCGGAAACGTAAGCGCTGCGGTCCTTTTTGCACAGCTCCAGGTACTCCTGCAGCGAGAGTTCTTCCTGGCGTGTGGACTCGAAGCGTTGTTGGAAGTGGCTAAAGATACTCATGACGTCACCTCGCTCGATACGTGGAGCCGACGCCGGATCACTCAGTCGATGCTGGCAAGCAGCCGTGGTGGCTGCCTGTTTACCCCCCAGAACACTTTCGCGGTCGACAACCTTGAAAGTCACTCCCGATGACCCGTGCGCCGGTGTACCGGCTCTCCCCTGTTTTGGATGGCCTGGGCTTAAGGATAGTTGGGAATTCGGGAGGTAAAGGCGAGATACGTAATTAGTTGTGGCAGACCGTTCGTCTGCCCCGCGCAGGCCCGCGGCAGCCGGGGCCTGCACGTGACAAAAAAATTATTCGGCGGCGCCTTGCGCGGTTTCCGACGGATAAGTCGTACGCCACAACTCAAAGCCACCGTCCATGCTGTAGACGTCGGAGAAACCCTGACTGATCAGGTAGGCGGCCGCGCCCTGGCTGGAATTGCCGTGGTAGCAGACGACAACGGTCGGTGCATCGAGGTCGGCGCCTTGAATGAAGGCGTGCAGGGAGTGATTGTCCAGATGCTTCGAACCGCTGATATGCAGCGCAGCGAAAGTGGCAGGATCACGTACATCGACCACCACGGCGCCTTGCTCGCGCAGGGCCTGGGCCTGTTTCGGGGGGATTCGTTTGAATTCGCTCATGGCGGGTTCCTGTAGCTCGGCAGAATGCGCAGTCTAACGCGGGGCGCTGACTGGCGAAGTTTCGGGGATAAGTGGTGCGACGGTGGGGGCAAGCCCGCCGTGTTCATCGCATTTGCACGACACGCGCTCGCCGCTGTCGACGTTCATCAGGGTCAGGCTGCCGCCCCAGACACAACCGGTGTCCAGTGCCGAGATGCCCGGTTCACGGACATCGCCTTCCAGCGCGGCCCAGTGGCCGAAAATGATGCGCAGGCCGCGGGTCTTGCGCTCTTTGTGCTGGAACCATGGCTTATAGCCCGGCGGGGCAGTAGCGAGACCTTCCTTGCTCTTGAGGTCGAGCTTGCCCTCGGCGGTGCAGAAGCGCATGCGGGTGAAATAGTTGGTGATGACGCGCAGGCGGGTCACGCCCGTGAGCTCGCTGTCCCACTTCGCCGGCTCATTGCCGTACATGCCATCGAGATACAGCGGAAACAGGTTGTCGTCACGCAGTGCCGCTTCGGCCTCGGCCGCGTACTTCAGGGCCTTGCGCAAGGACCACTGCGGTGGGATGCCTGCGTGCACCATGGCTACTTCGCGTTGTTCGTCGTAATGCATGAGCTTTTGCTGGCGCAGCCATTCGAGCAACTCGGCAGCATCAGGGGCTTCGAGAATCTCGCGCAGGGTGTCGGACTTCTTCAGCCGTTCGATATTGTTGGCGGCGGCCAGCAGATGCAGGTCGTGGTTGCCGAGTACACAGACCAGCGACTCGCGCATGCCATAGAGAAAACGCAGGGTCTCCAGCGATTGCGGGCCGCGGTTGACCAGGTCGCCGACCAGCCACAGCCGATCGAGCTTCGGGTCGAAAGCCACTTGCTTGAGCAGACATTTGAGCGGTTCGAGGCAGCCTTGCAGGTCGCCGACGGCGTACGTCGTCATCAGTGCAGGGCTCCGGGGACGGCGAGGCGGAAAGGTTTGATGATCGCGTCGAAATGCTTGCCGTCATCGGCGACCATTTCGTAAGTGCCCTCCATGGTGCCGACCTTGGTGGTCATCACCGTGCCGCTGCTGTAGGTGTGGCTTTTGCCAGCCTCGATCAGCGGTTGCTGGCCGACGACGCCAGCGCCGCGAACCTCTTCGACATGCCCGTCACCGTCGGTAATCACCCAATGTCGTGAGATCAGCTGGGCAGGGCGCTCGCCATTGTTCTGCACGGTGATGGTGTAGGCGAAGGCGAAGCGGTTGTGCTCGGGTTGCGATTGTTCTGCCAGGTAGCGGGTAACGACACTGACGTCGACCTGATAACGAGAATCGGACATGCAAAAGGGCCTTAAGCAAAGCGGAACGCGAGGCGTAGCTGATGGGGAATCAGTCTAGGCAAGTATCGGGCAGTAAACCAGAGTGGCGGCCTGCCCGATAGCGTTCATCGCCGGTCAGTCGGCGGTGGAGGCGGGGGCTTGCTCGCTAAGCTTGTCGGCCAGGCGCACGAATGCGGCCAGGTCCAGTTGCTCGGGGCGCAGGCTGCCATCGACACCGGCGGCTTCGATCTCGGCAGCGGTCATCAATTGCTTGAGGGTGTTGCGCAGGGTCTTGCGACGCTGGTTGAAGGCTTCGCGAACGACACGCTCGAGCAGGCGATGATCCTTGGCCGGGTGCGGCAGTACCGCATGCGGCACCAGGCGGACGATGGCCGAGTCGACCTTCGGCGGCGGGTTGAACGCGCCCGGGCCGACGTTGAACAGGTGTTCCACACGGCAGTGATACTGAACCATGATTGACAGACGACCCCAGTCCCCGCCACCCGGGCCTGCGGCCAGGCGCTCGACCACTTCCTTCTGCAGCATGAAGTGCATGTCGCGAATGATGCCGGCGTTGTTCAGCAGGTGGAAAATCAGCGGCGTTGAGATGTTGTACGGCAGGTTGCCGACCACACGCAGGCTGTTCGGCGCAGCGTTGAGGGTGTTGAAGTCGAACTTCAGCGCATCGCCCTGATGCAGGTTGAAGTTGCTCTTGCCGGCAAACTGCTGGTTGAGGATCGGGATCAGGTCCTTGTCCAGTTCCACCACGTCGAGCTGCGCACCGGAGTTGAGCAGGCCAGCGGTCAGCGCGCCCTGGCCCGGGCCGATTTCCAGCATGCGGTCGCCGGATTTGGCACTGATGGAGCGCAGGATGCGGTCGATGACGCCGGCGTCGTGCAAGAAGTTCTGGCCAAAGCGTTTGCGCGCCTTGTGTTGGTATTGCTCGGTCATAAACGGGTCTCGGCCATCTGGTAGGCGGTTTCCAGGGCGACCTGCAGGCTGCCGGTGTCGATCTTGCCGCTACCGGCCAGATCCAGGGCGGTGCCGTGATCGACCGAGGTGCGGATGATCGGCAGGCCAAGGGTAATGTTGACTGCGGCGCCGAAGCCTTTGTACTTCAGCACGGGCAGACCCTGGTCGTGGTACATCGCCAGCACTGCGTCGCAGTGCTCCAGATATTTGGGGGTAAACAGAGTGTCGGCAGGCAGCGGGCCACGAAGGTCCATGCCCTCGCCGCGCAGGCGCTCTAATGTCGGTTCTATGATGTCGATTTCTTCATGGCCCAGGTGTCCACCTTCGCCGGCGTGCGGGTTGAGTCCGCAGACCAGGATACGTGGCCGGGCGATGCCGAATTTGTCTTGCAGGTCGGCGTGCAGAATCCGCGTGACCCGTTCCAGCCGCTCCGGCGTAATTGCATCGGCAATCTCGCGCAGGGGCAGGTGGGTGGTGACCAGTGCCACGCGCAAACCGCGAGTAGCCAGCATCATCACCACTTGGGCGGTATGGGTCAGGTCAGCGAGAAACTCTGTGTGACCGGAGAACGGGATGCCGGATTCATTGATCACGCCTTTATGTACAGGGGCGGTGATCATCCCGGCGAAGTCGCCGTTCAGGCAGCCGTTGCCGGCGCGGGTCAGGGTTTCCAGAACGAAGGCAGCGTTGGCCTTGTCCAGTTGCCCGGCAACCACGGGAGCGCTCAGCGGGGTGTCCCAGACGTACAGGCTGCCGGCCGCTGCTGGCGCATCCGGCCATTGACCGGGTGCCACTTCCAGCAAAGTGACGGCCAGCCCCAGCTGCGCGGCCCGCTCGGTGAGCAGGTCGCGGCTGGTGATGGCAATCAGGGGGTGTGGCTGGGCTTGCGAGGCGAGCAGCAGGCACAGGTCGGGACCGATGCCGGCTGGTTCGCCGGGTGTCAGCGCGAAACGCTTGGGTTTCACTGCGCTGCCTGGTCTGCACCAGGGAGTTTGATTTCTACGTAGGCTTCTTCACGAATCTGACGCAGCCAGTTTTGCAGCTCTTCATCGTATTTTTTGTTACGCAGAACATTCATTGCCTGTTGCTCGCGAGCCGACTCGGTGCTGTCGGTGGCGCGGCGGCCAAGGACTTCCAGTACGTGCCAGCCGTACTGGGTCTGGAACGGCTTGGACAGCTGACCTTGTGGGGTCTTGGCCATCACTTCGCGGAATTCCGGTACCAGCGCGTTCGGGTCGATCCAGTTCAGGTCGCCACCGTTGAGCGCCGAACCCGGGTCTTCGGAGTAGTTCTTCGCCAGTTCAGCGAAGTCTTCACCGGCCAGGATGCGATCATACAGCGACTGTACCAGGGCCTTGGTCTTGGCTTCGTCACGGATCGGGCTTGGCTTGACCAGGATGTGGCGCACATGCACCTCATCACGCATCTGCGCTTCGCCACCACGTTTGGCCAGCAACTTGAGGATGATGAAACCACCCGGAGTGCGTGCAGGCTGAGTGATGTCGCCAACCGCCATGCTGCTCAACTCGCGGTCGAACGGCGGTGGCAGTTGCGCAGCTTTACGCCAGCCCATGTCGCCGCCTTCCAGGGCGTTGTCGCTGCCGGATTTGGCAACGGCCATCTGACCGAAGTCGGCGCCTTGCTTGAGCTTCTGGTAAACGTCCATCGCCTGACGGTAAGCGCTCTGAATTGCATCAGAGTTGGCGCTTTCCGGCGTCGGGATCAGGATGTTGGCCAGGTGCAGTTCTTCGGACAGTTGCATCTTGCCCAGGTCGGAGGCGAGGAAGTTCTTCACTTCCTGCTCGGAGACCTGGATGCGCTCTGCCACACGGCGCTGACGCACACGGCTGATGATCATCTCGCGCTTGATCTGGTCACGGGCGTCGTCATAGGACAAACCGTCGTGTGCCAGGGCGGCGCGGAATTGATCCACGGTCATGTTGTTGCGCTGGGCAATGGTGCCGACCGCCTGGTTCAGCTCTTCATCGGTAATGCGGATGCCGGAACGCTCGCCGATCTGCAGTTGCAGGTTTTCGACGATCAGGCGCTCGAGCACCTGCTGATCCAGCACGCCCGGAGGCGGCATGCCGCCGCCACGCTTGGCGATGGTCTGCTGAACTTCGTGGACGCGCTGGTCCAGTTGGCTCTGCATGACCACGTCGTTATCAACGATCGCGACCACTTTATCGATGGACTGTACTGCGGCGTTGGCCGCAGTACCCAGGAACAGCGCGCCCAGCAGCAGCGGGCGCAGAGAATCAGAAAGCTTGGTCTTCACGTTGACGATAACCTTGGATGCCTTTGTCGAGGAAGCTCTCTACCTTGGCGCCAGTCAGGCCGCCGAGTCCCTTCAGAACAATTTGGAGGAAGACGCCGTGGTCGCCTTTTTCGTTTTCCGGGGCGTTCTGACTGAATTCGTCATAGCTGACCCAGTAACGATTGATCAGGCGCAGTTTCCAGCAGCAGTTGTCGTATTCGAAACCACCGAAGGCTTCCAGCGTACGGTTGCGGTTGTAGTCGTACTGCCAGCGGCTGATCGCGCTCCACTGTGGAACGATCGGCCAGATGACCGAGAAGTCATGCTGCTGGATCTTGTAGTAGTCCTTCACGTAGCCAGGCTGGCCCGGGGTGCCGTAGTCGCCACCACCCACCGACCATTTACCGGTGTTCTGGTCGTAACGAACCTGGTCGTTGCGATAGCGATAACCGACGTTGACCACCTTGTTCGGGTTGTCTTCAGGCTGGTAATGGAACATCGCGCTGCCGGAACGCGGGCTGCGGCTGTCCGGGTCCCAGTTGTAGTCGGCCGTGGTGCGCCAGTCACGGTTCCAGCGATATTCGTATTCCAGAGCGTACGGTGATACGTCGGACTGGGCATCTTTACGATCGTTGAACGCGATGCCTGGCAGTTGTACTTCACGATCCTTGAAGTAGTAAGCCTGGCCGACGCTGATGCGCTGACGCTCGAAACCGTCGTCTTCGATCCAGCGGCTGGTCACACCCAGCGACAGCTTGTTCTCGTCGCCGACGCGGTCGGAGCCGGAGAAGCGGTTGTCACGGAACAGCGACGCGTAGTTGAAGGTGTATTCGCTGGTGTCGAATACCGGAATGTCTTCCTGATCAACCTTGGGTACATACAGGTAGAACAGACGCGGTTCCAGAGTCTGGCGATAGTTCTTGCCGAAGTACGACGTGTTGCGGTCGAAGTACAGGCCGCTGTCGACGCTGGCGATCGGTACGCCACGGCTCTGGTTGCTGTCGAAGGTGCCGTTGAGTTTGTTCTGCTCGGCGGTTTGATTGGCGATCTGGCCTTTGCCAATACTGTCCAAATCCAGCTGGTATTGGGTGTACTGATACTTGAGCGATGGCTTCAGGAAACCATAGGTCCAGTTCATCGGCAGACTGACACCAGGTTTCAGATTCAGGCGGTCGCCGTTGGCTCGCGCCAAGCCTTGAACATTGGTGTCGAGACGATCATCGATCGTACCGTCTTCGTTGGTGAATTTGCCATTTTGCAGATCACGATCAAAGCGAACAAGCTCGGTCTCGTAATCGAAGTTCAAACCTTCCGGGTGATACGGCAGTTGCCCGTTGAAAGTGATCTGCGGCAGACGGCCGTAAGGCGTGATGTTCGAAACGGTCGCGAGTTGATACTGCTGAGCGTTCAACGTGGCGGTATACGAGTCGCCACGATAGGAAACCAGACCCTGCTGGTTCACGAAGTCAGCGCTCTTCACGCCGATCTGATCTGTGGTCAGGTCCTGGAAGTAATACGGATCGCTGATCTTGGTGTAGTCGACCTGAGTCATCACACGGGAGTCGAGACCGCCCTTGTGCTGCCAGTTGTACATGTAGCGATTTTTTTCGTAATCGGACTGCTTGCTGCGATCGGTATCTTCGTCGTTCAGATACGCCGCACCAAACTGGCCTTCGCTGGACTTGGTCAGGTAACGGAACTCGCCTTCGACCAGCATGCCGCGCTTGCTCATGTAACGCGGGTACAACGTGGCATCGTAGTTCGGCGCCAGGTTGAAGTAGTACGGGGTCACCAGCATGAAGCCGGTATCGCTGCCGGTGCCGATGGTCGGCGGCAGGAAGCCCGATTGACGACGATCGTCGATCGGGAAGTAGATGTACGGCGTGTACAGGATCGGAATGTCCTTGACCCGCAGTGTCACGTTGGTCGCGGTACCGAAGCCGGTGGCAGGGTTCAGGGTGATGTTGTTGCCCTTGAGCTGCCAGGCGTTGCTGTTCGGTTCGCACGTGGTGTACGTGCCGTCCTTCAAGCGAATGATCGCGTTTTCGGCACGCTTGGCGTACAGCGCGTTACCGCGGATGCGCGATTTGTGCATCACGTATTCGGCGTTGTCGACCTTGGCTTCACCGGTGTCGAGCTGCACATCGGCGTGGTCGCCGACGATCAGTGCGCCGTTGTCGCGAATGCGCACGTCGCCATTGAGTTCGGCGCGGCTCTCGGCCTGATACAGGCTGGCCTCGTCGGACTCGACCTGCATGCTGCCCTGACGCAGGACCACGTCGCCGGCCAGCGTACCCACCTGATCTTCGGTGTTGTAGCGCGAGGCCTTGGCGCCAATAAAGGTCGGTGCGTCACTTTTATTCGTCTTGTCATTCATGCCAGGACGAATTGGTTCGATATAGGAACCAGAGCAGTAAGGACCGGTCTCGGCCAATTGGGCGGCGGTGAGCTTCTCGCGCGGAACCCAGTCGAGGTGACTGTAGTCTTCGCTACGGGATTTCAGGCCGCGGCCTTTGGCTTCGGTGACCAGCACAGGCTTGGCGCCGGTGTCGGATGTGGAACCGTTCTGGGTCGGGGCTTCGCCGGCGGCGCTGACAGCGCTGCCGTCATGCACCGGACGCGGCGGCAATGCAGCTGCCGGCGTCTTGGGCGCACACGCCCAGCCACCCGTTGCCGAGACGGCGCAGTCATACTGCTCGGCGGCAACAACGAATTGACTGGCCAGAGGTTGCATAGCCAGCAGACTGCCGGTTACCAACAACGGAAATTTTTTACGAAACGCGGGGGATTTCAATGCCATCTTATTAGTCCGGGCTTCCTGCGTGCCATCTGCCCGCGGTGTGGGCCGCACGCCTCTCGATGGTCTGAAAAAGATGCTGGATAATAAAGCATGACCCGCTTGACGGCTAGCGCCGTCGGAGACCCTTGCAATGCCTGACCAAGATGTACGCTTGCAACACCTGAAAGTTTGGCTCGATGAGCAGTTGGCAATCCTGTTTGCAGATCAGGGCTGGGGCGCCGTGCCCCCGGCCACGTTGACCGCGGCCAGCAGCGACGCGAGTTTCCGCCGGTATTTCCGTTGGGAAGGCGCGGGTCGCAGTTTCGTCGTGATGGACGCGCCACCGCCCCAGGAAAACTGCAAACCGTTCGTGGATATCGCCTTTTTGCTGGCGAAATCCGGAATTAACGTGCCGAAAATTTATGCAGAAGACCTCGAACGCGGATTTCTTTTGCTCAATGACCTGGGCAACAAGACCTATCTGGACGTAATCGACAGCGAAAATGCCGACGCTTTGTTCAGCGATGCCCTGCAGGCGCTGTTGGCTTTTCAGCAATTGCCGATGGTCGCACCGCTGCCGAGTTACGACGTGGCACTGCTGCGCCGCGAGCTGGAACTGTTCCCCGAGTGGTACGTAAAGCGCGAACTCGGCATCGAGTTCGACGCGGCACAGCAGCAACAATGGCAAGCCGTCAGCGATCTGCTGATCGACAGCGCCCTGGCCCAGCCGAAAGTGCTGGTGCACCGCGACTACATGCCGCGCAATCTGATGCTCAGCGAGCCGAATCCGGGCGTACTGGACTTTCAGGATGCGGTCTACGGCCCGGTCACCTACGACGTCACCTGCCTGTTCAAGGACGCTTTCCTCAGCTGGCCTGAAGAACGCGTGCGTGGCTGGCTGGAAAGCTACTGGCAGCAAGCCTCGGCGCTGGACATCCCGGTGCAAGCGGATTTCGAAGACTTCCTGCGCGCCAGCGACCTGATGGGCGTACAACGCCACCTGAAAGTCATCGGCATCTTCGCCCGCATCTGCCATCGCGATGGCAAGCCGCGCTACCTGGCCGACGTGCCGCGTTTCTTCGCCTATATAGAAGCGGTGCTTGCGCGTCGTCCTGAACTGGCGGATCTGCAGGCGTTGCTCGCCAGTCTGCGTGGCGGAGCGACTGCATGAAGGCGATGATTCTGGCGGCAGGCAAGGGCGAGCGCATGCGCCCGCTGACCCTGACCACCCCCAAGCCGCTGGTGCGTGCCGGTGGCGTACCGTTGATCGAATATCACCTGCGCGCACTGGCGGCAGCCGGTTTCAGTGAAATCGTGATCAACCATGCCTGGCTCGGTCAGCAGATCGAAGATTACCTGGGCGACGGTTCGCAGTTCGGCGTGAGCATCCAGTACTCGCCGGAAGGTGAGCCGCTGGAAACCGGCGGCGGGATTTTCCGCGCCTTGCCGCTGCTCGGTGACGATGCGTTTCTGGTGGTCAACGGTGACATCTGGACCGATTACGACTTCAGCGTGCTGCATCAACCGATCAATGGTCTGGCGCATCTCGTACTGGCGGACAACCCGGCTCATCATCCGGCGGGCGATTTCATCCTGACTGACGGCCGGGTGAGCGATGCTCAGCCGGGTGCGCAAACCCTGACCTACAGCGGCATCGCTGTCCTGCATCCGCAGTTGTTCGATGGCTGCACGGACGGCGCATTCAAGCTCGCACCACTGCTGCGCAACGCCATGGCTGACGGACAGGTCAGCGGTGAGCGTCTGAAAGGTCACTGGGTGGATGTCGGTACGCATGAGCGTCTGGCCGAAGCTGAAGCATTGATAGAAGCGAGTCGTTGATATGTTGTGGCCAGGGACTCTGATTGGAGCCGGAGCGGGTTTTGCGATTGCCAGCATTCCGGGGGCCATGCTTGGGGCATTGTTGGGACAGGCGCTGGATCGGCGCCTGCACCTGCAAAGCTGGGGGCACTTGCGGGAAAAACTCGGCGGACGGCCGATGTTGCGCAACGACGAATTGCTGTTCGTGTTGCTCGGGCGTCTGGCCAAGAGTGACGGGCGAGTGACGGACGGCCATATCCAGCAGGCGCGCCATGAAATGAACGCCCTGGAAATGAGCGAACCGGCACGGCGACGGGCGATTGCTGCGTTCAATCGCGGCAAGGCCGGCGGCGACCGCCTGCGCGGTTATCTGCGCCGCCTGGGTGCTCAGCCGCATGCCGCCGAGGGCGTGTTGCGCGCCTGCTGGCGGATGGTCTGGGCCGACGGTCGTGCGGGCGTCAGTGAGCGTGAATTGTTGGCGCAGTGGGGCAAGTGGCTGGGTTGGACAACCCACCAGATTCAGGCGCTGGCCAATGATTACGAGCCCAATAAACGGCCGATTGTCAGTGCCGCGGTGAGTTATCAGGAAGCGATGCGCCTGCTCGGGGTGTCGGCGACCAGCGAGCCGGCGCAGATCAAGCGCGCCTATCGCCGGCTGCTCAGTCGTCATCACCCGGACAAGATCGCCGGCAGCGGCGCGACGCCGGAGCAGGTGCGTGACGCGACCGAGAAAACCCGCGAGCTGCACAACGCGTTTACCCTGATTCGGGCGCGGCGGGATTTTCGCTGATCGTTAGAAGTTAGTTGTTGATGAGGGCCTCTTCGCGAGCAGGCTCGCTCCCACACTGATCGCATTCCTACAGATGGAATGCATTCAAATGTGGGAGCGAGCCTGCTCGCGAATGGGGCGACTCGGTCTATCAGTCAGTCTTCTGCGGATTCAACCAGCCACGCACCCGCCGGAACATTTGTTCCTGCTCAGCCTTTTTATCCGGTAACGCCTTGAGCGCCACTTGGCTGAAGGTCGAAGTCTTCAAGCGCTTGCTGGCCTGCATGCGCTCCAGCGCCGCGTTGCGATCCAGCGCCTTGTCCATGTAGAAAATGTCGGCGGTCGGCAACTTCAGGGTCGGTGTCAGCTCGGCCAATTGTGGCTTGGCCTTGCTCGGCGTTTGCGCATCGACCATCACCAGTTTCTCGACCTGGGAACTCTGCCGCTCGCTGAGAAAGCGCGCTGCCCAGTACGCGCCCGTACCGTGACCGAGGACCACGACCCGGCGTGCGCTTTGCTGCTCGGCGTAGGCGATCGCCGCATCGATCCGCGCAAAGATCCGTTCGGCATCAGCCTTGGATTGTTCTTCAGTCGTTTCGGCGACCACCTGATCCGCCACTTCCGCTTCACCGCCCGCCGCCTGTTCGATCGGTTGCGCAGTGGTGGAATCCTTGCTGCCACTTTCCGGGGCTTTCGGCGCGGCGGCGGGCGCAATCACCCGCGGTGCGATGACATCGCTTTGCAGATCCGGCAGGGTGATACTCAGGCTGCTCCACTCGACATCGGGCAATTTGCTGCGCAGTGGGCCGATCACTTGCGGCCAGTCAGCGGTTTCGCCGGCGCCGGGGACGATAATCACCGCACCTTTGGGCTCGGCAGTGTTGGCCGGTTTCCACAGGGCGAGGAAAGTATCGGCGCCGGCCTGCAATTGCTGCTGTTCTTGTGCCGGGACTTTGCGTTCCAGTGCTGCGGCTTCTTCCTGACTACGCTCAAGCAGTGGCTGGCGTTCGGCCGGTTTTTCGGCGGCCGGTTGCTCGGCGGTGGAGGCGGGCGCCGGATCGGCGGCTTCGACGGAAAACGCACAAGGCAGGATCAGCGACAGGCACAATGCTGGCATTGCCAGGCGGTAGACAGAGGGCATCGGTTATTCCAGGCCAGAAAAGTATCCCGGCAGCCTAATGGGTTGGTCAGAATTTGTCAGTGCAAGAGACTTCAATGATGCGTTTTTGCTGCCTGTGGGTTATCGGCTGGTTGTGTTTTCCCTTGATGGGCTGGGCGGCGTCTGCGCCGGCGGCGCATGCAGCGCTGTTGACGCCCGGCGAGCAGCAATGGCTGGCGCAGCACCGTGAGCTGCGTGTTGGCCTGGTATCGCAGGCGCCGTACGCGCAATACGACCGGCGCTTGCAGCGACTGTCCGGGGCTAATGTCGAATTGATGAAAGCGCTGGCCAAGACGCTGAACGTCGAGCTGAGCTGGCGCAATTTTCAGGACCTGGCGCAACTGGAAGACGCCGCCCGCGAAGGCGAAATCGACATCGCCCCGGGCCTGACCCAGACCCCGGGTGCGCTGCGCCTGTGGCTGTTTTCCGATCCTTACATGCGTGTGCCGCAACTGGTGGTCAGCGACCAGAAGAGCGGCGGCGTGGTCGAGCTGGAAAAGCTCGACAGCCTGTCCCGCGTCGCGGTGCGCATGCCCAGCGTCACCGCCGATTATTTGCGCAGCAATTATCCGCACCTGAATCTGCAAGGCGTGCCGCTGGAGCGTCAGGCGCTGCAACTGTTGTTGACTCAACAAGCGTCCTACGCCGTGATAGATGAAGCGCAACTCGGGCGGTTGTCCGCCGAACCTGAGTTCGCCGGGTTGGTGGTGGTCGGCGATATCGGTTTGCCGCAGCTGTTGCGGGTTGCCACGCGGCGCGACTGGCCGCAATTGGCCGGGATCATCGAAAGCGCCTTGCGGGCAATCCCGGCCAAGGATCTGGAGCGCCTGCACAACCAGTGGCTGCAACCCAAGTACCCACGGCTGACGGAATCGCCGGGGTTCTGGCAGAACCTCAGCCTGTTGTTTGCGGTGTTGCTGCTCAGTTGTGCGGCCATCATCATCTGGCAACGACGCCAGCAACACAGCCTCGAACAGCGCCTGCTGGCCGCCCGGGAAGACATTGCCCTGCGCGCGGCCAGCGAAGAAGCCTTGCGCCTGACCCAGTTTTCCATCGACCAAAGTACCGTTGGCATTCTCTGGGTCAACTGGGACAGCCATGTGCGCTATGCCAACCGCGCGGCGGAACACATGCTCGGTTATCCACAGGGCGCGGTGATCGAGCGGCCGCTGATCGACTTCGAACCCGGTCTGCACATGGACCGCTGGCTCAACTTGTGGAAACGCGCGCGGGCCAGTGAAGAGGGGCCCTTGAGTTTTGAAACCAGCTGCGTACGCGCTGATGGCAGCGTCCTGCCGGCGGACGTTTCGTTGAGCTTTCTGCGCTTTCGCGACAGCGAGTATCTGGTGGTTTATCTCACCGACGTCACCGAGCGTCGCCGCGCCCTGGCCGCGTTGCAGGAAAGTGAAGCGCGCCTGCAAGGCATCGCCGCCAACGTTCCGGGGCTGGTGTTCCGCCTGGAGCGGGCGCCGGTGACCGGTCAGATCGATTTCGCCTACATCAGCGAGGGCAGCGAGAGTCTGGTCGGCTACGCCCCGGCCGCCATCGCCCACCGCGACATGGGCTTGCGCAGTCTGGTGCATCCGGACGACAGGGCCAGTTACCACCAGACCCAGGATCAGGCGCTGGACACTGACAGTGACTGGTCGTGGCAGGGTCGCATCCTCACCCGTCAGGGCGAGCAGCGCTGGGCCGAGATCAAGGCAATCACCCGACAGCTGGAGGATGGCGCCTATGTCTGGGACGGCATCGTCTGGGACATCAGCGAAAGCAAGCGCATCGAGCTGGAGCTCGCCGCCTCCCGTGAGCAACTGCGCGAATTGTCGGCGCACCTGGAAAGCGTGCGCGAAGAAGAAAAGGCACGCATCGCCCGAGAAGTGCACGATGAGCTGGGGCAGATGCTCACGGTGCTGAAGCTGGAAACATCGATGTGCGAACTGGCCTATGCGCAGCTCGACCCGGGGCTGCACGAGCGCTTGAACAGCATGAAACGCCTGATCGCCCAGTTGTTCCAGCTGGTGCGTGATGTGGCGACGGCGTTGCGCCCGCCGATTCTCGATGCCGGGATTGCTTCAGCGATCGAGTGGCAGGCGCGGCGCTTCGAGGCGCGTACGCAGATTCCGTGTCTGGTGCAGGTGCCGGACAATCTGCCGGCGCTCAGCGATGCCAAGGCGATCGGGCTGTTCCGCATCCTGCAGGAGGCGCTGACCAACGTCATGCGCCATGCTCAGGCGCATACTGTGGAGCTGACACTGGCGCTGGAAGGCGACGAGTTGTGTCTGACGGTCAGCGACGATGGCGTAGGCTTTGTCGCTGCGGCGGATCGGCCGACGTCCTTTGGTTTGGTCGGTATGCGCGAGCGGGTGCTGATCATGGGCGGACGCTTGTTGCTTGAGAGTGAGCCGGGGGAGGGCACCAGTCTGAATGTGTGGGTGCCGGTGAATGAGGTTTGAAGGTTGTGGTGTTTGAGCTGACGCTATCGCGAGCAGGCTCGCTCCCACATTGGAATGCACTTCCCTGTGGGAGCGAGCCTGCTCGCGAATGACCTTGGCGCTGAATAAGAATAATGGAGAAGAACGTGATCCGTGTATTGGTAGCCGAAGACCATACCATCGTCCGTGAAGGCATCAAGCAATTGATCGGCCTGGCCAAGGACCTGCAAGTGGTGGGGGAGGCGAGCAATGGCGAGCAGCTCCTCGAAACCCTACGCAGCGTGCCGTGTGAAGTGGTGTTGCTGGACATCTCGATGCCTGGCGTCAATGGGTTGGAGGCGATTCCGCGGATTCGCGCGCTGAACAATCCACCGGCGATTCTGGTGCTGTCGATGCACGACGAGGCCCAAATGGCCGCCCGTGCGCTGAAGGTCGGCGCCGCGGGCTACGCGACCAAGGACAGCGATCCGGCGCTATTGCTGACGGCGATTCGCAAAGTGGCGGCCGGCGGGCGCTACATCGACCCGGAACTGGCCGACCGCATGGTCTTCGAAGTCGGCCTGACCGACACGCGTCCGTTGCATTCGCTGCTGTCCGAGCGTGAGTTCTCGGTGTTCGAGCGCCTGGCCCAAGGCGCCAACGTCAACGACATCGCCCAGCAACTGGCGCTGAGCAGCAAGACCATCAGCACCCACAAGGCGCGACTGATGCAGAAGCTCAATATCACCTCGCTGGCCGAACTGGTGAAATACGCGATGGAGCACAAACTCCTCTAAAGATCACCGCAGTTAAAACTGTAGGAGTGAGCCTGCTCGCGATAGCGGTCTGTCAGGCAATACTTCAGTGACTGAGCCACCGCTATCGCGAGCAGGCTCACTCCTACAGGGGATCTTCATAGCGCCCGAAATTGCGAGCATATCCATTAGCGACAACCGCTTTTGCTTGTTCTCGTGGCTTGCCGCTTGGTGCTCGTAGCTCGTTTGCCAAAACGCGCCATCCTTGTAGGGCAATCCCTACCCCCAACCTTCCATCCGGCTGAGGCGATTCTCTCCTGCGCCCCGATTTGCGTGGCTGGCGCCAGCCACTAGGCTTAATCCACAGCAGTTACCAATAACAAAGGTGTGGGTATGAGCCAGGTCGATTCAAACGCAGGGGCCAGTGACGTGCTGGTCAGCTTTCGTGGAGTGCAGAAGAGCTACGACGGCGAGAACCTGATCGTCAAAGACCTCAACCTGGACATTCGCAAAGGCGAGTTCCTGACCCTGCTCGGGCCGTCCGGCTCGGGCAAGACCACCAGCCTGATGATGCTCGCCGGGTTCGAAACCCCGACCGCTGGCGAAATCCTCCTGGCCGGCCGTGCAATCAACAACGTGCCGCCGCACAAGCGCGACATCGGCATGGTGTTCCAGAACTACGCGCTGTTCCCGCACATGACCGTGGCCGAGAATCTGGCCTTCCCGCTGACCGTACGTGGCCTGAACAAGAGCGACGTCAGCGACAAGGTCAAGAAAGTCCTGAGCATGGTCCAGCTCGACGCCTTCGCTTCGCGTTATCCGGCACAACTCTCCGGCGGTCAGCAGCAGCGTGTAGCGCTGGCCCGGGCGCTGGTGTTCGAACCGCAACTGGTGCTGATGGACGAACCGCTGGGCGCACTCGACAAGCAACTGCGCGAACACATGCAGATGGAGATCAAACACCTGCACCAGCGCCTCGGCGTGACCGTGGTCTATGTGACCCACGACCAGGGTGAAGCCCTGACCATGTCCGACCGCGTCGCCGTGTTTCATCAGGGCGAGATCCAGCAGATCGCCCCGCCGCGCACGCTTTACGAAGAACCGAAAAACACCTTCGTCGCCAACTTCATCGGCGAGAACAACCGCCTCAACGGCCGTCTGCTCAGCCAGAGCGGCGAGCGTTGCGTAGTCGAGTTGGGTCGGGGCGAGAAGGTCGAGGCGCTGGCGGTCAACGTCGGCCAGACCGGCGAGCCGGTGACCCTGTCGATCCGCCCGGAGCGCGTCAGCCTCAACGGTTCGAGCGACCAATGCGTCAACCGCTTCTCGGGGAGGGTGGCGGAATTCATCTATCTGGGCGACCACGTCCGGGTGCGCCTGGAAGTCTGCGGCAAGACCGACTTCTTCGTGAAACAGCCGATTGCCGAGCTCGATCCAGCGCTCGCGGTCGGCGACGTGGTTCCGCTTGGCTGGCAGGTCGAGCACGTTCGCGCACTCGATCCTCTTCTAGAGGCGCACTAAGCGCCCCGGCAATACCAACACCAACCCTGCACGTGGAGAGAACAATAAATGTTGAGATCCCTGAAGTTCACCGCCCTGACCCTGGGCCTGATGGGTGCGGCCAGCGCTATGGCCGCCGGTCCCGATCTGACTGTGGTGTCGTTTGGCGGGGCGAACAAGGCGGCGCAAGTCAAAGCCTTCTACGCACCGTGGGAAGCGGCGGGCAACGGCAAGATCGTTGCCGGTGAGTACAACGGCGAAATGGCCAAGGTCAAAGCTATGGTCGACACCAAGAGCGTGTCGTGGGATCTGGTGGAAGTCGAATCGCCAGAGCTGTCCCGTGGTTGCGATGAAGACATGTTCGAACAACTCGACCCGGCCCTGTTCGGCAAGACCGAAGACTACGTCAAAGGTGCGATTCAGCCGTGCGGCGTGGGCTTCTTCGTCTGGTCGACCGTGCTCGCGTACAACGCCGACAAGCTGAAAACCGCGCCAACCAGTTGGGCCGATTTCTGGGACACCAAGAAATTCCCGGGCAAGCGTGGCCTGCGCAAAGGCGCCAAGTACACCCTGGAATTCGCGCTGATGGCCGACGGTGTTGCACCGAAGGACGTTTATAAAGAGCTGGCGAGCAAGGGTGGGCAGGATCGCGCGTTCAAGAAACTCGATGAACTCAAGCCAAGCATTCAGTGGTGGGAGGCCGGTGCACAACCGCCGCAATACCTTGCTTCCGGTGACGTGGTCATGAGCTCGGCCTACAACGGACGCATCGCCGCCGTGCAGAAAGAATCCAACCTGAAAGTGGTGTGGAACGGCGGCATCTACGACTTCGATGCGTGGGCCATCCCGAAAGGTCTGGACGCCAAGCGCGCCGAAGCGGCGAAGAAATTCATCGCCTACTCGGTTCAGCCGCAGCAACAGAAGACCTACTCGGAAAACATCGCCTACGGCCCGGCCAATACCCAAGCCGTACCCCTGCTGAGCAAGGACGTGCTGAAAGACATGCCGACCACCCCGGAAAACATCGCCAACCAGGTGCAGATCGACGTCAGCTTCTGGGCTGATAACGGCGAGCAACTGGAACAGCGCTTCAATTCCTGGGCTGCGAAATAAGCAAGGCCTGGTGATGGTGGGCTTGCCTACCCCTGTGGGAGCGAGCCTGCTCGCGAAAGCGGTAGATCAACCAGCATAGATGTTGAATGTGCTGGCCTCTTCGCGAGCAGGCTCGCTCCCACAGGTAGCTGTGTTTCAACACAACAGAGGTGGTTCGCCACCTCTGTAACGATCAAAGATTTGCGGAGTACGTCATGGCCATCGCCGTTCCCCTGAACGAGGGCGCCAGCCCCACCTTGAAGCAGAAGCTCAAGCGCGCCGAGCGGGTCAACCGCTGGAAGGCCCAGGCGTTGATTGCGCCGCTGGTGCTGTTTCTGTTGCTGGTGTTCCTGGTGCCGATCGTGGCGCTGCTCTACAAAAGCGTCGGCAATCCGGAAGTGGTCGGCGGCATGCCACGCACCGTGGCGGCCATCGCCAGTTGGGACGGCCGCGGCCTGCCGGCTGAACCGGTGTACAAAGCGGCCGGCGAAGACCTCGCCGAAGCCCGCAAAAACCAGACCTTGGGCGATCTGTCCAAGCGCTTGAACATGGAGTTGGCCGGCTATCGCAGCCTGCTGACCAAAACCGCCCGGGCGCTGCCCTTCGCCAGCGAACCGGCCTCCTATAAAGAAGCCCTCGAAGCGCTCGATGAGCGTTGGGGCGATCCGGCCTACTGGCAAGCGGTCAAACGCAACACCAGCAGCATCACGCCTTACTACCTGCTGGCGGCGGTGGATCACCGTATCGATGATCTCGGCGAACTGGCCCCGGCCACCCCGGATCAGGCGATCTACCTCGACATCTTCGCCCGCACGTTCTGGATGGGCCTGGTCATCACCGTGATCTGCCTGTTCCTCGCTTATCCATTGGCTTACCTGCTGGCCAACCTGCCATCGCGGCAGAGCAACCTGCTGATGATTCTGGTGCTGTTGCCGTTCTGGACCTCGATTCTGGTGCGGGTCGCGGCGTGGATCGTGTTGCTGCAATCGGGCGGGCTGATCAACAGCGCACTGATGGCGATGGGCATCATTGATAAGCCGCTGGAGCTGGTGTTCAACCGCACCGGGGTCTACATCTCGATGGTGCACATCCTGCTGCCGTTCATGATCCTGCCGATCTACAGCGTGATGAAAGGCATCTCGCCGACCTACATGCGCGCCGCCATCTCGCTGGGCTGCCATCCGTTCGCCAGTTTCTGGCGGGTGTATTTCCCGCAGACTTATGCCGGCGTCGGTGCCGGTTGCCTGTTGGTGTTCATCCTCGCCATCGGCTACTACATCACCCCGGCGCTGCTCGGCAGCCCGAACGATCAGATGGTCAGTTACTTCGTCGCGTTCTACACCAACACCAGCATCAACTGGGGCATGGCCACTGCACTGGGCGGCCTGTTGCTGCTGGCGACCGTGGTGCTTTATCTGATCTACAGCTGGCTGGTGGGCGCCAGTCGCCTGCGTCTGAGCTAAGGGGAATTTGAAATGCTGAGTCCTTACATGTCGCCCATCGAACGGGTGTGGTTCTACAGCTTGCGGATCCTCTGCGGCCTGATCCTGCTGTTCCTGATTCTGCCGGTGCTGGTCATCGTGCCGCTGTCGTTCAACTCGGGCAGTTTCCTGGTGTATCCGCTACAGGGCTTTTCCCTGCACTGGTATCAGGACTTCTTCGCCTCGGCGGAATGGATGCGTTCTCTGAAGAACAGCATCATCGTCGCCCCCGCGGCCACGGTGCTGGCGATGGTCTTCGGAACCCTGGCCGCGATCGGCCTGACCCGTGGCGACTTCCCCGGCAAATCCCTGGTGATGGCGCTGGTGATTTCGCCGATGGTGGTGCCGGTGGTGATCATTGGTGTGGCGAGTTATCTGTTCTTCGCGCCGCTGGGGCTGGGCAACAGCTTCTTCTCGTTGATCGTGGTGCACGCGGTGCTCGGTGTGCCGTTCGTGATCATCACCGTGTCGGCGACGTTGCAGGGGTTCAACCACAATCTGGTACGCGCTGCGGCGAGTCTTGGTGCATCGCCACTGACGGCGTTCCGCCGGGTGACCTTGCCGCTGATTGCACCGGGGGTGATTTCCGGGGCGCTTTTTGCCTTCGCGACGTCGTTCGATGAGGTGGTAGTGACGCTGTTCCTCGCCGGCCCCGAGCAAGCGACTCTGCCACGGCAGATGTTCAGCGGGATCCGCGAGAACCTCAGCCCGACGATTGCGGCGGCGGCAACCTTGCTGATCGCTTTTTCCGTCATTCTGCTGCTGACCCTGGAATGGCTGCGTGGTCGCAGCGAAAAACTGCGTACCGCGCAGGTCTGACGCCCAGATCAAAAGCCACCCCTCACCCCAGCCCTCTCCCCCAAGGGGGCGAGGGGGAAAGGGGGCAGATCTTCATGCTGTTCAGAATCTGAGTTCGACTCGGTATTGCACGTCGATGGACTTCGAGAGTGCAGCTCGGTCAGTCCCCTCTCCCTACGGGAGAGGGTTAGGGTGAGGGGCTTTTGCTCCTGATTATTCACCAACTGAATACCAGACAACCCGAAACCCTCAACTACGCTTGTGCTCAGCTCCCACATCTATAAGAGGCTGCGCACGATGAGTCTGTCCCAGTTCAAAATCGCTCACAAACTGATCACCGGCGCCGGGGCCATCGAGCAACTGGCCGCCGAACTCACCCGCCTCGATATCGACAACCCGCTGATTGTCACCGACGCCGCGCTGGTCAAGTCCGGCACCGTGGAGCTGGCGCTGTGCCAATTGGGCGGGCGCGAGTACGAGATTTTTGATCGGGTGCTGCCGGACCCGGAAATCGCCATCGTCGAAGATTGCATGCGCGTGTATCGCGAGGGTGGGCATGACGGCTTGATCGGTCTCGGTGGCGGCAGTGCCATCGACATCGCCAAGAGTGTCGCCGCGTATGCCGGATACCACGGCGCGCTGGAAGACCTGTTCGGCGTCGATCAGGTGCCACGCAAAGGTCCGCCGCTGATCGCCATCCCGACCACCGCCGGCACCGGCTCGGAAGTGACCAACGTCGCCATCCTTTCCGACAAGGTTGCGCAACTGAAGAAAGGCATCGTCAGCGATTACCTGTTGCCGGACGTGGCGCTGGTCAGCCCGCAGATGACCCTGACCTGCCCGCGCAGCGTCACCGCCGCCAGTGGCGTAGATGCGCTGGTGCATGCCATCGAATCCTATCTGTCGGTCAACGCCTCGCCGATCACCGACTCGCTGGCGCTCGGCGCAATCAGGTTGATTGCCCGGTCGCTGCCCAAGGCCTACGCCAATGGCGCCAATCTGCAGGCCCGTGAGGACATGGCCACCGCCAGCCTGATGGCCGGGATGGCGTTCGGCAATGCCGGAGTCGGCGCGGTGCATGCGTTGGCCTATCCGTTGGGCGGGCGCTTCAACATCGCCCATGGCGTCAGTAACGCCTTGTTGCTGCCGTACGTCATGACCTGGAACAAGATGGCCTGCGTCGAGCGCATGCAGGATATCGCCGAAGCCATGGGGGTGAAGACCGCGCATCTGAGCGCCACCGAGGCGGCGGACAAAGCCGTGCAGGCGATGACCGACCTGTGCGCTGCGGTGGAAATTCCGGCCGGGCTGCGCAGTTTCGGTGTACCCGAGGAGGCGATCCCGGCCATGGCCGTGGAGGCCGCGGGAATCGAGCGTCTGATGCGCAACAACCCGCGCAAGCTCAGCGCTGCGGATATCGAGAAGATCTACCGAGCGGCGTACTGATCATCGCGGTCACGGTGCGCGCACGGAAACTTGAGGTATACAATGCGCGCCATCGTGATTTAGCTCAGAAAAGGTGCGTCATGCAGCCCTTCGTAATTGCTCCGTCGATTCTCTCCGCCGACTTCGCCCGCCTCGGCGAAGAAGTGGACAATGTTCTGGCCGCCGGTGCCGACTTCGTCCACTTCGATGTCATGGACAACCACTACGTGCCGAACCTGACTATCGGCCCGATGGTCTGCGCGGCACTGCGCAAGTACGGCATCACCGCGCCGATCGATGCGCACCTGATGGTCAGCCCGGTGGATCGCATCGTTGGCGACTTTATCGAGGCCGGCGCGACCTACATCACCTTCCACCCGGAAGCCACGCTGCACGTCGATCGTTCGCTGCAACTGATCCGTGAAGGCGGCTGCAAATCCGGCCTGGTGTTCAACCCGGCGACCCCGCTGGACGTGCTCAAGTACGTGATCGACAAGGTCGACATGGTCTTGCTGATGAGCGTCAACCCTGGCTTCGGCGGGCAGAAGTTCATTCCTGGCACCCTCGACAAACTGCGCGAAGCGCGGGCGATCATCGATGCCTCGGGGCGTGACATCCGTCTGGAAATCGACGGCGGCGTCAACGTCAACAACATCCGTGAAATCGCGGCCGCTGGCGCTGACACCTTTGTGGCCGGTTCGGCGATCTTCAATGCACCGAACTATCAGGAAGTCATCGACAAGATGCGTTCCGAACTGGCGCTGGCGCGCCCATGAGCGGTTTTGAGCAGCTGTTCCCGGGGCAGCTGCCACGGTTGGTGATGTTCGATCTGGATGGCACGTTGATCGACTCGGTTCCCGACCTGGCGGCGGCGGTGGACACCATGCTGCTCTCCCTCGGCCGCAAGCCTGCCGGTATCGAGGCGGTGCGCGAGTGGGTCGGCAATGGCGCACCGGTGCTGGTGCGCCGGGCGCTGGCCGGTGGCATCGATCATTCGGCGGTGGATGACGTAGAGGCCGAGCACGCGCTGGAAGTATTCATGGAAGCCTATGGCGCGAGCCACGAGTTGACCGTGGTCTATCCCGGCGTACGCGACACTCTCAAATGGCTGCACAAACAGGGCGTGGCCATGGCATTGATCACCAACAAACCGGAGCGTTTTGTCGCGCCGCTGCTGGATCAGATGAAGATCGGCCGCTACTTCAAGTGGATCATCGGCGGCGACACCCTGCCGCAAAAGAAACCCGACCCGGCCGCGCTATTCTTCGTGATGAAGATGGCCAACATTCCTGCCTCGCAATCGCTGTTCGTCGGCGACTCGCGCAGCGACGTGCTGGCGGCGAAAGCGGCGGGGGTCAAGTGCGTGGCGCTGAGCTACGGCTACAACCACGGTCGACCGATTGCCGAGGAATCCCCGGCACTGGTGATCGACGATCTGCGCAAGCTAATTCCCGGTTGCCTCGGTACAGCCGCTGAGATAACGTTGCCCGACGCTGCTCAATCCCATTCTGGAAACGCCATCGTGGTGGTCACCCGCAAACTCTGGATGAAAGTCATCAAGGCCCTGGCCCGCTGGCGTTGGCGCGCCTGACTGGTTCCTGGCCGGCTTGCCGGCGCGTTTGCACACCTGACTGATTTGCCCCTCACACCACGAGGCACCCCATGATCCGCGAAGAATTCCTGCGCCTGGCCGCTGACGGCTACAACCGCATTCCGTTGGCCTGCGAAACCCTGGCCGACTTCGACACCCCGCTGTCGATCTACCTGAAACTGGCCGACCAGCCAAACTCCTACCTGCTCGAATCGGTGCAGGGTGGCGAGAAATGGGGCCGTTATTCGATCATCGGCCTGCCGTGCCGCACCGTGCTGCGGGTGCACGACCATCACGTGAGCATCACCGTCGATGGCGTCGAGACCGAAAGCCATGACGTCGAAGACCCGCTGGCCTTCGTCGAAACCTTCAAGGCCCGCTACAACGTGCCGACCATCGCCGGTCTGCCGCGTTTCAATGGGGGGCTGGTCGGCTACTTCGGTTACGACTGCGTGCGCTATGTTGAGAAGCGTCTGGGCAAATGCCCGAACCCGGACCCACTGGGCGTGCCGGACATTCTGCTGATGGTTTCCGATGCGGTGGTGGTGTTCGACAACCTCGCCGGCAAGATGCACGCGATTGTTCTGGCCGACCCGGCGCAAGCCGATGCTTACGAGCAGGGGCAGGCGCAATTGCAGGCACTGCTGGAGAAACTGCGCCAGCCGATCACCCCGCGCCGTGGCCTGGATTTCAGCAAGCAACAAGCGGCTGATCCTCTGTTCCGCTCCAGTTTTACTCAGGACGATTACGAAAAAGCCGTCGACACCATCAAGGAATACATCCTTGCCGGTGACTGCATGCAAGTGGTGCCGTCGCAGCGCATGTCGATCGACTTCAAGGCTGCGCCAATCGATCTGTATCGCGCCCTGCGTTGCTTCAACCCGACGCCGTACATGTACTTCTTCAACTTCGGCGACTTCCACGTCGTCGGCAGTTCGCCGGAAGTGCTGGTGCGGGTCGAAGACAACCTGATCACCGTGCGCCCGATTGCTGGTACGCGCCCGCGTGGCGCCACCGAAGAAGCGGATCTGGCGCTGGAAGAAGACCTGCTGTCGGACGACAAGGAGATTGCCGAGCACTTGATGCTGATCGATCTGGGTCGTAACGACACTGGCCGGGTTTCGGAAATCGGTTCGGTGAAGCTCACCGAGAAAATGGTCATCGAGCGTTATTCCAACGTGATGCACATCGTCTCCAACGTCACCGGCCAGTTGAAGGCCGGGCTGACCGCGATGGACGCTCTGCGGGCGATTCTGCCGGCGGGCACCTTGTCCGGCGCGCCGAAGATCCGTGCGATGGAAATCATCGACGAGCTGGAACCGGTCAAGCGTGGCGTGTATGGCGGTGCGGTCGGTTACTTCGCCTGGAACGGCAACATGGACACCGCGATTGCGATTCGTACCGCGGTGATCAAGAACGGCGAACTGCACGTGCAGGCCGGTGGCGGTATTGTTGCCGACTCGGTGCCGGCGCTGGAGTGGGAAGAAACCCTGAACAAGCGTCGCGCGATGTTCCGCGCCGTGGCATTGGCCGAGCAAACCCCGGACGCCTGATCCACGCAAAACCCTGTAGGAGTGAGCCTGCTCGCGATTTTGGTCTGACATTCTCCTTAATGTTGACTGTTTCACCGCCATCGCGAGCAGGCTCACTCCTACATTTGATTGTGTTCAGCCATAAAAAAACGCGGCGCCTGTGAGGGTGCCGCGTTTTTTATGCCAGTAGATCAGAAATCAAGGCTGACCCCGACGTTCACCCCCTGCTGGGTAAAGTCATCATCCTTGCGCACGTTGTAGCTGGCGCGCAACGCCAGATCCTGCGTGAGCTTGTGGCTCACGCCCAGGTTCAGGCGATTGAGGTTGGTCTGCGGCTCGTAGCCTTCGAGCGTGAAGCGGTTGTTCGGCAGGCTGTTGAGGTTGATGGTCAGATCCTGGCGGTCGTCGTTGTACTCACGCTCGTGGGCGAACTCGCCGAACACTTCGGTCTGCGCGGTGATCTGGTACTTGCCCTGGATACCCACGCCCAGACGCCGCGAGTTGCGCGACTGGTCGTCAAAAGTCAGCGCCGTGGAGTCAGCGCCTTTTTCCGAGTAGCCATCGACTTCGGTCTTGCCAAAGTCGGCACTGACGAACGGCGACAGGTGCCACGGGCTGCTGGCCTGCTGCGCGATGTCGTAGCCGAGGCGGCCGCTGATCGCCAGCACGTAACCGTCGGTATCGCCTTTCTCTCCGCGCTCGTTGACCCCAAGCTGGAATTTACGCTTGAGGCTGTCGTAGTCGAGTTTGCCGGCGGTCATCGCCAGATCGCCCCACCAGCGGTTTTGCTGATACTGGGCGAACGCGGTGCCCATGTAGGAGTTGAGTTTGTATTCCGAGTCGGCGTCGCCGGCTTCGAGTTTCTGGTGATAGAAACCTGCGGCCAAGCCGACACGCCAGGCTTCGTTGACGCGATAGCTGCCGCCGATGTTCAGGTTATACCCGTTGCCATCGGCACTGGCCGCACTGTGCTGGCTGTCGAAATCCTGATGTTGACCGCCGCCGGCAACGATGGCGCGCCATTGGCCCACGGCTTGCCAGTTTTCCCAATCGGCCAGCCATTGATTGCGCAGTTCATCCTGATGCGCGCGCAACGAACCCTGGGCCATTTCCGGCAGCAGGGTCAGCTCCCAAGGGGCGGCCAGCAGCGAATAGGCGTAGTCGGCAATCAACCGCTGGCCGGCTTCGGTCGGGTGCACTGCGTCGTTGTAGATCAGCTTGGTCGGATCCGGCGTGGCGCTGTTGATGCCGTATCGGGCGTTCTCGGTGCAACTATTGCCGCTGAAACAAGTGGCCGTCAGGTTCTGGTCGGTCGCGAGGCCGAACTGCGCCGGGTTGGCGAAGGCTTCTTTGAGCAGCACCGGGATGTTCAGCGGGATGATTTCGGCGTTGATGCCCTGCAACTGCCTGACCAGCTCGGTGTTGAACTGGGCGCTGAGCTGCGAGGTGAAACCCTGCAGCGGCGAGCCGTTGATGGCTGGGGTCAGGCCGATGTCCGGCAGCAGCCAGACCATGATGTATTTGGCGCCGGCGCCTTGCAGCGTGCGGGCGCTGTCGGCCAGGCGATCGGCTGCGGCGCTGGCCTGATCGAGACTGAGTACGCGGCCTTGAAGGAAATCGTTGCCGCCCCCCGACAGGTAATACAGCGCGTTCGGGTCGGCACGGAAACCGTTCGACGGCAGGTAACCGCTGCGAGTGCGTTCGCCGGTGGCGGACTGGGTGGTGATCGAGTCGAGAATCTGGTCGGTACGGTAACCGCCCACCGCCCAGTTGTTGCCATCGGCCAGACCTTCGCCGGCACGCACGGCCGAGGATGAGGAGGCGGTCTGGTCGGGGCTGAAACCCAGTTTGCCGCCGATGATCTGGGTGGCGTTGAGGTCGCGGTTTTCCCCGGTGCCGTCCTTGTACAGCGGGCCGGTGCGGTTGGTGTAGCGCTGCGTGGCGCCGGCCGGGCCGCCGCTGTCCCTGAAGGTTCCGGCGTCGTTCAAGCTATCGCCGAACACGATGAAGTTCGAATAGGGCGCGGGTGCTGCGTACGCCTGGGCGCAAGCCATGGCGAGCAGGCAACCGGCGAGCGGTACAAACAACGTCTGTTTGATCATGAGCAAGTCCGTTTATTTATTGTTGTAGGTGAACGAAACGACAGTACCAAAAACTCCCGGCGTTTTGCCATCGGTCGCGAAGCCTCCCTTAGTTTTGTCCCCCGTCAGCCCCGCCATATTGCACGCTCCGTCCAGCTAAGTTACTGTGCCGGAACGTATGAACGAGACCTTCCCCGTGTTGATCGTCAGCAAACTTCTGGATCAAGTCATCAAGGCACACGCCCGTTGGCGTTGGCGCGCCTGAATCTTTTCTGCCGGCCCGGCCGGATCTGTATCGCTTTGCCTTCCTTACCCGTTTGAAATGCCGCTGTGCCGACGCCACCTGCGCGTCCGACATCGTGCAGCGCCCTGCGGGCAAGTCATTCGAAGGCTGTCTTCAAGTCAGAATTCAAGAGGTTCGAAACGCCATGTTGCTGATGATCGACAACTACGACTCCTTTACTTACAACGTTGTGCAGTACCTCGGCGAGCTGGGTGCCGAGGTCAAAGTCGTGCGCAACGACGAACTGACCGTCGCCGAAATCGAAGCGCTCAACCCCGAGCGCATCGTGGTCTCGCCAGGCCCGTGCACGCCGACCGAAGCCGGCATTTCCATCGAAGCCATCAAGCATTTCGCCGGCAAACTGCCGATCCTCGGCGTCTGCCTCGGCCATCAATCGATTGGCCAAGCGTTCGGCGGCGATGTCGTGCGTGCCCGTCAGGTGATGCACGGTAAGACTAGCCCGGTATTCCATGAGGACAAGGGCGTTTTCGCCGGTCTGAACCATCCGCTGACGGTTACCCGCTACCACTCGCTGATCGTCAAGCACGATACTTTGCCCGAGTGCCTGGAGCTGACCGCGTGGACCCAGCACGACGACGGCTCGGTCGACGAAATCATGGGCCTGCGGCACAAGACCCTGAACATTGAGGGCGTACAGTTCCACCCTGAGTCGATCCTGACCGAGCAGGGCCATGAACTGTTTGCCAACTTCCTCAAACAAACCGGCGGCACGCGCTAAGGACTCCCATGAATATCAAGACAGCCCTGAGCCGTATCGTCGAACACCTCGACCTCAGCACCGAAGAAATGCGTGACGTGATGCGCGAAATCATGACCGGTCAATGCACCGAGGCGCAGATCGGCGCATTCATGATGGCCATGCGCATGAAGAGCGAGAGCATCGACGAAATCGTCGGTGCCGTTTCGGTGATGCGTGAGCTGGCCGATCAGGTCGAACTCAAAACCCTCGACGGCGTGGTCGACGTGGTCGGTACCGGCGGTGACGGTGCGAACATTTTCAACGTGTCGACTGCTTCGGCTTTCGTTGTCGCGGCAGCCGGTTGCACCGTGGCCAAGCACGGCAACCGTGCGGTGTCGGGCAAGAGCGGCAGCGCCGACTTGCTCGAAGCAGCCGGCATCTACCTGAACCTGACGCCGGTGCAGGTCGCCCGTTGCATCGACAACGTCGGCATCGGTTTCATGTTTGCCCAGACCCACCACAAAGCCATGAAGTACGCCGCCGGCCCGCGTCGCGATCTCGGCCTGCGTACGCTGTTCAACATGCTCGGCCCGCTTACGAATCCGGCCGGTGTCAAACATCAGGTGGTGGGCGTGTTTACGCCTGCGCTGTGCCGGCCATTGGCCGAAGTCTTGCAGCGTCTTGGCAGCAAGCACGTACTGGTGGTGCATTCGAAGGACGGTCTGGACGAGTTCAGTCTTGCCGCGCCGACCTTCGTCGCTGAGCTGAAGAACAACGAGATCACTGAGTATTGGGTCGAGCCGGAAGACTTGGGCATGAAGAGTCAGAGCCTGCACGGTCTCTCGGTCGAAGGCCCGGAAGCGTCGCTGGCGCTGATCCGCGATGCACTGGGCAAGCGCAAGACCGAAAACGGCCAGAAAGCCGCTGAAATGATTGTGCTCAATGCCGGTGCGGCGCTGTATGCCGCTGACCTGGCGACCAGTCTCAAAGAAGGCGTGGCACTTGCGCACGATGCTCTGCACACCGGTCTTGCTCGGGAAAAGCTCGAGGAGTTGGGTGCCTTTACCGCGGTATTCAAAGTGGAGAATGAGGGATGAGTGTACCGACGGTTCTGGAAAACATTCTGGCGCGCAAAGTCCAGGAAGTCGCCGAGCGTAGCGCTCGCGTCAGCCTGAGCGAGCTGGAAAGTCTGGCCAAGGCGGCCGATGCACCCCGTGGTTTTGCCCAGGCATTGCTGGCGCAGGCCAAGAAGAAGCAGCCGGCGGTGATCGCCGAAATCAAAAAGGCTTCGCCGAGCAAAGGCGTGATCCGCGAGAACTTCGTGCCTGCCGACATTGCCAAGAGCTACGAGAAGGGCGGGGCGACCTGTCTGTCCGTACTGACCGATATCGACTACTTCCAGGGCGCCGATGCCTACCTGCAACAGGCCCGCGCCGCTTGCAAACTGCCTGTAATCCGCAAGGACTTCATGATCGATCCGTACCAGATCGTCGAAGCCCGCGCACTGGGCGCCGACTGCGTGCTGTTGATCGTCTCCGCACTGGACGACGTGAAAATGGCTGAGTTGGCCTCGGTCGCCAAAGGCGTCGGTCTCGACGTGCTGGTGGAAGTGCACGACGGCGATGAGCTGGAACGCGCACTGAAAACCCTCGACACGCCGCTGGTCGGGGTCAACAACCGCAATCTGCACACCTTCGACGTCAGCCTGGAAACCACCCTCGACCTGCTGCCGCGCATCCCGCGCGACCGTATGGTGATTACCGAGAGCGGCATCCTCAACCGTGCCGATGTTGAGCTGATGGAAATCAGCGACGTTTATGCGTTCCTGGTCGGCGAAGCGTTCATGCGCGCGGAAAGCCCGGGCACCGAACTGCAGCGCCTGTTCTTCCCGGAGCGTGGCGTGCCGGTCAGTGGTTCGACCCTCGACTGACCGAGTCGACCTCATTCGCGAGCAGGCTCGCTCCCACATTGGAATGCATTTCCCCTGTGGGAGCGAGCCTGCTCGCGAAGAGGCCCTCAAAATCCCTAAAGATTCCAGATCTGCCGGAGCCCTCCATGTCGCTGCCCACCTTCCTGACCATCGAGGCCGGCCTGCAAGCCGAGCAAGACCTGTTGGCCTCGATCTGCGCCGGCAACGCCGAATCCGGTCTGCTGTTCTGGCAACCCAGTGATCGCGCCTTGGTCATGCCGCGTCGCCTCAATCGTCTGCCCGGTTTTGACCACGCCTGTGAAGTCTCCGCCGCTGCCGGCTGGCCAGTCTTGCTGCGGGAAACCGGCGGTGAACCGGTCCCGCAATCCGCTTCAACCATCAACATCGCATTGGTTTACGCCCCGCCCCGCAGCGAGGGCGATCTGAACCGCATCGAAACCGGTTACCGGCGCCTGTGTGATCCGATCTGTGAATTGCTCGATGAGTTGGGTGGTGTGTCGTCGTTGGGCGAAATCGACGGCGCGTTCTGCGACGGTCGTTTCAACGTCAATCTCGACGGCCGCAAGATGGTCGGCACCGCTCAGCGCTGGCGCCAGAGTCAGGGCGGTCAGCGTCCGGTGGGGCTGGTGCACGGGGCGATGCTGATGGATAACGAGCGCGAGTCGATGGTTGCAGCGGTCAATCGCTTCAACGAGGCTTGCGGTCTGGAGCAGCGGGTGCGCGCCGAAAGCCACATCGCCCTGCATGAGAAGTTCGTCGCGCCAACGGCTTTGGCGCGTCTGGATGAGCTGTTTCGTCTGATGCTGGCGCAGGTCTACAGCGCCTGATTTTGCGCGCTTAGCGCGTACCGAAGACTACCATGGTCTTGCCTTTCACATCGACCAGGTTGCGTTCTTCAAGATCCTTGAGCACGCGACCGACCATCTCCCGCGAACAACCGACAATCCGGCCGATTTCCTGACGGGTCACCTTGATCTGCATGCCGTCCGGGTGGGTCATCGCGTCGGGCTGCTTACACAGCTCCAGCAGGCAGCGGGCCACGCGACCGGTAACGTCGAAGAACGCCAGGTCGCCGACCTTGCGCGTGGTATTGCGCAGACGTTGGGCGATTTGTCCGCTGAGGACGTAAAGAATGTCTGGATCCTGCTGCGACAGTTCGCGGAACTTCACGTAGCTGATTTCGGCGATTTCGCATTCGACCTTGGCCCGCACCCATGCGCTGCGTTGCTGTTCCTGGCCTGCCTGTTCGAACAGACCCAGCTCGCCGAAGAAGTCCCCGGCGTTGAGGTAGGCGATGATCATTTCGCGGCCGTCGTCATCTTCGATCAAGATGGTGACCGAACCTTTGATGATGAAGTACAGCGTGTCCGAGCGATCGCCGGCGCAGATGATGTTGCTCTTGGCCGCATGGCGACGGCGCTGGCAATGCATCAACAGCTTGTCGAGGTTCTTGATTTTGGGTGTGGGGGTAATAGCAACCATGGTTGTATCCCGAAAAGACTGCACGGTGATGTTTGATTTTTTTATGAGGCGCTGAAGGCGGTCGCTACACAGGCTGACAATTGGCGCCAGCGAATTGGCGCCAGCTTACCAGACACTTCGTCGAAAATTCGAGAAATTACCTACGCAGCTGAGGCATCCGTCCTAGGAACGCCGGGCGCTGCCAGAGCAAAGGCCTGTGCTAAGCTGGCGACCCTTTTTTCTACAGTGGAGTCTTGGCGATGAAGGCACGCATCCAATGGGCTGGCGAAGCCATGTTCCTCGGCGAATCCGGTAGCGGTCATGTTGTGGTCATGGACGGACCACCGGACGCCGGTGGTCGTAATCTGGGTGTTCGCCCGATGGAAATGCTCCTGCTGGGCGTTGGCGGTTGCAGCAACTTCGACGTGGTCAGCATCCTGAAGAAGTCGCGTCAGGCGGTTGAAAGCTGCGAAGCGTTCCTCGAAGCCGAGCGAGCGACCGAAGATCCGAAGGTGTTCACCAAGATCCACATGCACTTCGTGGTCAAGGGCCGTGGCCTGAAAGAAGCCCAGGTCAAGCGCGCCATCGAACTGTCTGCCGAGAAGTATTGCTCGGCCTCGATCATGCTCGGCGCGGCCGGCGTGGCGATCACTCACGATTATGAAATCGTCGAGCTCGGTTGAATCGACATTCAACTATCATAAAAGCAGTGCAGACTCTGGCGATCCCTCGCTGACGTCTGCATAATGCGCCACTTTTTTCAGGGCAGTGATCGGTCAACCGACGGATCGTCCGCCTGAACAGATAACCAAAATCGCCATCGCGAAGAGGTGTTAACCGTCCTACGCAGGTGCGTTGTTCGCACTTGACGGGCATGCTTGATCACGCGGCTGCGCCGCATACATAGAGAGTTTTTAACGGTGAAAAGCAAACTCAAGCTCCACGGGTTCAATAACCTGACAAAGACCTTGAGCTTCAACATCTATGACATCTGCTACGCGGAAACCCCGCAAGACCAGCAGGCTTACGTCGAGTACATCAATCAAGAGTACAACGCCGAACGCCTGACGCAGATCCTCACGGAAGTTGTCGAAATCATTGGTGCCAACATTCTGAACATCGCGAGTCAGAACTATGAGCCTCAGGGTGCCAGCGTCACGATTCTGATCTCGGAAGAGCCGGTGACCCCGACTGACAGCCAGATCGAAGAGTCCCCGGGTCCATTGCCCGAAATCATCCTTGCCCACCTCGACAAGAGTCACATCACGGTGCATACCTATCCGGAAATCCATCCGGACGCCGGTATTGCGACGTTCCGTGTGGACATCGACGTGTCGACCTGTGGTGTCATTTCACCGCTTAAAGCGCTCAACTTCCTCATTCACCAGTTCGATTCGGACATCGTGACTGTGGACTACCGTGTGCGCGGCTTCACCCGTGACGTTGAAGGCAACAAGCACTTCATCGACCACGAGATCAACTCGATCCAGAACTACCTTTCCGAAGACACTCGCGACGCGTACCAGATGACCGACGTGAATGTGTACCAGGAAAACCTGTTCCACACCAAAATGCTGCTGAAGAACTTCGAACTGGATAACTACCTGTTCGGCGACGCCACCAGCAACCTGTCCTCCGAGCAGCGTGCTCAGGTGACCGAGCGTGTGAAACACGAAATGCTGGAAATCTTCTACGCGCGCAACATGCCGGCGTAAGATTCCCGGGCACAAAAAAGGCGACTACCGTGCGGTAGTCGCCTTTTTTATTGCCGAAAAACAGAATCCTGTGGGAGCGGGCTTGCTCGCGAAGAGGCCCTTTGCGGCAATACAGATATCAGATCCGATAAGTACTCTTGGTCATCACCTTCGCCAACAGACTCATCCCGAACTTCACCGGCGCCGGAAAACGGAAACCACCCGCATCCAGTGCACTCTCCGCATGATGTTCTTCATCAATGCGCATCTGTTCCAGAATCGCCCGGGACTTCTCGTCCTCGGCCGGCAATTGTTCCAGGTGCTCGTTCAAGTGCTTGCACACCTGATGCTCGGTGGCCGCGACGAAGCCAAGGCTGACCTTGTCACTGATCAGACCAGCTACAGCGCCGATGCCGAACGACATTCCATAGAACAGCGGATTGAGCACGCTGGTGTGGCTGCCCAGTTGATGGATGCGCTGTTCGCACCACACCAGGTGATCGATTTCTTCTTCGGCGGCGTGCTCCATGGCAGCACGCACCTGCGGCAATTTTGCAGTCAGCGCCTGCCCTTGGTACAGCGCCTGGGCGCAGACCTCGCCGGTGTGGTTGATGCGCATCAGGCCAGCGACGTGGCGGGTGTCCTCGTCGCTCATCTGCACATCCGGCTGCACGATGGCTGGCGACGGACGGTAGGGCTGACCGCTGAAGGGCAGCAGGGTCCGCATCGCGGCATCGGCTTGCAGCAGAAGACGGTCAATCGGCGAGTAGTGACGTTGGGTAGTCATGCTGACCTCCGGGAAAAATCTCGACCGCCAGTTTAACCGAATCGGCCGGGGAAGGTTTGCGCTGGGTCATTTGCCACGCGGTCATGCTTTTGGTGGGAGCGGGCTTGCTCGCGAAGGCGTCGGCACCTTCAGAATATCAATGTCAGACACTCCGCTTTCGCGAGCAAGCCCGCTCCTACAGGGGCGGATGCAGTGAATCAGCCCGGCGGCCAGTTCATCTGGCGCTGACCAAGTACGTGCATATGAATGTGATAGACGGTCTGGCCACCTTTTTCATTGCAGTTCATCACCACCCGGAAGCCTTCCTCGCAGCCCAGCTCCAGCGCCAGACGCTGGGCAGTGAACAGGATGTGCCCGGCCAGTGCCTTGTCGTCTTCGGTCAGGTCGTTGAGGGTGCGCACCGGTTTCTTCGGGATCACCAGAAAATGCACCGGTGCCTGAGGGGCGATGTCGTGGAACGCCAGAACCTGGTCGTCCTCGTAAATGATCTTGGCCGGGATCTCCCGGTTGATGATCTTGGTGAACAGAGTATCCACTGCTGTTTTCTCCGTTGTGGGGGCTGGCCTGAGTGTACGCATGGGAAATGACTCCGCCCAGTGTTTTGCCGTAGGACAGTTCAGCGCGGGCAGTAAGCCTTGTTGACCATGCCGACGATGGTGCGATTGAGCCAGCGCGAGCCGAGGCGTGGCAGGAAGGCCAGCCACCGGTTGCGTCGTCCCGGAATGATGATGGCGCGGTTTTTCTCCAGTGCACGCACGGTGTACAGCGCGACTTCCTCGGGACTCATCAGCAGTTTGCTGTCCTTGAGTTTGTCGCTGTTGAGCTGCGCGGTGCGGAAGAATGCGGTGCGGGTCGGGCCGGGGCAAAGTACCGAGACTTTGACCGCGCTCTGTTTCAGTTCAACCCGCAGCGCTTCGGAGAAGTGCAATACGTAAGCCTTGCTGGCGTAGTAAGTGCTCATCCACGGGCCGGGATTGAACGCCGCCACCGAGGCGACGTTGAGGATCTGTCCGCCGCCCTGCAGCGCCATGCTGTTGCCGATGGCGTGGCACAGGCGGGTGAGGGCGAGGATGTTGACTTCGATCAGATCCTGCTCGGTCATCCAGTCCTGGGCGAGGAACGGGCCGCAGGTGCCGATGCCGGCGCAATTGACCAGCAGATCGATCTGCCGGTCGCCTTCTTCCAGTTCCAGCAGGAAGCCGGACAAGCGCAATGGCTCGCCCAGGTCGCAGGCGCGGAACAACACCTCCACGCCAAAGCGCTGGGTCAGTTCGATCGCGATACTTTCCAGCTGATCACGCTGGCGGGCCACCAGAATCAGGCTGTGGCCGCGCCGGGCCAGCGCTTCAGCCATGGCCAGGCCGATGCCACTGGAGGCGCCAGTGATCAGAGCGTAACGGGTCATGCAATTCTCCATCGCAACAGCTCCGCGCCAGCGACGCAGGTGTCACGGCGGGGAGCGTTGTTCATTCTTTCGCAGAGTCTACAGGGGCCGGGGGCGCTTCGGCTGCATCGTCCACGGAATTCGCCGGTTCAGTCTCGACCTCGACTTCATCGGTAGTGACCGAGCCGCTTTCGTAGCTGCTCTCAAGGTTGCTTTCGTATTCCTGCTGGATCGCCGAGATACCGCCGAGCATGCCACCGGCAAATACCAGGGCGAAGAACACGATCCACAACGAGCACAGCACTTTGACCGCGGTGCTGTTGGGTGGCGGTGGCGGGCCGTAGCGGTTGGCGCCGGTGTTGCCCGGCACGACCATGATCACCAGCGGGAAGAAGCTGCCCACGAACGGCACCAGGTTCAGCAGCCACAGCCAGCCGGACCAGCCGATGTCGTGCAGGCGCTGTACGCTGAACAGAATGCTGACAATGATGAAACCGAGAAACAGGAAGAACGCGAATATCCCGCCGATGATCAGGCCGGTGGTGGTGTCGCCGCTGACCAGTCCAAGACCGATAAATGCAAATATCGCCACGATCGGCAGGGTCACCAGGCTCAGCACCATCGTCCAGGCCAGAAACCGCAGTCGACCGATCCGGCCTTCGACGCTGAAGGGCTTGAGCACTGCGAATGCTGGCAGGTTTTCGCCGACATTGGCCCGAGGTGGCGCATAGGGTGATGCGGGTTCGTTGAAAGTCGCCGGTTGTTCATGCACGTCCGACAGACTCAGTTCGATCGTCGTTTCGCTTTCGATCCGTGCATCGATCCCGGTCTTGCTCAGTGCTTGCAGATAAGTCTGCGCATCGCTGTGGGTCAGGTCGCGTTTGAGGGCGACGGTGCTGCCGTTGAACAGGCGCTCGATGGCGGCAACATCGCTTTTGAACAGGGCCGCCAGATTGAGCTTGGCGGTGGTGAGATCGACACCGGGCTGTAGAGCACCGTCGAAAACGATCTTGTAGCGAGGTTCGCTCATGGCCGAGGCATCCTTGTCGCGAATCAATTGAAGGTCAGCAAGTGTAAGGCCAGTCGGTCGATGACTGGCCTGATTTTTCTCAGCGTGGCCAGCGTTTTGGCAACTGCGCCGCGCGTTCCAGCGCCTGACGATATTCCGCGTCGAGCCGGGCGATCAACTGGTCGACGCTCGGCAGGTCGTCGATCTGGCCTACGCCCTGGCCGGCCGACCACACGGTCTTCCAGGCCTTGGCTTCATCGTTGATCGGTTTGAGCTTGTCACCGAAATTGACCTCGCCCTTGCCTTGCAGCGCGGCCATGTCGAAACCCGCCGCCTCCAGGCTTTGACGCATGAAGCTGGCCGGTACTCCGGAGACTGCAGGAGTATGAATGATGTCCGCCGCCTTGGCCGTCAGCAGCATGTCCTTATAGGCGTCAGGCGCATGACTTTCGGTGGTGCCGATAAATCGCGTACCGAAGTAGGCCAAATCCGCGCCGAGCAGCTGTGCGGCCAAAATCTCATGGCCGTGGTTAAGACATCCGGCAAGCAACAGGGTTTTATCGAAGAATTCACGGATCTCGGCGATCAGTGCAAACGGACTCCAGGTGCCGGCATGGCCGCCGGCGCCCGCCGCGACGGCGATCAAGCCGTCGACTCCGGCTTCGGCGGCTTTCTCGGCATGCCGGCGCGTGGTCACGTCGTGGAACACCAGGCCGCCGTAGCTGTGCACGGCATCGACCAGTTCCTTCACCGCGCCGAGGCTGGTGATGACAATCGGCACCTTGTGCTCGACGCAGATGTTCAGATCCGCCTGCAGGCGCGGATTGCTGTTGTGCACGATCAGGTTCACTGCATACGGCGCCGGGTTGTCCAGTGTCGCCAGGCCCGCTTCAATCTCCTCCAGCCAGGCCTTGAAGCCGCTGCTTTCACGCTGGTTCAGCGCCGGGAAGCTGCCAACCACGCCGTTACGGCAGCAGGCGAGCACCAGCTCCGGGTTGGAGATCAGGAACATCGGCGCCGCCACTATCGGCAAGCGCAGACGTTGTTCGAGCAAAGCGGGCAGCGACATTGGAAATCCCCCGAGGTGTGATGCTGTTATGAAGTTAGAACGGCTTGACCACGACCAGAATTACGATAGCCAGCAATATCAGAACCGGCACTTCATTGAACCAGCGATAAAAGACATGGCTGCGGGTGTTCTCGCCACGGGCGAAGCGTTTTACCTGCGCGCCGCACATGTGGTGGTAGCCGATCAGCAAGACCACCAGGGTCAGCTTGGCGTGAATCCAGCCGCCCATGCTGAAGATGCCCGGATTGAGGTAGATCAGCCAGCCGCCGAAGATCAGCGTGGCGATCATCGCCGGGCCCATGATGCCGCGATACAGCTTGCGCTCCATGAGGCTGAAGCGTTCCTTGCTGATCGCGTCTTCACTTTGCGCGTGATAAACGAACAGCCGCGGCAAGTAGAACAGCCCGGCAAACCAGCAGACGACGCTGACGATGTGAAACGCTTTGATCCACAGATAGAGCATTTTTGGTTATTCCCAGGTTCACGGTAGCCGGGATAGTAGAGGCTTGAGCGTCCGCACGTCACCTTGATGGTTGTCGCAGGGGCGCGCGGCCCCTATTATCGACGGCTTTCCAGTGGGTTCGTTGAGGGCAGGTTTATGGTCAAGGTCGGTATCGTCGGCGGCACGGGTTACACCGGTGTCGAACTGCTGCGTCTGTTGGCACAGCATCCGCAGGCAGAAGTGGTAGTGATCACTTCCCGATCCGAGGCCGGTCTGGCCGTGGCTGACATGTACCCGAACCTGCGCGGTCACTACGACGGTCTGGCGTTCAGCGTGCCGGACATCAAAACCCTGGGTGCGTGTGATGTGGTGTTCTTCGCCACCCCGCACGGCGTTGCCCATGCGTTGGCCGGTGAACTGCTGGCGGCGGGCACCAAGGTCATCGACCTGTCTGCGGACTTCCGTCTGCAGGACGCTGAAGAATGGGCCAGGTGGTACGGCCAGCCGCACGGTGCGCCGGCGTTGCTGGACGAGGCGGTCTACGGTCTGCCGGAAGTCAATCGTGAGCAGATCAAGAAGGCGCGTCTGATCGCCGTACCGGGTTGCTATCCAACCGCCACACAGTTGGGTTTCCTGCCGCTGCTTGAAGCGGGTCTGGCTGATACTTCGCGTCTGATCGCCGACTGCAAGTCCGGCGTCAGCGGTGCCGGTCGCGGTGCTTCTGTAGGCTCGCTGTACTCCGAGACGTCGGAAAGCATGAAGGCTTATGCGGTGAAAGGTCACCGTCATCTGCCGGAAATTCGCCAGGGTCTGCGTCGCGCTGCCGGTAAGGATGTCGGTCTGACCTTCGTCCCGCACCTGACCCCGATGATTCGTGGCATTCATTCCACGCTCTACGCGACCGTGGTTGATCGTTCGGTGGATCTGCAGGCACTGTTCGAAAAGCGTTATGCCAACGAGCCGTTCGTCGACGTGATGCCGGCCGGTAGCCATCCGGAAACCCGCAGCGTGCGTGGCGCCAACGTCTGCCGCATCGCTGTGCATCGTCCGCAGGATGGTGATCTGGTGGTGGTGCTGTCGGTGATCGACAACCTGGTCAAAGGCGCGTCGGGTCAGGCGGTGCAGAACATGAACATCCTGTTCGGCCTGGATGAACGCTTCGGTTTGTCCCACGCCGGTATGCTGCCGTAACACGTTCGGCAACACAGCAAAAAGGCCCGTCAAACGGGCCTTTTTGCATTCTGGGCAGTTGGTCGGGTTTATTGATATACCGTAACAATAGTTGACCGATTTTCTAGGACAAGCGGATAATGCGCGTCATCACGCATTATGGCGGCGTAACGCCGGGAGATAGTCAGCATGAGCGTCGAATCCTTCACCCCCACGGCTTTGCAATTCACCCAAGGTGCTGCGCACAAGGTGAAGAGCCTGGTCGATGAAGAGGGGAATGATCGCTTGAAGCTGCGCGTATTCGTTACGGGCGGCGGTTGTTCAGGGTTTCAGTACGGCTTCACCTTCGATGAGGATGTGGCCGAGGACGACACCATCGTCGAGCGCGAAGGTGTGAGTCTGGTGGTCGATCCGATGAGTTTCCAGTACCTGGCGGGTGCCGAAGTGGACTATCAGGAAGGTCTGGAAGGTTCGCGCTTCGTGATCAAGAACCCGAACGCCACCACGACCTGTGGTTGCGGCTCTTCGTTCTCGATCTGATCGCACCCCGCTGCGCACAACAAAACGCCGCAGAGCCTTCCGGTTCTGCGGCGTTTTTTGTTGCCTGTCTTTTGTTCAGTTCGGGTAGATGGCGCCGAGTACCCGCAGGCCTTTGGCGCCGGTGACGCTCGGGCGATTGGCGGCAATGCCTTCGAGGCAGCAATGGGCCAGCCAGGCGAAGGCCATTGCCTCGACCCAGTCCGGATCGACGCCGTGAGTGGCGGTGCTGGCGACGGTGGCGTTAGGCAGCAGGTCGGCAAGACGTTTCATCAGCGTAGCGTTGTGAGCGCCGCCGCCGCAGACCAACATTTCCCGCGTATCGGATTGAGCGCTTTGCAGCGACTCGACGATGGTCTGCGCCGTCAGTTCGAGCAGCGTTGCCTGAACGTTTTCAGCAGCGAAGCTCGGCAAACTTGAGAGGTGGTGCTCCAGCCACGGCAGGTTGAACACTTCCCGGCCAGTGCTCTTCGGGCCTTTGGTCACGAAGAACGGGTCGCCGAGCAGAGCTTTCAGCAAGACTGGCTCGACCGTGCCGGTGGCTGCCCACTGGCCGTTGCGATCATAGTTCTCGCCGCGTTGCTGATGAATCCAGGCATCCATCAGCACATTCCCAGGGCCGCAGTCGAAACCGGCTACAGGCCTGGTCGGTTCTATCAGACTGAGATTGCTGAAACCGCCGACATTCAGGACTGCGCGGTTACCGTTACGCTCTTCGAACAAAGCCTCATGGAAGGCTGGTACCAGCGGGGCACCCTGACCGCCAGCAGCCACATCGCGGCTGCGGAAGTCGCTGACCACGGTAATGCCGGTCAGCTCTGTCAGGAGTGCGGGATTGCCGATTTGCACAGTGAAGCCACGAGCGGGCTCATGACGAATGGTCTGGCCATGGCTGCCGATTGCACGAATGGCCTCAGGCTTTAGTTGCTGCTGATCGAGGAGGGTATGGATGCCCTGTGCAGCGAGTTTGACCCAGTGCTGCTGGGCGATCGCCGAGCGGGCAATCTCGTCGGGGCCGCTGGCGCACAAGCCAAGCAGCTCGGCGCGCAGGGATTCAGGCATGGGGATGTAATGCGTGGCGATCAGTTTGATCGCCGAGGTCTGCTCGATCAGGGCGATGTCCAGCCCATCGAGACTGGTGCCGGACATCACGCCGATATAAAGAGCCATGGCTTAGCGCTTGCTCGAAGCCAGCATGGTGGCCTTCTCTTGATCCATGCGCGCCATCAGCGGTTGGCTCTGCGCAAGGAAGCGTGCGCGCTCGGACTTGGCGATCGGATCTGCCATCGGCAGCTTCTGGCCCAGCGGGTCGACGTGAACACCGTTGACCTGGAACTCATAGTGCAAGTGCGGTCCAGTGGACAGGCCGGTGGTACCAATGTAACCGATCACTTGGCCCTGCTTGACGCTGCCGCCGGTTTTCACGCCTTTGGCGAAGCCTTGCATGTGGCCATACAGCGTGCGGTAAGTGTTGCCGTGCTGGATGATCACCGTGTTGCCGTAGCCACCGCGGCGACCGGCCAGCAGCACTTTACCGTCGCCGGCAGCCTTGATCGGCGTACCGCGTGGGGCCGCGTAATCGACACCTTTGTGGGCGCGGATCTTGTTGAGGATCGGGTGTTTGCGGCCCATGGAGAATTTCGAACTGATGCGGGCGAAGTCCACCGGGGTACGGATGAACGCCTTACGCATGCTGTTGCCATCAGCGGTGTAATAGCTGCTGTTGCCTTGTTTGTTGGTGTAACGCACGGCGGTGTAGGTCTTGCCGCGGTTGGTGAAGCGTGCAGACAGAATCGGGCCGGTGCCCACTGCCTTGCCGTTGACTACTTTCTGCTCGTAGATCACGTCGAATTCGTCGCCTTGGCGGATGTCCTGAGCGAAGTCGACGTCGTAGCCGAAGACGCTGGCCATATCCATCGTCAGGCTGTGGGACAGGCCTGCGCGGGCAGCGGATTGTGACAGTGAGCTATTGATCACGCCGTGCACGTAAGCCGTGCGAACGGTCGGCTTGGCTGTTACGCGGTTGAATGCGTAGCCCTTGTCATTCTTGGTCAGGGTAATGGTTTCGACATCGCTGACCTTGCTGTGCAGGCTGGTCAGTTGGCCTTCCGGGTTCAGTTCGAACTCCAGCTTCTGGCCGTGCTTGAGCTGGCTGAACTGTTTGGCTTGTTTGTCGCTGGCCAGCACTTCGTGCACAGCAGCGGCCGGCAGACCGACTTTCTCGAACAATGTAGAGAGCGTATCGCCTTTGGATACGACGACTTCGCGGTGCCCCGGGGCTTTTGGTTTCTCTGCAGCCGGAGCTGGGGCAGGTGCGGCTTCAGCGGTTTTCGGGGTTTCTTCGGTGCTGTTTTCGATCTGGGCGAAAGGTGAGGCTGCTGGCTTATTTGTGGCTTGAATCGCGTCAGCAGCGTCTTGATCTTGTGTCAGTTGTTCAGCAGGACTTTCCAGGTCCAGGCTCAGGGTCGTCTTTTTGGCTTCGACATCACTGGAAGGAAATACCAGGAGCGCCAGACTGAGAAGGGCGGCGATTCCACTTGCGGCGAGCAGGTGGGTCTTCGGGTAAAGCGGTGGCGCTTTAGACGGTTCAGTGGTCATAAGTAATTTTGACTTTGAAAAAAGATGAATTGGAAAAGATGAATGACATGATGAAGATGAAATAACTGTATAAAATATAACCAAATCATCCCCGAAGCAAGTCTACAGGCACCCTGTCTGCAGATTGGTGTCCGTGCGCCGGGCAAAACTTGTAATTGGTGCACGATCTTGTATGGTTGGTTCCCTTTGAATCTGAGCCTTGCGGGTCTGTTATGAAGTCGGTTGAAGAGCAGCTAGCGCTGATTAAACGTGGTGCGGAAGAACTATTGGTCGAGTCCGAGCTGATCGAGAAGCTCAAGCGCGGCCAGCCGCTGCGTATCAAGGCTGGTTTCGATCCAACCGCCCCGGATCTGCACTTGGGTCACACCGTGCTTATTAATAAGCTGCGCCAGTTCCAGGAATTGGGGCATCAGGTGATCTTCCTGATTGGTGACTTCACCGGGATGATCGGTGATCCAAGCGGCAAGAGCGCTACGCGTCCCCCTTTGACTCGCGAGCAGGTTTTGGAAAACGCCGAGACCTACAAGTCACAGGTGTTCAAGATTCTGGATCCGGCGAAAACCGAAGTTGCTTTCAACTCCACCTGGATGGATCAGATGGGGCCGGCGGACTTCATTCGTCTGACTTCGCAATACACTGTCGCTCGCATGCTTGAGCGTGATGACTTCGACAAGCGTTACACCACCAACCAACCGATCGCTATTCACGAGTTTCTCTATCCGCTGGTTCAGGGATATGACTCGGTTGCTCTGCGCGCGGATGTTGAGTTGGGCGGTACCGATCAGAAATTCAACCTGCTGATGGGGCGTGAGCTGCAGCGTGGGTATGGCCAGGAGGCTCAGTGCATTCTGACCATGCCGTTGCTGGAAGGTCTGGATGGCGTGAAGAAGATGTCCAAGTCGTTGGGCAATTACGTCGGTATCCAGGAAGCGCCAGGTGTGATGTACGGCAAGCTGGTTTCGATTCCGGATGCGCTGATGTGGCGTTACTTTGAGCTGCTCAGCTTCCGTTCGATGGATGAGATCAATGCCTTCCGTGCAGATGTCGAGGCGGGGGCTAACCCGCGCGACATCAAGATCAAGTTGGCGGAAGAGATTGTCGCGCGCTTCCATGGTGAGGAGGCTGCGGCCAATGCTCATCGCGCTGCCGGTAACCGTATGAAGGATGGCGAACTGCCGGATGATCTGCCGGAGATCGAACTGGCCTCTGCTGAAGATATGCCAATTGCGGCCGTCCTTAATAAGGCAGGGCTGGTGAAGAACTCGGCAGCGGCGCGTGATCTGTTGGCTTCTGGTGGTGTGCGTGTGGATGGTGAGGTGGTTGATCGCTCCTTTATATATGTGCTGGGCGCGACCCACGTTTGCCAGGCGGGCAAGAAGGCATTTGCACGTATCACACTGAAAGCTGAATAAAGTTTGAAATAAGGGTTGACGGCGAATTTTAGAAGTCTATAATTCGCCCCACTTCCGGCGCAGTCGAAACGGAAAACTCCTTGAGATTCAATGAGTTACGCAGTTTTCGGCAGCGGCTTGCTTCAGTTC
>NZ_JACHCY010000017.1:0-129014 GCF_014200835.1 Pseudomonas sp. JAI115
CCTGGCGATTAAGGGCGATCGCGTCCGCTTAAAAATACGCGGACACCATCGCCCTTAATGCTGGAGTTTTGAAGGTGACTTGGCCAGACGCTTACCCTGCTCCCCGGTGTCTGCCGGATAATGGTGTCGGCCGGATCATCATCGTCATCAAAGTTGATCGGGATAACACCGTAGGTACGCTGCGCATACCCAAGGCGATACGTATGATGATCGACCATGAAGATGCGCTCAGCACCGAGCATGCGGGCGCAGGCGGCGCTCAGCAGTCCCACCGGCCCAGCGCCGTAGATGGCTACGCTTGAGCCTTGTCCAATATTGGCATTGAGAACCGCCTGCCAGGCGGTTGGCAGGATATCGGAGAGAAACAGCACCTTCTCGTCCGCCAGCGTTCCTGGCACCTTGAATGGCCCGGTATTGGCTTTGGGCACCCTTACCAGTTCAGCTTGGCCTCCCGGGATACCGCCATACATCCGGCTATAACCGAATAAAGCTGCCGGCGGGGGAATCAGTTTCTTGTTCATCGCCGCGCCCGGGCCGGTATTCGTCGTCTCACACGCGGCGTAAAGCTCCTGCTGGCAAAAGAAACAATCACCACAGGCGATGACAAACGGAATCACCACCCGATCACCGCGCTGGACCGCAGTCACGCCAGAACCGGTCTCTTCGACGATGCCCATGAACTCGTGACCGAAGATATCGCCATGCTCGACGGTGGGAATCTTGCCGCGATACAGGTGCAAATCAGAACCACAGATGGCTGTGGCGGTGACGCGCAGAATAATGTCGTCCGGCGCTTCTAGTACCGGATCCGGCACGCTCTCGACTCTGACGTCATGGGCGCCGTGATAGGTCATTGCTCGCATGGTGATGCCCTCGTACGTTCAAAAAGACATTTGTCTTCATACGGAAGGATTCGGGACCATTGGAGTTCACTATGCTTTCGCGAAGTCAGATCAGCGGACTGGAGACGACGGGATCATTCCTGGACGTGTATTGCAGCGCTTGACCATTCGCCTCAGATCGTCCTGACCGTCAATTGCATTTCTGACAAGCGCTTGCATGGATTCTGATTCTAAATCTCACGATTTGAACCATAAGCAAGAGTGACTGCCAAAAAAGCGTGGCCTTTAATGCTTCGAGAATAGAAAAAAGCTCCCAAGCATTCGACGTCCGATCGTTATTAACGTGAAGGTTTCTCGAACGACCTCTTAATAGACAGCTAATCTGTTGTTCTGCTTGCCCGCAACCCGCACTATCTCCACCGCCGAAAATGCAACAACCACCTCAGATGCTCCCGGGATGAAGCGCATGAACCTGCGATATCGAAACAACATAAAAGTGCTAGGTGAAGGAGCTTCGACGCTGATTTTTTCTCACGGTTTTGGCTGTGACCAGAGCATGTGGCGTTATCTGGTCGACCATTTCACGGCCCGTTTCAAGGTTGTCCTGTATGACCTTGTCGGTGCGGGACAATCGGATATCGGTGCGTATGATCGGGAAAAATACAGTTCCTTAACGGGATACGCCCATGACCTGAGCGAGATCATTGATCATTTCGCAACGGGTGAGGTGATTCTGGTCGGCCACTCTGTGAGTGCCATGATAGGTGTCTTGGCTGAACGCCTGTGCCCTGGAAAAGTTGCGGGGCAAATCATGATTGGCCCTTCCCCCTGCTACATCGACACTGATGATTATGTAGGCGGGTTCAGGCTTGAGGACATCCAGTCTTTGCTTGATACCCTCGACAGCAACTACCTCGGTTGGTCCAGCAATATGGCCCCCGTAATCATGGGGGCCCCTGGGCAACCGGCCTTGGGAGAAGAATTGACCAATAGCTTCTGCCGGACTGATCCAGAGATTGCTAAGCAGTTCGCACGCGTCACGTTCATGTCGGACAATCGCAAGGACGTTGCGGGATTGATCACACCCACCTTGATTCTACAATCCACCGATGACTTCATCGCGCCCATCGCAGTAGGTGAATACCTGCATTCTGTACTTCCCAACAGCACCCTCAGTCTGGTTGCTAATGTTGGCCATTGCCCACACATGAGCGTACCGAGTGCCTGTTCGGAAGCGATGGACAGCTTCCTGACGCGGTGGGTGGGTGCGGATGTCGACTGACGAACCGGCTTTTCCTGACTCGCAGACATTATTTGAAGGTGCGCCCTGCGGCCTCGTGGTGACGCAAGAGGACGGGACGATTCTACGTGCCAACCTGACATTCGGCTGCTGGATTGGCTTTGAATCCCAATCTCTGATCGGCAGGCGTTTCCAAGACCTGTTGACCATGGGGGGGCGCATATTTCACCAAACCCACTGGGCGCCACTGATGCGTATGCAAGGTTCTGTGGCCGAGGTGAAACTCGATCTGGTACACAAGGATAGGCATTGCGTCACAATGCTGCTCAATGGTGTTAGACGAGAGCATGCCGGTGGTGCTTTTTATGAACTGGCACTATTCGCGACCACCGACCGCGATAAATATGAGCGCGAACTGCTCAGTTCTCGAAAAGTCGCCGAAGATCTTCTACGTGAAAAAACAGTCGCAGAAACTGCGCTTCAGCTTGCCCAGAGCGAATTGAGCCGAGCCTACGAGAAGGCTGAACGTCGCGCTTCGTTTGCCGAGCAGATGATAGCCATCGTCAGCCATGACTTAAAAACACCGCTAACTGCGATAAAAATGGCTTCTGAAATTTTAGCCCGAGACGAATATTCCGCTAAGCAAGTCAAAATGCTCGGCCACATCAGCCAGTCCGCCGGCCGTGCCGAACGAATGATTGCCGATCTGTTGGACTTTACCTTGGCGCGCGTCGGCCGAGGAATTGCTGTAAAGCCGGCCCCGGTTGACCTGCACACATTAGTCAGCCTGAGCATCGATGAACTGCGCATCGCGTTTCCTGCTGCAAATTTGCTTCATCAATGCAGTGGATCGGGTATCGCCCACATTGACGCGGATCGCGTGCAGCAGATTATTGGCAACCTGGTCGCTAACAGCGTGGCTTATGGCGACTTGAAGCAGCCAATCATGATTACGTCCTCTTTCGAAGAGCATCAGACCATTGTGTCCGTTCGCAACCAGGGGTCGATTATCCCTGAAACACTAATGGCCACTCTATTCGAACCCATGGTTCGCGGTACCAACGACCGTAACGCACGCAGCGTAGGGCTTGGTTTGTTCATCGTGAGGGAAATCGCCAGGGCACACGGAGGTGATGTTACGGTGCGTTCTAACCCCGAAGAAGGCACAATATTTGAAGTCTTTTTTCCACAAATTAAGCATTAAAACCTCTGCTTTTTTCAGTTCTCTGATCCCACGCGAACCTTGCCGCTGAAGACTTTGAATCCGTACGTGTTGTAGATCAGCGTCACCGGTATCAACACCGCAAAGCCCACGAGCATGAAGATCTGGCTGTTGGGCCTTGACGTGGCGGCTCGCAGCGTCAGATCTGGCGGGATGATCAATGGATACAGCGCTACAAGCATCAAGGCGAACGCCAGTACGAATACGCCCAAGGCGCAGAACAGCGGCACCCAGTCAAAACGACTGCGAAATCCCACTCGGAACGCCACCAGCAAACCCATCAGAATCAAAACCGCGGGTACCCACACCATCGGGGTCGTCAGTCGCTGCGAGTACTGAGCGTGCAAAGTGGTAGTCCAAGCGACCAACACGAGCAGAAGCCCTACAGTGCCCCAAGCCAAATGCTTCGCCTGACGTCCAGAACGGTGCTGCAGTTCATCAACGGTTCGCCAATACAGCCAGCAGGCGCCCAGCCACGTGTAGCCCAGCACAAGTACCAGGCCGCAAAATAGCGGAAAGGGTTCGAGCCACTCGCGGCCATCGCCACTGTACTGACTGCCCAGATGGGGGACGCCTTTGACCAGGGTGCCGAGCACAACACCTTGAATCAGTCCAGTGCACAGGGAGCCACACAGCAACACGCCGTCGATCAGCCGTTTAACGCGCTCGCTGGGCGCGTGATCACGAAATTCAAGCGCCATTGCACGCAGTATTAATGCCAGAAACATTGCGATAAATGGCACGTACAGCGCGGGGAGCAGAATGGCGTAGGCCACCGGAAACAAAGCCAGCAGCCCACCGCCACCGAGAACCAGCCAGGTTTCGTTGGCATCCCAAATCGGCAGGATGGTCACAGCCATGGCGCGTCGATCGCGGCTGCTATGCGTCAGGCCCAGCAGTATGCCGACACCCAGATCGGTTCCGTCGAGCAACACATAGTTCATCACCGAGAATGCCAGGGCTGCTGCACACAACAGGGTCAGCCAATCAGTGTCCATCGACTTGTTTCCTCAAGGCCGTCCGGTTTCGTCAGGCAATGTTGGCTGCGGTCCCGGTTCGCCCCGGCGCGGTGGCTCACGTAGCAATCGCATCAGCACCCACAAGCCGATTCCAAACACCAGCAAATAGAACAGCAGAATCCCCCAAGTAGTAGCCATGACCTGCTCGCGTGAAACTCGTGACACGCTATCGACCGTGCGCAGTAGCCCGTAGACGGTAAAGGGCTGACGCCCCACCTCAGTGACTGTCCAGCCACTAAGCATCGCTACAAACCCCGTTGGGGCCATCAGCACACAGCTCCATAGCCACCCGCGTGCAATGTATAGACGCTTTCGCCAGCGCAGAACGAGACTGGTGATGCCTTGCGCCAACATCATCAACCCCAACCCGACCATCAGGCGAAACGCGAAAAAAACCGGGGGCACCGGCGGAGTATCCTCAGGCGCGAACTCGTCCAGTGCGGCGATGGTGCCGCTCAGGTCGTGACGAAGGTAAAGCGAGCCGATCCGCGGAATAGCCACTTCCCAGTGATTGCGTTTTTCGGACATATCCGGCCAGCCGAAGAGGCGTAGCGGTTCACCCGCACCTGCGGGCGGACGCGTCCACGAACCTTCAATGGCGGCTACCTTCTGCGGTTGAACCTTCAAAGTGTGTTCACCATGCAGGTCGCCGACCACAATTTGCGCGGGAGTTAGAGTCACGACCGTCCATAAGGCCATGGACAATTGCAGGCGTGCGCGGGGGTTGTGCGAGGTCTTGAGCAACTGCCAGGCACTGGCGCCGGCCACCAGCGTCGCCGAACCCAGCAGCGCGGCCAATGTCATGTGCACTAGCCGATAGGGAAAGGAGGGATTGAAAACGATCGCCCACCAGTCTTCGGCCAGAAAGCGCCCGTCTGTCGTCATCGAATAGCCTGCGGGCGTGTGCATCCACGAGTTGGCCGACAGAATCCAGAACGCACTGATCAGCGAACCCGTGGCCACCGCACCGGTGGCGAAGAAATGCAGGCGTGGACCGACCTTTTTCATGCCGAAAAGCATGATGCCCAGGAACCCGGCCTCGAGGAAAAACGCCGCCAACACTTCGTAGAACATCAACGGGCCTAGGATGTCGCCAGTTTGCACCGCCAGACGTGACCAGTTCAGCCCAAACTGATATTCCAGAATAAGCCCCGAGGCCGTTCCTACTGCTACGTTCAGGGCGAATATTTTGAGCCAGTAGCGATAGACGTCCAGATACACTTCGCGACCGGTCTTGAGCCACAACGCCTCGAGCACCAACAGGAAATTCGCCAGTCCGATGGTGAATGCCGCCAGCACGATGTGAAAACTGATGGTGATCGCGAACTGAGCTCGCGCCGCCATAAGAGATGAGTCGAGGGCTTCCACGGATGGCTCCCGGCTGTCAGACAACTAATTGATCGACACTTTTCGCGAACTTCCTCTCGTTCAGCCTTGCTTTACGAGTGGTGGGAGTTTTCTGCTCGATTGCTGAGCTGATCTAATCATAGTTGGTGTTGCCGACAGCGATGGCGAATGACCTGCATCAGAAACGGCTTTTTAGTTGGCAATAACGCTCATGTTTCGCCCGCTGGTCTTGGCGATGTAAAGGGCTTTATCGGCGGCACCGATCAACGCATCCGGCGTATCCTCGGGCCCCGGATTGCATGCGCTAACGCCAATGCTGATCGTAACTATCCCCTGATCAGCATCTTTATGTTCGATCTGCGCTTGCAGAACGGCTTTGCGGATCTTCTCGGCAACGATAAACGCACCAACATAGTCTGTGGCTGGAAGAACTGCCGAAAACTCTTCACCGCCAAACCGAGCGGCTAAATCGCCTGGTCGCCGTATGTTTTCTTGAATGATCCTGCTCAGCTGGCGTAAGCACTCGTCACCCACCAGATGGCCGTACCGATCGTTGAAGCGCTTGAAGTGGTCGACATCAATCATGAGCAATGCCACGGTTGTGTGGTTTCGTTTTGCACGCCCTATCTCAGCTTGTGTAAACAGATCGAACTGACGACGATTTGCCAGTCCGGTGAGGGCATCCTCCAGAGCCAGTAATTCAAGCGTCTGATTGGCCTCAAGCAGCTTGTCTTGAGCACCCATTAATTCGTTTTGAATTCGGTTCTGTTGTTTCATCAACCGGATCAACCGATAGCCAATTCCGCCCAACACACTCATCAGCAAAATTACGATGGCAGAGCTCATCAAAGTTTCCTGCCGCCAGCTCCCCAAAACCTCCTCTTTGTTCATGGCCGTAAACACCACAAGAGGATAATCATTGACCCGACGAAACCCGACGACGCGCTCGACGCCGTCGACATATGACCTGACGGTAGCTGTTCCTGAATATCCTTTCGGTAGGAGTTGGGTGAAGAGCGGACCGTCGGCGACACTGGTGCCAAGGATTGCTTCATTGAAGGGCCGTCGCAGGACGATTCTGGCGTCGGCGGAGATCAGGTTGATGACTCCGTTTTTGCCGATCTCGATGCTGTCATAGAGCTTGAGAAAATGGTCGAGATAAATGGTTGCCAATGCCACACCGGCAAAACTTCCATCTGGGTTATTGATCCTGCGCGAGATAGGCAGTACCCACTCTCCCGTCGAGCGACTTTGGATGGACATTCCCACGTGAGGACCGCGGTCAGGGTGATCGCGATGGTAGATGAAATACTCGCGGTCGGAGTTGTTTGCGTTAGGAGGCATGATGCCGCTTGAGTCAGCTATCCAGATACCTTTCGCGTCATAAATGAACAAGCCGTGTAATTGCGATAATTCATTACGCTGAGCTTTGAGCAGACGCTTCAAAAGAGGAAGTTGATCAGAACCCATCCCATCCGTTTCTATACGGTCGACTAGGCTGAAAAGCACCGTGTCGGCCTGTTTGATTGACGCTTGCGCCTGCGAGGACAAAGTCTGCGCAAGGTTGGCCATCGCCACTTCCTTATCGTGCAAGCGGTACTGACGAGAGTTCCAGGCTTCCCACAAAGCAACGAGCATCAGGGATAAGCAAACCGCTAACAGGAAGCGGGTAGCTGCCTGCACTCTGTCTTTTGTCCTCACGCGCCCAGACATTGTGGGTGATGTTTCCTTTCCCTTTGCGAGACCAGTTGCGAAAGATTGATGAGGCATCATGCGCCCTTAATAATTTGAACGGCACCATATTCCTCGCCGTTTTTCACTAATCCTGTACTCGTTTTCCCGGACAATCCCGAGAAAATTTGTCGAGTTGGCTAGGATCCAGTACGAAGGTTTCGAAGACTTAAATCAAATTTATTTGCTTCGAATTCTCTCCGTTTCCAATTGACTCAATGGGCCCCTTACCGGTCGTCGAGTCAAAAATTCAGATAACGCCAGGGGTGTCACAATGACACTACTCAATCATTCGCTCGATGCTTCGGGTTATCCCTCCTTGCTGCGTACCTGCATGTCCAATATTGATGATTTCCGCTTCTCTTCCCATCATTTACTCATCGAGCTTGATGCTGCCACCAACCGACTCATGATGCTTGTCGTGGCAAAAGAAGTAGCCGGGCCACGATGGGCCGAAGCTATCGAACGTCAGAAGCAAGCTTACGACGCATGGGCCGCATTGCTGTATCAATCAGAGAAAAAGCCACTGACGGAAATGCTTGAATAATCAACCCAAATCCGTGGGTCGATACCCAAATTAGCAATTTCTAACCCCCATGAGGATCGACAACCCTCAGCCCCTTCAGAGAGCTTCGCGGGTTCATGAGTACCTTGGCCTTGCGACCGACTTCCGTATTTTCCTACACCCGGATTCTCACATAGGCTGTGCGAATCGTCCTGAGACCATCTGAACATTGATTTGAATTGCCGAGGACTTCATTTCTCGTCCTACACTGGCAGATGTGAGGTTTTTTTTCGCCGGATAAAGGGCTGAAAAGAGTGGGGCTCAATTGGGACGGTTTATTGCCTATCTTAGGCAAAGTGATTGTTATTGAAGATGATCAGACGCTTCGGATGATCATGGTCGATATTTTGAAGGGAATCGGCGCGCAGTCGCTGGCATTTGAAACCGCGGACGATGCCTTGACGTATTTGCTTCAGGCACACACGCCCTGTTCTCTAGTGGTCGTGGACCACGCTTTGCCGGGTCAAATACAAGGTGCTGAATTCATTGAGATGGTTAGGGCCAAATGGCCCTCCACAAGATCCCTCTTGATCTCAGGCTATTTTTTGGAGCCGGCGACTGTCCCCCGAGGTACCAAGTATTTGCAGAAGCCATGGACGCTGGATGAATTCGTTCTCGCGGTGGCAGAGGTACTCCAGCCAGGCTGCCCGCTTATCGCCAGGCGGGATTGTTAAAAACTCAATGAGTTTTCCTTTGCGCAGAGGCTCGCAAAACTGGATTTCCTTTAGGTTGAAGGAATTTAGTAATGGACATCCCCGGCGGTTTTGACTGCGTCGCCAGTCATCCGTGATAGTCAGCGCCTGCCACTGCTCGCAAGTAAGCATGATCGGCCTTGATTCGCAGTTCATGCCACTCCTGCCACGTCACAATACCCAGTCGATCCATCTCATCGGCTTGCCGAAGCAGTTCGTCATGGTAGGCATCGGGGCTGTCCCTTCGCAGGGAACAATTTTCCAACACGCGGTGCCAGCGATCATAGGCGCGAAGCTTGGCTTCTTGATCCGCGGACAAAAGGCTTTTGTAGGTGTTCATACGGGCGAACTCCTCGACATGATTTGCCAGTTGAGGCTGCAAATTTAGAGACAGTTCAGGGGAGCCGACCAGAGGGAAAAGTCCATTTCTGTTGGGTCGGTTTTGAAGCGACGTACTGATAGCAATAGCCCTCCATATTTTTGGAATTTTTCAACGGTATACCGCTCCTTTGCATATGAGCAAAAGGAGGGCCTCATGAATCGCACTGATCTGTACGTCATTGAATATCGGCTTCATGGGAAGCCGAAGTCGTTCGTTATTCGTTCTCCCAAAATGCGAAACGCTGATGCCTGGCATTGGGCATGTTGCGACGCGGATCTGGCACCTATCCCAAAACCGGGGAAGCCGCCGCTCAAGGTGTTCAGTAAGCCTATGGCTGAGAGGTTTGGCGTGACGGACGTGAGATGGCGGGAGACCACCAAAGTAGAGTGGACGGAGGCTGTCTCATGAAACACGAAACAACGGACTTGACCCTCTCCCCGACCGACGATGAGTTAGCGCGCAACGCAGCTCTTTTCTTCGAAGCGGACCGGTTGGAGTCGTTTGCCTATAGCCTGCTAGAGGGAGACTCTTCCAGTGCAGTATCTTGGGAGCGCTTTACTGAAGCTAAAGCGCTGGCCGATGCTAAGCGTATCGAAGCGCAGCAGGATCTGCTGCGCATTCGCGGGCAACTCATAATCTCACCGGTACCGTGAAGAGCTGCTCGAAGCCTTTCGGCTATCCCAATGGCTTTGTGAGTTGAATGAGTACGGACCAGCATCCGAGCAGTATCCAGAACGTCGCAAAAATCCAAGGAGTACGCACCGAAAACAATAGTGCCTTTCGATATCCCTTATGGGTGGACTCTCGCTCGCAGAACAGTGGCGATTCATCGTAAGCCATGCCCATCACCGGCTCGCTCCTCAAGAGTTCGCTCTGCTTGTAGTACCAATGATCAATGATGTCGTATGCCGCCCGAATGCCGGGCCAGGCGTTGAGCGTGCTGAGTAGTCCCAACAACGCGAGAAAGGGAGGCACGATCAGTGTGAAGAGTTTGCCCCACTCTGGATTAAGATTTCCCATGCAGGAGGCGAACGCGATGACCAGAAATGATTGCGCCGCCAGGTAGGCATCAGTCCTATTGGCCAGGATCGAGGTTTCGTAATGAATTTCGCGACGATAAAATTCCAAGCGTTCTTTGGGTGAACCGAACATCTTGGCGTTGTGTTCGGTCAGCTCGGCTTCGCTGGTAGGTGATGTCAGAATTCTTGGCAATGCATTTTCCTTAGAACCGACCTGCAAAAATGATCATCCCTTGCTGTGTTCCGGCGAAGATAGTCCTTTGGTAATGCCTCGCGGCCCTGCAACACCCCAGATCACGACGCCCAGTAACGGGAGAAAAAAAATCAGCGCTGTCCAGCCTGCCTTGGTCCCGGAGGATTTATCGCTCCTCATCACACTGTTCAGTGCCCACAAATCCAGCAGTAGAAGAATGGCTGCAACGGCAATCCAGAAATATTCAGTTTGCATGATGCACCTCTGTCGACTTGCTAAGAGCACCACGGCAACAGATGCCGTGGTGCGCTATCTGCTATCCGAAGCGTTGTTATTTCTCGAGTGTCGCCGCCTGATTACCACCTTGCTCTGCGATCTTCGACAGCTTCTCGTCCGCGCCTTTCTCCTCAGCGAGGGTGGCCTCTAGCAATGCAGCGGCATCGTCGAGTTTCAGGTGTTTCGCCATTGCGATCAGCGTGCCGTAACTGGCGATTTCGTAGTGCTCGACCTTTTGCGCTGCGCCGATCAGTGCTGCATCCAGCACCGCGCCTTTGTCGATTTCGTCCAGCAGCTCTTTGGACTCCTCGACCAAGCCCTCCATCGCAACGCACTTCATGCGTTTGAGCTTCAGCCCGGTCAGTTCGACCAGCTGATCGATACGTTCGATCTGGCCTTGGGTTTCTTCGAGGTGCGAGGTGAAGGCTTCAGCAAGCAATGGATTGGTCGCCGCCCGCGCCAGGCGCGGCAACGCTTTGGTGATTTGTTTCTCGGCGCTGTAAACATCGGAGAGTTCATGGATGAACAAGTCTTCAACAGTTTTCCTAGCCATTTCTAACTTCCTTCTGGTCAATGGATGTTTACCCGAGGCGTGATCAGGATTGCTCGTCCGCCATCGTGGTGATCATGAAAACTGACATAGCTCTTGTAAGAGGCGTTCCAAGATTTTTTCGCTTCCCGGATGAAGTGTTCATCCCGTTAGCCAAGTGCGGTATCGAGGAACATCATCACCCCGAATCCCAACATCAGACCGAGCGTCGCAGGTGTTTCATGACCATTACGATGCGTTTCAGGAATGACCTCGTGTGACACCACAAAGATCATCGCGCCGGCGGCCAGACCTAGGGCCACTGGGTAGCCCAAGGCGAAACCGCTTGATACACCCAAGCCCACGACTGCGCCCAATGGCTCCATCAAACCAGAGCCAATGGCGATCAGGGCCGCCCGCCATGCCGATATTCCGGTGACCCGTAGTGCCAACGCGACGGCGAGGCCTTCCGGAATGTCTTGAATGGCGATGGCCGTCGTCAGAGGCATGCCCACTTTCATATCGCCATTGGCAAAGCTGACGCCGATGGCCATGCCCTCTGGCAGGTTGTGCAGGGTGATGGCAAGGACAAACAGCCACACGCGATTGATGCGTTGAGTATCAGGTCCGCGCCTGCCGCTTTCCTGATGTTCGTGAGGTACGAACCGGTCCAGACCGATCATGAGCGCAACACCCAAGGCCAGCCCAAACACGACAACACAGGCGGCCAGTAGCTGGTTACCACACAGGGCCTGCGCGGCCTCGATGCCCGGAAGGATCAAAGAAAAAGAGCTGGCTGCCAGCATCATGCCCGCGGCAAACCCCAGCATGATGTCTTGGGTGCGCGAGGCAATATCGCGAAGGATGATCGCCACCACAGCGCCCAAGGCGGTCGCTGCGAATCCGGACAATCCTCCTAATGCCGCCAGGCGCAGGTTCTCCTTTTCCGCCCCTACCAGCGCAGAGTAACCGCTGATCAACAACAGGCCAGTTACCAGCAGTAGCGTCGCCCAGAACAGGACCCCGGGCCAGCCGCCACTGGACGCCATATCCCACCAATTGCGCAGTGGGGTTCTTTCGGACGATGAGGTATGTGACATGTAGCCTCCTATCGTCCGCTTGAATGTTTTCCATTGGAACTGACTGTCGATTGGCGCAACGTTCGGGCGATCCGCAGGGCAGTCCGGTCAAAGGATGCAGCAGTTGCGTTGAAGCGATCGGACAAAGATTGCGCCAGGTCTTTGTTGAAAACGCCGGTATTCGAATTCATGCCATTTTCCTCGGATTGAATGGATAAAAACCGCACGCCGTGGCGGCGTGCGGTCCTGGTCATCAAACGTTTGGTTCACCCTGCACACCTGCTCCCAGATCGGCGCCGGTGATAGGGTTGCTGTCCGGGTCGGACATGGTTCGTGCCTTCATATCCAGCAGCAGTTCCTCTTCTTCGGCGCTTAGCTGGACACTGGCGGTACCGTCACCGCCATCCACGGCAGGCGCGGGGTTTTCCACGTACTCCCAGTCGTCGCCCTGGTTCCACGGACCACGGGTACTGACTTCGCCTTGCGACATGTTGAAGTACACGTTGGTGAACTCCGGCATGCCGGGGAGCTTGCCCTGCGGGAAGTTCGGCTGGATTGCGTGGAGTGCTTTTTCGAAGGACAGCTGGTGGGCAATTTCACGGGTCATGAGGAAGCCCAAGGCTTCTTTAACACCAGGATCATCCGTCACGTTCATCAGCCGCTCATAGACGATTTTTGCGCGAGCCTCGGCAGCAATATTGGAGCGGAAGTCGGCCGTCGGCTCACCGATCGTATCGACATAGGCTGCCGACCAAGGCACGCCCGCGGAGTTGGTCAACGGTGCGCCGGCGCCATACAGCAGGCTGGTGATGTGCGAATCGTTGCCCGCACCATTGATGGCCCGGTACAACTCACCTTCTTCTTCAACGCCTTCGGCCATTCGGCCTTTGGCACCCTTGTTCAACATGACGATGATGGAGCCGACGATTTCGAGGTGGCTCAGCTCTTCGGTCGCAATGTCCATCAGCAGGTCTTTGCGACCTGGATCATCCTCGGCCAGCGCTTGGGTGAAGTACCGCGATGCCGCCGCGAGCTCTCCCTGTGCGCCGCCAAATTGTTCGAGTAACAGATTGGCCAAGCCTGGATTGGGCTCGGCCACGCGTACGGTGTATTGAAGTCGCTTGTTATGTATAAACATCACAAATCTCCTCAGGTCAGACGAGGCTCTTTGCTCATTCGAGAAAGATCGAATGCGAGCCCACAGACATCTGAAGCGAATCGCGAAGAAGTAATTGCAATTTGTTTTCAGTCACGGCGACAAGCGGCAGAGGATGGTTTTTTTCAAGGATTTTGTAGCCAGTCGTCGGCCTTCCTTGAAGGCTTCGCAAACTTTTGCTTGATCGGTCAGCTCAACAGCTATCGGTGTGTCGAGCGTTCTTCATGGGAGGAGAGACAGCCATATGTAACAAAGAATTTCATAGAGCTCGCGTGGTCGAAACGGCATCTACCACTAGGATTCATCGTCATGAAATTCGCAAAGTTTTGCCAAGCACTCTCGAACTGGGCCGGCAGCTCGAAAACCTTTCTGATAGCTATTCTGCTGATCATCGCTTGGGCGTTAACTGGTCCGTATTTTCACTACAACGACACCTGGCAACTGATCATCAACACGTCAACGACGATCATCACCTTCCTGATGGTGTTCCTCATCCAGAACACACAGAACAGGGATAACGACATCTTGCACCTGAAGCTCGATGAACTGATCCGAGCAACGAAGGACGCACAGAACGCATTCATGTCATTGGATCATCTGGATACCAAGGAGCTGCGTGAGTTACGCAAGCGTTACAGTACGATGGGAGAAGAGGAAGAGGTGAGCGTTGACTGCACGGAAACTACATCCGTAACGCAGGACATCCAGAAGCCTGCCGCGCTGCCTCCGGCTGAAACTCCAATGCCATAACAGACGCGATGAGGGCTTAGGATTGGCTAAGCCCTCGGGACCTCCAACTATCAACGGGTGGCAGCGATACCCGATAGGTTTCTTTGTTTGTTGGTCGCCAGATCGTACCGAAGCTCAGCAATCAACTCTGAGATCGCCCGAGGACTGACCAATGTGTGCGTGGAAATGCCAGTGACAAGCAGATCGACTCTGCCCGTTGCCGGATCAGTCACCCGAACCTGTAGCGAATTTCCAGGCATTAAAGTGCATTGGCACTCAAGCGGTCGAAAGCTCTCTTCAATGATCCGCCGCAGCTCCAGGGTTGAAATCATCTTCTCCTCCAATGTCGTATCCCGAAGCAAGATATGTAGTGTTGAGTGGCAGATGCAGGCTCTAGAACTTCCGTCGAGCCATCGCATTCAAGACAGTACATTTCTGGCGATTAAGTTTTTGCTTTCAAGGTCTAAACGTAAGACTGGGTCACATTTTCACGGTTTTAATCGAGCGTCGGCTAACCCTTTGAATGCGCCTACCTACTCGTAGCCGGTGGTGTCAGCACCTCACTGGTGAAGTTTAGATCACCAAATTGGAAGGCTGGAGGATGCCGACGCAAGGGTTCAAGATGCCGAACTCCAAACACGAGATTCCTCCGGCCCAAATTGCTTGCGAGGGTCCGGTGTTGCCAGGACGTATCAAACGAGCGAGCGTGAAAACGTAGAAGTGGAGCAAAGCCGATTGTCTAAGTGGACAGTTAGGCAAGGTTGATGATCGCGGGCTTTTCATCATCGTGCGAGCGTTCGAGAAATTCGCGGATGACTTCGGCAGTTTGTTTAGCACTGGTCACCACGAAGAAATGACCCTCGTCACGCAGAACATGCAGTTCGGCACGGCGAATGCCGTGACGCAAAATGTGCCCGTTATAAAGCCGCACCAGCGGATCGCGATCGCCGGCGAGGATGAGCGTCCGCTGGCGAAGGCGGAACAGACGTAACAGGCTCGTCCAGCCTACCAACGCTGTGAATTGACGGTAATAGGTTTGGGGATTAACCGAGAGCATCCCGTTCACAACACCGAAATGCATGAGCGCCTGTATCGAACTACGCGGGCCTTTTTGCTTCTTCAACTTGGCACCTTTGGCCATACTGAAAAAATCCAAGATATCAGCGGGTTTTACCAGCATTGCTGGACCGGCCGAGGTCGCAGCGAGTATCAAGCGACGCACCATATTGGGATGACGTAGAGCAAATTCCTGTGCCAAAGCACCGCCCCAACTCACACCGAATACATCGACCTGATCGAACCCCAATTGCTTGAGCATTTCGGCAAGCGTATCGGCATAGCGTGGCAAGCGCATAGGCCACCGGGGCACCTGCGATCTGCCGACGCCCGGAACATCCAACGTAATGGTTGTGTAATCGGTCAGCTCATTTCGCAGAGGATCGAACGCACGGATCAATCCACCCAGGCCATTGATTAGAAGCAGCGGTGAGCCTTGGCCACGGATGGAAATATTCAACCGCAAGTCGTAAATAGCTAATTTCTGCTTTGTCATGATCCCCCTTCTCATCCTTGCTTGGCGTCCAGCGCTGTTGGTTCAAAAAGGGTGAAACGCATTGACATGGCTCCGGAGCGGTGGCTTCCATAGCGTAGTAACCCTGGTGGTAGCCGCAGCTGGTGCAACGAACGCATTTATTCTGTGAGGAGCGTAGGCTTTTCTCATTTATTTTGTGATTCAAAGCGTACAGATTCACAAAATTGGGGGTTCTACCCAAGGAGGGCGGGTTCTCCTGATCCATTTATTTGGTGATCCGACATCCATCGTCCCATCGCTAACGCACGAATAAAAAAGCCAGCGCTATGCGCTGGCTTTTTTTTGGTTCTTTCTTGTCGGATTAAATCCTGCAAATTTTAAGACTATCCCTTCGTATAGGAGAGACTACATATATCTGGATCGGTTCTATTTATCTTACAGCCGCTTCGCTAACTGCCCTACGGCACAGGTGAAGCACTGTCAGTGTCTAGAATCAAACAGGGAACTTAGTTATGCCAACACCTGCGTATTTGACGATCAATGGTAATCGACAAGGTTTAATCAGTGCTGGAGCTTTTACAGCAGATTCAGTGGGTAATACCTACCAGGAAGGGCACGAAGATCAGATTTTGGTACAAGCTTTCAGCCATCAAATAATCATTCCACGTGACCCTCAATCCGGCCAGCCCACCGGTCAGCGGGTGCATAAGCCGCTGATGGTTACCAAGGTTTTCGACAAGGCATCCCCGTTGATATTCAGCGCCTTGACCAGTGGCGAAGTCTTGGACAATTGTCATATTGCCTGGTATCGAACTTCCGCTTCAGGTACACAAGAACATTTTTTCAGTATTGAATTGGTAGACGCCGTTATTGTGGAAGTGAATTCCAGAATGCCGAATTGCCAAGATATGAATATGGCGCACTTCACACAGTTGGAAGACGTACATTTCACGTATCGTAAAATCATCTGGACGCATGAAATCTGCGGCACGACGGGTTCAGATGACTGGCGTGCACCTTTGGTCAACTGACGCTCGCGGGCTGCCAAATATCGACCAGTTTGACTGGTCGATTCACCTTACGACTGCATCATGCTGTCAGCAGGTGTCGCAGATACACTCTCCAACCGATACCCATACCCATAAATCGTCAGCAACTGCCAACCCCGATCCGCCGTCAGCCCCAGTTTGTTGCGCAGGCGATAGATATGGGTATCCAGCGGCCGTGACGACGCCACTTCTTCGTGGGGCCAGAAGCGTTCGTACAGGTACTCCCGCGACAATGGCCGACCCAGGTTACTGAACAGGCAGCGCGCCAGGCGGTATTCACGCTCCGTCATGACCACTGCCTTGCCCTCGCGGGTGACGCTCAGTTCGGCGTCGTCGAAGGTCAGGTCATTGAAACTCAGGACTTCAGCAGCGCTGCTACGTTGCTGGCTGTGCCGGCGCAGTACGGCGGCGACTCGGGCTTTCAGCTCGTTGGGGCGGAACGGTTTGCTGACGTAATCGTCGGCACCGGCGTTCAGCGCCTGGACGATATCGCTTTCGCCGTCGCGGCTGGTCAGCATGATTGCGGCGGGCGGCGCCTCCATGTGTTCGCGGGTCCAGCGCAGCAGCGCCAGGCCGGACAGGTCGGGCAGTTGCCAGTCGAGGATCAGCAGGTCGAAGGTATCCCGCCGCAATTGGCGCAACAGGTCCTCGCCCCGTTCAAAGCTGTGCAACGACCAAGGTTGGTCTCCCTCCGCAGCCATCTGCTGCAGGGTTTGCTCGACCCGACGCAGTTCGGCGGGTTCATCGTCCAGTATCGCAACGCGCATACGCGTGGGTTCCTTGTTGCTTGAGCAGTGGCCGGCAACCCTGAAGGCTCGGCATGTGCGGTAAAAGTAAGCAGTCCACCATCGGTCGACGTCCGCTATGATTCTTCGGATCTACATCCTCAGACCTGTGGCCCATGAAACCATTCACTGTCCCCTGCCCTGTTTGTCATGAATAGCCCGCGTCGGCGTGAAAGCCGCGAGCCAAGTCAGGTCCAGCGTCTGTTTCGACGGCTGGTGCGTGAGTGGTTGTGGATAAGTCTAGTGCTGTTGCCGCTGACTGCCTTGTTGTCGTATCGCGCGCAGATCAATCTGCACGACGTGGTACCGATGTGGAGCGCGTTGCTTTCGGTAGGGCTGGTAGCCTGCGTACTCGGATTGCTGCTGTGGCGCCCGCGCTGGGCGATCTGGGTGACATCGTGCGGTGTGGCTTGTGTGCTGCTGGCTAGCGCCGGGCTGGCGGAAGTTCGACACTGGTGGTCACCGACTCCAGCGGCGCTGGGCATGTTGTTCGGCTACCTGATCTGGAACTGGCGGCGCCTGAGTGTGGTGCTGACGTATTTTGGCTGGGAGCTGGCCCGACTGGACCGCGAGCCGAAAGTATTTCCCGAGCGGCGCCGTGCGCAATTCACCAGCGCTGATCAGCTGCAGGGCCAGATCATGGCACTGGAGCAAGCCATGAGCCGCACCCGCGATACCCGGCGTTTCATTGCCGACGGTCTGGAATACCTGCCGGTGGCGACGCTGATCAGCGATCCCAAGGGGCAGATTCTGCTGGGAAACCGCAAGGCCCGGGTATTGTTCGATGACCCGCTGGTCGGTGACTATGTTCTCGAGCAACTGGCCGGCCTCGGTTATCCGGAATTGTCCACAGAACCACGCCCGGCGCTGTCGGACCTGACGCTGCTGGAGTTTCGCGATCACAAGGAACGCAGTTTGCGTCTGGAACGGGCGGCTTTGCTGCCGGTGGATGGCGATACTCCCATCGGCTGGCTGCTGAGCCTCACCGATCTGAGCGCCGAACGCGCCGCAGAAGAACAGCGTGGGGTCTTGCTGCGGTTCCTTTCCCACGATCTGCGCGCCCCGCATTCGGCGATTTTGGCCCTGCTCGATGTACATCGCCATCAAGCCGGCGCGGATTCACCGCTGTTCGAGCAGATCGAGCGCCAGGTACGCCGGGCGCTCGATCTGACTGACGGTTTCGTTCTGCTGGCGCGGGCCGAATCCGAGGCTTATCAGTTCCAGCCCAGTCTGTTCGCGATGCTGGTGCTGGACGTGCTGGATCAGGCGCTGCCCATTGCTCAGCAGAAAAGCATCAAACTGCTGCACACGATGGACGAACAATCCCAGGAGCGTTTGATCAACGCTGACCAGGGCCTGCTGACCCGCGCCTTGTTCAACCTGCTGGAGAACGCCATCAAGTACAGCCCGGTCGGTACCACGATCAAGTTGAACGTCAGTTGCCAAGGTGAGTGGCTATGCTGTGAATTGACCGATCAGGGCAAAGGCATTGCCGCCGAGGAGCTGCCGGATCTGTTCACCCAGTACCGGCGCTTTTCGTCGGCGCAGGGGATTGATGGCGTTGGGTTGGGGCTGTCGATGGTCAAGGCAGTGGTCGATCATCATGGCGGTAACATCGAGTGCCACAGTATCGTCGATCAAGGCACCACGTTCCGGCTGCAGTTACCGTTGATCAGCGAGTGAACAGGCACAAAAAAACCGGCTATATCAGCCGGTTTTTTTACTTCCGAAAAAAACTTATGCACCTTTTACGGTGTTTTATGAGCTTGAGAAATATATAAGTAAATCAATCGGTTACTCTCAATATTCAGGCTTTTTCAACAAAACCGTACACAGGTTATCCACAAAATCTCAGACAGCCACCTGATCATTCGCGGCAGGCGCCTGCGGTGCTGGTGGCAGCGAACCCATTTCGCGCTGGGTCTGTTCGTTCCAGGCCTGTACCCGGTCGTTCAGCTCGGCGATGGCGCGCGGGCCAGTGCCTTCGGCATACATCGGCTCACCGATGACCACGGTGATCACACCCGACGTCTTGCCCCAGCCGATTTTCGGCCAGAACTTGCCGGCATTGTGTGCAATCGGCAGTACCGGAAGCGCCGCATTTACCGCTAACGCGCTGCCACTGCGCGAGAACTTGCCGACAGTGCCGTGGGGAACGCGGGTGCCTTCAGGGAAGATCAAGACCCAGACGTTGTCCTTGAGCAGTTCATCGCCCTTGGCCGCGACTTGTTTGAGCGCCGCTTTCGGGTTGTCGCGATCAATCGCGATCGGCCGCAGCATGGCCATGGCCCAACCGAAGAACGGTACGTAGAGCAATTCACGCTTGAGCACCTGGCTCAAGGGCGAGAAATAAGCAGAGAGAAAGAACGTCTCCCAGGTGCTCTGGTGGTTCGACTGAATCACGCAGGGCCGATCCGGCACATTTTCCGCGCCTTTGATCTCGTAACGAATGCCGAGAAACACCTTGGTCAACCACAAGGCGCAACGGCACCAGTACACGTTGATGAAACGATAGCGCGCCTTGAACGGCAAAAAGGGCGCGATAAAAAAGCTCAGGCTGCACCACAGCAAGGCAGTAGTGCCCAGCAGCAGGTAAAAGAGAAAAATTCTGATGGCCTGCAGTATCGACATGGCGACGTTTACCGTTACGGGCGATGCCCGACTGTTCAAGCGCACTCCCGATCAATCCCTGGTCAGGAACTTCAGAAGCACTCTAGTTGTGGATAAGTTCTGCGGCAATCGCCGCCAGATCGTCAAAAATCAGGGTGCCGACCGGAAGGGTCTTGCCCAGAGTTTTTTCGCCTTTCCCGGTCTTTACCAAAACGGGCTGTGAATCGACGGCTTTGGCGGCCTCCAGGTCACCAAGGCTGTCGCCGACGAACCAGACATTCGTCAGCGCCACGTTGTAATGCGCCGCGATGGTTTGCAACATCCCCGGCTTCGGCTTGCGGCAATCGCAACCCTCGTCCGGACCATGCGGGCAGTACACGATCAGCCCGACTTCACCGCCCTGCTCTGCCACGAGCGTGCGCAGGCGCGCGTGCATGGCGTCGAGGGTGGCAAGGTCGTAATAGCCGCGAGCAATGCCCGACTGGTTGGTGGCGACCGCCACCGTCCAGCCGGCCTTGCTCAACTGCGCAATCGCCTCGATCGAGCCGGGCAGTGGAATCCACTCCTCCACCGACTTGATGTAAGCGTCGGAGTCGTAATTGATCACTCCGTCCCGATCGAGAATCAGCAGTTTCAACAGCAATCCCCTCAACCCAGCAGCGAAATGTCGGCAACCCCGAGGAACAGACCACGCAGACGCGCGAGCAGCGCGTAGCGGTTGGCCCGGACCTTGGCGTCTTCGGCATTGACCATCACCGCGTCGAAGAACGCATCCACCGGCTCGCGCAATGCCGCCAGACGCGCCAGCGATTCGTTGTACTGACGCGCTGCGGCCATTGGCTGCACCGCCTGATCCGCTTGCTGGATCGCCGAGTACAGCGAGAACTCGTTAGCGTTGTCGAAGTATTTGGCTTCGACCACGGTCGGCACCGAGCCTTCAACCTTGCTCAACAGGTTCGATACACGCTTGTTGACCGCCGCCAGCGCTGCCGCTTCCGGCAGCTTGCGGAAGGCCTGAACCGCTTGCACACGCTGGTCGAAGTCCAGCGCCGAACCCGGCTTCAGGGCACGTACCGACAGGTAAGTGGCAACATCGACGCCTTCGTCTTCGTAACGCGCACGCAGACGGTCGAAGATGAATTCCAGCACCGCGTCGTTCAGGCCGGCAGCCTTGACCTTGGCACCGAACGCCGTCACGGCGAAGGCCACGGCGTCGTTCAGATCGAGGTCGAGTTTTTTCTCGATCAGGATACGCAGCACGCCGAGGGCCGCACGGCGCAGGGCATACGGGTCTTTGCTGCCGGTCGGCAGCATGCCGATACCGAAGATGCCGACCAGGGTGTCGAGCTTGTCGGCGATCGCGACAGCGGCACCGGTCAGGGTCGCCGGCAGTTCAGCACCGGCACCGCGTGGCATGTACTGCTCGTTCAGCGCCAGCGCAACGTCTTCCGGCTCGCCGTCATTGAGGGCGTAGTAGTAACCGGCGACACCTTGCATCTCCGGGAACTCGCCGACCATTTCGGTGGCCAGGTCGCACTTCGACAGCAGGCCGGCACGGGCCGCCCAGGAAGCGTTGCCGCCGATTCGCGCGGCGATGTAGGCCGCGAGTTTCGAAACGCGCTCGGCCTTGTCGTAGACGCTGCCGAGTTTTTCCTGGAACACCACGTTCTTCAGGCGATCATTGAAGGCTTCGAGTTTCTGCTTCTTGTCTTGCTTGAAGAAGAACTCGGCGTCGGTCAGGCGTGGGCGAACCACTTTCTCGTTACCGGCGATGATCTGCTGTGGATCTTTGCTTTCGATGTTGGCGACGGTGATGAACCGTGGCAGCAACTTGCCGTCGGCATCCAGCAGGCAGAAGTACTTCTGGTTGTCCTGCATGGTGGTGATCAGTGCTTCCTGCGGCACGTCGAGGAAGCGTTCCTCGAACGAGCACACCAGCGGCACCGGCCATTCGACCAGCGCGGTCACTTCATCGAGCAGCGCCGGCGGCACGATCGCGGTGCCTTCCTGACGGGTCGCCAGTTCTTCGGTGCGCTTGCTGATGATCTCGCGACGCTCGTTGGCATCGGCCAGCACGTAGGCGGCACGCAGGTCGGCCAGGTAGCTCGACGGCGAACCGATGCGCACGCTTTCCGGGTGATGGAAACGGTGACCACGGGAGTCGCGGCCAGCCTTCTGCGCGAGGATGGTGCAGTCGATGACCTGGTCACCGAGCAGCATCACCAGCCACTGGGTCGGACGCACGAACTCTTCCTTGCGCGCACCCCAACGCATGCGTTTCGGGATCGGCAGGTCGTTCAGCGAATCTTCGACGATGGTCGGCAGCAGGCTTGCGGTTGGCTTGCCGGCGATGTTCTGGCTGTAACGCAGTTTCGGGCCGCTCTGGTCGATTTCGCTCAGCTCGACGCCGCACTTCTTGGCAAAGCCCAGCGCTGCCTGAGTCGGGTTGCCTTCAGCGTCGAACGCCGCCTGACGTGGCGGGCCGTCGAGGTTGATGCTGCGATCCGGTTGCTGGGTGGCCAGCGCGGTGATCAGCACGGCCAGACGCCGCGGTGCGGCGTAGACGGTTTTGCTTTCGTAGCTCAGGCCGGCAGCTTGCAGGCCCTTGTCGATACCGGCGAGGAACGCTTCAGCCAGGGTGTTCAGGGCTTTGGGAGGCAGTTCTTCGGTGCCCAGTTCAACCAGAAAATCTTGAGCACTCATTGTGCAGCCTCCAGCTTGGCCAGTACTTCGTCACGCAGGTCCGGGGTCGCCATCGGGAAGCCCAGCTTGGCGCGAGCCAGCAGGTAGGCTTGCGCAACGGAACGCGCCAGAGTGCGTACGCGCAGGATGTATTGCTGACGCGCGGTCACCGAGATCGCCCGGCGCGCATCCAGCAGGTTGAAGGTGTGCGAGGTCTTCAGGACCATTTCGTAGCTCGGCAACGGCAGCGGCTGGTCGAGTTCGATCAGGCGCTTGGCTTCGCTTTCATAGAAGTCGAAGAGTTCGAACAGCTTGTCGACGTTGGCGTGTTCGAAGTTGTAGGTGGATTGCTCCACTTCGTTCTGGTGGAACACGTCGCCGTAGGTCACCTTGCCGAACGGACCGTCAGCCCAGACCAGGTCGTAGACCGAATCCACGCCTTGCAGGTACATGGCCAGACGCTCCAGACCGTAGGTGATTTCACCGGTGACCGGGTAGCACTCGATGCCGCCAGCCTGCTGGAAGTAGGTGAACTGAGTCACTTCCATGCCGTTGAGCCAGACTTCCCAGCCCAGACCCCAGGCGCCGAGGGTCGGCGATTCCCAGTTGTCTTCGACGAAGCGGATGTCGTGGACCAGCGGGTCCAGGCCGACATGCTTGAGCGAGCCCAGGTACAGTTCCTGGAAGTTGTCCGGGTTCGGCTTCAGAACCACCTGGAACTGATAGTAGTGCTGCAGACGGTTCGGGTTTTCCCCGTAGCGGCCGTCAGTCGGACGGCGGCTTGGCTGCACGTACGCGGCGTTCCAGGTTTCCGGGCCGATGGCGCGCAGGAAGGTCGCGGTGTGGAAAGTGCCGGCGCCTACTTCCATATCGTAGGGCTGAAGTACCACACAACCTTGCTCGGCCCAGTATTGCTGGAGCGCGAGGATCAAGTCTTGGAAGGTACGCACGGCTGGCGTAGGCTGGCTCACGAAATTCACCTGTTTCTTGGGCTGCGATTTAAAGAGCGGGAGTATACCCGATTCAGTCGCACCTCCACCCCCTGGAGCCTTATGCCACGCTGCTTTTGGTGTACCGAAGATCCGCTGTACATGGCTTATCACGATCAGGAGTGGGGCACGCCGCTACGCGATGCGCAGGGTTTGTTCGAGTTGCTTTTGCTCGAAGGGTTCCAGGCCGGGCTGTCGTGGATCACCGTGCTGCGTAAACGCGAGCGCTACCGCGAGGTGTTGTACGGCTTCGACGTGCAGCGTGTGGCGCAGATGAGCGACGCGGAAATCGCCGAACTGATGCTCGACCCCGGCATCATCCGCAATCGCCTCAAACTCAATGCCGCCCGGCGCAACGCCCAGGCCTGGCTGGCGCTGGAAGACCCGGTGGCGTTTCTCTGGTGGTTCGTCGGCGGCCAACCGATCATCAATCATTTCAAGGATCGCAGCGAAGTCCCGGCGATCACCCCCGAAGCCGTGGCGATGAGCAAAGCCCTGAAAAAGGCCGGCTTCACCTTCGTTGGCCCAACCATTTGCTACGCACTGATGCAGGCTTCGGGCATGGTCATGGATCACACTCAGGACTGCGACCGCTACGCGCAGCTGGTCAACGGCGGTTAGAATGGCCGCCTCGCGCACAGCAGAAAATCAGGAGTGACCTGTGGAAAAGTTTAAAGGCGCCTTGCTGGTAGGCGCTCTGCGGCTGTTTGCCCTGCTGCCATGGCGGGCCGTGCAGGCCGTGGGTTCGGCGATCGGCTGGATCATGTGGAAAACCCCCAACCGCTCCCGCGACGTGGTGCGGATCAACCTCGCCAAATGTTTTCCACAGATGGACCCGGCCGAACGTGAGCGCCTGGTCGGCCAGAGCCTCAAAGACATCGGTAAATCCCTGACCGAAAGTGCCTGCGCCTGGATCTGGCCGGCCCAGCGTTCGATCGATCTGGTGCGCGAAGTCGAAGGCCTCGACATCCTCAAGGAGGCGCTGGCCTCGGGCAAAGGCGTGGTCGGCATCACCAGCCACCTGGGCAACTGGGAAGTGCTCAACCACTTCTATTGCAGCCAGTGCAAACCGATCATTTTCTACCGCCCGCCAAAGCTCAAGGCTGTGGATGAATTGCTGCGCAAGCAACGCGTGCAGCTGGGCAACAAGGTCGCTGCCTCCACCAAGGAAGGCATCCTCAGCGTCATCAAGGAAGTGCGCAAAGGTGGTGCAGTGGGCATTCCCGCTGACCCGGAACCGGCCGAATCCGCGGGGATCTTCGTACCGTTCTTCGCCACCCAGGCGCTGACCAGTAAATTCGTGCCGAACATGCTCGCCGGCGGCAAAGCGGTCGGCGTGTTCCTGCACGCCCTGCGCCTGCCGGACGGCTCCGGCTACAAAGTGATCCTCGAAGCGGCGCCCGAGGCCATGTACAGCACCGATACCGAGGAATCCTGCGCAGCGATGAGCAAAGTCGTTGAACGCTACGTTGCCGCGTATCCAAGCCAATACATGTGGAGCATGAAGCGCTTCAAGAAACGTCCGCCGGGCGAAGCGCGCTGGTACTGAGCAAGTTGGCACACTCTGTGGATAACCCGTAGGAGCTGCCGCAGGCTGCGATCTTTTGATCTTGCTTCTGCGGCTTATCCACAACCCCGTTCATTCAAGGGCGCATAAAGATGTCCGAACAACGCAAATCCTTCCGCATCAAGATCACCCACGACAGCTTCGGCGAATGCCTGGGGCAGACCCGCAATCTGTCGGCCACCGGCGTGTATGTGCAGCATCCGCGTCTGGCGTCATTGCCCAAGGGTGCGGTGGTTTATGGCCAAGTGCAGGATTTACCCACAGGCGCGCCGCGGGTGCGAATGGAAGTGGTGACGGTGGATGCCGAGGGCATCGGCCTGCGTTATCTCTAACTTATTGCGCCTGGCGGTCGAGCTTCTTCAGAAACACCGTCATTTCCTTCTCGGCCTGCTTGTCGCCATGGGCGCGGGCGGCTTCCAGACCTTGTTCCCACGCCTGCCGTGCGGCGGCGTGATCGCCGAGTGCGAGTTGCGCTTTGCCCAATAGCTTCCACGCCGCCGAGTACTTCGGGTCGAAACCGACACAGCGCTGGAAATGCTCGGCTGCCTTGGCGTTCTCCCCCAGATCCAGATAACCCTTGCCCAGGCCAAAGCGCAGCAATGAGTTATCCACACCCTTGGCGAGCATTTTTTCCAGGGATTCGAGCATCGGTGGAGTCCTTTTCTGTGGAGTGTCAGGTGTAGATCGGTGTCAATTACACCGCTTTCGCGAGCAAGCCCGCTCCCACAGGGGAAACGTATTCCAAATGTGGGAGCTAGCCTGCTCGCGAAGGGGCCAGTGCCGTCAGCGCAAAACTCAGAAGAAGCTGAGACCCACATGAAACAGCTTCTCCACATCGCGAATATGCTTTTTATCCACAAGGAACAGAATCACATGGTCGCCGGTTTCGATCACCGTATCGTCGTGGGCGATGATCACTTCTTCGTTGCGGATGATCGCGCCAATCGTGCTGCCCGGTGGCAAGCCGATTTTCTCGATCGGCCGGCCGATGACCTTGCTCGACTTCGCATCCCCGTGGGCAATCGCCTCGATGGCTTCCGCCGCGCCCCGGCGCAATGAGTGCACGCTGACGATATCGCCCCGCCGTACGTGAGCCAGCAAGGTGCCGATGGTCGCCAGTTGCGGGCTGATAGCGATGTCGATGTCGCCGCCCTGGATCAGGTCGACGTAAGCCGGGTTGTTGATGATCGTCATCACCTTCTTCGCGCCCAGGCGCTTGGCCAGCAGCGACGACATGATGTTGGCTTCGTCATCGTTGGTCAGCGCAAGGAAGATGTCGGCGTCGGCAATGTTCTCTTCCAGCAGCAGATCACGGTCCGACGCGCTGCCCTGCAGCACCACGGTGCTGTCGAGGGTGTCGGAGAGATAGCGGCAGCGCGCCGGGCTCATCTCGATGATTTTCACCTGGTAGCGGCTCTCGATGGCCTCGGCCAGGCGCTCGCCGATCTGCCCGCCACCGGCAATCACGATGCGCTTGTAGGTTTCGTCGAGACGGCGCATTTCGCTCATCACCGCGCGAATATTCTCACGGGCGGCGATGAAGAAGACTTCGTCATCGGCCTCGATCACCGTATCGCCCTGCGGCAGGATCGGCCGGTCGCGGCGGAAAATCGCCGCGACACGCGTCTCGACATTCGGCATGTGCTCGCGCAACTGGCGCAATTGCTGACCCACCAGCGGCCCGCCGTAATAGGCGCGCACCGCCACAAGTTGCGCCTGGCCTTCTGCGAAGTCGATCACTTGCAGCGCGCCCGGATGCTGGATCAGGCGCTTGATGTAGTTGGTCACCACCTGCTCGGGGCTGATCAGCACGTCGACCGGAATCGCTTCGTTCTGGAACAGCTGTTCTTCGCGATTGAGGTAGGACGCTTCGCGCACCCGGGCGATCTTGGTCGGGGTGTGGAACAGGGTGTGCGCGACCTGGCAGGCGACCATGTTGGTCTCGTCGCTGTTGGTCACCGCCACCAGCATATCGGCATCGTCGGCGCCGGCCTGACGCAGCACCGACGGCAGCGAGCCGCGGCCCTGAATGGTGCGGATGTCGAGACGGTCGCCGAGGTCGCGCAGGCGTTCGCCGTCGGTGTCGACCACGGTGATGTCGTTGGCTTCGCTCGCTAGGTGTTCAGCCAGCGAACCGCCGACCTGCCCCGCACCGAGGATGATGATTTTCATCCAGTCACTCCGTTGAATCCGTTTAGCCGCGCGCGGCAGCGATCTTGATCAGCTTGGCGTAGTAGAACCCGTCATGCCCGCCCTGCTGGGCCAGCAATTGGCGACCATGGGGCTGTTTGATCCCGGCCGTAGTTGCCAGATCCAGTTCGCGGGCACCGGGCGTGCGCTCAAGGAACGCGGCAATGACTTCGGTGTTCTCGGTCGGCAAGGTCGAGCAAGTGGCGTACAGCAGGATGCCGCCGACTTCGAGGGTTTTCCACAGGGCGTCGAGCAGTTCGCCTTGCAGTTGCGCGAGGGCAACGATGTCGTCCGGCTGACGGGTCAGCTTGATGTCCGGGTGGCGGCGGATCACGCCGGTTGCCGAACATGGCGCGTCGAGCAGGATGCGCTGGAACGGCTTGCCGTCCCACCACGCTGCGGTATCGCGGCCGTCCGCAGCGATCAGTTCGGCGCTCAGCCCCAGCCGCTCAAGGTTTTCCTTTACGCGCACCAGCCGCTTGGCTTCCAGGTCCACCGCCACCACGCCGGCCAGCGCCGGTTCGGCTTCGAGGATGTGGCAGGTCTTGCCGCCGGGGGCGCAGCAGGCGTCGAGCACCCGTTGGCCCGGCGCCAGATCGAGCAGATCGGCGGCCAGTTGCGCGGCTTCGTCCTGCACGCTGATCCAGCCTTCGGCAAAACCCGGCAGGCTGCGCACATCGGCGGCGGCGTCGAGGACGATGCCGTCGCGGCTGTAAACGCACGGCGTGGCGGCGATGCCGGCCTCGCTGAGCAAGCCGAGGTAGGCGTCGCGGCTGTGATAGCGGCGGTTGACCCGCAGGATCATCGGCGGATGCGCGTTATTCGCGGCGCAGATCGCTTCCCACTGTTCCGGCCAGAAGGCTTTCAGGGATTTTTGCAGCCAGCGCGGGTGAGCGGTGCGTACCACCGGGTCGCGCTCCAGCTCGGCGAAAATGGTCTCGCTTTCGCGCTGGGCATTACGCAGCACGGCGTTGAGCAGACCCTTGGCCCACGGCTTTTTAAGCTTGTCGGCGCAACCGACGGTTTCGCCGATGGCCGCGTGCGGCGGCACGCGCGTGTAGAGCAGTTGATAGAGACCGACCAGCAGCAGCGCCTCGACATCGGCGTCGGCAGCCTTGAACGGCTTCTGCAGAAGCTTTTCCGCCAGCGCCGACAGCCGTGGCTGCCAGCGCGCGGTGCCGAACGCCAGATCCTGGGTGAAACCGCGATCACGGTCCTCGACCTTGTCCAGTTGCGTCGGCAGGGAGCTGTTCAGCGAAGCCTTGCCGCTGAGCACGGCGGCGAGTGCCTTGGCGGCGGCCAGACGCGGGTTCATTGCGCGGCCACCATGGCGCCGAGCACGGTGCCGACAGCGAATTTCTCGCGACGGCTGTTGAACAGGTCGCTGAAGTTCAGCGCCTTGCCGCCGGGCAGTTGCAGGCGGGTCAGGCACAGCGCCTGTTCACCGCAGGCCACGATCAGGCCGTCCTTGCTGGCGCTGAGGATTTCACCCGGAGCGCCTTTGCCGTCAGCCAGCGTCGCGGCCAATACCTTCAGCGCTTCGCCGTTGAGGGTGCTGTGGGTAATCGGCCATGGATTGAAGGCGCGTACCAGACGCTCCAGCTCGACCGCCGGACGGCTCCATTCGAGGCGCGCTTCGTCCTTGTTCAGTTTGTGGGCGTAGGTGGCGAGCTCGTCGTTCTGCACTTCGCCTTCGAGGGTTCCAGCGGCCAGGCCGGCAATTGCCTGAACCACGGCGGGCGGGCCCATTTCGGCGAGACGGTCGTGCAGCGTGCCACCCGTGTCTTCGGCGCTGATCGGGGTCACGACTTTGAGCAGCATCGGCCCGGTGTCGAGGCCGGCTTCCATGCGCATCACAGTCACGCCGCTTTCGGCATCACCGTGTTCCACGGCGCGCTGGATCGGCGCCGCACCGCGCCAGCGCGGCAACAGCGAGGCGTGGCTGTTGATGCAGCCCAGACGCGGAATATCCAGCACCGCTTGCGGCAGGATCAGGCCGTAGGCGACCACCACCAGCAAGTCCGGTTTCAGCGCGGCGAGCTCGGCTTGAGCATCGGCGTTGCGCAGGGTCGGCGGCTGCAACACCTGGATATTATTTTCCAGGGCCAACTGTTTGACCGGGCTCGGCATCAGTTTTTGCCCGCGACCGGCCGGACGATCCGGTTGGGTGTAGACCGCAACGATCTCGTAAGGGCTGTTCAGCAGGGCCTTGAGGTGTTCGGCGGCGAATTCCGGGGTGCCGGCAAAAACGATGCGCAGTGGCTCAGTCATGAAGGGCGTCTCATAAAAAGAAAAAGGCTTGCCGCAGCAAGCCTTTGAAGGAGGGCATCAAGCGTTCTGGCGATGCAGCTTTTCCAGTTTCTTCTTGATCCGGTCGCGTTTGAGCGTGGACAGGTAATCGACGAACAACTTGCCGTTGAGGTGGTCGCATTCGTGCTGGATGCACACCGCGAGCAGGCCTTCGGCGATCAGTTCGTAAGGCTGGCCGTCGCGGTCCAGTGCCTTGATTTTGACCTTCTGCGGGCGGTCGACGTTTTCGTAGAAACCCGGCACCGACAGGCAGCCTTCCTGATACTGATCCATCTCGTCGGTCAGCGATTCGAACTCGGGGTTGATGAACACCCGGGGTTCGGTGCGGTCTTCGGAAAGGTCCATCACGACGATACGTTTGTGCACGTTGACCTGGGTCGCGGCGAGGCCGATGCCCGGCGCTTCATACATTGTTTCAAACATGTCATCGACCAACTGACGCACTTCGTCGTCCACTACAGCCACAGGCTTGGCGATAGTACGCAGACGCGGGTCCGGGAATTCGAGGATGTTTAAAATGGCCATAGGCTGATTGCTGCACGTATTGAGTAAAGTCGGGTCGATGGCCTGGCAGGTCCGAAGATGCAGGCTACCGTTGTGAAGCGTAGCTAATGCAATTTGCAGTAGCGAGCCACGGGGGCTCTGACGGTTCACGCGAACGCACATGATAAAGGGATTCGCTGCATGAGGAAAACACTACTCGCCCTGCTGCTTCTGGCTTCGGCCGCGGCTGCGCAAGGGCAAGTGCAACTCAGGGATGGTTTTCCACAGCAATACACGGTGGTTTCGGGAGACACCCTCTGGGACATTTCCGGCAAATACCTGCGCGAGCCCTGGCAATGGCCACAGCTGTGGCGGGCCAATCCGCAAATCGAAAACCCCAACCTGATCTATCCCGGCGACACGCTGACGCTCAGTTACGTCAACGGCCAGCCGCAGCTGACCCTCAATCGCGGCGAGTCACGGGGCACCATCAAGCTGTCGCCGCGCATCCGCACCAGCCCGGTGGCCGAGGCGATTCCGAGCATTCCGCTGAAATCGATCAACAGCTTTCTGCTGAGCAACCGCATCGTCGACAAGGTCGAGGACTTCGACAAGGCGCCATATATCGTCGCCGGCGATGCCGAGCGCGTGCTCAGCGGCACCGGCGACCGGATCTTCGCCCGTGGCCACTTCGACCCGAATCAACCGGTGTACGGCATCTTCCGCCAGGGCAAGGTCTACACCGACCCGCAGACCAAGGAGTTTCTCGGGATCAACGCCGACGATATCGGTGGCGGTGAAATCGTCGCCACCGAAGGCGACGTCGCCACCCTCGCCCTGCAACGCACCACCCAGGAAGTACGTCTGGGCGATCGTCTGTTCAGCGGCGAAGAGCGCTCGATCAATTCGACTTTCATGCCCAGCGCCCCGAGCACCGACATCAACGGCCTGATCATCGACGTGCCGCGCGGCGTCACGCAGATCGGCGTGATGGACGTGGTCACCCTGAACAAAGGCAAGCGCGACGGTCTGGCCGAAGGCAATGTGCTGGTGGTGATGAAAACCGGGGAAACCGTGCGCGACCGGGTCACCGGCCAGCCGCTGAAAATTCCCGATGAACGGGCCGGTCTGCTGATGGTGTTCCGCACCTACGACAAGCTCAGTTACGGCCTCGTACTCAACGCATCGCGCTCGCTGGCGGTGCTCGACAAGGTGCGAAATCCTTAGCAGGCTTAACAAGTTACCAACAGAGTTATCCACAGCTTGTTCCGAATGGTTCGGGACTTATAACGATCAAGGATGATCCACGATGCTGTCTGCCTGTACGCCGGTTTCCCCAGCGGAACTGGAAGCGCGTTTGCGCCTGCACCGCTTGCCGGAAATCGGCCCGAAACGTTTTGCCAAACTGCTTGAAGCCTTCGGCTCGGCGTCAAAAGCCCTGAGCGCGCCGGCCAGTGCCTGGCGTGCGCTGGGGTTGCCGGCGGCCTCGGCCGAGGCCCGGCGCAGCCCTGAAGTGCGCGACGGCGCCAGCCATGCATTGCGCTGGCTAGAGCGGCCCGGCCAGCATCTATTGATGTTGGACCAGGCGAATTATCCGGCGCTGCTGGCGCAGATCCCTGACCCGCCACCGCTGTTGTTCGTCGCCGGTGATCCGCTGATTCTGGAAAGACCGCAACTGGCGATGGTCGGCAGTCGCAGCGCGTCGCGCCCGGGAATGGATACCGCCGCCGCGTTTTCCCGCAGCCTCGCCGGGGCCGGTTTCGTCATCACCAGTGGCTTGGCGCTGGGTATCGATGCGGCTGCGCATCAAGCGGCTCTGGACGTCGGCGGGCAAACCGTCGGTGTACTCGGCACCGGCCTGGAAAAGTTTTATCCACAGCGCAATCGTCGACTGGCCGACGCGATGATTGCCTCGGGCAGCGCAGTGGTTTCCGAGTTTCCACTGGACGCCGGGCCAACGGCGAGCAACTTCCCCAGGCGCAACCGGATCATCAGCGGTTTGTCTCTCGGCGTGCTGGTGGTCGAGGCGAGTGTCGCCAGCGGTTCACTGATCACCGCCCGGCTGGCGGCGGAACAGGGCCGCGAGGTGTATGCGATTCCCGGCTCGATCCATCACCCTGGTGCGCGCGGCTGCCATCAGTTGATCCGCGACGGTGCGGTGTTGGTGGAAACCATCGAACACATTCTCGAAGCCCTGCGCGGCTGGCAGCATTTGCCGTTATCCACAGACCCGCCGGATACCGCGCATCCCTTGCTTGACCTGCTGCACGCCGCGCCGCACACCAGCGAAGCCTTGGTCGAGAGCAGCGGCTGGACGCTGCCCAACGTTCTCGCGGCGCTCACCGAACTGGAAATGGACGGCCGCGCAGTGTGTGAAAACGGTCGCTGGCTGGCGAGGACACGCTAGGTTTTACAGGGAAGATCGGTAAACTGCGCAAAACCTGTTTTCGGAGAGTTTTTTCATGGTCAACAGTTGGCGTGTGCAACAAGCCGCACGAGAGATTCGCGCCGGGGCGGTGATTGCCTATCCAACGGAAGCCGTCTGGGGGCTGGGTTGCGACCCGTGGAACGAAGAGGCAGTGGATCGGCTGCTGGCGATCAAGAACCGTTCGGTGGACAAGGGTCTGATCCTGGTCGCCGACAACATCCGCCAGTTCGACTTCCTGTTCCAAGACTTCCCGCAGGAGTGGATCGACCGCATGGCCAGCACTTGGCCGGGGCCGAACACCTGGCTGGTGCCGCATCAGAACCTGTTGCCTGAATGGGTGACGGGCGTGCATGACACGGTGGCGCTGCGAGTCAGCGATCACCCGCAGGTGCGGGATCTGTGCTCGATGGTCGGGCCGCTGATCTCGACCTCGGCCAACCCGCAGGGGCGGCCGGCGGCGCGCACGCGGTTGCGCGTCGAGCAGTATTTCCGTGGGCAGATCGACCTGATCCTTGGCGGGCAACTGGGCGGGCGCAAGAACCCCAGCGTGATCCGCGACCTGGCAACCGGCAAGGTCATTCGTCCCGACTGATCCTGCGTCGAAAACCTTTACCGTGAGTCTTCCTCGCCTTGATGGTGAGGAGGACTACGCGTGCCTGCGATTTATCCTGCAATGACGCCAGTTTCTGTGTCGGAAAAGTCGCCAAGTCCCCGGATTCATTGGCTTTTCCCACTCGATTATCAGACTTTCTGGCGTGGCGGAATCGGCAAAAGCAACCATCCTTTCCCTGCACTCGAAACACTTCGATAAGTTAAGGTCTGCGGAGAAAGAATGGACACTACCAATTTGCAACTCACGGATTACCTGCAGGCGCTTCAGGTGACGTTGAAGAGTCACCATGAGGGTTGTCGCATCGTGATGCTTGAGGCAGGGGCGGATACTCAGGAGTTCGACCGGTTTATCGATCGGCAATTTCGGCTTCGGTTGCAGCATTACATGCTGACTTCACGGGCGCGGATGCTCGAAACCAGACTGGCGATAAAGTCGCGCAGTACCCATTTTCTGCTGTATCGGCACGATCAACTGTTGGCGGTATTGAGAGCGACTCCGGCACCGTTCGAGTGGGTATCGCTGGCGCAGCAACACGTTTCTCCCACAGTAGCGCTGTCGCGCCATGTCGAATTCAGTCGATTGATGTCGTACACACCCAATCAGTTGCCCATTGCGGTCAACGGTCTGCTGGCGGCCGCTACCGAGTGGGCCATTAAACGCGGTTATAACGGGGTAACCGCGTTGTGCAGATCGCAACAGCTGCGCTTCTACCAGCGCTTCGGCCTGATGCCGATCGCTTCCAATGCCCTGCATATCGACCAGCGCGCACGCGGCGATTACTGGGTGCTGTCAGCCGAGTGGCGGCAAATTCTCGCGGCGGTCCAACCGCCTGATCCGGCGGTTGGCCACGTGGTGCAGAAACCGTTGGAGTGTCATCTGCCGAGGTGTTGAACGCGTTCGAACTGACTTGCCAGCCGTGGGTTCGCAACCCTGACTGGCAAGACGTCGAAGGTTTGTCAGGGCAGCAGGATGGTCGAGCCGGTGGTACGCCGGGCCGACAATTCGGTCTGCGCCTTCGCCGCATCAGCCAGTGGATAGCGCTGGCTGATGCTCACCTTGAGCTTGCCGCTGATGATCATCTCGAACAGCTCGTCGGCCATGCGCTGCAGGTTCTCGGCGTTGTTGGCGTAGGTCGCCAGGGTCGGGCGGGTCACGTACAGCGAGCCCTTGGCCGAAAGAATCCCCAGATTCACCCCGTCCACCGCACCGGAGGCGTTGCCGAAACTCACCACCAGCCCACGCGGCGACACACTGTCGAGCGAGGTCAGCCAGGTGTCTTTGCCGACGCCGTCGTACACCACCGGGACTTTCTTGCCGTCAGTCAGCTCCAGCACCCGCTGTGCCACGTTTTCGTGGCTGTAATCGATGGTTGCCCAAGCGCCGTTGGCTTTGGCCAGTTCGGCTTTTTCCTTCGAGCTGACCGTGCCGATCAGCTTGACGCCCAGTGCCTTGGCCCATTGGCAGGCCAATGAACCGACACCCCCGGCAGCGGCGTGGAACAGAATGGTTTCGCCACCCTTGAGTTCATAGGTCTGGCGCAGCAGGTACTGCACGGTGAGGCCCTTGAGCATGACCCCGGCTGCGGTCTCGAAGCTGATTTCGTCCGGCAGCTTCACCAGATTGGCTTCGGGCAGGGTGTGCAACTGGCTGTAGGCACCCAGCGGGCCGCTGCCATATGCCACGCGATCACCGACCTTGAACCGGGTGACGTCGCTGCCCACCGCATCGACGATGCCGGCGCCTTCTGCGCCGAGGCCGGACGGCAAGGCTGGCGGGGCATACAGACCGCCGCGGTAATAGGTATCGATGAAGTTCAGGCCGATCGCCTTGTTCGCCACCCGCACCTGATTCGGGCCGGGCGCGGCGGGTTCGTAGTCAACAAACTCAAGCACTTCGGGACCGCCGTGGGCGCGGAACTGGATACGCTTTGCCATCTGCCTGCTCTCCTTGGGTCGTTTGTAAGCCCCCTATCCAACTCCCCTGCTTGATCTTCGTCAACTGCGGCGCGCAGGTTTGCGGTGTTATGCTACGCGCCCATTTGCGCCGCCCCCTGCCTGCGGGGCGCCCGCGTAGTTATGCCCGATTCAAGGTGAAGCCATGACGACCCGCACCGACGCCGTAAAGGCCTATCTGCTCGATTTGCAAGACCGCATCTGTGCCGCGCTGGAAACCGAGGACGGCGGCACGCGTTTCGTCGAAGACGCCTGGACCCGGCCTGCCGGTGGTGGCGGTCGTACCCGCGTGATCGAAAACGGTACGGTGATCGAAAAGGGCGGCGTCAACTTTTCCCACGTGTTCGGCAGCGGGCTGCCGCCGTCGGCCAGCGCCCATCGCCCGGAACTGGCCGGTCGCGGTTTCGAAGCCCTCGGCGTGTCGCTGGTGATTCACCCGCACAACCCGCATGTGCCGACGTCCCACGCCAACGTGCGCTTTTTCATCGCCGAGAAGGAAGGTGAAGAGCCGGTCTGGTGGTTCGGCGGCGGCTTCGACCTGACCCCCTATTACGGCAATGAAGAAGACTGCATCCACTGGCACCGCGTCGCCGAGCAGGCCTGCGCGCCGTTCGGGCCGGACGTCTATCCACGTTACAAGGCCTGGTGCGACACCTATTTCCACATCAAGCATCGCCATGAACCGCGGGGCATCGGCGGCCTGTTTTTCGATGACCTGAACGAGTGGGACTTCGACACCAGTTTCGCCTTCATGCGCGCCATCGGTGATGCCTACATCGACGCTTACCTGCCCATCGTGCAGCGCCGCAAGCACGATGCGTTCACCGCACAGCAGCGTGAATTCCAGGAATTCCGCCGTGGCCGCTACGTCGAGTTCAACCTGGTCTACGACCGAGGCACCCTGTTCGGCCTGCAATCGGGCGGGCGTACCGAGTCGATCCTCATGTCGTTGCCGCCGCAAGTGCGCTGGGCCTATGACTTCAAGGCCGAGCCCGGCAGCGAAGAAGCGCGCCTGACCGACTACTTCCTGCAAGACCGCGACTGGCTGGCCCAGGCCTGAGGACTGCTGATGGATCGTTACGTCGTTTTCGGTAACCCGATCGGCCACAGCAAGTCGCCGATGATTCACAAACTGTTCGCCGAGCAGACCGGTCAGCGCCTCGACTACAGCACCCTGCTGGCGCCGCTTGACGACTTCAGTGCCTGCGCCATGGCGTTCTTCCAGGACGGTCGCGGCGCCAACGTCACGGTGCCGTTCAAGGAAGAGGCCTATCGCCTGGCGAACAGCCTGACCGCTCGCGCGCAGCGCGCTGGTGCGGTGAACACCTTGAGCAAACTGGTCGACGGTTCGCTGCTCGGCGACAACACCGACGGCGCCGGTCTGGTGCGCGACCTGACGGTGAATGCCGGTTTCAGCCTGACCGGCAAACGCATCCTGCTGCTCGGCGCTGGCGGCGCGGTGCGTGGCGCGCTGGAGCCGTTGCTGGCGGAGAAGCCGGCATCGGTGATTATTGCCAACCGCACGGTGGACAAGGCCGAGCTGCTGGCCGAGCTGTTCTGTGATCTGGGGCCGGTGTCGGCCAGTGGTTTCGACTGGTTGCAGGAGCCGGTGGACGTGATCATCAACGCCACCTCCGCCAGCCTCACCGGCGACGTGCCGCCGATTGCCGCGAGCCTGATCGAGCCGGGCCAGACCCTGTGCTACGACATGATGTACGGCAAAGAGCCGACCGCATTCTGCCGTTGGGCCAGCGAGCATGGCGCGGCGGTATCGATGGATGGTCTGGGGATGCTGGCTGAACAGGCGGCCGAGGCGTTTTTCCTGTGGCGCGGGGTGCGTCCGGATACGGCGCCGGTACTGGCCGAACTACGCCGCCAGTTGGCCCTTTAAAAGCTTCGCGAGCAAGCCCGCTCCCACATTTGATCGCATTCCAATGTGGGAGCTGGCTTGCTCGCGAATGGCCGCACCGCCGATCCTGGATCAATCCTCAAACCGGATCGGACACTTTTCCGGCCCTTCCAGCTTCCGCAACTCCTCCACCACCTGCGGCCGAGCCCGGCGCAGGGTCAGGCTGCGATCCTGACGCAGCAGGCGCCGCGCCTCCTGATGCAGCATCTCCACCCCCGAATAATCGATGAAGTTGATCTGCTGCGCCTCGATCACCACCCGCGTACCGTGCAGCCGTTGCAGGCGCACTTGCAGGTAATGGCTGGCGCCGAAGAAGATCGAGCCGCCGACCCGCAGTACGTCCTCCTCACCCTCGCGGGAATGCTGCACTCGCGGTTGCGAGGTGCGCTTGAGGTAGAAGAACAGCGACGCCAGCACCCCGGCATAGATCGCGGTCTGCAGTTCCAGTAGCAGCGTGGCGAGGCAGGTCAGCACCATGACCACGAACTCGGCGCGGCTGACCCGCAGCAACGAACGAATCCCGCGATGATCCACCAGGCCCCAGGCGATCAGCAGAATGCTCCCGGCCATCGCCGGAATGGGGATGTGTGAAATCAGCCCGGCGCCGAAAATCGCGAACAGCGCGACCCAGATCGCCGAAAAAACCCCGGCCAGCGGCGAACAGGCACCTGCCTCGTAACTCAGGCCTGAGCGGGTGAACGAACCGGCGGAGAGCGATCCGGAAAAGAACGCCCCGACAATATTCGACAAGCCCTGTGCGCGGACTTCCTGGTTGGCATCAAGCAACTGCTGCGAACGTGCAGCAATCGAACGGGCAATCGACAGGCTGGTGACCAGACCGAGCATGCCTACCGCCACGGCGCTCGGCAGCAAGCGCAGCACCAGATCGAGATCCAGCGGCAGCGCACTGAACGGTGGCAGGCGTCCGACAAAGGCGCTGACCAGATGCACGTGGCCGAACATCGCCGGCCATAACCACACCACTGCGCTGCCCAGCACCAGCGTTATCAACAGAGTCGGCCAGCGCGGCAGCAGTTGTCTGAGGACAAAACCGACCAGCACCGTGGCCAAACCCAACACCAGTGATGGTTTATCCACAACCCGCAGGTGCTGCAGCAGGTCCATCAGACTGGCCAGCGCCGTGGCTTTCGCCGGCAGATCCAGCCCCAGCAGATTCGGCAACTGGCCGATGGCGATCACCACCGCCGCGCCGAGGGTGAAGCCGAGCACCACCGAGTGCGAGACGAAATTCACCAAAGCGCCGAAGCGCAGCAACCCCAGCAGCCACTGAAAAATCCCCGCAAGGAAGGTCAGCAGCAGGATCAGCGTGATGTAGTCCTGTGACGCCGGCACAGCCAAGGGGCTGACGCTGGCATACAGCACAATCGAAATCGCCGCCGTTGGGCCGCAGATCAGGTGCCACGACGAACCCCACAGACAGGCAATCAGCACCGGGATGATCGCCGCATAGAGGCCGTATTCCGGCGGCAGGCCGGCGATCAGTGCGTAGGCGATCGACTGCGGCAACGCGAGAATCGCACCGCTCAGGCCAACGACCAGATCCCGGCCGACGCTGGCGCGGGTTTGCCGGGGCAGCCAGGTCAGGAAGGGAAAGAGTGAGTGGCGACTGGGCAGGGCCATGGGTCCTCGCGGGCGGGTTTTGTTCAAGGTTATCAGGGTGCCAGGGTAAAGGCCCTCACCCTAAGCCTCTCCCGGAGGGAGAGGGGACTGATCGAGGTGAAAGAGGGAAGTACGCCGACCTGAGATATCCAGTCGAACTCAGGTTCTGAACAACATAAAGATCGGCTCCCTTCCCCCTCGCCCCTTCTGGGGGAGAGGGCTGGGGTGAGGGGGCAAAAATCTCAAGCCGAGCAAAATTCAAAGCCACCCCACGGTCAAAGCTTTGCCTTTACAGCCGCCAAAGCATCCTTGCCATCCACGGTCTTCACCCCCTCCAGCCACTTGTCCAGCACCGCCGGATTGGCCTTGATCCACGCCTTCACCGCATCGGCATTGCTGACTTTCTTGTTCACCACCTCAGCCATGATGCTGTTCTCCATGTCCTGGGTGAACGTCAGGTTGGTCAGCAACTTGCCCACATTCGGGCAGGCCTCGGCGTAGCCTTTGCGCGTCAGGGTGTAGACGCTGCCGGTGTCGCCGAAATACTTCTCGCCGCCCTTGAGGTAATGCATTTTCAGCTGCACGTTCATCGGGTGCGGGGTCCAGCCGAGGAAGGTGACGAATTTCTGCTTCTTCACTGCCCGCGACACTTCGGCGAGCATCGCCTGTTCGCTGGATTCGATCAGCTTCCACTGGCCGAGGTCGAAGTCGTTCTTCTTGATGATTTCCTGCAGCGAGATGTTCGCTGGCGCACCGGAGCCGATGCCGTAGATTTTCTTGTCGAACTTGTCGGCGTATTTGTTCAGGTCGGCGAAGTCATGCACACCGGCATCCCACACATAATCCGGGACGGCCAGGGTGAACTCGGTGCCGTCGAGATTCTTCGCCAGTTGCGTGACGTCACCGGTGGCGACGAACTTGTCGTAGAAGCCCTGCTGCGCCGGCATCCAGTTGCCGAGGAACACATCCACCTGACCGTCCTTCAAACCGCCGAAGGTGATCGGCACCGCGAGGGTGTCGACCTTGGCCTTGTAGCCCATGCCGTCCAGCAGAAACCCGGTGATGGCGTTGGTCGCGGCGATGTCGCTCCAGCCCGGGTCGGCCATTTTCACCGTTTCGCAGCTTTGCTCGGCAAATGCCGAGGCGCTGGCCAGAGCCAGCAGGCCAATCGTCAGTGCTGTGGATAACTTGCGCATGGACTTCCCCTTACATTATTGGTTTTGGCAGGGTTGTGGATAACGGGCCTTGCGTTCCAGATCGTCGAGGTCGATGTGGTTGCGCATGTATTGCTGACTGGCATCCACCAGCGGCTGGTGATCCCAGCTCTTCAGCTTGCCGATGGTCAGGGCATCGGCGACAAAACGACGGCGACGCTGGCTGGCGAGCACCTCGCGGTGAATCGCCGGGATGTCCCACTTGGCCCGCGCTTCGGCGATAAAATCGTCGAACAGCTGGCGATGTTGCGGCGACTGGCTGAGTTCTTCGAGTTCACGCGGGTCGTTGTGTACATCGAAGAGTAGGCACGGGTCGCTTTCACTGTAGATAAATTTGTAGGCGCCGCGACGGATCATCATCAGCGGGCTGACCGTGCCCTCTGCCATGTACTCGCCGAACACTTCGTCGTGCCCGCCCTGCCCTTGCAGGTGCGTCAGCAGCGAGCGGCCGTCCAGCGGCAAGTTCGGCTCCAGGCTGCCGCCGGCCAGTTCAACGAAGGTCGGCAACAGGTCGGCGGTGGACACTGCCGCGCTAACCCGGCCAGCAGCGAACTGCCCCGGCGCACTGATCAGCAGCGGCACCCGTGCAGCCATCTCGAACCAGTGCATTTTGTACCAGAGGCCTTTCTCGCCGAGCATGTCACCGTGGTCGCCGGAGAACACGATGATGGTGTCATCGATCAGCCCGGTATCTTCGAGGGTTTGCAGAAGTTTGCCGACGTTGGCGTCGATATAGCTGCACGCGCCGAAGTACGCACGGCGCGCATCGCGAATCTTATCCACAGGCAGCGGCTTGTCCCACAGGTCATAGACCTTGAGCAGGCGCTGCGAGTGTGGATCGAGGGAATGTTGAACCGGGGTGCTCGGCAACGGGATGTCACCGTCGTCGTACAAATCCCAGAACGCCTTGGGAATGGTGTACGGGTCGTGTGGGTGAGTCATCGAAACGGTCAGGCAGAACGGCTGATCGCCGTCCTCGCGAATGTGATCGAACAGGTATTGCTGGGCCTTGAACACCACCTCTTCATCGAAGTCGAGCTGGTTGGTGCGCACGCACGGCCCGGCCTGCAGCACCGACGACATGTTGTGATACCAGCTCGGGCGCACGTCCGGCTCGTCCCAGTTCACCGCCCAGCCGTAGTCGGCCGGGTAGATGTCGCTGGTCAGGCGCTCTTCATAACCGTGCAACTGATCCGGGCCGCAGAAATGCATCTTGCCCGACAGCGCGGTGCGGTAACCGAGGCGACGCAGGTAGTGGGCGTAGGTCGGAATATCGGCAGGGAAATCGGCGGCGTTGTCGTAGGCGCCGATCTTGCTCGGTAACTGGCCGCTGACCAGAGTGAAACGCGACGGCGCGCACAGCGGACTGTTGCAGTAAGCGGCATCGAACACCACGCCCTGAGCGGCGAGGCGCGAAAGATTCGGCAGTTTGATTGGCGACGGGCCGTAGATTGGCAACATTGGCGCGGCCATTTGATCGGCCATGATGAAAAGAATGTTCTTGCGCTTCATGTGATCGCGGCATTCCATAGTGAATATTTATGCGACATTGCTGCGATCGAGCATGGAGTCCATGCCCCGTCCGGTAAAGCCTGCGCCGGACAATGACTAGGATAAGCACAGCTTATGTATGACGCCCTCGGCAACTTATCTCTCGACCTGTTACGCGCCTTCGAAGCGGCTGCACGCCATCGCAGTTTTACCGCCGCCGCGGTGGAGCTGGGCACTACGCAGCCGGCGATCAGCCAGCAGATCAAGCGTCTGGAAGAACAGCTGGGCGCGCGGTTGTTTGACCGGATCTATCGCGGTATTGAACTGACCGAGGGCGGCGCGATCCTGTTCGAGCAGGTTCAGCTCGGTTTGCAGAATATCGACGCAGGATTGAGTGCTATCAGTACGCAGCAACAACACGAGGTATTGCAAGTCGCCACCGATTTCGCCTTTGCCGCTTACTGGCTGATGCCACGCCTGCACCGCTTCCATGAAGCCAATCCGAACGTCGATGTCAGCTTGGTCACCAGCGAGCGCAACCACAACATGCTGCGCACCGACATCGATGTCGCGATCCTGTTCGGCGACGGGCGTTTCAAGCAGGGCGAAAGCCATTGGCTGTTTAGCGAGGAAGTGTTTCCGGTGTGCAGTCCGCAATTGCTCAAGGAGCGCGCCCTGCCCTTGCCCGCCCAGGCTTTGCTGGAGTTGCCGCTTCTGCATCTGCGCGGGGAAAACAGCAGCAACTGGTTTGACTGGAGCGGGCTGTTTCGCGAACTGGGCATCAGCACCCCGCCAGCACCGGGTCAATTACGTTTCGACAATTACACGCTGTTGATTCAAGCGGCGATTGGCGGTCAGGGCGTCGCGATCGGTTGGCGCCACCTTGTGGATAACTTGCTGAGCCAGGGCTTGCTGTGTCGGCCGATCGCCGAGACCACGTTGTCGCGCCTCGGTTATTACGTGGTGCTGCCGCAACGCAAACGCCGGGGCGCGTTGATTCAGCAGTTTGTCGACTGGTTGATGGCCGAGCAGGCCAGCAGCGCCGAATCTCTCGCCGGGGTAGCGTTACCGTCGATTGCGGTTTGAAGGCTCAGCCAGTTGCGGCGACAAAATTCACATGCTGCCCCACATGCAGATTCAACCGCAGCTCATCGGCAATCCCCACCGCGACCCGGTTCAGCCGTTCCAGCGGCTCCGCCAGCCCCGGCTCCAGATTGCCGCCCACCTGACTGAAATGCTCAATGGTCAGCCCCGCCACCCCGTGCGGCGCATTCACTAGCGTCCACTGCAATGGGCTGCTTTGCAGGGCTTCACGGATTTCTTCGGCGGCGTGGCGTTGCAGCCCGTCGTCCAGATCTGGCTCGTCGAGCACGGCAAAATTCCCCACCAGGAACAACCGTGACACGTTGGCCGCTTGCAAGCCGTCGACCAACGCATCGACTGCTAAAACCTGTTCCACCGGCCCAAGCACTACGGATCTTTCTACATGGTCGCTGCTGAAAGGCAGGCCCGGTGCGTCTAGCAGACAGATCACTGCCGAGCTGCCGGCTACGCTTTGGTTGACCCGTTCGGCATCGAACAGATCGCCGCTTTTGGTGCGCAGGCCCGGACGCGGTGCGAGTACATTCAGATCGTCGAGAATGGCGATGACTTCGTGCTGACGGCGCAGCATTTCAGCCATCAACGCACCGCCCAGGCTGGCCATGGCACCATAGAGCACCACTTTCACCGTCGGGGTTTCGGCATTTTTCATGGCTGATTCCTTTTTGTTGTCCCTCGTATGGCGTGTGACACGCAGCCTGCGCCGAGGGTTCGAACCGAGTCAGAGGCTTTCAGATGCACGCAATCAATGGCTATCACGCCCACGTCTATTTCGACGCTGACTCAATTGATCAGGCGCGCGCTTTGTGTGAACAGGCGGCGCAGTTGTTTCCTCTGAAGATGGGGCGCGTCCATGAGCGCCCGGTCGGCCCGCATCCAGACTGGAGCTGCCAGTTGGCTTTCGGCCCGGAGCTGATCGGTGAGGTGTTGCCGTGGCTGGCGCTCAATCGCAAGGGGCTGGTGGTGTTTTTGCACCCCGACACTGGCGATGATTTGCTCGATCACACCGAGCACGCGATCTGGATGGGCGCGATACGGCCGCTGGATCTGTCTATTTTTTGATCAAAGGGTTTCTTCGGGCTCGCCCGGCAGATGCTCGTCGAGATGCAGCCAGGGCAATTGGCTGTCGGTCCAGATATGCCGCTCGGCTGGTGCCAACTCCGGGTGATCCAGTGTGGCGATGGTCACATCGATGCTCGCGGGACTGAGTTGCGTCACCAGCGCCAGCTGCGCGCCACAACGTGGACAGAAATACCGCGCGCAACTGCTCGACGAGTCATAGCGCGTTGGCGTCCCCGCCAGCCAATGAAAGCTGGCTGCCGGAACCGTGATCCACGTGGTGACAATCCCACCGCTGACTTTGCGGCAGATCGAGCAGTGGCAGTGGGCAATGTCCTGCAATGGCCCGCTGAACTGATAGCGGATGTGTCCGCAGTGGCAGCCACCGCTGTGCACTTCTTCCATGTCCCTGCCCTCCCGTCCCCGAAATGATTGACTCTAGCCGCATCCGACAGCCGGTTGGCCATTCGCCTGAAGCTTTCGTCAGCGAAAGGTAGCTGAAAGGTTGCCCGATTAGGATCGCCGCCACTACCGGCAACAGACCGGTTGGCCAACGCGTGTGATCGCTCGCATGTCAGGCCCAATTAACAACAACAATGGTGATTCTGATGTCCTCTGTAGCCCGCCTTCTCGCTGAAACTCCGCCCGTACGTCTCGTGCTTCCCGTTCTGCGCTGATCCCTTCCGATCCGCTCACTCAATTAGCCGCGCTACGCCTGGAGTAATCCCATGCTGACTTTCCTTGGCTTTGCCATGGTCATCACGTTCATGTTCCTGATCATGACCAAGCGCCTGTCTGCGCTGATCGCCCTGATCATCATCCCGATCCTGTTCGCCCTGTTCGGTGGTTTCGCGCCGAAGATCGGCCCGATGATGCTCGAAGGCATTACCAAGCTTGCGCCGACCGGCGTGATGCTGATGTTCGCCATTCTATACTTCGCCCTGATGATCGACTCCGGCCTGTTCGACCCGGCCGTGCGCAAGATCCTCAAACTGGTCAAGGGCGACCCGTTGAAAGTTTCGGTCGGTACCGCCGTGCTGGCGCTCGTCGTTTCCCTCGATGGTGACGGCGCGACCACTTACATGATCTGCGTGGCCGCCATGCTGCCGCTGTACAGCCGCATCGGCATGAGCCCGCGGATCATGGCCGGTCTGATCATCCTCGCCGGTGGCGTGATGAACATGACCCCGTGGGGCGGCCCGACCGCCCGTGCCGCCAGTGCGCTGCATGTCGACCCGTCGGACATCTTCGTGCCGATGATCCCGGCGATGGCTGCCGGTGTGGTGGCGATCCTGATCATTGCCTACTTCTACGGCAAACGTGAACGTGCGCGTCTGGGCGAGCTGCACCTGATCGGCGACGAAATCGATCACAGTGAAATCAGCGTCTCGCAATTCCCCGATGCCCGTCGTCCGAAGCTGATCTGGTTCAACGGCCTGTTGACCCTGGCGCTGATGTGCACCCTGATCGCCGGCCTGCTGCCGCTGCCGGTGTTGTTCATGGTGGCGTTCAGTATCGCGATGATCGTCAACTACCCGTGCCTGCAAATGCAGAAGGACCGGGTTGCGGCTCACGCCGGCAGCGTGCTGTCGGTGGTCAGTCTGATTTTCGCTGCGGGTATCTTCACCGGTATCCTGTCCGGAACCGGCATGGTCGACGCCATGTCGAAAAGTCTGCTGGCAGTGATTCCGGACTTCCTCGGCCCGTACCTGGCGGTGATCACGGCGCTGGTGAGCATGCCGTTCACATTCTTCATGTCGAACGACGCGTTCTACTACGGCGTATTGCCGGTGCTCTCCGAAGCGGCCAGCCATTACGGCATCACCGCAGTGGAAATGGCCCGTGCCTCGATCGTCGGTCAGCCCGTCCACTTGCTCAGCCCGCTGGTGCCGTCGACGTACCTGCTGGTGGCGCTGGCCGGTATCGAGTTCGGTGACCACCAGCGTTTCACCCTGAAGTGGGCAGTGCTGGTCTGCCTGTGCATACTGGTGGCCGCCTTGCTGCTGGGGACGTTCCCGCTGTTCAGCACGTTGTAACGGCATTCACTCACCATGACGCCAGCTGCTTGCTGGCGTCATGGTTTAACACTCGCTCAAAGGAATACACATGGATTGGCTGACCAACCCCGAAATCTGGGTTGCCTTCTTTACCCTGACCGCCCTGGAAATCGTTCTGGGCATCGATAACATCATCATGATTTCGATCCTGGTCAGCCGCATGCCCAAGCACATGCAGCAGCGCACGCGGATCTTCGGCCTGGGCCTGGCGATGATCACGCGGATCCTGTTGCTGCTGTCGATCACCTGGGTCATGCGCCTCACCGCCGACCTGTTCGTGGTGTTCGGCCAGGGCATTTCCGGTCGCGACCTGATCCTGTTCTTCGGTGGCCTGTTCCTGCTGTGGAAGAGCTCGCAGGAGATGTACCACGCGCTGGAAGGCGAAGACGAAAGCGGCGACGAGCCTTCGGGCAAGGGCGGCAACTTCCTTTACACGATCATTCAGATCGCGATCATCGACATCGTGTTCTCGCTGGACTCGGTAATCACTGCCGTCGGCATGGTCTCCCATGTGCCGGTGATGGTCGCGGCAATCGTCGTCGCCGTGCTGGTGATGATGGCGGCCTCGGGCAAGATCAGCGAGTTCATCGACAAGCACCCGTCGCTGAAGATGCTGGCGCTGTCGTTCCTGCTGGTGGTCGGTACCGTACTGATCGCCGAGTCGTTCGACGTGCATGTGCCGAAAGGCTACGTCTACTTCGCCATGGCGTTCTCGCTGGCGGTGGAAGCGATCAACATCAAACTGCGCGGCGCGATGGCCCGGAAGAAACAGCAGCAGGATCCGGTGAAACTGCGCAAGGATGTTCCGGGGCAATAACCCGGTAGTCCAGCAACACGCAACACCCCTTGTGGGAGCGGGCTTGCTCGCGAAGGCGGCGTGTCAGTCGACGATGATGTTGGCTGACCCAGCGCTTTCGCGAGCAAGCCCGCTCCCACAGTTGTTTAGGGCTACTGAAGAATCCGGGGCAGCCGTAATACCTGTAGGAGTGAGCCTGCTCGCGATAGCGGTCCGTCAGTCAGCAACGATGTTGAAGCTGGTCGCCCTATCGCGAGCAGGCTCACTCCTACAGGGGACCGCGTTGATTTCAGATGAGGTGGATGAACCTGTTTTCATGACACTTTTGTTTCAATCCGCACTTTAGCTGTGCAATGCTGGCGCCCAGTCCGTTAGCCAACTACAGCTTAAGTATCAAAACGTAGAAACCGCGCGGTACCGTCAACTTGCCCCTTTGGGGCGCTGCTACTACAGGGGGTCTGCATGCTCACCCTGCTCAATTTGCTGTCTGCCGTGGCCCTGCTGATCTGGGGCACGCACATCGTCCGAACCGGCATCCTGCGGGTGTACGGCACCAATCTGCGCCATGTGATCGGCCAGAACATGTCCAAACGCTGGCTCGCGTTCGTCGCCGGCATCGTCGTGACTGCGATGGTGCAGAGCAGCAACGCCACGGCCATGCTCGTCACCTCCTTCGTTGGTCAGGGCTTGATGGCGCTGACCCCGGCGCTGGCGACCATGCTTGGCGCCGACGTCGGTACCGCGCTGATGGCGCGGGTGCTGACGTTCGACCTGTCGTGGCTGTCGCCGCTGCTGATTTTCCTCGGAGTGATTTTCTTTCTGTCGCGCAAACAGACGCGGCTCGGGCAGATGGGCCGGGTCAGCATCGGTCTGGGGCTGATCATTCTCGCGCTGCAACTGATCGTCGAGGCCGCCGCACCGATTACCCACGCCCAAGGGGTGAAGGTGATCTTTGCTTCGCTGACCGGCGACATCCTCCTCGACGCCTTGGTCGGCGCGCTGTTCGCGATGATTTCCTACTCCAGCCTCGCCGCCGTGCTGCTGACCGCGACGCTGGCCGGCGCCAGCGTGATCAGCCTGCCGGTGGCGATCGGCCTGGTGATCGGCGCCAACATCGGCAGTGGCGTGCTGGCGTTCATGAGCACCAGCATGCAGAACGCCGCCGGGCGGCAAGTGGCGCTGGGCAGCCTGCTGTACAAGTTGATCGGCCTGCTGCTGATCATCCCGGTGCTCGATCCGCTGGTGCACTGGATGGACGGCCTGGATTTCAGCCCGCAGGAAATGGTCATCGGCTTCCACTTGCTCTACAACACCGCGCGCTGCCTGATCCTGCTGCCCAGTGTTTCGCCGATGGCACGCCTGTGTGCCTGGCTGCTGCCGGAGCGCCCGGAGGTCAACGGCACCGCCAAGCCGCGGCATCTCGATGCGACGGCGCTGGTCACCCCGAGCCTGGCGCTGGCCAACGCCGCCCGCGAGACCCTGCGCATGGGCGACCTGATCGACAACATGCTCGACGCGATGCTCGATGTGCTGCGCGGCAAGCAGACCGCCATTACCCAGGAAATGCGCCGACTGACCGATGACGTCGAAGCGCTGTACAGCGCGATCAAGCTGTATCTGGCGCAAATGCCCCGCGAGGATCTCGGCGAACAGGACAGTCGGCGCTGGGCAGAGACCATCGAATTGGCGATCAACCTGAAACTGGCCAGCGACCTGATCGAACGCATGCTGCGCAAGGTGCAGCAGCAGAAGACCTCCCAGCGTCGGTCGTTTTCCGAAGAAGGCCTGGAGGATCTGGCCGGGCTGCATCAGCAATTGATCGCCAACCTGCGCCTGGGCCTGTCAGTGTTCCTCAGCGGCGACAAGGAAAGCGCCCGTCAGCTGTTGCGCGAGAAACGTCGCTTTCGCGCACAGGAACGGCGTCTGGCCCATGCCCATGTCAGCCGTTTGCAACGTAAGATCGTGCAGAGTCTGGAAACCAGTTCGCTGCATCTGGAGCTGATTGCGGATATGAAACGCTTGAATTCGCTGTTTTGCAGCAGTGCTTATGTGGTGCTGGAAACGGCGGATACCGGGGCACTGGAAGCGGATGATATTGCCGACATTACGCATTCGCCTTGAACGTCTGGGGCTGGGGTCAGTCAGTAACATTGATTCAGCCGCAAGATATTCGCGAGCAGGCTCGCTCCCACAGGGAATGAATTTCAAGGTGGGAGCGAGCCTGCTCGCGAAAGCGGCCTGAATAGCGACACGGATCTCCAAATCAGCCGTATGGAAGCCTGTTATGCGTTGCCTGTTGTTCGCCTGTCTGTTGCTCGGTTCCCTGCCCGTCTTCGCCGTTGATCGCTTTCAGGTCGAAGGCTACGCGCTGCCCAACGGTTTGCAGCTGTTGCTCAAGCCCGGCACCGAGCGCGGGCATGTGGCGATTCGTCTGGTGGTGGGCGTCGGTCTCGACGATTTCGACTGCGATGAAAAAGAGCTGCCGCACCTGCTTGAGCACCTGCTGTTCAGCGGCGTCGATGCCACCGGCGAAGGCGGCCTCGAGGAGCGCATGCAGGCGCTGGGCGGTGAGTGGAACGCGTTTACCAGCAACGCCGACACCACGTTCGTCATCGAAGCCCCGGCGAAGAACCAGCGCAAGGTCCTCGACCTGTTGCTCGACCTTTTGACCCAGACCCGCATCGACGACAACGCGATCAACGCCGCCAAGCGTGTGGTCGAGCGCGAGGACGGCGGCCACTACACGCGCCTGCAACGCTTTCTCGACCGCCAGGATCTGGGTCACACCGCGAGCAATCAACTGGCCGTGGAATTGGGCCTGAAATGCCCGCAGCGGGCCGAGGTCGGTCACCTGACCCAGAAGCAACTGGAGAAGGTGCGCAAGACCTGGTACGCGCCGAACAACATGACCCTGATCGTCGTCGGTGAACTCGACAAACTGCTGCCGGCCTATCTGGAACGCACCTGGGGCGCGCTTGAAGCGGTGGACCCGGCGGAGCACCGTGAGCTGCCGGACATCCGCACCAGCGCCGCCCATGAACGCACCCTCACCCGTGGCTTCATCGGCGACAGCGCCAAGTTGCACTGGCTGGTGCCGGAGCCGATGCTCGACGATCAGTACGACGAGACCTTCGACATCCTCAAGGACTACCTCGACTGGGCGCTGTACCGGCAGATTCGCCTGAATCACGGCCTGTCCTACGGGCCATGGGCCGAGCGTGAAGTGTTTGGCGGGGTCGGCTTCATGAGCCTCAACGCTGACGTGGATCGCGATGACCTCGCCGAAGCCCAACAGGTGCTGGAAGACCTCAAGGCCGACCTGCTGAAAAACGGCCTCGACCCGGACACCTTCGCCCGGATCAAACAAGCCGCCATCGCCCATCAGGCCTGGGCGGTACAGGGCAACAGTGCCATGGCGGATTACTACTGGAGCGCGCTGGGCGATTACGAGGACGGGCGCTTTGCCAACCCGGCCCGGGAGCTGCAAGGCGTGACCCTGGAAACGGCAAACAAGGCCATGCGCGAGTTGCTGTTGCAACCGGGATATCTGCGGATCGAGAAGCCGTTGCTTAGTGATGATGAAGTATTGTGGCTGATTGCCGGTGGTCTCGGGGTTCTGCTGTTGATCCTGATCGGCTGGCGCCTGCATCACCGCCGAAAACCCGCCGAACACTGACCCTGTGGGAGCGAGCCTGCTCGCGAAGGCGTCGTATCAGTTGATGCAATGTTGTATGACCCACCGCCTTCGCGAGCAGGCTCGCTCCCACAGGGATCTGTGGTGATTTTACTGACCGGGAGCCTCGCCACGTCGCCCGGCGGACGGTACTCTGTCGAGGTTTTTTCCTACTCAGTCGTGAACCGCCAACATGCAGAAAATCCCCCTCCTGATCCAGCGCATTCTCGAGCTGATGAAGCGCTATCCCGGGGTGATTGCGCTTGGCGGTTTCATCTCCGGGGTCGGCAGTTTCATTCTGGTCGATCGCCAGCAGGGACTGGCGAGCTGGATCACCATCATCATGCTGCTGAGCTGGATCTGGCTGATGCTGGAGAACACCCTGACCGGCCTGTTCACGCGCATCTTCAAGCGGGAGATCCCCCAGCCGCTGCTGCGTTACGCGACGCAGATGATCCATCAGGAAAGCCTGTTTTTCGTCCTGCCGTTCTTCTTCATCACCACTACGTGGAACAGCGGCCAACTGATCTTCACCGGCCTGCTGTGCATCGCCGCGTTGATTTCGATTGTCGATCCGCTCTATTACAAATGGCTGGCGCCACGGCGCTGGGCGTTTCTCGCGCTGCACACCCTGACCCTGTTCGCCGCCCTGCTCACCGCGCTGCCGGTGATCATGCACCTGACCACCGCGCAGAGTTTCAAATGGGCGCTGGGCACGGCGGTGGTGTTGTCGTTCCCGAGTCTGGCGTCGATCTTCCCGATCCGCACCGTGCGCAACGCGTTGGCCATTCTGTGCATCACCTTCGGCATTGGCGCGGTCGGCTGGACGCTGCGCTCGTGGGTGCCGCCGGCGACGCTGTGGATGACCGACGTGGCGATCAGCACTCAGTTGCAGGATCGCACCCCGGGCGACAGCCTCGAACAGGTCAGCGCCGAGCAGATCCGCAACGGCGGTCTCTACGCCTACACCGCAATCAACGCGCCGCGCGGGCTGGATGAGCGGATCTACCACGTGTGGCAGTTCGACGGCAAAGAGGTCGACCGCATCGCTCTCGATATCCACGGCGGGCGTAAGGAAGGTTACCGGGCGTGGACGCACAAGCAGAACTTCCCCGGCAACCCGGCGGGCAAGTGGCAGGTGCGGGTGCTGACTGAAGATGGTCAGGTGATCGGCGTGTTGCGTTTCGAAGTGACAGACAGCACAGCGATCAAAGAAAAGTAATCCGGTTCGTGCTATTACGTTAGTTCGCTTAATAGCCGGACAAGCACGGAGCTTATGATCAGCAGCTCAATGAGCGGTAATGCCCAGCTGGACACGTCAATCAGCCCTGCCCGCCTGCGGGTTTCCGGGGACTGGACGCTTGCCCATTACGCCGACCTCAAGCACCTGACCGAAAAACTGACCGGCCAGTACGACGCCAATACCGTGGTCGACCTCAACAGCCTCGGTGCGCTCGACACTGCGGGCGCTTCGTTGCTGGTGGAGCTGCTCGGTTCCGAGCGTCTGGGCAAATCCGCCGAACACCCCGACTGCACGATTTCCCAGGCCGACCGCGCGTTGCTGCAAACGGTGTATCGCTCGCTGACCGACTTCTGCGTGCCGATCAAGGAGCCGGAAGTCAGCGTCAGCGTGCAACTGCTGACCCGCATCGGGCGCGCGGTGGAAACGGTCTGGCAGGACACCCTGCAAGTGCTGGGTTTCATCGGCCTGATCCTCGAAACCATCGCCCGCAACCTGTTGCGCCCCAAGCGCTGGCGCATCACCCCCGTCGTCGCCCACATCGAACAGACCGGCCTCGACGCCGCGCCGATCGTGGCGCTGCTGACTTTTCTGGTCGGCGCGGTGGTGGCGTTTCTCGGCGCCACGGTGCTGGCCAGTTTCGGCGCGACGATCTTTACCGTTGATCTGGTGGGCTTCTCCTTCCTGCGTGAGTTCGGTGTGTTGCTCACCGCGATCCTGATGGCCGGGCGCACCGCCAGTGCGTTCACCGCGCAGATCGGCTCGATGAAGGCCAACGAGGAGATCGACGCGATCCGCACCCTCGGCCTCGACCCGATGGAGCTGCTGGTGGTGCCGCGCGTGTTGGCGATGCTGGTGGCGCTGCCGATGCTGACGTTTCTGGCGATGCTCTGCGGGATCATCGGCGGTGGCGTGGTGTGCGCGGTGTCGCTGGGGATTTCGCCGGCGATGTTTCTCTCGCTGCTGCAGAGCGACATCGGTATTCAGCACTTTCTGGTCGGCCTGGTGAAAGCGCCGGTCTTTGCCTTCCTGATCGCCACGATCGGTTGTCTGGAAGGCTTCAAGGTCAGCGGCAGCGCCGAATCGGTCGGCGCCCACACTACGTCTGCCGTGGTGCAGTCGATTTTCGTGGTGATCGTGCTCGATGCGGTGGCTGCGCTGTTTTTCATGGAGATGGGCTGGTGAGTCGTCTACCCCGCGCGCCCTCGGAGGCGGTGATCGAAGTCCGTGGCCTGTGCAATCGCTTTGGCAGCCAGAGCGTGCACGAGAATCTCGATCTGGATTTGTACAAGGGCGAAATCCTCGCCGTGGTCGGCGGCTCCGGCAGCGGTAAATCGGTACTGTTGCGCAGCATTGTCGGTCTGCGTCGGCCCAGCGAAGGCAACGTGAAGGTGTTCGGGCAAAACCTGCCGAGCCTGTCCGAGCATGAGCGTTCGCTGGTCGAGCGGCGCTTTGGTGTTCTGTTCCAGAAAGGCGCGCTGTTCTCCTCGCTGACGGTGACCGAAAACGTCGCCCTGCCGCTGATCGAACACGCCGGCCTGAGCCGCCACGACGCCGAGCATCTGGCGGCGGTGAAGCTGGCGCTGGCCGGGCTGCCGCTGTCGGCGGCGGACAAATACCCGGCCTCGCTGTCCGGCGGGATGATCAAGCGCGCTGCGCTGGCGCGGGCTCTGGCGCTGGACCCGGACATCCTGTTTCTCGACGAACCCACCGCCGGCCTCGATCCGATTGGCGCGGCGCAGTTCGATCAACTGATCCTGACCCTGCGCGATGCGCTGGGCCTGAGTGTGTTTCTGGTGACCCACGACCTCGACACGCTCTACACCATCACCGACCGGGTGGCGGTGCTGGCGCAGAAGAAGGTGCTGGTGGCCGGCCCTATCGATGTGGTGTCGGAAACCGATGACGCGTGGATTCACGAATACTTCCACGGCCCGCGTGGCCGCTCGGCGCTGGACGCCGCCAAATTGCTCAACGAGGTCTGACATGGAAACCCGAGCCCATCATGTGTTGATCGGCCTGTTCTCAGTGATTGTCGTGGCAGGCGCCCTGCTCTTCGGCCTGTGGCTGGCCAAGTCCAGCGTCGACAGCGAGTTCAAGGATTATGAAGTGGTCTTCAACGAGGCGGTCAGCGGCCTGTCCAAGGGCAGCCCCGTGCAGTACAGCGGGATCAAGGTCGGTGATGTGGTCAACCTGCGTCTCGACCCGAAAGACCCACGCCGGGTGCTGGCGCGGATTCGTCTGGGCGGGGACACCCCGGTCAAGGAAGACACCCAGGCCAAACTGGCTTTGGCCGGGATCACCGGGACTTCGATCATCCAGCTCAGCGGCGGCACTCCGGAGAGTCCGAAGCTGCGTGGGCATGACGGCGAGCTGCCGACCATTGTCGCGGCGCCCTCGCCCATTTCCCGCCTGCTCAACGACAGCAACGACCTGATGACCGGCATCACCGCGCTGCTGAGCAACGCCAACCAGATGTTCTCCCCGGAGAACGTCGAGCGCGTCAGCAACACGCTGGCGCATCTGGAGCAGACCACCGGTTCGATCAACGATCAGCGCGGCGACCTGCGCCAGGCCATGCAGCAACTGGCGAGCGTCGGCAAGCAGGCCGGCAGCATGCTTGAGCAAACTTCGGCGCTGATGCGCAACGCCAACGGCCTGCTCAACGATCAGGGCAAGCAGGCGCTGGGCAGTGCCGAGCAGGCGATGAAGTCGCTGGAGCAAAGCAGCGCCACCATCAACGGCCTGCTGAGCAAGAACCAGAACTCGCTCGACAACGGAATGCAGGGCCTCAATGGCCTGGCGCCGGCGATCCGCGAACTGCGCGAAACCCTGACTTCGCTGCGCGGCATTTCCCAACGCCTTGAGGCCAACCCCAGCGGCTACTTGCTGGGCAGTGACAAGAACAAGGAATTCACCCCATGAAGCTGATTCACTTCGCTCTCCTCGCCAGCCTCGCTTTGACCAGTGCCTGCTCGATCCTGCCCAAGGCCGAACCTTCGGACGTCTATCGCCTGCCCGCCACACAAGTGCCCGCCTCGGCCAGCTCAGCGGCGACGCAGCACTGGTCGCTGCGCCTGAACAAACTGCAGGCCAGCGAAGCGCTGAACCGGCCGAACATTGCGGTGATTCCACAGGGCGACGTGATCAGCAGCTACAAGGCGTCGCGCTGGAGCGATCCGGCGCCGGTGCTGGTGCGTAATCGGCTGCTGGATGGTTTTGCGCGGGATGGTCGGGTGACGCTGCTCAGCACCGATGACAGCAACTTCGCTGCGGATCTGGAACTGGGCGGCAGCTTGCAGGCGTTTCAGACTGAGTATCAGGGCAATCAGGCCAGCGTTGTGGTGCGCGTCGATGCGCTGCTGGTGCGCGGCTATGACCAGAAGATTCTCGCCAGCCGCCGCTTCGAAGAGCGCCAGCCATTGAATGATGTACAGGTGCCGGCGGTGGTCGCGGGGTTTGGACAGGCCAGTGATCGGCTGACGGCCAAGGTTGTCGCGTGGGCTGTTCAGCAAGGCCAGCAATTCACCCAACAACCCAGACCTTAAACCTTATACATAACCCCTGTGGGAGCGGGCTTGCTCGCGAAGGCGGTGTGTCAGTCAATATACAGGTCGACTGACCCGCCGCTTTCGCGAGCAAGCCCGCTCCCACAATGGGGATTCGTGGTTAACCGAAGAACCAGTAGCAGACGCCGATGGCGCCGAGTACGCCGGCCAATTCAGCCAGCAGCGCGCATCCAACGGCGTGCCTTGCGCGCTGAATCCCCACCGCGCCGAAATACACTGCCAGCACATAGAACGTGGTCTCGGTGCTGCCCTGAATCGTCGCCGCCACCAGTGACGGGAAGCTGTCGACGCCGGAGGTCTTCATGGTCTCGATCAGCATCGCCCGTGCGGCGCTGCCGGAAAACGGTTTGACCATCGCCGTCGGCAACGCATCGACAAAACGCGTATCCCACCCGGCCCACTGCACCAGATGCCGAATGCCATCCAGACCAAAGTCCAGCGCGCCCGAGGCACGCAGCACGCCAATCGCGCAGAGCATCGCCACCAGATACGGCAGCAGGTTCTTGGCGACGTCGAAGCCCTCCTTCGCGCCCTCGACGAACGCTTCGTAGACCTTGACCTTGCGTAACGCGCCGATCACCAGGAACAGCATGATCAGGCCGAACAGCGTCAGGTTGCCAAGGATCGACGACAGCCCGGCCAGCGCCGTGGCCGACATTGTCGCCAGAAGCGCCATGAAGCCGCCGAGGATCAGTGCGCCGGGAATCAGATAGGCCAGCACCACCGGGTCCCAGATGCGCAGGCGCTGCATGAACGCCACCGAGAGGAAGCCGACGATGGTCGAGCAACTGGTCGCCAACAGGATCGGCAGGAATACCAGGGTCGGGTCCGGTGCGCCTTGCTGGGCGCGGTACATGAAGATCGTCACCGGCAGCAGGGTCAGCGACGAGGCGTTGAGCACCAGGAACAGGATCTGCGCGTTGCTGGCGATGGTCGCGCTGGGGTTGAGCTCCTGCAACGCCTTCATGGCCTTGAGGCCGATCGGCGTGGCGGCGTTGTCCAGGCCCAGGCCGTTGGCGGCGAAGTTCAGGGTAATCAGACCGAGCGCCGGGTGCCCGGCCGGGACTTCCGGCATCAGCCGCAGGAACAGCGGGCCCAGCACTTTGGCCAGCCATTCGACGATCCCGGCCTTCTCGGCGATGCGCAGAAAGCCCAGCCACAGGGTCAGCGTGCCGAACAACAGCACCATCACCTCGACCGAGAGTTTGGCCATGGCAAAAATGCTTTCCACCATCGCCGCGAAAATCCCGGCGTTGCCGCCGACCAGCCACTGCACCAGCGCAGATATTGCTGCCACGACAAAGAAGCCAAGCCACAGGCCATTAAGCATCAGTCAAATCCCCCGGAAGATGCGGCGAATGATAGCGGGGTCGCCAGAAACGACAAACCCCGGATTGCTCCGGGGTTCGTGTGTGCCTCATTTGTGGCTTGGCTAAAATCCCCTGTGGGAGCGAGCCTGCTCGCGAAAGCGTCCTGTCAGTCCATCAATGCTTAATGACATACCGCCTTCGCGAGCAGGCTCGCTCCCACAAAAAAGCCGATCTCCACAGGTTTCAGCTATCAGTTCTTGGAAATTTCGCCAGCCGGCAGTTTTTCCTTGCTGCGCCAGTGCGGCAGGGAGTTCCAGTAGCGCTCGCCTTTGGCGTCGTCGTACATGCCTTCCCAACGCGCGATAACCAGCACTGCCAGGGCGTTGCCGATCACGTTCAGTGCGGTACGCGCCATGTCCATGATGCGGTCGACACCGGCGATGAACGCCAGGCCTTCCAGCGGGATACCGACACTGCCCAGCGTCGCCAGCAGCACCACGAAGGACACGCCCGGTACGCCGGCGATGCCTTTGGAGGTGACCATCAGGGTCAGCACCAGCAGCAATTGTTGGCTGATCGACAGGTCGATGCCGTACAGCTGGGCAATGAAGATCGCTGCGATCGACTGGTACAGGGTCGAACCGTCGAGGTTGAACGAATAGCCGGTCGGTACCACGAAGCTGCAAATGGCTTTCGGTGCGCCGTAGGCTTCCATCTTCTCGATCACCCGTGGCAGCACGGTTTCCGAAGAGGCGGTGGAGTAAGCCAGGACCAGCTCATCCTTGAAGATGCGCATCAGCTTGATCACCGAGAAGCCGAACAGCTTGGCGATCAGGCCCAGCACCACGAAGGCGAAGAAGGCGATGGCGACGTAAACCAGGATCACCAGTTTGGCCAGCGGCAGCAGCGAGGCGAAACCGAAGTTGGCCACGGTCACCGCGATCAGGGCGAACACGCCGATCGGCGCGTAGTTCATGATCATGTGGGTGACTTTGAACATGCTTTCCGAGACGCCCTGGAACATCTTCACCAGCGGCTCTCGCAGGTCCGACTGCAGGCTCGACAGACCGAGACCGAACAGCACGGAGAAGAAGATGATCGGCAGCATTTCGCCACGGGCCATGGCCGCGAAGATGTTCGACGGGATCAGGTTGAGGATGGTCTCGATGAACGCGTGTTCATGTTGCACTTCGGCGGCGGTCGCCTGGTACTTGGAGATATCCACCGTGCCCAGGGTGCTCATGTCGATGCCGGCGCCCGGGTGGAACAGGTTGGCCAGCAGCAGGCCGACGATGATCGCGATGGTGGTGACGATCTCGAAGTAGATGATGGTCTTCAGACCGATACGCCCGAGTTTCTTGGCGTCGCCCACGCCGGCGATGCCGACGATCAGGGAGGAGATGACGATCGGGATCACGATCATCTTGATCAGACGGATAAAGATATCGCCTGCCGGTTGCAGGACGTTGCTGATCCACCAGGCTTTTTCGGCACTGAAGTGGTTGAGCAACGCACCAATTGCAATCCCTAAAACCAGACCGATGAGGATCTGCCAGGCGAGGCTGAGTTTTGCCTTCTTCATTATCTTTACCCTTACTTGCGTTTGACTCAGGCACATGCAGGAACTGGAACGCTCTGTCAGCGGAAAAGTCTGTGCATCTGCCTCCGTATAAGGTGCCCCGAAGCGCGTATTTACGGCTCTTCGGCAGGCGAAAAAAGGCGCAACTATTCCGATGCAAGGTTGCGCCGTCTAATGCCGTAAACGCCTACCCTATGCCGAATCGGCATGAGCTTTTTTAATTGAAACTGGCGTCCCAACCGGTTCGATTACGACATTTCAGCCGGCATAAGTGCCGTGAACCGGCCATTGCAGCGTAGATTGGTTATTTTTTAAACGAGAAATTTCGACGGAAATCTTAAGAAAAAGCCTACGTTTGCAGACTAGATGTACCACTGTTTAAAGGGACTCTTTCTCGATATACGGTCGCCAGGAAACACCGCGTAATGTTTTCGCGCGCAGTGTGAGGCATAAAAAGATGAGCAGGACGCTCTGGATCAATGTTTTTGCATCGGATAAAGCTCAGCGCAAGTCCGTCGAACCACTGAGGGTCGGCGAACCTGCGTCGCAGCTTTTACCCTGACCCGGCCCTCGCGCAGGCACTCCCTGTACCCGTAGGTCACTCCGACCCTGCAACAGTCAGAACGTCCCGGCCCCTTGGTCATGCGCCAGCCTTCCTCGGGTAGGCGCAATAAAGGGCAGCGGGGCGCTGCCCTCATGTTCGAATCAATACCACTTCGGATCTTTCTTCAGCGTTTCCATCAGCAGGTTCTGCATACCTTCATCCGGTTTGCCGAGGAAGCGGTAGGTGGCATGTCGCGTTGGCGACTTGTCGGCCGGCAGTCCTTCGGGCACATCCACGAGCATGGCATATGCATCTTTCTTGTCGAAGCTGAAGGCCACGATCAAGCGGTGGTTGAGGCACTTGTCTGCGGATTCACAGAGCGGGCCGACCAAGTACTTGTCGCCGTCTTCAGTCACGGCATTCATCTGCTGGTCTGGCGTGCCGGACAGGTTCATCACCCATTCCGGCAGGCGTTCTTCGTGCTTCACAACGCCTTGCCAGGTTTCCCGGTATTGCGGGTCGGAGCTGAGCAGCTCGTTGACCCGCGCCTGGCCATCATTGGCCGCCATCGCCATGGCACTACCGCCCATAAGCAGGGCGGCTGCCAGTGTCTTCAAAGCAATCATCGTTAACCTCGGCCGCGACGGCCAAAGAAGAAGGAAGCGATGAACATCACCAGGAACACGACAAAGAGAATCTTGGCGATACCCGTGGCGGTGCCCGCGATACCACCGAAGCCCAGTACGGCGGCGATGATGGCAATGATCAAGAATGTAATTGCCCAGCTCAACATGGTGATTCTCCTTACTTCTCTATTTAGGGATATTGCGTGTTCCGGCGCGATGCGCCTGAATTCTTCGGTTCGTCAGAAAACCCAGCGCTCTTCACGTGGCAGTTGATCCAGCGGCTGTGGCTGATCGACATCCATCATGCGCATCGAGGCGCTTTCGGCCTGACTGCTGCTGACGGCGCTGAAGTGCGTCTGCGTGCTGTGTTGAATCGAGATCAGCGGCTCAGGCTTCTGGCTGTTTTCCCAGCTCAGGTATTGCTGGCAGGCGATCAGGGTGATCAACAGCGCAAGTACGCCAAACAGGCCTTGCTGGATATGCAGTGGCGAGATACGCACTTGGGCGGCACGTTGGCGAGTCATCCTGGGTTCCTCACTCTTATTCGGTTGGGGCAGTGGAATCTGCCCGGGCTGAATGAGTTATTGCAGGCTGCATGCCAGTTTTTTATTTGAAAAATATTCAATAAAATCAATGGTTTGCGAGCGAGTGAAATTCGGCGACGGACGCATCCTGCACGATGGGTCATCTACGGTCGTGCGAAATGCATGATTATTTCGTAGGAGATTTCATTCTTATGGAATTGATAGCACGTCCCGGATGTCAGAAAAGTACGCAGGGAACCCTCTGTAAATCGGTGATTGTTTAAAAACTCAGCAAAATCAACGGATTGGCCGTCAAGGCAGGAGAGAGCTACCCTCCCATGGCTCGCATCGTTCAGAATCAACCATGCAACTTGCCCGATTTTTCCGGGACTAACCCAAGATCAATCACTATGGAGCGTAGGAAAAATGGAATCTGCCACTGAGCATCAAGGCCGCATTCTGCTGGTGGACGACGAGTCCGCCATCCTGCGAACCTTTCGTTACTGCCTCGAAGACGAAGGTTATACGGTGGCCACCGCCAACAGCGCGGCTCAGGCTGATGCACTGTTGCAACGCCAGGTATTCGACCTGTGCTTCCTTGATTTGCGTCTGGGTGAAGACAACGGTCTCGATGTACTGGCGCAGATGCGCGTTCAGGCGCCATGGATGCGGGTGGTGATCGTCACCGCGCATTCGGCGGTCGATACCGCGGTGGACGCGATCCAGGCGGGCGCCGCCGACTATCTGGTCAAACCGTGCAGCCCCGACCAGTTGCGTCTGGCTACCGCCAAGCAGCTGGAAGTGCGCCAGCTCTCGGCGCGTCTGGAAGCCCTCGAAGGCGAGATCCGCAAACCCAAGGACGGCCTCGACTCTCACAGCCCGGCGATGAAAGTGGTGCTGGAAACTGCGCGGCAGGTCGCCGGTACCGACGCCAACATTCTTATCCTTGGCGAATCCGGCACGGGTAAAGGGGAACTGGCCCGGGCCATTCATGGTTGGAGCAAGCGCGAGAAGAAATCCTGCGTGACCATCAACTGCCCGTCGTTGACCGCCGAGCTCATGGAAAGCGAGCTGTTCGGCCACAGTCGTGGTGCGTTTACCGGCGCCAGTGAGAGCACTTTGGGTCGGGTCAATCAGGCGGACGGCGGCACGCTGTTTCTCGACGAGATCGGCGATTTTCCACTTACATTGCAACCCAAGTTGCTGCGTTTCATTCAGGACAAGGAATACGAGCGGGTAGGGGACCCAGTGACTCGCCGCGCCGATGTGCGCATTCTCGCCGCGACCAACCTCAACCTTGAAGACATGGTGCGCGACGGGCGCTTCCGTGAAGACCTGTTGTATCGCCTCAACGTGATCACCCTGCATCTGCCGCCATTGCGCGAACGTGCCGAGGACATCCTGACCCTTGCCGACCGCTTCCTCGCGCGCTTCGTAAAAGAGTACGCACGCCCGGCCCGAGGCTTCAGTGACGAAGCGCGAGAGGCGCTGCTGGGTTATCGCTGGCCGGGCAATATCCGCGAGCTGCGCAACGTAGTGGAGCGGGCGAGCATCATCTGCCCGCAGGAACGCGTGGAAATCAGCCACCTCGGCATGGCCGAGCAGCCGGCGAACAACGCACCTCGAGTCGGCGCCGCGCTGAGCCTCGATGAACTGGAAAAAGCCCACATCGGCGCGGTGCTGGCGACGGCAGGCACGCTGGATCAGGCGGCGAAAACCCTGGGCATCGACGCGTCGACCCTGTATCGCAAGCGCAAGCAGTACAACCTGTGAGCGCCCGACGATGAAGCTGGCGATGAAGTTGCGCACTCGCTTGTTCCTGAGCATTTCTGCGCTGATCACGGTCGCCTTGCTCGGGCTGTTGCTCGGGCTGGTCAGCGTGATGCAGATGGCCGGTACTCAGGAAGCAACGATCCGCAGCAACTTCGTGACCCTCGACCTGGGGCTCAAGTTGCGTCAGACCCTCGGCGACCAGTTGGTGCTGATGCTGGCCGAAAAACCCGATCCCGCCGCGTTCGAAGCGTCAAAGCAGCATTACCTGCAATTGCTGGATGAAGGCATTTCGCAGGAGGCCGACGGCGATGGCCGACAGTACGGGTTTACTCAGGCCAAGGCCGACTACCTGAGCTTTCTCCAGGCGTTCGAGCTGTCGCGTAATCCGGGCAATGTGCTCAGGGGCAACAGCGACCTCAGAGAACGCTTCAACATTTTGCGCAATGGTTTGATTGCCGAGCACAAGCACGCGCTGGACAACATTAACGCCGTGCAGCATGACGCCCGGGAAAGGGCGCTGCTGGTCTCCGGCCTGCTAGGGTTGGTGGGACTGGCGGTGCTGATCATCGGCTTTGTCACCGCGCATGCGATTGCCCGGCGTTTCGGCGCGCCGATCGAGGCGCTGGCGCAAGCGGCGGACAACATCGGCCAAGGCAATTTCGAGGTGACGCTGCCGATTTCCTCGGCGATGGAAATGAACCAGCTGACCAAGCGCTTCGGGCTGATGGCCGAGGCGCTGCGCGAGCATCAGGCGACCAACGTCGACGAGCTGCTGGCCGGTCAGCAACGCTTGCAAGCGGTGCTCGACAGCATCGACGACGGCTTGCTGATGATTGATCGCGAAGGGCATCTGGAGCACCTCAATCCAGTGGCCCAGCGCCAGTTGGGCTGGGACAGTGATCGACTCGGTCAGGGTTTGGGCACAGCGCTGGAGCGCCCGGAACTCGACGCACAACTGCAACTGGTGTTGCGCGGCGGCACCCTTGAGCGTGCTCCGGAAGATTTGAGCATCGAGGTCGATGGCGAATCACGTCTGCTGACTTACAGCCTGACGCCGGTCAGCCACACCCAGGGGCATATTCTTGGCGCGGTGATGGTGCTGCATGACGTCACCGAGCAGCGCGCCTTCGAGCGCGTACGCAGCGAGTTTGTGCTGCGTGCCTCCCATGAGCTGCGCACGCCGGTCACCGGCATGCACATGGCGTTCGGGCTGTTTCGCGAGCGGGCGAAGTTTCCCCCGGAGTCACGCGAGGCGGACTTGCTCGACACGGTCAATGAAGAGATGCAGCGCCTGATGCAGTTGATCAATGACTTGCTCAACTTTTCGCGTTATCAGAACGGTTTACAGAAGCTCACCCTGGCGCCGTGCTCCATCGAAGACTTGCTGGCGCAGGCGCAATCGCGCTTTGCGGATGCGGCGGCGGCCAAAGGCATTGCCTTGAACGTCGAAGTGCAGGGGCCGTTGCCGCGCCTGCAGGCCGATCAGGCGCAACTGGACCGGGTACTGGATAACCTGATCGATAATGCTCTGCGCCACACTGCCCGCGACGGGCAGATCCGCCTGCAAGCGCGCCGACATGGCGAGCGGGTGATTATCAGCGTCGAAGACAACGGAGAAGGCATTGCCTACGGGCAGCAAGGGCGGATTTTCGAACCGTTCGTGCAGGTCGGGCGCAAGAAGGGCGGCGCCGGGCTCGGTTTAGCTTTGTGCAAGGAAATTGTGCAGTTGCATGGCGGGCGCATGGGCGTCTATTCGCGGCCGGGGCAGGGCACGCAGTTCTACATGGCGCTGGCGGTCTAGGCTTCGTCATCCAGCCGGCGTCCGGCAAGGCGCCGTCCACGGGTGATCAGTTCAATGAACTGCACCGCACTCAAGGCCTGGGCGAACAGCCAGCCCTGACCGAACTTGACCCCCTCGCTGCTGAGAAACACGGCTTGCGCTTCGTGCTCGATGCCCTCGGCAATCACCTTCAGATCCAGTGCCTGCGCCATGTGAATGATGTGCGGAGCAACGCCACTGCTGGCCGCGTCATGACCGAGTGCGTCGATGAAGGCCTTGTCGATTTTCAGGCAGTCCACCGGCAACGTTTGCAGGTAGGCGAGGCTGCAATAACCGGTACCGAAATCGTCGATCAACACTTGATGGCCGACATCGCGCAAGGCTTGCAGGTTCTCCCGCGCCACCACCACATCGATCAGCCCGCGCTCGGTGACTTCGAAGGCGATCTGCCGCGCCGCAACCCGGTGCAGGGTCAACAGCCTGGCCATGACCTGGCCGATGCGCGGCACCATTACGTCGCATGCTGCGAGGTTGACCGAGATGTACAGCTGCGGATTGGCGCGCAGCACTGGTCCCAGTTGTTCCAGCAGCCGTTGCAGGACGAAATCGGTCATCTGCCGTATCTGCCCGGTGTTTTCTGCCAATGGAATGAACAGGTCGGGGCTGGTCAGGGTGCCGTCCGGGCGGCGCCAGCGCAGCAGGGCTTCGGCGCCCACGCAATTGCGGCTGTCGAGGTCGAATATCGGTTGATACAGCACTTGTAGCTCGCCCCGTCGTATCGCGCCCTGGAGTTCGGCGTCCAGTGACTGGCGCTGGCGCACCAGCAGAAACACGAAGAAACCGGCAAACGCCCCCAGCAGCAGGCAGGCCGGCACCATCCACCACCAGACGGTGGGAATGTGCATGCCACTGCGCGGAGTGATCAGCACCAATTGGTATTCCGGATTGTTGGTTGGCATGCGGTAGATCAGCCGTGACTGGGTGACTTGCAGGGCTTCGCGGCTCTTCGGTGGCCAGGTTTCGCTCGGTGGCCAGGTCTGTGCGGTGCCGAGTACCGGAATCGCTCGCCTGCCATGATCGAGTACCACCAACAGGCTGCTGTCCGGTGGCAGGTCGACCATGTCGGTCAAATGCCCGCGCGATGTCGCCACACGGAAGTTGCCGCGCCCGAGCATCAGCGCCGCGCGGTTTTCATCGGGTTCGGTGGTGGTGTTGAGCCAGTAGCTGTAAGTCGGGCCCTTGATGTCCGGCGCGCGGACGACCGACAGTCCCTCCTGCCGGGGGCGGTTGGAGCAGATCCGCGAGCCGTCCATGTAGGCCGCTTCATAGACGAAGCGATAGTTGAACGTGACCTGTTGCAGGGTGGCGATCATTTCCTCATCGCAACTGCGCAACGGCTGCGCCTGGAGGTCGTCGAGACTTTCGCGCAACTGCCCGAACAGTTGCTCGAGGCGAGCCAGAAAACGCTCGCCCTGGGCGTTCATCTCCTGGCTCTCGTTCTGTTCGATCTGGCGCATGGCGACGAACATTCCGCCGGCGATCAGCAGGCTTGCACTGAGGACAGCCGCGATCATCGCCAAAAACCACGGGCGATAAACCCAGCTACGCAGCGTCGCTCGGGTAGCAACCATCATGGAATATCCGAAGAATTACCAATGAGTTATAGCTGCTGATTGCGATTTCGCCCTGACCGTCGGGCGGGCGTCATTATTTTGTCTGATTGAGTACCAGTAACAACGCGGCTGTTTGCGCGTCCGGCAAACCGTCGAAACGGGAAGGGCGGAAGTGCATCTGGAACGCTGCGAGCACGTGGCGCGTCGCCACATCCAGCTCGCCGGTTTGCGGAGTGTCGTAACCGACGCGCGCCAGTTGTTCCTGGAACCAGCTAATGCTCGGCAGTTCGGCGTTGAACTGTACCTGCTGCCGCGCCACCGCTTGTTCATTAGGCCATACGCCCAAGCCTTCAGCGGCCAGACGTTTCCATGGGAACAGTGGGCCGGGGTCGAGTTTGCGCAGGGGCGCGATGTCGCTGTGGCCGATGATATGGCGCGGGCTGATGCCCTGGCGCTGACTGATGTCCTTGAGCAGAACAATCAGCGACTGAATCTGCGCTTCGCTATAAGGGAACCACAGGCGCCCGGTCGGCGTGTCCTTGAAGCCCGGATTGACGATCTCGATACCGATCGAGCTGGAGTTGAGCCAGGTGCGGCCCTGCCATTGGCTTTCCCCGGCGTGCCAGGCGCGCTGGTTTTCATCCATCAGCTTGTAGATGGTGCCGCCCTTGTCGTCGCCGATCAGGTAGTGGCTGCTGACTTCGCCGTGGGTCAGCAGTTGCAGCGAACGCGCGAGGGACGCCGAGGTGTAATGCACGATCACGAACTGCACGCGGCTGTCGTGATTGGCCGAAGGATGGCTGGTGTCGTAACGCGGGCCGCTGGCACAACCGGCCAGAACGAGCAGCGACGCGAGGAGGGCAAAAAATTTCATGGCAGAAGGCAGTACACGCAAGACAGTAATGCAACAGTGTAACGTACTGCCTTGGGTCTCGACGGCCGGCGGGCTGAATTAAACAAAATGGAACAATTGCTCAGCCCAGCTCGACCCGGTTGCGCCCGCCGTTTTTTGCGCGGTACAACGCCTGATCGGCTCTTTTGAGCACTAGATCGCTGTGTTCTCCCATCCTGAACGACGCCAGGCCCATGGAGATGGTGATCGTCACCCGGTCGCCCTTGAAGTGAAACGGGCAGGCTTCGATCGCCGCGCGCAGGGTCTCCAGCAGTTTGGCGCCCACCGCAGGCGTGGTCGCCGGCAGCAGCAGAACGAATTCCTCACCACCAAAACGGGCAATGAAATCCGCTGCGCGCAGGCGTTTGCGCAGCACTGTGGCGATGATCTTCAGCACCTTGTCGCCGGCCAGATGGCCGTAGTTGTCGTTGATGCGCTTGAAATGATCGAGGTCGAGCATCGCCAGACTCAAGGTGTTGCCGTGTTGCTGCCACTGCTTGATCTCGTGTTCCAGGCGTTCGCTCCAGGCGGCGCGGTTGGGCAGGCCGGTCAGCGGATCGATCAGGGCTTTCTGCCGCTGTTCTTCCAGGTGTTCGCGAAAGCCCAGGGCTTCCTGCTCCATGTGCGCCACACGCTCGGCCAGACCCTTGAGGCGTGCCGCCACTTCCTGCTCGCGGGCGTCGCGTTGTTTCTGGTGTTGATCCATGGTGCCGAGCAGGCCTTCCAGATGGTTCTCCAGCACTTGCTTGAGGTCATCCAGATCGGCCGCTTCCTGCATGCTGGTCTGCAAACCATCGACCTGCTCGCGGATCTGCGTGTCCATCGCCCGCGCCGCCGAGCTGTTGTCGGCGTGGCCATCGCTGGCGGCCTGCAGGTTGCTCTGGAACGCTTCGAGGCGCTCGTTGAGTTGCTGCAGATAGGCTTCGAATTCGTGCTGGCCGCTGTCGGTGATCGCCAGCATCAAGGTCGCCAGATCGTCGAGAATCGGCAGCAGTTCGTACCAGTTCAGGCCATTTTTCAACCGGTCGCGCATCGCCTCAGCCTGCGGGCGATGGCGCTCGGGCAGGGTCAGGTCGTCGAGCAGCCCGATCAGCGTGTCTTCGATGTGTTTGGCCACTGAACTGTAAGACGGCTCCGGGGAATCGGGCAGGGCGTACAGAATGTCCTGCTCGGGTTGCTCCGGATCAATGGCGGCCAAAGCCTGGGCAATCGGTTCGGGCAGGGGCAGACTATCGAGGAGCAACGGTGCCGGGATGTCGCCCGGGTGGATCAACTCGTCGGGGTTGAACGCGGCAGCAGGTGCTGGCGCCGTGATCGGGGTGGTCGGCCGTTCGGCTTCAGGTTCGGCCGCTGGTAGTGCAGGTGCAGCAACGGGTTCGCTGATCGGCTCGGCAGCAATGACCGGAGGCACGAACGCGAACACAGGTGATTCGGACTCGGGCTTCACTGCTGGCGTTTGCTTAAGCTCGGCCTCTGGTGGTTGCGCGATGGCCGCTACGGTGACGGGTGCTGCCGGAATCGGCTCGACCGCTGCGGTTGGCGCGGGTACCGGCTCAGATGCAGGTTCAGCATTGGCCGGCGTCGGCGTCGGCGTCGGCGCCTGAGGCTGATCCGAAGACTCTGGCACCCCTTCACTGTCACGGCTGCCAAACAGGCGCTGCAAAAAGCCCGGGCGGTCGGGCTCGGGCGGCGTTTCCAGCTGGCTCAACGCCTTGCCCTGCAAACCACTGAGTTCGCTCAGCAGCAGCGGCATTTCCCGCGCCTGACCGACCCGGCTGTCGAGTTGCTTGGCGAATTTCTTCAGCGGCTGGGCGACTTCCCGGGGCAGCGGCAGCGCTTGTAGCTGGGTGACCAGCGCGGTAAGCGCGGTGCTGACCTGATCGATTCGGGTTTCGCGACGTTGCTCGGAATCGAGCACGGCTTTTTCCAGGCGCGGCAGCAGGGCGGCGAGGCCGGCGTCCATGTCGTCGGTGCGCACCACGTCGCGCATCTCTTTCATGCACTGATCAACGACCTTGTCGGTGCCTTCAGCGGCCAGCGTGCTGCGCACCAGACCGCGGCGCAGCAAGTCGAGCCGGGCGGCCCAGCGACGTTCGAGCTTGTCCTGTTGTTCGATGCTTTTGAGGTACTTCTCTTTCCAGCGCTGGGCGTCGTCGCTCATTCAGGGGTTCCGCGAGGGGCAGGACTCAACGCGGGCAATGCATCGGCCGTGAGCGAACCCGGCAGACGAATCTCTACCGCGACCGGCAGGTGATCGGAAATGGGTTGGGCCAGCACTTCGACCTTTTCCAGGGTCAGGGTCGGGCTGAGCAAAATATGATCAAGGCATCGCTGTGGCCGCCAGCTGGGAAAGGTGGCTTGCATCTGCGGGGCCAGCAGGCCGAGATCGCGTAACGGTGACTGTTGTAGCAGATCACTGGCATGGGTGTTCATGTCGCCCATCAATATCTGGTGCTTGTAGCCACTGATCAGGTCACGAATATAGGCCAGTTGCAGGCTGCGCACCCGTGCGCCGAGCGCCAGATGCATCATCACCACCACCAGCGCCTCCGGACCTTCACCGAAGCGCAGCAGGATCGCGCCGCGACCTTTCGGGCCGGGCAGCGGATGATCTTCGATCGCCCACGGTTTCAGGCGACTGAGCACGCCGTTGCTGTGCTGGGCCAGTCGGCCGAGGTTGCGATTGAGTTGTTGATACCAGTAGGGGAAGGCGCCGAGGTGGGCCAGGTGTTCGACTTGATTGACGTAGCCTGAGCGCAGACTGCCGCCATCGGCTTCCTGCAGGGCGACCAGATCGAAGTCGCCAAGCAGGTCACCGATCTTCTGCAGATTGCCTGAGCGCCCGGTGTGCGGTAGCAGGTGCTGCCAGCAGCGGGTCAGATAATGCCGATAGCGCTCGGTGCTGATGCCGACCTGGATATTGAAACTGAGCAAGCGCAGACGATGGTCTGCGGGCAGGCCCGTGGACTCCAGGTGATGCTCGTTGACCTGCGGATCATGCAGGCCAACGCTGCGTTCGGTGCCCCAGCGGCGCATGGCGGTTACCGCGCTTAGTTGGCGGCTGCCTTGTTGGCCGCTCGCTCTTTGGCGACCAGTTGATCAGCCAGTTTCAGGGCTTGCTCGGCACCACCGGCAGAGCCGATGTCGAAGCGGTACTTGCCGTTGACGATCATGGTTGGCACGCCAGTGATTTCATACTTCTTGGCCAGCTCACGCGCTTTGACGATCTGACCTTTGATCGCGAACGAGTCAAAGGTGGCGAGGAACTTGTCCTTGTCCACGCCTTGTGTGGCGAGGAAGTCAGCCATGTCGTTCTTGTCGGTCAGCTTCTTGTGTTGTTTCTGGATTGCTTCGAAAACCGCAGCGTGAACCTTGTGCTCGACGCCCATTGCTTCCAGGGTCAGGAACATTTGGCCGTGAGCGTCCCACGGGCCGCCGAACATGGCAGGAATGCGTACGAAGTTGACGTCGGACGGCAGTTTTTCAACCCAGGGATTGATCACCGGCTCGAACGCGTAGCAATGCGGGCAGCCGTACCAGAACAGCTCCACGACTTCGATCTTGCCAGGCTCTGCCACTGGCACCGGGTTGGCCAGTTCGACATAGGGTGCGGCAGGGGCTTCAGCGGCCTGGGCGGTCACGCCGAACAGGCTGGCAGCGACGAGGGCGGCGCTGATGATCAGATTACGCATGCTTTACTCCTGGACAATTTTGGTCGCCTCGCGCGACCTGTTTTCAGACAGGTCCTGGCGGGCATGAGTTCTGTAGTGTAACGGCAGCGGCCACAAAAAAGGGCGGCCAAAGCCACCCTTTTTATACTTGCTGCGACGGATTAATCGAGCGTTAACGTTGCAGGAGATGTCCATCAGCGTTAACGCTCGATTCAGGGCGGTTAGTGCAGGCCCTGGATGTAGCTGGAGACTGCGGCAATGTCTTCGTCGCTCAGTTTGCGCGCGATGGTGCGCATGGTCATCGCGTCGCCGTCGTTGGCGCGACCACCTTCTTCCTTGCGGAAGTCGGTCAGCTGTTTGGTGATGTATTGAGCATGTTGGCCACCCAGGTGCGGGAAACCTGCAGCAGCGTTGCCGGCGCCATTCGGCGAGTGGCAACCGGTGCAGGCTGGCAGGCCTTTTTCCAGATTACCGCCGCGGAACAGCGCCTCACCGCGAGCCACGATCTTCGGATCGGCTGCGCCGACGCTGCCTTTCTGGCTGGCGAAGTAGGCTGCGATGTCAGCCAGATCCTGGTCGCTCAGGTTGGTCAGCAGGCCGGTCATTTCCAGAACGGTGCGCTTGCCCGACTTGATGTCGTGCAGTTGCTTGGTCAGGTAGCGTTCACCCTGACCGGCCAGTTTCGGGAAGTTTGGCGCCATGCTGTTCCCGTCAGGGCCATGGCAGGCTCCGCAGACGGCAGCTTTTGCCTGGCCGGCGGCGGCATCACCGGCAGCATGGGCGAAGCCTGAAATTCCCACGGTCAACAGCAGACTCACGATCAATTTGTTCATCAGCTAATCCAACTACGGCTAAGGGTTAAGAGTTATGGACCGGGTTTACTCTCGTTCATCCAAAGGATGATGGCCTGGTAATCCTCGGCACTGCAGTCCATGCACAAACCACGCGGCGGCATCGCCTTGAAACCCTGGGTCACGTGTTGCACCAGCGTCTCCATACCTTTCGCCAACCTCGGCGTCCAAGCTGCCTGATCGCCTCTTGCGGGCGCCATGGGTAGTTGGCCGGAATGACAGGCACCACAAACACGGTTGTACACGGCTTCCGGTTCCTGTGTAGCCTGTGCGCCGCAAAGCGGTATCAGGACTCCGGCAGCCAGCAGCCATTTCGTCATAAAACGACCTTTTCAGGGTTGAGAGCGTTCTGCGTTCTGATGCGCAATCAAGGTCTTTGGCTCTCATGAACTTCATCCTTCGCTGGGACAAAGCACACACAAAATCTGCGGCATTATATACTGGCGTCACTGAAACGGAAGCGACACCGCGTTCCGCGCCCAATCCCGGCGCCGCCCACATCGGAAATCCCATGCAACTCAAGAATCCCATCCTCGGCCTGTGCCAACAGTCCACGTTCATGCTCAGTGCCGCCAAAGTCGATCAATGCCCTGACGACGAAGGCTTCGAAGTGGCGTTCGCCGGTCGTTCCAACGCCGGTAAATCCAGCGCACTGAACACCCTGACTCACGCCAGTCTGGCGCGTACCTCGAAAACCCCGGGTCGCACACAGCTGTTGAACTTCTTCAAGCTAGACGATGAACGGCGTCTGGTCGACCTGCCGGGCTACGGTTATGCAAAAGTACCGATCCCGCTCAAGCAACACTGGCAGCGTCACCTCGAGGCGTACCTCGGTGGCCGGGAGAGTTTGAAGGGTTTGATTCTGATGATGGACATCCGTCATCCAATGACCGACTTCGACCTGTTGATGCTCGACTGGGCCGTTGCGGCCGGCATGCCGATGCACATTCTGCTGACCAAGGCCGACAAGCTGACCTACGGCGCCGCCAAGAACACCCTGCTCAAAGTGCAGTCGGAAATCCGCAAGGGTTGGGGCGATCTGGTGACAATCCAGCTGTTCTCCGCGCCAAAGCGCATGGGCCTGGAAGAGGCCTACACTGTGTTGGCAGGCTGGATGGAACTGGCGGACAAGGGTGCGGAAGCAACAGCTGAATAAGAAATTTTCAAAACTGTCTGTGGTGCTGCCAGGCAAGGCAAAAGTGCAACAAAAAAGCGGAGTTTAGGGGACCTAAATGAGCATTTTTTGTTGCGCTTTTAACGCAGCATGGCTGCGCCACAGGCAGTTTTGAGGCAAAAAAAGCCCCGGACTTCATATGGGGAGGGAGAAGTTCCGGGGTTCAAGTTCCGAACCGCTAGGGCGGGGTTCAGATATCTGCCAACACTTAACACAACATAGGAGCATCGAAGGGCTTCACCAGCCATTCAGTATCTCTGAGTAGTGAGTTGTCAGATTAGTTCAGATTTTTTTCAAAAAGCTTTGGAATAACCGCAAGCGCGATTCGAAATAAGCGCTTTTCGGCCGTTTGCCGCGACAGTGTGTCGCGGCAAACGCCCGGTCTAGACGCCTCAGTGCGCCTCATCCCAGTTGTTGCCGACGCCAACTTCCACCAGCAACGGCACGTCCAGTTTCGCCGCTTCGCTCATGTGCAGGCGGATTTCCTGACTCACCTGATCGACCAGATCCTCGCGAACCTCCAGTACCAGTTCGTCGTGCACCTGCAGGATGACTCTGGCGTCCAGCCCGGACGATGCCAGCCAGTTATCCACCGCCACCATGGCTTTCTTGATGATGTCGGCGGCGGTGCCTTGCATCGGCGCGTTGATCGCCGTGCGTTCGGCGGCAGCGCGTTCCTGCGGCTTGTTCGAGTTGATTTCCGGCAGATATAGGCGACGACCGAAGAAGGTCTCTACATAGCCTTGGTCGGCGGCCTGCTTGCGGGTGCGCTCCATGTATTCGCGCACACCCGGATAACGGGCGAAGTAGGTATCGATGTAGGCCTTGGCGGTCTTGGTGTCGACGCCGATGTCCTTGCCGAGTTTCTGCGCGCCCATGCCGTAGATCAGGCCGAAGTTGATCGCCTTGGCGCCACGGCGCTGGTCGGAAGTCACGTCGCTCAGCTCGACCTTGAATACTTCAGCGGCGGTCGCGGTGTGCACGTCCAGATTGTTGCGGAAGGCGTTCATCAAGCCTTCGTCCTTGGACAAGTGGGCCATGATCCGCAGTTCGATCTGCGAATAGTCCGCTGCCAGCAGTTTGTAGCCTTTGGGCGCGACGAACGCCTGACGGATGCGGCGGCCTTCAGCGGTACGCACCGGAATGTTCTGCAGGTTCGGATCGCTGGAGGACAAGCGCCCGGTCGATGCCACGGCCTGGTGATACGAGGTGTGGATACGCCCGGTGCGCGGGTTGATCTGCTCCGGCAGGCGATCGGTGTAGGTGCTTTTCAGCTTGCTCATGGAACGGTGTTCCATCAGCACTTTCGGCAAGCGGTGATCGTCCTCAGCCAGTTTTGCCAGCACTTCCTCGGCGGTCGATGGCTGGCCCTTGGCGGTTTTCTTCAGCACCGGCAGGCCGAGCTTTTCGTAGAGGATCACGCCCAGCTGCTTCGGCGAGCCGAGGTTGAATTCTTCGCCGGCGATCTCGAACGCTTCACGCTCCAGCGCGACCATCTTGTTGCCCAGCTCGATGCTCTGGATGCCGAGCAGCTCAGCATCGACGAACGCGCCCTGACGCTCGATGCGCGCCAGCACCGGCACCAGCGGAATCTCGATGTCGGTCAGCACGCTGGCCAGGCTCGGGATCCCGCTGAGTTTTTCAAACAGGGTCTGGTGCAGGCGCAGGGTAATGTCTGCGTCTTCGGCGGCGTACGGGCCAGCCTGCTCAAGGGCGATCTGGTCGAAGGTCAGCTGCTTGGCGCCTTTGCCGGCGATGTCCTGGAAGCTCACGGTGGTGTGATCCAGGTACTTCTGCGCGAGGCTGTCCATGTCGTGGCGGGTAGCGGTGGAGTTGAGCACGTAGGACTCAAGCATGGTGTCAAAGGCGATCCCGCGCACATTGATGCCTTGGCTCTGATCGCCGCCGATGGCGCAGTTGGCCAGAATGTTCATGTCGAACTTGGCGTGCTGGCCGACCTTGAGTTTGTTCGGGTCTTCCAGAATCGGCTTCAGCGCGCGCAGCACCGTGTCGCGATCCAGCTGCTCGGGCACACCGATGTAGGAGTGGGTCAGCGGAATGTACGCGGCTTCGTTGGCTTGCACCGCGAACGACAGGCCGACCAGTTGCGCCTGTTGCGCGTCGATGCCGGTGGTTTCGGTGTCGAAGGCGAACAGCTTGGCGTTGTTCAGTTTCTCCAGCCAGACGTCGAAACGCGCCTGATCAAGGATGGTTTCATACGCTGCTTCGGTTGGAGCGGCAGGGGCTTCTTCTGGGGGGGCGCTGAACAGATCGCCAGCCGGCGCAGGTTCGGCGGCAGCGCTCAGTTCCTGGCGCTTGGCGTCACGATCGAGGTCGTTCAGCCAGCTTTTGAATTCCAGCAGGGTGTACAGCTCGTAGAGCTTGGCCGGGTCTTCCGCGCCCATTTGCAGGTCATCGAGGCCGATGTCCAGCGGCACGTCGACTTTGATGGTCGCCAGTTGATAGGAGAGGAAAGCCATCTCCTTGTGCTCTTCGAGCTTGGCCGGCAGGGTTTTCGCGCCGCGAATCGGCAGGGTCGGGACGATGTCGAGATTCGCGTACAATTCGGTCAGGCCGCCGTTGACGCCGACCAGCAGGCCGGAGGCGGTCTTTGGACCGATGCCGGGAACCCCCGGAATGTTGTCGGAAGAATCGCCCATCAGCGCCAGATAATCGATGATCTGCTCGGGTGCGACGCCGAATTTCTCCTTCACGCCCTCCACATCCATCGAACTACCGGACATGGTGTTGACCAAGGTAATGTGGCCATCGACCAGTTGCGCCATGTCCTTGTCGCCGGTGGAGATGATCACCGGACGATCCGCCGCCGCGCTGCTGCGTGCCAGGGTGCCGATCACGTCGTCAGCTTCGACGCCTTCCACGCACAGCAGCGGGAAGCCGAGGGCGATCACGCTCTGGTGCAGCGGCTCGATCTGCACCCGCATGTCGTCGGGCATGCTTGGGCGGTTGGCCTTGTATTCGGCGTACATCTCATCGCGAAACGTCCCGCCCTTGGCATCGAAGACCACGGCGAACGGGCTGTCCGGGTACTGCTTGCGCAGACTCTTGAGCATGTTCAGCACACCTTTGACCGCGCCGGTCGGCAGGCCTTTGGAGGTGGTCAGCGGTGGCAGGGCGTGGAAAGCGCGGTACAGGTAAGACGAACCGTCCACCAGGACGAGGGGGGCTTGGCTCATGAGCAGAATCAACCTTTTCGGCGGGCCCGGCGCTAGAATAGCGGGACCGTTGACGACAAAGGGACAAGGTTATCATGCGTACGTTAAATCGCTTGCTGCTGGTCGGTTTGATTGCGGCCTCACCATTGGCCGCGATGGCGGCGGATGATGCGCCGTCAAAGGAGCCGGAAGTTACCATTAACACGCACACCGAAGGCGACAAGGTCATTCAGGAATACAGCCGCAGTGGCTTTGTGTATGCGATCAAGGTCACGCCGAAGGGCGGCAAACCGTATTTTCTGGTGCGCGCCGATGGTTCGGACGTGAACTACATCCGTTCCGACCAGCCGGATATGCTGATTCCGTCGTGGGAAATCTTTACCTGGAAGTAAGATTCCTGACTTTTTAATCGGCGCCGCTTGATCGCGGCGCCCGAACTGAGCAGTTTTTAACCATGTCTGTGTTCACCCCCCTGGCTCGGCCCGAGCTGGAAACCTTTCTCGCCCCTTACGGGCTCGGCCGTCTGCTTGATTTCCAGGGGATCGCCGCCGGCAGCGAAAACACCAATTTCTTTATCAGCCTGGAGCAGGGCGAATTCGTCCTGACCCTGGTCGAGCGCGGCCCGGTGCAGGAAATGCCGTTCTTCATCGACCTGCTCGACGTGCTGCACGAGGCCGATCTGCCGGTGCCCTACGCGCTGCGTACCACTGACGGCGTGGCCCTGCGTGAACTGAAGGGTAAACCGGCCTTGCTCCAGCCGCGGTTGTCCGGCAAGCACATCAAAGTCGCCAACGCTCAGCATTGCGCGCAGGTCGGTGAGTTGCAGGCGCATCTGCACCTGGCGACCCAGGGCGAGCGCATGATCAAGCGCAAGACTGATCGCGGCCTGGACTGGATGCTGGAGGAGGGCACGGAGTTTCTTTCGCATCTGGCGGACGAGCCGCGTGCGCTGCTGCGCAAGGCGCTGGATGAAATCACTGTGCAGAAAGAAAGAATTCTCGCGCTGCCACGAGCCAACATTCACGCCGATCTGTTCCGCGACAATGCGATGTTCGAAGGCACGCACCTGACCGGCTTGATCGACTTCTACAACGCCTGCTCGGGACCGATGCTCTATGACGTGGCGATTGCCTTGAACGACTGGTGTTCGGACGAGGAAGGCTTGATTGACGGGCCGCGTGCCCGCGCATTCCTCGGCGCCTATGCGGCGCTGCGTCCGTTCACTGCCGCTGAAGCGGAGCTATGGCCGACCCTGCTGCGTGTGGCGTGTGTGCGGTTCTGGCTGTCGCGGTTGATCGCCGCCGAGCAGTTTGCCGGGCAGGACGTGCTGATTCACGATCCGCGGGAGTTCGAGCAGCGCTTGGCGCAGCGGCAGCAGGTGCATACACCGCTGCCTTTCGCCCTTTAAAAGCTTCGCGAGCAGGCTCGCGAATGGGGGCAACACCTATGCTGGGGATTACAGAGATTCCAGGCACCCGGCCAAATCGTTGCCCAGCTTCTCCAGCACCTGCTCATACCCCTGAGCTGTCGCCGGTGTATAGCCGCCCAACGCATCCAGCTCCGCCAGTTTCACCGGCAGGCCCGCCACCAGGGTTTCCGCCAGACGTGGACGCAGCGGCGGTTCGCTGAACACACAGGTCTTGCCCACTTCCTGCAGACGCTTGCGCATCGCAGCCACATGCTGCGCACCCGGCTGCACTTCGGCGGCAACGCTGAACACGCCAGTGTGTTTCAGGCCGTAAGCGTCTTCGAAGTAATCGAAGGCTTCGTGGAACACGAAGTAGGGTTTGCCTTCAATGCCGGCCAGACGGTTTTTCAGTCGTGCATCCAGCGCATCGAGGCGTTCGTCGAAGGCTTTTGCATTGCTCTGATAGCGTTCGGCGTTGGCTGGGTCGGCAGCGCTCAAATCAGTCGCCATTTTGGCGGCAATAACCCGCGCGTTGACCGGCGATAGCCACAAATGCGCATCGAGCGTGCCCGGGCGGTGATCGTGATCATGCTCGTCGGCGTCTTCGGCGTGGGAATGGCTGTCTTCGGCAAAGCGGCGCAGTTTCATGCCGGGCAGATCCTGCACGGCAACGCTTGGCAGCGTACGACCGTTGAGCACGCGCGGCAGGAAACCTTCCATGTCCGGGCCGATCCAGTACAGCAGGTCCACCGATTGCACCTTGCGCACGTCGGACGGGCGCAACGCGTAGTTGTGCGGCGACGCGCCCGGCGGCAGCAGCACTTCCGGGATGGCCACGCCGTCCTGCACCGCGGCGGCAATCAACTGCAGCGGTTTGATGCTGGTGAGAACCCTGACCTCGGCCTGAGCCGAACCGATCAGCAGAAAACTGGCGATAAACGCCACAAAAACAGAAAAAAGTCGGGACACGATGACCACTCAAGGAGGCGAGAACGGGTAACATAATAACGTCTCTATCAAAACGCGTCGCCGCCCATGCCTATTACACCGATTGCCAGCCGTCCCCACGACCACTCTCATTGCGTGCACAGCGCACTGACCGAGGCCGATACCTTGTGCGCCCAGAAAGGCCTGCGCCTGACTGCGTTGCGCCGGCGGGTGCTGGAACTGGTGTGGCAGAGCCACAAGCCACTGGGCGCCTACGACATTCTGGCGGTACTGAGCGAGCAGGACGGCCGCCGCGCCGCGCCGCCGACCGTGTACCGCGCGCTGGATTTCCTTCTGGAAAACGGCTTGGTGCACCGCATCTCCTCGCTCAACGCCTTCGTCGGTTGTGTGCATCCCGAGCATGCGCATCAGGGCCAGTTCCTGATCTGCCGCGAGTGCCACGCCGCGATCGAGCTGGAACAGAAAGCCATCAGCGACGCGATCATCCACAGCGCCAGGGATGTCGGGTTCATCGTCGAAGCGCAGACCGTCGAAGTGGTCGGCCTGTGCTCCGGTTGCCAGGGGGCTTGATGAGCAACCCGTTGATCCGTCTTGAGCAGGTCGCCGTCACTTTTGCCGGGCAGACCGTGCTGGACAACATCGAGCTGAGCGTCGAACCGGGACAGATCGTCACCCTGATCGGCCCCAACGGCGCCGGCAAGACCACTCTGGTGCGGGCCGTGCTAGGGCTGCTGAAACCGGACAGCGGCAGCGTCTGGCGCAAGCCGAAACTGCGCGTCGGCTACATGCCGCAAAAGCTGCACGTCGATCCGACCCTGCCGCTGTCGGTACTGCGCTTCCTGCGCCTGGTGCCCGGCGTAGACCGTCCGCGTGCGCTGGCAGCGCTCAAGGAAGTCGGCGCCGAACATGTCATCGACAGCCCGGTGCAAAGTGTTTCCGGCGGTGAAATGCAGCGCGTGCTGCTGGCTCGGGCGCTTTTGCGCGAGCCTGAGCTGCTGGTGCTGGATGAGCCGGTGCAGGGCGTCGACGTCGCCGGGCAGGCCGAGCTATACAGCCTGATTACCCGCCTGCGCGACCGTCACGGTTGCGGCGTGCTGATGGTGTCCCACGATTTGCATCTGGTGATGAGCACCACCGATCAGGTGGTGTGCCTGAATCGCCACGTCTGCTGCTCCGGGCATCCCGAGCAGGTCAGCGGCGATCCGGCGTTTGTCGAGCTGTTCGGCAAGAATGCGCCGAGCCTGGCGATCTATCACCACCATCACGACCACGCCCACGACCTGCACGGTTCGGTGGTCAAGGCGCCCGGTGCGGGCCACACCCACGTTCACGGAGACCACTGCAAGCATGGCTGATTTTCTGTTGTATGCCCTGCTTGCAGGTCTGGCGCTGGCGCTGGTGGCCGGGCCGTTGGGTTCGTTCGTGGTCTGGCGGCGCATGGCCTACTTCGGCGACACCCTGTCACACGCTGCGCTGCTCGGCGTGGCCCTGGGCTTTCTGCTGGATGTCAGCCCAACGGTCGCGGTGACCGTCGGCTGCCTGTTGCTGGCGGTGCTGCTGGTGACCTTGCAACAGCGTCAGCCGCTGGCCTCCGACACGCTTTTGGGAATTCTCGCACCGAGCACGCTCTCTCTCGGGCTGGTGGTACTAAGCTTCATGCATGAAGTGCGGATCGACCTGATGGCCTATCTGTTCGGCGACCTGCTGGCGATCAGCCCGACCGATCTGGCGTGGATCCTCGGCGGCAGCGCGGCGGTGCTGGTGTTGCTGGTGACGCTGTGGCGGCCGCTGCTGGCGATCACCGTGCATGAGGAATTGGCCAAGGTCGAAGGCCTGCCGGTGGCGGGCCTGCGCATGGCGCTGATGCTGTTGATTGCGGTGGTGATCGCGGTGGCGATGAAAATCGTCGGTGTGTTGCTGATTACTTCGCTGCTGATCATTCCGGCGGCTGCGGCACAACGTCACGCCCGCTCGCCGGAGCAGATGGCCGTGGGCGCGAGCCTGCTGGGCATGCTCGCCGTATGTGGCGGGCTGGCGTTGTCATGGTTCAAAGACACCCCGGCGGGGCCGTCGATCGTTGTGACGGCGGCCGCACTGTTTCTGCTGAGTTTTGTTCTGCCCCGTCGAGGGGTGTAGACTTGCTCGCTTTTTGCGCAATTAGAGAGTCGCAGGAATGAAGCCGTTCGCCTCCCGTTATCTGCTCCTTGTCGCATTTTCCGTGCTGCTGGGCGCCTGCCAAAGCACGCCGCCGGTGGCCGAAGCCCCCGACGCGCGGGCCACGGCCATCGCACAGCTGGAGCAAAGCCTGGCCAGCAGCGAACTGGCCACCGCCGAAGACCAACTGGCCGCCTTGCAGGCACAAACCCCCAACGATCAGTCCCTGGAGCAATACCAGCGCCAGTTGGCTGAGGCCTACCTGCGCCGCAGCCAGATCGTATTGCAAAAGGGTGATGTGAACGCCGCAGCCACTGCGCTGAGCCGTGCCCGTGCCCTGATGCCGAAAGCCCCGGCGCTGACCGGTGGCGTCAATGGTGCCATCACCGAAGCGCGCAAAGCCGAGCTGGAGAAAGCCGAAGCGGCGCTGCTGGCGGCCGAAGCCAAACCGAAAGCCAAGGTCATCGATCCGACTGCCGAAAGCACCACGGTGGCGCTGAACATCAACGATAGCCGCAAACTTCGCCGGCAACTCGACGCGATCGCCGCCGATGTGGTGAATTACGAGTGTGCCGTGAGCATCCAGGCGCCGCGTACCCAGGACTACCCTTGGCTGGCGACGTTGCTGAAAAAGCGTGTGAAGAAACTGAATCCGGATTTCGAGCTGCAGATCGAGAAACAGATCCTGCGCACGGTGCCGGCGCAGATGGTTCTGATTCCAGCCAAACCCTAAAAGCTTCGCGAGCAGGCTCGCTCCCACAGGTACAGCGTGAACCCTGTGGGAGCGAGCCTGCTCGCGAAAGCGTCCTCTCAGCCAGCCAAGAACTTAAGCTGGAATGGCCTTAGCCTTAGGCTCCCGCGCCCAGACCCGATGCTGCCCGATCGCCGCGAAGAACGGCTTGGTCAACCCCGGCACATCCTTGCCCTGCAGCAGTCCTGCATCCGCTTCCAGCTTCAGCAGATCCTGCAACTGCTTGGCCTCGCCGTGCAGTGCAATCGCCTTGAGGTGCTTGTAGGCTTCCAGCAGGTAATGCAGCGCCACGCCGTCGCCACTCAACGCCTTGATCGACGCCGCACCACCCGGCACGAACACCGCATCGAAGATCACTGAAGGCATACCTTCCATGGATGCGTCCACCGGCAGGGCTTTGCCGTCGGCAGTCTTCACCGGTGCCGAAGTCGGGCCGAGCAGCTTGGCGTGCGCACCTTCTGCTTCCAAGGCCTTTTTCATCGCATCAATCGCTGCGCCATCGACGCCGTTAGCGGCAAGAATCGCCACTTTGCGGGTTTTGATGTCCTCTGGCAGCAGATTCGCCTGACTCAGCGCTGGTGAATGATCGAACGAAGTCTTGCGCACCTCGACCGTGCCTTTGCTCGGCGCCGGCAACCCGAGGTTGGCCGCCACGCGCTTGGCCAATTCCAGGTCGATGTTGGCGAGAATCTCATTCACCTGCCGTGCACGGATAAACTCGCGTTCGACCTTGCCCAGCTCGAAGCTGTAGGCGGCGATGATGTGCTCCTTCTCGTGCTCACTCATGCTGTTGAAGAACAGCCGCGCCTGCGAGAAGTGATCGCTGAACGACTCGCTGCGCTGGCGGATCTTGTTCGCATCGATGCGTTCCGGGTAGCTCTCGAAGCCGCCGTCCTGCGCGGCTGGCGGAGTCTCTTTCGGCCAGCCGCCATCAATCGAGTTCGGCTCGTAGGACGCGCGACCCTTGTCGATCACTGTGCGGTGCTGCGCGTCGCGCTGGCCGTTGTGGAATGGCGCCACCGGGCGGTTGATCGGCAGCTCATGAAAGTTCGGCCCACCGAGTCGGCTGATTTGCGTGTCGGTGTAGGAAAACAGCCGGCCTTGCAGCAGCGGGTCATTGGAGAAGTCGATGCCGGGCACGATGTGGCCGGGGCAGAATGCGACCTGCTCGGTCTCGGCAAAGAAGTTGTCCGGGTTGCGGTTCAGGGTCATCTTGCCCAGCGGGGTGATCGGCACGATTTCTTCGGGGATCAGCTTGGTCGGGTCGAGGATGTCGAAATCGAAGTCGTGTTCGTTTTCCTCCTCGATGATCTGCACACCCAGCTCCCATTCCGGGTAGTCGCCCATCTCGATGGCTTCCCAGAGATCGCGACGGTGGTAGTCGGTGTCTTTACCGGCGAGCTTCTGCGCTTCGTCCCACACCAGCGAACAGGTGCCGGCAGTCGGGCGCCAGTGGAATTTGACGAAGCGCGATTTGCCCTCGGCGTTGACCAGGCGGAAGGTGTGCACGCCAAAGCCCTGCATGCTGCGCAGGCTTTTCGGGATTGCCCGGTCGGACATCGCCCAGATCACCATGTGCGCCGATTCCGGCACCAGCGAGACGAAGTCCCAGAACGTGTCGTGGGCCGAGCCGCCGGTTGGGATCTCATTGTGCGGCTCGGGTTTCACCGCGTGGACAAAGTCGGGGAACTTGATCGCGTCCTGGATGAAGAACACTGGCATGTTGTTGCCGACCAGATCGAAGTTGCCCTCGTCGGTGAAGAACTTCACCGCGAAACCGCGCACGTCGCGCACGGTGTCACCGGAACCGCGCGGCCCCTGCACCGTGGAAAAACGTACGAACACCGGAGTCTTTTTCCCCGGATCCTGCAGGAAGCCGGCCTTGGTCAGCGTCGAATGGTTCTCATAGGCCTGGAAGAAACCATGCGCGCCAGTGCCGCGCGCGTGAACAATGCGCTCCGGAATGCGTTCGTGGTCAAAGTGCGTGATTTTCTCACGCATGATGAAGTCTTCCAGCAACGACGGCCCGCGCGGGCCGGCCTTGAGGGTGTTCTGGTTATCGGCGACCTTCACCCCTTGGTTGGTACGCAGGGCCTGGCCGGTAGCGTCGGAGCGAAATTTCTCCAGGCTGTCGAGTTTGGCGTTGGTGTTGGCGCGATCCTTGGTATCGGTTCCGGCCAGCTGGCTTTTGTCGGTCGTAGGTTTCTTGCTGCTCATCAGACGTAAACTCCTCGGTTGACCCCGTTTCAACGGGGACTCTTGAGCGTTTCCGGGCACGGTTACCCAGGGTTTCAAGTCGCTTAACTAGTGACCAATGAGCGAGAACGGGCGTTCCTTTTTTATGACCTTTGATCTTGTTATTGCCAAATCGAAGGTTAATTGCGAAATAAATGCTAAGAACCTCTATACGGACAGGCTAAAATGCGCGCCCGGCTAACCGCTGATCCTTTTCTAACGCGCCCCACAAGGTTCGCTACGTGATCGAGTTTCAAAACGTCCACAAAACTTACCGCGTCGCCGGTAAGGACATCCCCGCCCTGCACCCGACCAGTCTTTCGATTGAAAACGGTCAGGTCTTCGGCCTGATCGGCCATTCCGGTGCGGGAAAAAGTACCCTGCTGCGTCTGATCAATCGCCTGGAAGATTCCAGCGGCGGCAAGATCATCGTCGACGGCGAAGAAGTCACCGCGCTGGACGCCAACGGCCTGCGTCGTTTCCGCCAGCAGGTCGGGATGATCTTCCAGCACTTCAACCTGCTCGCCTCCAAGACCGTGGCCGACAACGTTGCGCTGCCGCTGACCCTGGCCGGCGAACTGTCGAGCAGTGAAATCAATCAACGCGTCGCCGAGTTGCTGGCCCGGGTCGGTCTGTCCGATCACGCCAAAAAGTACCCGGCACAATTGTCCGGCGGCCAGAAACAGCGCGTCGGCATCGCCCGCGCCCTGGCGACCAAGCCGAAAATTCTGCTGTGCGACGAGGCCACCAGCGCCCTCGACCCGCAGACCACCGCGTCGGTTCTGCAACTGCTGGCCGAGATCAATCGTGAACTGAAGCTGACCATCGTCCTGATCACCCACGAGATGGACGTGATCCGTCGCGTTTGCGATCAGGTGGCAGTGATGGATGCCGGGGTGATCGTCGAGCAAGGTTCGGTGGCCGATGTGTTCCTGCATCCGCAGCACCCGACCACCAAGCGTTTCGTTCAGGAAAGCGAGCAGATCGACGAAAGCGAACAGCGCGATGACTTCGCTCACGTACCGGGTCGCATCGTGCGTCTGACCTTCCAGGGCGAAGCGACCTACGCGCCGTTGCTCGGTACCGTGGCCCGGGAAACCGGGGTCGACTACAGCATCCTCGCCGGCCGCATCGACCGCATCAAAGACATTCCTTACGGGCAGTTGACCCTCGCCGTCACCGGTGGCGACATGGAAGCGGCCTTCGCCCGCTTCACCGCCGCTGACGTTCATATGGAGGTGCTGCGTTAATGGAAATGCTCAAGGCTTTCTTCGAAAACATCGATTGGCTGGAAATCTGGCTGGCCACTGGCGACACCATGTTGATGCTCGGTGGTTCGCTGCTGTTCACCGTATTGCTCGGCCTGCCGCTGGGTGTGCTGCTGTTCCTCTGCAGCCCGCGTCAGTTGCTGGAAAACCGTGGCCTCTACGCCTTCATGTCGTTGGCGGTGAACATCCTGCGTTCGTTGCCGTTCATCATTCTGCTGATCGTGATGATTCCGTTCACCGTGCTGATCACCGGCACCTCGCTGGGCGTGGCCGGTGCGATTCCGCCGTTGGTGGTGGGTGCGACGCCGTTCTTCGCGCGTCTGGTGGAAACCGCGCTGCGTGAAGTCGATCGCGGCATCATCGAAGCCACCCAGTCGATGGGCGCGACCACCCGGCAGATCATCATGAACGCCTTGCTGCCGGAGGCCCGTCCGGGCATCTTCGCAGCGATTACGGTGACCGCGATTACTCTGGTGTCCTACACGGCAATGGCCGGTGTGGTCGGCGCCGGTGGTCTGGGTGACCTGGCGATCCGTTTCGGCTACCAGCGTTTCCAGACTGACGTGATGATCGTCACCGTGGTGTTGCTGCTGATACTGGTACAAGTGCTGCAAATGGTGGGCGATCGACTGGTCGTGCATTTCTCGCGCAAATAACCGGTTTTTGTAATCAAGAGATGAGCCGGCCATTCGCTGGCAGGCGCCAGACGGGCGCCTCATAAGGAGTTAGCTGAATGAAAAAACTGATCGCTGCTTTCGCTGCCGTAGCCGCTTTTTCGGCCCACGCTGAAACCCTGACCGTTGCCGCTACCCCGGTGCCGCACGCGGAAATCCTCGAATTCGTGAAGCCGGCCCTGGCCAAAGAAGGCGTGGATCTGAAGGTCAAGGTCTTCACCGACTACATTCAGCCGAACGTGCAGGTGGCTGAAAAGCGCCTGGACGCCAACTTCTTCCAGCACCAGCCATACCTTGATGAGTTCAACAAGGCCAAGGGCACCAGCCTGGTGGCGGTGACCGGCGTGCATCTGGAGCCGCTGGGCGCCTACTCGAACAAGATCAAGGATCTGAAGGATCTGCCAAGCGGCGCCAACGTGGTGATCCCGAACGACGCCACCAACGGCGGCCGTGCGCTGTTGCTGCTGGCCAAGGCTGGCCTGATCACCCTGAAGGATCCGACCAACATTCTGTCGACCCCGAAAGACATCGCGCAGAACCCGAAAGACCTGAAAATCCGTGAACTGGAAGCCGCGACCATCCCGCGCGTGCTGACCCAGGTCGATCTGGCGCTGATCAACACCAACTACGCGCTGGAAGCCAAACTCGACCCGTCCAAGGATGCGCTGGTGATCGAAGGCAACGACTCGCCATACGTTAACATCCTGGTGTCCCGTGCGGACAACAAGGACAGCGCCGCGATGCAGAAACTGGCGGCTGCGCTGCACAGCCCGGAAGTGAAGAAATTCATTACCGAGAAGTACAAAGGCGCGGTATTGCCGGCGTTCTGATTTAGATTGCTGCAACGAAAAGGGGGCGCCATGAGCGCCCCCTTTTTTGTGCCCGGAACACCGTCCCTGTGGGAGCGGGCTTGCTCGCGAATGCGTTGTGTCAGCCAACATTTCTTTATCTGACCCATTGCATTCGCGAGCAAGCCCGCTCCCACAATGGTTCAGTGTTGTTGCTACTTGCGGTTAAGCATTACCGGGAGCTGCGCAACCAGTTTGGCGTTGTTCAGCGGCGCCCGGATGAACCCACGCTGCGTCCCGTCCGGGCCGATCACCGCCAGGTTGCCACTGTGATCCACCGTGTAATTCGGTTTGCTGGTATCGGCCGGAATGAACGGAATACTCACCGCATTCGCGACCTTCTGCAGTTCTTCGATCGACTTCGGCGTCAGGCCCACGAACTGTGGATCGAAGTAGCCCAGGTACTGCTTCAACTGCTGCGGATTATCGCGGTTCGGGTCGACGCTGACCAGCACGATCTGCAACTTATCCACCGCGTCTTTGGGCAATTCGCTCTTGATCTGGCGCAGTTGGGCGAGGGTGGTCGGGCAGATGTCCGGGCAGAAGGTGTAGCCGAAGAACAGCAGGCTCCACTTGCCTTTCAACTCGTCGATTGCGACCGGTTGGCCGTCCTGATTGGTCATGGTCACGCCCGGCAGGGTGCGGCTCTGCGGCAGCAGGATGATGCCGGCGTCGATCAGCGCGGTGGGGTCGCCCTGGCCTTTGCCACTCAGGACTTTGTTGACGGTCAGTCCCAGGATCAGCGCGATCACGGCGACGAGAATGAAGACGGTTTTCTGGGTTCGAGTCATAGGTTCAACAGTAAGTAGTGGTCTACGAGCAGGGCGATGAACAACAGGAACAAGTAATAAATAGAGTACTTGAAGGTGTTGATCGCCGCGTGCGGCCGAGTGCCACGGTACAGCACCACGGCCCATTGCAGAAACCTTGCGCCCAGCGCGAGGGCGCAGATGAGGTAGAGCACGCCGCTCATGTGGATCACGTACGGCAGCAGGCTCACCGCGAGCAGCGCGAAGGTGTACAGCAGAATATGCACCTTGGTGTAGTGCTCGCCGTGGGTTACCGGCAGCATCGGGATGTCGGCCTTGGCGTATTCCTCCTTGCGATGGATCGCCAGCGCCCAGAAGTGCGGCGGGGTCCAGGCGAAGATGATCAGCACCAGCAGCAACGGTTCAGCGCTGACATGGCCGGTAGCGGCGGTCCAGCCGAGCAGCGGAGGGGCGGCGCCGGCAAGACCGCCGATGACGATGTTCTGTGGCGTCGCGCGTTTGAGGAAGCCGGTGTAGATCACCGCGTAGCCGAGTAACGAAGCGAGGGTCAGCCACGCGGTCAGCGCATTGGTGAACGTCAGCAGCATCGCCTGCCCGAGCAGCGCCAGCACCAGCGCAAAGGTCAGCGCCGCTGCCGGCGAAACCCGGCCCTCGGCCAATGGCCGTTTGTGGGTGCGCGCCATCACCGCGTCGATACGCCGATCCACCACATGATTGACCGCCGCCGCGCCGCCGGCACACAACGCAATCCCCAGATTGCCGAACACCAGTACCGTCCACGGCACCCCGGCGCGGGTCGCGAGGAACATGCCGACCAGCGAGGTGATCAGCATCAGCACCACCACTTTCGGCTTGGTCAGCTCCAGATAGTCACGCCACAGCGCTTGCGCGGGACGTTCGCCGATCAGAAGCGCCATGGCGTTTCTCCTTTTATCGTGATGGGCGCAGCCGAATGTTTACGCGGGCTCAGACGCCAGCGCGCCAACATCGGCTGTTTGACCCGAACCAGACTGGTGCGCGCGTGATAATTGACCAGCACCATGCTCAGCAGTAGCGCCGCGCCGCCGGCGTTATGCGCCACGGCCACCGGCAGCGGCAGATGGAACAACACGTTGCTGATGCCGAGGGTAATCTGTGCGCCGAGGGCAATGACGACTAGCCCGGCCAAACGCGTCATGCCGACAGCCCTGAGTTGCCAGGCCAGACCGAGCAGGACGATCGTCACCAACAGCGCGCCGATGCGGTGGGTCAGGTGAATCGCCGTGCGTGCATCGCTGTCGAGTTGGCCGCCGAGATAATTGGGGCCGATGTGCTGGGTCAGGTGAAAGCCGTTGGCAAAGTCCGCCGGTGGCAGCCATTGACCGTGGCAGGTCGGGAAGTCGATGCAGGCCACCGCCGCGTAGTTGGAACTGACCCAACCACCCAGTGCGATCTGGCCGATCACCAGCAACAGCCCCGCCGTTGCCCAATACTGCAAGCGCTTGGGCACGGTCAGTGCCGGCAGCACCCCGGACAATCGCAACGTCAGCAAAAACAACAGACTCAAGGTCGCAAAACCGCCGAGCAGATGTCCGGTGACCACTTGCGGCCAGAGCTTGAGCGTCACCGTCCACATGCCGAACGCCGCTTGGGCGAACACCACCGCCAGCAGAAACAGTGGCAGCTTCAGCGGCTGCCCAGGATGACGACGATTGACCCAGGCGCGCCCGGCCAGAATCGAAATCAGCAGGCCGAGAGTGCCGGCGAAGTAGCGGTGGATCATCTCGTTCCAGCCCTTGTGCGCCACCACCGGCGAGTCGGGGTAATGCAGCTCGGCATGCGCCAGTTGGGCTTCGCTTTTCGGCACGCTGATAAAACCGTAACAGCCCGGCCAGTCCGGACAGCCCAAGCCTGCGTGGGTCAGGCGGGTGTAGGCGCCGAGCAGCACGACGATCAGTGCCAGCAGGGTGGCAAACAACGCGAGGCGAAATCCAGGTTTGGCCATGACGATGCCCTTATCCGATGTTCGACAGTTTCAGCAGGTGGCGCAGGTCGTTGAGCAGATCCTTGCCCTTCACGCTCGGCTCGTAGCGCAGCACCAGGTTGCCGTGGGGGTCGATGATCCACAGTTGCGGTGTGGCCTTGTCGCCGGTGGCCTTGCTCAACGCTGCGCTGTCCAGCGGGTAGCGTTGCAGCTGCGGATATTCGCGGCTCAGCTTGGCTTCGTAGTCGGCGCTCAACGGTTGCGCGGCGGCGAGGGCGTGGCTGGCGCGCCCGGCGTCGCGACCGAGGCCGATCTGGATCTGCCGGGCGAGGTACACCAGTTGCTGGCAGTCCACCGCGCAATCCTTCGGCGCGGTCACCAGCATCTGCCAGCGCTGTTCATCGGCTTGCACGCCGAGGTCGGCGCGTGTCTGGCCGTTGCCGATCAGTTCGCCGTGGTAGCTGCGACCTTCCGGTACCCAGAACTGCAGTTTGTACATGCCGGTCGCCAGCACCATCGGGCCGACCACGCCGAGCACAATCAGCAGCAGCTGAATCCGCCCGCGGCGGCGGGTGGCCGGGGTTTTCGCCTCAGACATGCTGGGTGGATTCATGGCCGTTCCCATGGTGTTTCTCCTTTGCGTTGTGCAATCCAAGGTAGAGGTAGAGGCCGAGCAGGGCGGTGGCCATGGCGAACCACTGCACGGCGTATCCAAGGTGTTTTTCCGGGCCCATGGCGACGACCGGCCAGTCGGCCTCATAGCTGGCGGGGCCGGGTTCGGCACGAAGTTCGTAGGCGAAGCCGTCGCGTTCGAGGGTTTTCCACAGCTTCGCCGGCTCGACGGCGGTGATCGTTTGCGGCCAGCTGCTGCTGGCCGGGTCGGCGTGCAACTGGAAGGTCGCGCCGGGGGCGACGTAGACCCAGGCATCCAGGTTGACCGCGTCGGTGGGGGTTGCGAATTGCGGCGTCACCCGGCGATCCGGCCATGGCAACCAGCCGCGATTGACCAGCAGCCACTGGCCGCTGGCCCGATCCTGAAACGGTTGCAGCAGCTCGATACCGACCTTGCCGTTGCGCTGGCGGTTGTCCAGCAGCAGGCTGTGGGCGCCATCGAACTGGCCGTACAGATGCACACGGCGAAAGGCCGGGTCGGCGCTGTGCAGCAATTCGCTGCTGGCCATCGGATCAGCCGCGCGGCGCTCGGCGTAAGTGGCGAGCAGGGCGGTTTTCTCCGCGCCCCGACCGAGCTGCCAGAAACCCAGCGACACCAGCAGCGGCAGCAACAACGCCACCACCACGGTCGGTATCACGCCCGGCCGGAAGCGCTTCATGGCCGCGCCACAAAGTCAGTCGTCGCGATCGCTATACTCAACTGCATCGCCTGTCCCCCGGAGTCTTCCCATGCTCAAAGCAGCCATCGTCCTGCTGCTGATTGCCACGGTGATCAGCCTGTTCAGCGGCCTGTTTTTCCTGGTCAAGGACGACAGCAGCTCCAATCGCCTGGTGATCGCCTTGAGTGTTCGGGTGGCACTGGCCGCTGCCACCGTCGGCTTGATCGCCTGGGGCTTCTACAGCGGCCAACTGGTGTCGCACGCGCCTTGGTAATCAGTGCTCAGAGCACGTAAACGAAGATGAACAGGCCGATCCACACCACATCAACGAAGTGCCAGTACCAGCTCGCGGCCTCGAAGCCGAACTGATGCTCGGCATCGAAATGGCCCTTCATGATGCGCATCAGCATCACGAACAGAATGATCGTGCCGATGGTCACGTGGGCGCCGTGGAAACCGGTGAGCATGAAGAACGTCGCGCCGTAGATGCCCGAACCCAGGGTCAGGCCCAGTTCGTGGTAGGCGTGCATGTATTCCTCGGCCTGCAAGGCGAGGAAGCCGCAGCCCAATAGAACGGTGATCGCCAGCCAGATTTTCAGTGCGCCGCGATGGCCCTTCTTCAGCGCATGGTGGGCGATGGTGATGGTCACGCTGGAGCTGACCAGCAGGATCGTGTTGATCAGCGGCAGGCCCCACGGGCTGATGACTTCCTTGGGCGGCGGGAACAGTTTCGGGTCCGGCGTGTGCAGCAGCGGCCAGGTGAACTGGAAGTTCGGCCACAGCATGTGGGCGATGCCTTTCGGGCCTTCACCGCCGAGAGCGGGCCCCGAGACGTGGCGCACGTAAAACAGCGCACCGAAGAAGGCGACGAAGAACATTACCTCGGAAAAGATGAACCAGCTCATGCCCCAGCGGAACGAGCGATCCAGTTGTGCGCTGTAAAGTCCTGCGCGGCTTTCCTTGATCACCGCCCCGAACCAGCCGAACAGCATGTACGCCAGCAACAGTCCGCCGACGAAAAAGATCAGTGGCCCGTGGGATTCAGGGCGCGCGGCCTTCAGATCGTTGAACCAGGTCGCCAGACCGTACACGGTGATCGCCATGCCGAAGGTGGCGATGATCGGCCATTTGCTCTGGGCCGGGACGTAATAGTGCTCATGAGTTGCCATTTATTGTTCTCCTTATCGGGCACGCTTAACCGCCAGTGTTTGCAGCCACCGGAGGATGTCGGGCGGTGATATCGAACAGCGTGTAGGACAGCGTCAGGTGCTTCACGTCCTTGGGCATGTCGCGGTCAACGATGAAACGCACCGGCATCTCGATCTGCTGACCCGGCTGCAGCACCTGCTGGGTAAAGCAAAAGCATTCGGTCTTGTGGAAATACGCCGCCGCATTGCTCGGCGCGATGCTCGGCACGGCTTGCGCACTCATCGGTTTGTCGGTGGGATTGCGCGCGATGAAAATCATCTCGTTGACCGCGCCGGGGTTGGCGGTCAGTTCGTCGTGCTTGGGGTAGAATTCCCACGGCATGTCGATGTTGTTGGTCGACAGAAACTGCACGCGCACCTGGCGCGAGCTGTCCACCATTTGCTCGCCCTCGTACTGCCCGGCGGTTTTGCCATTGATGCCGAAGGCCTTGCACATCACGTCGTAGATCGGCACCAGGGCAAAGCCGAAGACAAACATTGCGACCACGACTCCCAGCAGCCGGATGACCAGTTTTTTCAGCGAGATCGAGTCAGCCATGATTGTCAGCCTCCACCGAGATCCCCTGTGGGAGCGGGCTTGCTCGCGAATGCCATTCATCATTCAACCCATGAGTTGAATGATCTGACGCATTCGGGAGCAAGCCCCCTCCCACAAAGGCCAGGCGTTTCATTTCACTTCCGGCGGCGTGGTAAAGGTGTGATACGGCGCCGGCGACGGCACGCTCCACTCCAGGCCTTCGGCGCCATCCCACGGTTTCGCCGGGGCTGGCGCGCCACCGCGAATGGTCTTGATCACGATGAACAGGAAGAAGATCTGCGTAGCGCCGAACATGAACGCGCCGATCGAGGAAACCATGTTGAAGTCGGCGAACTGCAGGTTGTAGTCCGGAATCCGCCGCGGCATTCCCGCCAGCCCCACAAAGTGCATCGGGAAGAAGGTCAGGTTCATGCCGACGAACGATAGCCAGAAGTGCAGCTTGCCGAGGGTTTCGTCGTACATGTGCCCGGTCCACTTCGGCAGCCAGTAATAGGCCGAAGCGAAGATCCCGAAGATCGCCCCCGGCACCAGCACGTAGTGGAAGTGCGCGACCACGAAGTAGGTGTCCTGGTACTGGAAGTCCGCCGGGGCAATGGCCAGCATCAGCCCGGAAAAACCGCCGATCGAGAACAGGATCACGAACGCCACGGCAAACAGCATCGGCGTCTCGAAGGTCAGCGACCCCTGCCACATGGTGCTGGCCCAGTTGAACACCTTCACCCCGGTGGGCACGGCGATGAGCATGGTCGCGTACATGAAGAACAGCTCGCCCACCAGCGGGATGCCGACCACGAACATGTGGTGCGCCCAGACGATGAACGACAGGAACGCGATGCTCGCCGTGGCGTAGACCATCGAGGTGTAGCCGAACAGCGGCTTGCGCGAGAAGGTCGGGATGATCTGGCTGACGGCGCCGAAGGCCGGCAGGATCATGATGTACACCTCGGGGTGGCCGAAGAACCAGAACACGTGCTGGAACAGCACCGGGTCACCGCCACCGGCGGCACTGAAGAAACTGGTGCCGAAGTGGATGTCCATCAGCATCATCGTCACGCACCCGGCCAGCACCGGCATCACCGCGATCAGCAGGAACGCGGTGATCAGCCAGGTCCAGACGAACAGCGGCATTTTCATCAGGGTCATGCCGGGGGCGCGCAGGTTGAGGATGGTGGCGATCACGTTGATCGCACCCATGATCGAACTGATCCCCATCAGGTGGATGGCGAAGATGAAGTAGGTGACGCTTTCCGGCGCGTAGGTGGTGGACAGCGGCGCATAGAACGTCCAGCCGAAGTTCGGCCCGCCACCGGCGGTAAACAGGGTCGAGACCAGCAGCAGGAACGCCGCCGGCAGCAGCCAGAAGCTGAAGTTGTTCATCCGTGGCAGGGCCATGTCTGGCGCGCCGATCATCAACGGGATCATCCAGTTGGCGAGGCCGACGAACGCCGGCATCACCGCGCCGAAGACCATCACCAGGCCGTGCATGGTGGTCATCTGGTTGAAGAACGCCGGCTCGACGATCTGCAGCCCGGGCTGGAATAGCTCGGCGCGAATCACCATGGCGAACGTGCCGCCGAGCAGGAACATGCAGAACGCAAACCACAGGTACAGCGTACCGATGTCCTTGTGGTTGGTGGTCAGCACCCAACGCATCAGGCCTTTGGCGGGGCCGTGGGCGTGGTCGGCATGACCGTGGTCATCGATTACAGCGCTCATGGCCGGTCTCCTTTACGTGAGTGGACGGGGCGGGCCGGGGCGCATTGCCCCGACCGATTCACGAAGTACGCGATAGACCGGCTCATTTGCTTTCCGCCTGTTTGAGCTCAAGCACTTCTTTTGGCGTGACCATGTCGCCCTTGTTGTTGCCCCAGGCGTTACGTTCGTAGGTCACCACCGCTGCGATATCGACTTCCGACAACTGTTTGCCGAACGCCGCCATGGCGGTGCCGGGTTTGCCGAAGTACACGCGGTGCAGGTGGTCGGCTTTTGGCCCGGTGGCAATCGGTGAGCCCTTGAGCGCCGGGAACATCGGCGGCAGGCCCTGACCTTCAGCCTGGTGACAGGCCACGCAGGTGGTGTGATAGATCTTGTCGCCGCGCTCTTTAAGCTCGTCCAGCGTCCATTCCTTGCTGGTCAGCTCCTTGAGCTGCGCGGCTTCGGCTTTGCGGTCGGCAAGCCACTTGTCGTAGTCGGCCTTCTCCTTGACGTCGACCACGATCGGCATGAAGCCGTGGTCCTTGCCGCACAGTTCGGCGCACTGGCCACGGTAGAGGCCGGGCTTGTCGATGCGCGTCCAGGCTTCGTTGACGAAACCCGGGATCGCATCGCGCTTGACCGCGAAGGCCGGCACCCACCATGAGTGAATGACGTCGGCGGAAGTCACGAGGAAGCGCACCTTGGCGCCAACCGGCAGCACCAGCGGCTTGTCGACTTCGAGCAGGTAGTGCTCGCCCTTGGCTTCCTTGTTGTGGATCTGTTCGGCGGGGGTGGCCAGGTTGCTGAAGAACTCGACGTCCTGGCCGAGGTATTTGTAGTGCCACTTCCACTGGTAGCCGGTGATCTGGATATCGATATCCGGCTCACTGGTGTCGTACATGCGGATCAGGGTGGCGGTCGCCGGAACCGCCATCGCCACCAGGATCAGCAGCGGCACGACCGTCCAGAGAATTTCGACGGTGGTACTTTCGTGGAATTTTGCGGCGACCTGCCCGGTCGAGCGGCGATGCACGATCATCGACCAGAACATGGCGCCGAAGACGATGATCCCGATCACCACACAGATCCAGAAAATGGTCATGTGCAGGTCGAATACTGCGTGACTGGTTTCAATCGCTCCAGGCGCCATATTCACAGTCCAGGCCGCTTGAGCCGGGCTGAAAATCGACCACAACAGGAGGCCCATCCAGACGTGTGGATGTCGCATCATTGCGGGTTCCCCTTATCGTTCTTGTTATCCCGTAGGCGCAACGCCTTCGGCAAGGGAGCGGCTGCATCAGACTACGAACTTGAATCGCCGGGCCTTGCTGCGTGGGCAGTCGGGCGTCATCAGCTAACTCCATTCAATGGCGAGTATAGACAGCCATCGGGAATTGCAATGTCGACGCGTAAATGATCTGAAACAGCCGGGGCTTGCGCTCAAGGGTACGAATGGAGAAGGATGCAGACGAGTGGTGGCGAACCGATATAACGCTGCTGCATCAAGGATGAAATAATTATGACAAATGCGTCTTAGCATTTTTCGTAAGCCAGCTAAGTTATGTCTTCCCTATTTCATTGCCTTGTTCCCTGGAGTTTTCATGAACACCGCCGCATTGCGCGAGCAGATCCAAAAAGCCCGACAAACCGAAAACGAAACCGGACGGCTCAAGCGTCAGCTGGAAGCCAAGTTGCCTCATCTGCATTCGGCCATTCAGTTGCCGGACGCTAACCGCGAAGAAGCGTTAACGAAATTCGTCACCGCCTATATCGACGAAGTACCAGACATGCTGGACGCAGCCAATGAAGTTGCCAGGGAAGCGGGAATCGAGTCGCAGATCAAGCCGGTGCTGAAAATCGCCGAGCAGTACTTCCTCCAGCCGCCGGTCGGCCTGGACAGCCTGCTGGATGAAGCCTATCTGGCGCACCGCTTTGTCGAAGAGGTCAACGACCTGTACATCAAACACCTCGGCCAGCCACTGATCCCCTTGGACATGACGGTCGCCAACCTGATTGCTCACCAATTGCTCGGTGAGGAATTTGCCAATCAACTGGACGAAGTGGTGCATCACACTATCGACGAGATGCTCGACGACGAGAGTTTTTCGCGGGAATCGGTAGAAGCCTACCGCGACAAGCTGAGCAGCCCGGATACCGGTGCCGCGTGGAAGCGCTGGCCGTGCATGGGGCGTCGCCTGGGTGTGGGCCTGGAGCTCGACCAGCCTGCCGCGTAAGCCTCATACGCCATAGATCCAATGTGGGAGCGAGCCTGCTCGCGAATGCGGTCGATCATTCAACATCTTCTGTTGGCTGATACATCGCTTTCGCGAGCAGGCTCGCTCCCACAGGGTTTGTATGCACAACGGGTTTTTTAGCCGGCCGCACCGATCCCGGTATTGGTCCGAACCCGCCCCTCCAACCGTCGCTTCAACCCACGCGACTCAATCAACAGCTTCGAGCCCTTCGCCGCATTCGCCCGGCCCCATTCCTCCAGCAACTCCAGACACGAATGGTCGATGTAGCTCAGGTTATTGAGCGGCACATGCACCGTCGTGCCTTGCGGAATACTGCCCAGCACTTGCGTCAACGCCGGCACTTTGAGGAATGTCGCCGCACCGATCAGACGCAACTCCATCTCGCCGTCCTGCGGCAGATCGATCAGGCTGATCTTCAATCGCGAAGCCTTGAACGCCAGTTTCAACATCGTCAGGCCGAAACCGATCAACACCCCGGTCAGCAGGTCGGTGAAGATGATCGCCAGCGCCGTGGCGGCATAGGTGAACATCGGCATCCGCCCGTAACGGCCCAGACCGCGAAACGCTTTGAGGTCCACCAGTTTGAACCCGGTGTACACCAGCACCCCCGCCAGACTCGCCACCGGAATGCTTTGCAGCACGCTTGACAGCAACAGCACGAACGCCAGCAGCCACAGACCATGGAAGATCGTCGAGTATCGGGTGGTTGCACCGGCCTGGACGTTGGCCGAGCTGCGCACGATCACCCCGGTCATCGGCAGTGCCCCGAGCAGACCGCAGAGCATGTTGCCGACACCTTGCGCCGACAGCTCACGGTCGAAATCCGAGCGCACGCCGTTGTGCATGCGATCCACCGCAGCAGCGGACAACAACGTTTCGGCGCTGGCGATGAACGCCACGGCAAAAGCCGCAATCAGCAGGGTGGGATCAGCGAGGCTGAGCAAGTCCGCCGGTTTCAGCCAGTCAATGGCTTCGGCCAGATTCTCCGGCACCTCGACCCTTTTTACCTGCAACGCCAACAGCAGGCTGGCGCCCGTGGCCAGACCGACGCCGAGCAGCGCACCGGGAATGAAGCGCAGCGAATGCGGGCGAAATTTCTCCCACAGCCACATCACCGCAATGGTCGCCAACCCGAGCAAGCCGGCCTGCCAGCCGAACGACGGCAAGGCTTGCGCCACCGCGCCGGGGAACGCCGTTAAGTTATCCAGCCCGGACGGTTGTGGCTTGGCATCGAGCATCACATGCACCTGCGACAGAACGATCAGCACGCCGATCCCGGCGAGCATGCCGTAGACCACCGCTGGCGCCGTCACCCGAAACCAGCACCCGAGCTTCAGGCGCCCGGCCACCAGTTGCAGGAAACCGGCGAGCAACAGAATCGGCCCGAGCATCTCGATCCCGTGCTGGCGCACCAGCTCGAATACCAGCACTGCCAGACCCGCCGCCGGCCCGCTGACCTGCAACGGCGAGCCTGCCAGCCAACCCACCACCAGACCGCCGATGATCCCGGTGATCAGACCTTTGGCCGGCGGCAACCCGGAAGCGATCGCAATGCCCATGCACAACGGCAGCGCGACCAGAAACACAACCACCGAAGCCAGCAGCTCCCGTGGCAACACCGCTTTCAATTGAGCAGCACGCATGGTGACTCTCCCGAAGTTTTCTTCAGGCATGGCTTCGCCGAACCGCTGAAACAGCGGCCGGCATCAAGCCACACAGATTTTTAGGAGGATTTAGAAGCGCGCTTTGGGCGTCGCCACCGGAATCGGATGGCTGCCGTCGAGCGGCAGGAAGCGTCCCTGATCCGCGTCGTAAGCCTTGATTTCGCTGGTTTCGATGTTGTAGACCCAGCCATGGATGAACAGTTGACCGTTCGCCATGCGTGAGGCTACCGAAGGATGGGTACGCAAGTGCTGCAGTTGGGCGATGACGTTCTCCTCGGTGAGGATCGGCATGCTTTCTTTTTCGTCGGTGCAATTACAGTTTTCGTGCACCATGGTTTTTGCCACTTCGGCGTGGCGCAACCAGGCTTTGACCGTCGGCATTTTTTCCAGGCTGTCCGGGTTGAGTACCGCACGCATGGCACCGCAATCGGAGTGGCCGCAGATGATGATGTGCTGCACGCCCAGTGCCAGCACCGCGTATTCGATGGCGGTGGAAACGCCGCCGTTCATCTGGCCGTAAGGCGGCACGACGTTGCCGACGTTACGGGTCACGAACAGATCGCCCGGCGAACTCTGGGTGATCAGCTCGGGCACGATGCGCGAGTCGGCGCAGGTGATGAACATTGCCCGTGGCGATTGCGCCGTGGCGAGTTTCTTGAAGAGTTCTTCCTGCTGCGGGAAGACCTCATGATGAAAATGCAAAAAGCCGTCAACGATCGTACGCAACGCTGCATCGGCGGATTCCGCCCCAGGGACGGCTTGCGCCGACGCAGCCAACGGCTGTTTATCCTTGTCACTCATGATTCATCCTCTTTGGCGGATTCGGGGAGTCGTTCCCGTGTATTCCGGTATGAAGCCAGTGGCTGTTTAAAACATCCGGGTCATCCAGACCCGTCAGTCACTCGATGAACAAGGTAGCCGCCGAAACTTAACTCAAACTGAATCGAGCGCTCTAGAACGTGTGTTCCAGGTCACAAAAAACGTGACTGAGGCATTTCGACGGAAGGATTCCAACCCGGCAACCATAGGCAATTGTCGCTAAATCAACGACATCTGGCGACCCGGCGGACAGAAGGCCGTGCAGTCCAGGTTATAGCCCTCACGGTGGTTTAAACCGAGACGTTTAATGGCTTTGGCGAAACGTTGCGCGAGCAGGTCGGCGAACGGCCCCTCGCCGCGCATCCGCGCACCGAACCGCCTGTCGTAGAGCTCACCACCTCGGCTCTGGCGGATCAGGCTCAGGACATGGGCCGCGCGCTGCGGATAGTGCGCCTGCAACCATTCCTCGAACAACGGCGCCACTTCCAGCGGCAGGCGCAGCATCATGTACGCGGCGCTTTGCGCACCAGCCGCATGGGCTTCGGTCAGCAGGCTTTCGATTTCGCTGTCGTTGATCATCGGGATCATCGGCGAACACAGCACCCCCACCGGAATGCCTGCTTCGCGCATCACCCGGATCGCCCGCAGCCGTGCTTTCGGTGCAGCGGCACGGGGTTCGAGGATGCGTTTGAGTTCATCGTCCAGCGTGGTCAGGCTGATCATCACCGCCACCAGCCGTTGCTGCGCCAGCTCGGTGAGCAGGTCGAGGTCGCGCAGAATCAGCGAACCCTTGGTAACGATGGTCACCGGGTGCCGGTAGCGCAGCAGTACTTCGAGGGTCTGCCGGGTAATCCTGTGCTCGCGCTCGATAGGCTGATACGGATCGGTGTTGGAGCCAAGATTGATCGGCGCGCATTGGTAACCGCGTTTGCTCAACTGTTCCTCAAGCACCTGGGCGGCGTTGGTCTTGGCGATCAGCCGAGTTTCGAAATCCAGCCCCGGCGACATGTCCCAATAGGCGTGGCTGGGTCGCGCGTAGCAATAGATGCAACCGTGCTCGCAGCCGCGATAGGGGTTGATTGAGCGATCGAAGGGCAGGTCTGGCGAGGTGTTGCGGGTGATGATGGTTTTCGCGGTTTCGATCATCACCTCGGTGTTCTGCGTTTCGGGCACTTCCTGATACCAGCCGTCGTCCTCGGCCACCGAACGGTTCGGCGCAAAGCGGTTGTGCGGGTTGGTCGCGGTGCCGCGGCCCCGTGGTGGCAATGGAGTAGACATGAAAACGCCCCGATACTGTGTGTATATACAGTATCGGGGCGTTGCTCATCTGGCTAGTGCCGTCGGGCGACTGGTCAGTTGTGTTGCGTGACCTGACCGAGGTCATCGCCGGAGGTGTGCTTCATATCCTCCTTACGCAACTCGGCGACGTCAGCGGCTTTCACCGGCGCACCTTTGTTGCCCCAGCTGCCACGGATGAAACTCACCACATCCGCCACTTCCTGATCCGACAACCGCCAGGCGAAACCCGGCATGGTGAAGGTCGAGGGTGCCGTGTGCGTCGCCGGCAAGGTACCGCCCTTGAGCACGATGTGGATCAGCGAGGTCGGGTCTTCCGATTGCAGCACCGGATTGCCCGCCAGCGCTGGGAACACCCGGGTGTAGCCATGGCCGTCGGTACGGTGGCAGGCCGCGCAGTTGTCGATGTACACCGCTGCGCCGCGCTGGCTGTCGTCGCCGTTCCACAGGGCTTTGGCCGCTTTCTCGTCGTACTGGTGCGGCTGATCGTTTGGATCAACTGCCGGCAGCGACTTGAGGTAGCGGGCGATCGCGGTCAGGTCGGCGTCGGTCATGTATTGCATGCTGTGGGTGACCACATCGCTCATGCCGCCGAACACTGCACTGCGGTCGCTGCGGCCGGTCTTGAGGAACTGCACCAGCTGCGCTTCGCTCCAGCTGCCCAGGCCATCCTTGTGATCACCGCGCAGACTTTTGGCGATCCAGCCTTCCAGCGGCGCACTGCCGGCGAGGAAGTTCTTGCCGTCCGCCGCGCTCAGGGATTTTTCCTGCATGGTCAGGGCCCGTGGCGTATGGCAGGCGCCGCAATGGCCGAGGCCTTCGACCAGGTAGGCGCCGCGATCAATCACCGGATCATCCGAGGTGGCCTTGTAGTCCTCGACCTTCGGCGCGAACAGCCAGCGCCAGCCCATCAGCGGCCAGCGCATGCTCAGCGGCCATGGGATGTCGCTGGCCTTGTTCTCCTGCGCCACCGGTTCGACACCGTGCATGAAGTAGGCGTACAGCGCCTGCATGTCGGTTTCGCTGACACGGGCGTAGGACGGATACGGCATCGCCGGGTACAAGGTACTGCCGTTTTTCGCCACGCCATGGCGCACGGCTTTGTCGAAGTCCTCAAAGCTGTAATCGCCGACACCGGTTTTGTCCGGGGTGATGTTGGTCGAGTAGATCGTGCCGATCGGCGTTTCCATCGGCAGGCCGCCGGCGAACGGCTTGCCGCCCTTGGCGGTGTGGCAGGCCACGCAGTCACCCGCGCGGGCGAGATATTCGCCTTGTTTGATCAACGTTTGATCGACGTCGGCTGCGTGCACGGCAGCACTGCCGAGCAGGGCCAGGGTGGCGATAACGAGATTTTTCATGGTCATCGCTCCTTATGCCTGAACCAGCGGGCCGGGGTTTTTCAGGTACTGCTCGCGGATCGCCTTGGCCGACCAGTAGGTCAACGCCGCCACCAGCCCGGTCGGGTTGTAACCCAAGCCTTGCGGGAACGCCGACGCACCTGGCACGAACACGTTGTGCACGTCCCAGCTCTGCAGGTAACGGTTCAGGGCACTCTTCTTCGGATCGGTACCCATGATTGCGCCACCGTTGAGGTGGGTGGTCTGGTAGGCCGCGGTGTTGAAATGATCACCGACCTGCTTGCCGATCACCGCGATGGCTTTCGGGCCCATGGCTTGAGCGACCTTGCCCATTTTCTCGACCATGAAGCGGTTCATCTTGATGTCGTTTTCCTGCCAGTCGAAGGTCATGCGCAGCAGCGGCAAGCCGTAGGCATCGCGATACACCGGATCCAGATCGAGGTAGTTGCCACGGTAGGACTGATGCGCGCCGTGGGCATCCATCGACACCTGGTGGGTGTAGTAATCGGCGGTCGCGCGTTTCCACTGGCTGCCCCAGGCCGGGGTGCCGGGCGGGTTCGAGGTGCCGGCAATCGGCCGGCTGCCCGCCTGGTTGACCCACATTGGCGAGCCGCCGACGAAGCCGTGCGGGCCGTGATCGAAGTTGTCGGCGTTGAAGTCATCCAGCGCCACACCGTTGCCGCCGGCACCGATGAAGTTGTTGGTGTGGGTGTCCTTGTCGAAGAACGCCTTGATGGTCGCCATGTTCTGGTAGGCGAAGTTACGCCCGACCACGCCTTCGCCGCTGATCGGGTCGTACGGCTTGCCGATGCCCGAGAGCAGCATCAGGCGCACGTTGTGCAGCTGGAAGGCGCCGAGGATCACCAGATCCGCCGGTTGCTCGATCTCGCGGCCCTGGCCGTCGATGTACGTCACGCCGGTGGCCTTGGACTTGGTGCTGTCGAGGTTGACCCGCAGCACATGCGAGTTGGGCCGCAGCTCGAAATTCGGCAGTGGCTTGAGCGCCGGCAGAATGTTTACGTTCGGCGAGGCCTTGGAGTACATGTAGCAAACGTAACCGCTGCAGAACCCGCAGAAGTTGCACGGGCCCATCTGTGCGCCGTAGGGATTGGTGTACGGGCCTGAGGTATTCGCGGAGGGCAGGTTGTAGGGTTTGTAACCGACCTCTGTCGCCGCTTTGCCGAACAGTTGTGCGGAAACGGTGTTCTTCTGCGCTTCCAGCGGGAACGGATTGGAGCGATCCGGTGCGTAAGGGTTACCGCCCTTGCCCTGACCGACCAGTTGGCCCTTCACGGTCCAGGCCTGGCCGGAGGTGCCGAAGACCTTTTCGGCGAAATCGAAGAACGGCTCCAGCTCTTCATAGCTGACGCCGAAGTCCTGGATGGTCATGTCCTTGGGGATAAAACTTTTGCCGTAACGCTCTTCGTAGTGGCTGCGCATGCGTAGCTCGATCGGATCGACGCGAAAGTGCACGCCCGACCAGTGCAAACCGGCGCCGCCGACGCCATTGCCCGGCAGAAACGCACCCAACTGGCGGTTCGGCAGGGCGATGTCGTTGACGCTGTGGCGGATGGTGACGGTTTCTTTCGAGATGTCCTGAAAGAGTTTTTTGCGCACGCTGTAGGTGAGTTCGTCGATCACCTGTGGATAGTTGCCGTCGGGGTAGGTGTCCTGCATCGGCCCGCGCTCCAGCGCCAGCACGTTGAGCCCGGCTTCGGTCAGCTCCTTGGCCATGATCGCGCCAGTCCAGCCGAAACCGACGATCACTGCGTCGACCTTCTTCATTACGGTTGCCATGCTCAAGCCCTCTCGCCGCGAATCGAAACTGCCGGGAAGGGGTATTGCTCGTTGCGTTCCACCCAATCCATGAAATCGGCGCGGGCGCCGGGGAAGCCGATCATGGTCCAGCCGACCATGCCTTTATTGCCGCCGTGGATCGGGTCGCAGAAGAACCCTTCCTTGGTGTTTTGCAGCAGCAGGCTGAAGAAAATCTTCGCTGGAACCGCATCGAACTGTGGTTTGCCGGCTTCGAGCTGCTTGAGCAAATCTTCTCGGGTAGCGCTGTCTTGCTCAGCAAATGTTTTACCGTTGAGGGATTTTGCCCACTGATCCGTGGCAGCGATGCCCAGGCGATAGATCTCTTTTGGCACCAGTTTGCTCTGCCAGCCCATCTCCGGCGCAGCGTCGGCGTTGAACGGACCTTGCATGTACCACAGGGCACCGGCGGCGTACGAGGTGTTCATCTGGCGGTCGATGTATTCCGGCACGCCGGCTTCCAGGGCACCCGGGCCTTGCTCGTCGTTGGGAATCAGGTGTGCCACGGCGGCGTTGATGAAGGCCCATTCCTCGGCGGTGAAATAGCTCGGCTGATAAGCGCTGGCGTCAGCTTTGGCCGGTGTTGCTGCGGGCGTCGACGGGGCCGCTTCAGGCGCCGCTTGCAACACGCTGCTGCCCAGACCGCTACCGGCGAGGGTGACCACGGGAATCAGGGTCAGGGATTTGCGCAAGAACTCACGCCGCGGGTTGTCTCGATCTGCGTCAGACATGGGGGTGCACCTCATCAGGCATTGATGGTTGTCCGCCGTTTCTGCGAACGGCGTGAGCATTTTTTCGTCGCGGCGTGGCCCGGTGGTTGACCGGGAAAAGGGGGACGCCTGCAACATCGTGTGACAAATGGTAGCAGGCTATGCATCGGGTTGAACCGATTCAGCGGAAAAAGCTGCGGTTTTTTTACCTGAGTGCTCAATGAAATCGCACGGATTCACGATTCTTTGACAAGTGCCTCACAGGGCTTTGACCGTCAGACGTGGAAGCTGCGAGGCCTTTCATTGATGAATTCCGATACGGTCAGCCCAGCATGTCTCGAGTGCGCCTTTTCCTTGCTTTGTGTTTGTCGCTTGTTGCCTTGTTGCACTTGATGCCGGCCCAGGCTGACGCCGCTGCAACATCGCGTCCGCCGGAGTGGGCGCAACCGGTTGAAGTGCAGTACAACCTGTTCCAGATGTCGCCAACCCTCTACCGCAGCGCCTTGCCGGATGGCGGCGCAGTGCCGTTGCTGAAGAACCTGAAAGTGGCGACGGTGATCAACTTCCTGCCGGAAGCTGACAGCAGCTGGCTGTCGGAGCCGGGCATCAATCAAGTGCAACTGCCTTATCGCACCAACCATGTCGATGACGCCGATGTGCTCAAGACGCTGCGCGCGATTCAGGCTGCCGAAGCCAATGGCCCGGTGCTGATGCATTGCAAACATGGCTCCGACCGCACCGGCCTGATGGCGGCGATGTACCGGATCGTGGTGCAGGGCTGGAGCAAGGAAGACGCGCTGAACGAAATGACGCAGGGCGGTTTTGGTGAAAGCGGCCATTTCAAGGATGGCGTGCGCTACGTGATGCAGGCCGATGTCGACAAGCTGCGCACCGCGCTGGCCAACGGCGACTGCAGCACCAGTGCCTTTGCCACCTGCTCGATGAAGAGCTGGTTCCAGTCGGTCAACCTCAAGTAAGCCGCACCCTCCACGGCATTGCACCGTGGAGGGTCATGCGCCGGCTCAGTCTTCGGACTTTTTCTTCAGCTTCGGATTCGGAAAGAACTGCACGGCCTGGACGGTCTTGTCCGGCGCCGGCTTGAGCGCGCTGGTATTGACCCGCGTGCCCAGTTCCTTCGGAACCGACAGCCCTTGCTCGTTCAATGTATCCGAGTAACCGCAGGCCACACACTCACGGTGCGGCACGCTGTCCTCGTTCCACATCATCAGTTTGTCCGGCTCGCTGCACGCCGGGCAGACAGCCCCGGCGATAAAGCGCTTCTTGGTAATCACAGGTGCCTCACTCATGCTGCTGCGTCCTCACTCAGGCCGCTATGGCGCAAGAGTGCGTCAATCGATGGCTCACGGCCACGGAAGTCGACGAACAGCACCATCGGGGCCTGCGAACCGCCACGCGCCAGAATCGCTTCGCGGAAGGCGCGACCGGTTTCGGCGTTGAGCACGCCATCCTCTTCGAATTTGGAGAAGGCATCCGCCGACAGCACTTCCGCCCACTTGTAGCTGTAATAGCCCGCCGCGTAACCGCCGGCGAAGATGTGCGCGAAGCTGTTGGGGAAGCGGTTGTACGCCGGTGGACGCATCACCGACACCTCGTCGCGCACGCCTTCCAGCACTTGCGCCACGCTGCGGCCGTCACCATGGGTGGCGTGCAGTTCGAAGTCGAACAGCGAGAATTCCAGCTGCCGCACCATCATCAGGCCGGACTGGAAGTTCTTCGCTGCGAGCATTTTCTCCAGCAGGTCTTGCGGCAGCGGCTCGCCGGTTTCGTAGTGACCGGAGATCAGCGCCAGGCCTTCCGGCTCCCAGCACCAGTTTTCCATGAACTGGCTTGGCAGCTCGACCGCATCCCACGCCACGCCGTTGATCCCGGAAACACCGGCGTGATCAACGCGGGTCAGCAGGTGATGCAGGCCGTGACCGAATTCGTGGAACAGGGTGGTCACTTCATCGTGGGTCAGCAGCGCAGGCTTGCCGCTGTCTGCCGGGGTGAAGTTGCACACCAGGTTGGCCACCGGGCTTTGCAGCACGCCGTCGACGGTGCGGCGACGGTCGCGGGCGCCGTCCATCCACGCACCGCCACGCTTGTTGGCGCGGGCGTAGAGGTCGAAGAAGAAGCGCCCGACGTGCTGGCCGTTTTCCTTGATTTCGAACAGGCGCACGTCCGGGTGCCAGGTGTCGAAGCCTTTCAGCTCGGCGATTTCGATGCCGTACAGACGCTGGACGATAGCGAACAGACCGCTGAGAACTTTATCGATCGGGAAGTACGCACGCAGGGTTTCCTGAGCGACGCTGTAGCGCTGCTCGCGGAGTTTTTCCCCGTAGAAACCGCTGTCCCAGCTTTGCAGATCGGCGCAGCCCTGTTCGGCGGCGTAGGCGCGCAGCTGCTGCAGATCCTGCGCAGCGAACGGCTTGCTGCGTTTGGCCAGGTCGCGCAGGAAGCTCAGCACCTGATCGCTGGACTCGGCCATTTTCGTGGCCAGGCTCAGCTCGGAGAAACTGGCGAAGCCCAAGAGTTTTGCCAGTTCCTGACGCAGGTCGAGGATCTCTTCCATGACCGGGCCGTTGTCGTTCTGCCCGGCGTTCGGACCTTGATCCGACGCACGGGTGCAGTAGGCGGCGTAGACTTCTTCGCGCAGCTTGCGGTCCTGGGCGTAGGTCATCACCGCGTAGTAGCTCGGGAATTCCAGGGTGATCAGCCAGCCATCGAGACTTTTGGCCTGCGCGGCGGCAGCCATTTGCGCCTTGGCCGAATCGGTCAGGCCGGCGAGGGCGGCTTCGTCGGTGATGTGCTTGGTCCAGGCTTGCGTGGCGTCGAGCAACTGGTTGGAGAAGCGGCTGCCCAGCTCGGACAGCTTGCTCTGCACTTCGGCGTAGCGCTTCTGTTCGGCTTCCGGCAGGTCGATACCCGACAGACGGAAATCGCGCAGGGCGTGTTCCAGAATGGTTTTTTGCGCAACGTCGAAACCGGCGGCTTCCGGGCTGTTGGCCAGCGCTTCATAGGCCTGGAACAGCTCGCGGTTCTGGCCCATCTCGGTGGAGTAGGCGCTCAGGGCCGGCAGGCACGACTCGTAGGCTTCGCGCAGTTCGGCGCTGTTGCACACGGCATTGAGGTGGCTGACCGGGCTCCAGGCAGCGCCGAGGCGATCGTTGAGTTCGTCCATCGCCAGTACCAGGCCGGCCCAGGTCGGGTTCTGGCCTTGGGTCTTGAGAATTTCGGCGATGGCGGCGCGGTTGTCGGCCAGGATCGTTTCGATGGCTGGCAGCACGTGTTCGGCACGGATCGTGGAGAACGGCGGCAGGTCGTAGGACTGCAGAAGAGGGTTGTTCACGCTCACGGTTGGCACCTTGGCTGGAAGAAACATGCGCCCATCTTAATTACAATCGACACTCACCGCAGCTATCGGCGACAGAGAGAGAACTTATCGTGCCCGTTCGCAAGTACCAGAATCACACCCCGCAACTCGGCAAGGGCGCGTTTGTCGACGCCTCCGCGGTGGTGATCGGCGACGTCGAAATCGGCGAAGACAGCTCCGTGTGGCCGCTGACCGTGATCCGTGGCGACATGCACCGCATCCGTATCGGCGCGCGCACCAGCGTGCAGGACGGCTGCGTGCTGCACATCACCCACGCCGGCCCGTTCAACCCGGATGGTTTCCCGCTGCTGATCGGCGATGACGTGACCATCGCCCACAAGGTCATGCTGCATGGCTGCAGCGTTGGCAGCCGTGTGCTGATCGGTATGGGCAGCATCGTCATGGACGGCGCGGTGGTCGAGGACGATGTGATCATCGGCGCCGGCAGCCTGGTGCCGCCGGGCAAGCGCCTGGAAAGCGGTTTCCTCTACGTGGGCAGCCCGGTGAAGCAGATCCGCCCGCTGACCGACAAGGAACAAGCCTTCTTCACCTACAGCGCGGCGAACTACGTGAAGCTCAAGGACCTGCATCTGGCCGAAGGCTACGACCAGCTCTGAATCGACCTACACCTGCTCAGGATTTCTCATGCACTACCAGACCGTACTGTTCGACCTCGATGGCACCCTGACCGACCCGCGTGAGGGCATCACCCGTTCCATCCAGTTCGCTTTGAGCAAACTCGGCATCGACGAGCCGGACCTGAGCAAACTCGAACACTTCATCGGCCCGCCGCTGTTGCAGGCGTTCATGCAGTTTTATGGCTTCGACGAGGCCAAGGCCTGGGAGGCGGTAAATTTCTATCGTGAGCGCTTCAAGGTCACCGGCCTGTACGAGAACCGTGTGTTCGGCGGCGTCACGCCGTTGCTGGAAACCCTGAGCGGCCAGGGGCGGCAGCTGTACATCGCGACCTCCAAACCTTGGGAATTCGCCCGGGAAATCGCCCGGCACTTCGACTTCGCCAAACACTTCAAGGTGATCTACGGCAGTGAGCTGGATGGCACGCGGACCAACAAGGTCGAGCTGATTGCGCACCTGATCGCCGAAGAAGGGCTGGATCCGGCCAATACGCTGATGATCGGCGACCGCAAGCATGATCTGATCGGCGCGCGCAGCAACGGCGTGGACGCGGCGGCGGTGGGTTATGGGTTTGGCAGTTTTGAAGAGTTGAGTGCCGAAGCGCCGGCTTATCACTTTGAGACTTTGGCTGAGTTGCATCAGGCGTTTTTGCGGCGCTGATGAAATTGCTTTCGCGAGCAGGCTCGCTCCCACGGGGGATTTTTGTTGCACCCCGCTTCAATGTGGGAGCGAGCCTGCTCGCGAAGAGGCCAGTTCAGCCAATGCGAAATCAGGATTCTGCCAGCGCTCTTAGTGCCGCCTTACGCTCCGCGACAGGTAGCCCGCCCAGCTTCTCAACCTCAACATAAAACCGCACCCAATCCCCCCCAACCTGCCTGAACAGTGCCGCAAACGCCGGCACCCACTGGTCATACAGCCCGAACGGCAGCAATCGAGCATTGTTCAGCGGCATATTCACCCAGGCGTCGTAACGCTTGTCCCCGGCCCACTGGCGGTCGCGCATCAATCGATATTCGCGGCGTAACTGCTCGAACGTCGCCGCTTTGCGTTCGCGCATCTGCTCGGCTGGCAGCGGCTGAGCGTAGAGCTTTTCCAGGCGCGAGCGCGTTTCCAGCACCAGTTCGATGAACTGATCGCGCTGCTTGAGCCTGGCATCGGTGTCCGGCGGCAGGCCACGAAACGCCCGCCACTGGCGGGTGCCTTCCTGCTCGACAAACGTGGCAAAGGACTCATTGAACTCGGTGTCGTCTTTCACATAGAAGCGCTGATGCGCCAGTTCATGAAAGATCAGCGTGGCCAGGCGCTCATCGCCCCAGCCCATCATCGAATTGAGGATCGGGTCATTGAACCAGCCGAGGGTTGAATAGGCCTCGACGCCGCCAATCGCCACGTCCATGCCTTGCAGGCGCTGAATCGCCGCTTCGCCCCGGGCAGCGCTCTGGCTGTAGTAGCCGCGATAGGCCACGCAACCGGCGATCGGGAAGCAATGGTTCTTCGGGGTCAGGGAAAACTCCGGGGTGGCGAACACGTTCCACACCACATACGGCCGGCCGATGTCGGCGTACAGCCGATAGCTCTGGTTGTCCGGCAGGTGCAGCTGTTCGCTGGCGAAGTCCCGGGCCTTTTGCGACTGGGTCAGGTGCGTGCGCAGGGTTGCATCGCGGCTTGGGTCGGCAATCACCTTGGCCACCGGCTCACGCGCGCGCAACAACTGCAACTGACCGCTGGCCAACTGGCTGTAATAGCTGACGCTGGAACAACCGTTGAGCAACAAAAACATCACCCCCGGAAACAAAATCCGAAAAACGCGATCAAGTAACCCATGGCTTGGAAGCGGCCTGCTCAAAATAAAAATCCTTTGGAAAGTCTGCTCGCAAGACTATCCCGCCATTTGGAGCTTCGCTATGCGCATGTTGTTGCTGACAGGAGGCCTGCTGACGCTGGCCGGTTGTGCCGGATTCGGAATGCCCGATCCTGACCCCTCGCAAGCCTGGATTGATCTCGATGCCCGGCAACAGGACACGGCGTTGCAAGCGCTGAAAGTCGATGACAAGGCAACTGTCGACAAACGTTATTTCGAAGTGCAGCCCGGCAGCCATGAGTTGAAGGTGCGTTATCAGTTTCCGGTCGAAGCCACCAACATCGGCCCCGACGCCGAACCGCTGTGGCGCGATTGTCAGTTGAAGGTGAAATTCAAGGACTTCAACGCCGGTCAGCGCTATCAGTTGCAAGCCGGCAGCATCGGTTTTCGGCCATGGGCCAGGCTTTATGATGAACAGCGCAAAGTCGTAGGGCAGGGCACACCCGCAGGCTGCCAGAAAACCTGATCGGGATTATGCTGGATGTCCAAATCACGGGACATTGATCATGCACAAGTTGACGTTGTTGCTCGCTGCAAGTCTGCTTGCTGGCTGCCAGAGCCCGATGCCGGCAGCCGATCCCGGCAAGGCCTGGGTCGATTTTTCGATGCCGACACCCGGCGGTAAAGTGCTGATGGCTGAACGGCTGGACAACGTGCGCCTGCGGGACGGGCGCTTTTTCCAGGTCGCGCCGGGCAGTCATGAGCTGACGGTGCGCTTCGATTTCGAGATCTTCGGTGGCAGCCAGGGCTTGGACACCGACCCGCAGGAACGCCTGTGCTACATGACCGTGCGCTACGATCATTTCGAAGCCGGGCAACGTTACCGACTTGAAGCCCGGTCGCTGGCGTTCACGCCGAGTGCTCGGTTGATCAATCGCCAAGGGCAGATAGTTGCCGAAGAGCGCCAGATCAACTGCGTGCCTTGAGCGGACTGTCAGATGTCGTTCTTCTGGTAGACGATCGCTTTTGTGCCGTTTTCGCAGGTGCCGACAACCATCGCCACGTCGTGCTTGTCGGCCTCTTCCTTGCTGACAATTTCCAGTGTGTAGGACGGCACTGCATTCGCCTGGATCTTTACTTCGATCTCTTTCTTCAATTCCTCGCAGTCTTTCGGTGCGGCGAGAACCGTTGTGGCCAGTGCACTGCAAAGAATCGCCAAGCCAATACGTTTCATAGATGAAGCTCCCTGATGCAGCGCGCACGGGCGTGCGCTGAAGCTGCTGTCACTTATTCGACCATATTTTTGCGGGGCAGGTTCTGACTTCGCTCACATCTTCAATAACGGCGCTGATTTGTGGATTACATTCGCGAGCAGGCTCGCTCCCACATTTGAAGTGCATTCCAATGTGGGAGCGAGCCTGCTCGCGAGTGGGTCAGTCAGCGCCGATTCAGCTAACCAGCGAAGCCTCAAGGGTAATCTTCGCATTCAGTACCTTGGACACCGGGCACCCTTCCTTGGCCTTGTTGCTCAGCTCTTCAAACTGCGCCTGAGTAGCGCCCGGGATCTTCGCCTTGAGGATCAGCTTGATCGCGGTGATGGCAAAGCCACCCTCGACCTGATCCAAGGTGACTTCAGCCTGGGTGTCGATGCTCTCGGCCTTCAGGCCCACATCACCGAGAATCATCGAAAACGCCATGGAAAAACAGCCGGCATGCGCCGCGCCGATCAGTTCTTCCGGGTTGGTGCCCTTGCCGCCTTCGAAGCGTGCCTTGAAGCCGTAGGGGGCTTCTCTGAGGACACCGGTTTCAGTGGAGATCGAGCCGATGCCGGTTTTCAGATCGCCTGCCCAATGTGCGGATGCTTTCTTCACGATAGCCATGTCTGCCTCCTCAAGATCTGGCGCGGAACGCCGCGCCGTCGTGGTTTTTACTTGCAAGGCTTCTGAGGATAGACGTCGGGACAAAGTTCAGCCCGGCTGAATCGTTGACTTTTTTAGTAGGAAATTTCATCGCGGCTATTGAAACTCGGGTATATGCCCTCATTGCATAAAACACGCTTATGGATTGGGCAGGTTTTCGTTCGCAAGAAAAACCTGCCTCCTCATTCGGAGACGCAGGTTTATGAAGCAACTGTCCGACGTAAAGTTTTCCACCCTTGATCTGGTGCCCGTGCGCGAGAATGGTAGCCCGGCGCAATCGCTGCGCAACTCGCTGGATCTGGCACAGCATGTCGAGAAACTCGGCTATACCCGCTTCTGGGTGGCCGAACACCACAACATGGACGGCATCGCCAGTTCTGCCACCTCGGTGTTGCTGGGATACCTGGCCGGCGGTACCTCGACGATTCGTGTCGGCTCCGGCGGGGTGATGCTGCCGAACCACGCGCCGCTGGTGATCGCCGAGCAGTTCGGCACTCTCGAAAGCCTGTATCCGGGACGCATCGATCTGGGTTTGGGCCGCGCGCCCGGCTCCGACCAGATGACCGCCCGCGCTCTGCGTCGTGAGCGCTCCGGCAGTGCCGATGACTTCCCGGAAGACGTTGCCGAGCTGGCGCGCTTCCTCGGCCCGCGTACCCCGGACCAACGGGTGATCGCCATGCCCGGCACCGGTACCAACGTGCCGATCTGGTTGCTTGGTTCCAGCCTGTTCAGCGCACAACTGGCCGGTGAGCGCGGGTTGCCCTACGCCTTCGCCTCGCACTTCGCCCCGCGTTTCATGCACGAGGCGATTCGCGTCTATCGCAACCACTTCAAGCCGTCAGCGGTACTCGACAAGCCTTATGTGATGCTCGGTGTGCCGCTGGTGGCGGCGGATACCGATGAGCAGGCTGACTACCTGGCGACCTCGGTGTACCAGCGAATTCTCGCGCTTATGCGTGGGCAGAGTCTGGTGCAGCGTCCGCCGGTGAAAACCATGGACGGCCTGTGGCTGCCCCATGAGCGTGAGGCGGTGGGGGATTTCCTCGGCCTGGCGATGGTCGGCAGCCCGCAGAAGATCCGCGCGAAGCTGGAGGTGCTGGTCGAGCAGACGCAGGCCGATGAGCTGATTTTCACCTGCGATCTGTATGAGCATGCCGATCGTCTGCACTCCTATGAATTGCTGGCCCAAGTCATGAAGGGCTGACTCTGGAATACGGCTTCTGTGGGAGCGGGCTTGCTCGCGAAGACGGAGTGTCAGACACCCTGGAGGTCGGCTGACATAACGCTTTCGCGAGCAAGCCCGCTCCCACATTGGGAACCAGTGGCCCACAAAAAAGCCGACGCCTTCGCGTCGGCTTTTGCATTTCAATCGCGATCACCCGCGTTTGTAGACGATTTCCTTGGTGCCGCCTTCACAGGTGCCCACAACTTTTCCGCCATTGGCTCCCTTGTCGACAACCTCCAGCGAATACCCTGCAACGCCCTTGGCATCCAGCTTCGCTGCAATCTCGCCTTTCAGCTCTTCACAAGGCTTGCCAGCAGCAAACGCGCCACCCGCAAGGCTCAACAAACCTACTGCCAATATGAACTTCTTCATCGGTCGCACTCCCTGGTCGGATTAAAAGAGGCGGGCATCAGGTCTCCCGATGCACTCACCTTGTAGCGCTTTGCCATTCCTATGGCACTCGGCCAGCGCGCAAGTTCAGAAGCGTAGCCCAAACTCAGCTGCTGGCAATGCGGAAGCCGACTTTGAGGGTTACCTGGAAATGCGCAGCCTTGCCGTCCTTGATGTGGCCGCGGGTCTCGACCACTTCAAACCATTCCAGATGTTTGATGCTCTTGTTGGCTTCGGCCAACGCGTTGTTGATGGCGTCTTCGATGCTGCTGGTGGACGAGCCGACCAGCTCGACTTTCTTGTACGTGTGATGGTCACTCATGGCGATCTCCTTGGCGTTTGCAATTGACGTGTGGAATTGAGACTAGCAGTCAATCTGCTCTGTGGATTTCGGTGCCGCGGCGCAAGCGAAGTTCAGATTTTCTGCACTTTCTCAAACCGCTGAAGTCCCAACCAACACACGCCACTCATCACCAATGCAGGAGAGCCACCATGGCCAACACCTCTTTACGTAAAGCCTCGTTGCAAAGCATGGAAGCCGAGATCGAGAGTCTGCTCAAATCGTTGGAAAGCCTGAAGGACGACGCATCCGACGAGTCGCGCAAGACCCTGAAGGCGCTCAAAAGCAACGCCGAAAGCGCGCTGAAACATTCACGCAGCCTGCTCAGCGATGCCTATGAAGAAGTCAAAGTGAAAACCCGCGAGACCGGCATCGCCACCCGCGATTACGCTCAGGAACACCCTTGGACCACCGCCGGTGTGGCGGTCGGTGCAATCGGTCTGCTCGCCGCTTATTTGCTGTTCAAGCGCGGCGAGTGATCCGTCTGGCGCAGCTCGTTCTTGAGCCACTGCGCCAGTTGCCGGGCGCGTCCATCTGCGGCGCGCTTGGGTAGCCACAACGCCAGTTGCGCCGGGGTTTCGCAAAAGCCCCACGGCGCAACCAGGCGACCGGCCTTCAAGTCTTCGGCCACCAGCGGCTCTGGCGCGATTGCCACGCCGAGTCCGGCCACTGCGGCTTCCAGCAGATAATACAAATGCTCAAAACCTTGCCCCAACTTCAACGCCTTGGCGTCGAGGTGATTTTGCTGTGCCCAACTCGGCCAGGCTTGCGGGCGCGATGTGGTGTGCAGCAGCGGCTCGCTGAGCAAGGCTGACGCCGGCGCCGCTTGCAGGCGTTGGTAGCCACTGAACAGCGGGCTCATCACCGGGCCGATGCGTTCTGCGGCCAGTTCGTAGACCTGCATGTCTGCCGGCCATGGCGGCTCGGCGAACAACAGCAACGCATCGAGTCCAGGGCGCCGCGGGTCGAGATCACCTTCACCGGCTGACAAGTGCAGACGCAAGTCCGGCAGATCGGCGTTGAGCCGCCCCAGGCGTGGGATGAACCAGCGCGCCAACAGACTGCCGGAGCAGCCGAGCACGAACGGCGCGCCAGCGGTGCTTTGCGTCAGCTCGGCACACACACTGCGCAAGCGATCGAAGGCCTCACCGCTGGCATCTCGCAGACGAACACCGGCATCTGTGAGTTTCAAGCCGCGACCATCCTTGACGAACAGGCTCACGCCAAGATGCTCTTCGAGCACTTTGAGCTGACGGCTGACTGCACCATGAGTGACGTGCAGCTGTTCGGCCGCCTGACTGACGCTGTTAAGCCGGGCGGTGGCTTCGAACGCGCGCAAGGCGTTCAACGGGGGAAGGTCGTGGCTCATGGTATCTGTGAGTTTTCCTGACAGGTTGTGGCGATCTTATCGGTTTTCAGCCTGGAAGGTCAGGGGTAGAGTGGACGCCATTGTCTTCTCACCCGAATTCACCTGGAGCACATCATGACCCAGACTTCGAACACCTCCAACCTGCGCAGCGGCCCTGACGATAACGGCCTGTTCGGCGCGTTCGGCGGCCGCTACGTGGCGGAAACCCTGATGCCGTTGATCCTCGATCTGGCCCGCGAATACGAAGCGGCCAAGGAAGATCCGGCGTTCAAGGAAGAGCTGGCCTACTTCCAGCGTGACTATGTCGGTCGTCCGAGCCCGCTGTACTTCGCCGAGCGTCTGACCGAGTTCTGCGGCGGCGCGAAGATCTACCTCAAACGCGAAGAGCTGAACCACACCGGCGCGCACAAGATCAACAATTGCATCGGCCAGATCCTGCTGGCGCGGCGCATGGGCAAGAAACGCATCATCGCCGAGACCGGTGCCGGCATGCACGGCGTTGCGACTGCCACCGTGGCCGCACGTTTCGGTCTGGACTGCGTGATCTACATGGGCACCACGGACATCGAACGTCAGCAGGCCAACGTGTTCCGCATGAAGCTGCTGGGCGCCGAAGTGATTCCGGTGGTGGCCGGCACCGGCACCCTGAAAGACGCGATGAACGAAGCGCTGCGTGACTGGGTGACAAACGTCGACAGCACCTTCTACCTGATCGGCACCGTGGCCGGCCCGCACCCGTATCCCGCCATGGTGCGCGACTTCCAGGCAGTGATCGGCAAGGAGACCCGCGAGCAGTTGCAAGCTCAGGAAGGTCGTCTGCCGGACAGTCTGGTGGCGTGCATCGGGGGCGGCTCCAACGCCATGGGCCTGTTCCACCCGTTCCTCGATGATCAAAGCGTCGAAATCATCGGGGTTGAAGCGGCCGGTTACGGCATCGAAACCGGCAAGCACGCGGCGAGCCTCAATGGCGGCGTACCGGGTGTGCTGCACGGCAACCGTACCTTCCTGCTGCAGGACGACGATGGCCAGATCATCGACGCCCACTCGATTTCCGCCGGCCTCGACTATCCCGGCATCGGCCCTGAGCACGCCTGGTTGCATGACATCGGCCGCGTCCAGTACACCTCGGTCACCGACGACGAAGCCCTCGCTGCGTTCCACCAGTGCTGCCGCCTCGAAGGCATCATCCCGGCGCTGGAAAGCGCCCATGCGTTGGCTGAAGTGTTCAAACGCGCACCGAAACTGCCGAAGGATCACCTGATGGTGGTCAACCTCTCCGGCCGTGGCGACAAAGACATGCAGACCGTCATGCATCACATGGAACAGTCGAAGCAGGAGAAACACTGATGAGCCGCCTGCAAACCCGTTTTGCCGACCTCAAGCAACAGAATCGCGCCGCGCTGGTGACCTTCGTCACCGCCGGTGATCCGGACTACGACACCTCGCTGGCGATCCTCAAAGGTTTGCCCGGCGCTGGCGCCGACGTGATCGAGTTGGGCATGCCGTTCACCGACCCGATGGCCGACGGCCCGGCGATTCAACTGGCGAACATCCGTGCCTTGGGCGCCAAGCAGAATCTGACGAAAAGCCTGCAAATGGTTCGCGAGTTCCGCGAAGGCAACAGCGACACGCCGCTGGTGCTGATGGGCTACTTCAACCCGATCCACATGTATGGCGTTGAACGTTTCATCGCTGACGCCAAAGACGCGGGCGTCGACGGCCTGATCGTGGTCGACATGCCGCCAGAGCACAACAATGAACTGTGCGACCCGGCACAGGCCGCGGGTCTGGACTTCATCCGCCTGACCACCCCGACCACTGATGATGCGCGTCTGCCGAAAGTGCTCAATGGCAGCTCGGGCTTCGTTTACTACGTGTCGGTGGCCGGTGTGACCGGTGCCGGTGCGGCGACTCTGGAACACGTCGAAGAGGCGGTCACCCGTTTGCGTCGCCACACTGACCTGCCGATCAGCATCGGTTTCGGTATCCGGACTCCGGAGCAGGCGGCGTCCATCGCTCGTTTGGCGGACGGGGTGGTGGTGGGTTCGGCACTGATCGATCACATCGCCAATGCGACCACGCCGGCCCAGGCTGTCGATGGTGTGCTGGGTCTGTGCAAGGCGCTGTCCGAAGGCGTGCGTCAGGCCCGCGTCAACTGAAGGTAAAGTTCCTGATACAGAGGAATTAGCGCCTCACACCACGGCCTAATTGAGCAAGACCGAGGGATTCAGAACCACGTTCTGAATCCCTTTTTGCTGTTGGTGCAGTGAGGAAGACTTGATGAAAATGCCGAAACGTCTGATTGCCGGACTGGGTGTGCTGATGCTCAGCGCGACGCCGCTGCTGGCCAGCGCCGATCCACGCGATGATCATGACCACGGCGGCCCGCAGCAGGGCCACTACGATAACCGCGGTGACGATCACCGTGGCCCGCAGAATGACCACCGTGGCGGCCCGCCGCGCGATTTCGGCCCGGTGCGCCAGACTATTCGCGACAATCATGGCTACTTCGTGCGCGGTGCACCGCCACCGCCGGGCATTCGTCTGGAACGTGGCCGGCCGTTGCCGCACGGTTATTACGGCGAGCGGCTGGACGGTCGGGCACTGAGTCGTTTGCCGGTGTATCCGGGTTATGAATGGCGCCGCGCTGGGGGCGATATCGTGCTGATCGCAGTGGGTACCGGGATCGTTTACGAAATTCTGGATGGTGTTTTGTACTGATTTACAGGCAATAAAAAGATCGCAGCCTGCGGCAGCTCCTACATTTATCTCTGTAGGAGCTGCCGCAGGCTGCGATCTTTTGCTTTCAGGGCAATTCCAGTCCGCCGGACGCCTTGTGCAGTTTGCGTAGATGCTCGCCGATCTGCTTCACGTTGGCTTCGCTGGCGGCAATTTCGGCCGCTCGCTTGGGTTCCAGCAACTTGCGCACTTCCTTGTCCAGATCGCCGCTCAGCGCCAGTAGTTGTTTCTGGCGTTGGGCGCTTTCGTCTTGCAGGCGCTTGAACTCGCTCGGTTGCGGCAGCCCGTAGCCGCGGCTGTCGAGCAGTTCCGCCGGACGACTGAGGAAGCCGCTGTTGGCGAGAATTTCCTGCAGGGTGGCGTTGGCCTTGTCCATGCCGCCGTTTTCCAGCTCCCGAGCGCCGAGGTAACGCTGCTTGACCTCGTCCTGGGCCAGCAGCAACTGACGGCGATAGCTCGCCTGTTCCAGCAGGAGCAATGCAGCGCTGGTGCGCAGGTCTGCACGTTCGAACCACTGGCGACGTTCCTCGGCAGACAGCGATAGCCAATCTTCGACGCTGGTTTGCTTGATCGGCAGCTGCTTTTTCAACACATCGAACATCGCCTGATAGCGATCGCGGAACGAGTCGAAGCGATAACCCAGGCGCAGCGCTTCCTTGGGATTGTCGAGCACGCTGGTGTCGGCCAGGCCACGGCCTTTGAGCACTTCCAGCAAACCGTTGGGCATGATGCTGTCCAGGCCAATCAGTTGCTTGTTATTGCTGCCGCTGCGCAACAGCTTGAGGCTTTCCACGGCGCAGTTGTTGGACAGGAAGAAGTAGTTGCCGTCGTAACTCCAGTGCATCTCGGCGGCGTGTTCGACCACCTCTTCAATCTCCGTGCGCGACAGATTCAGCGGCACTGAAGCGAGGCTGCGCAGTTCGGTCTTGGTGTATTCGTCGATCACTTGGGCCAGTGGCAGCACGAACAACCGCGACGGGTACTTGCCGACCAGGCCGTCCCAACTCGACAGCTGCACATCACCGACAAAGGCGCGGTAGGACAGCACCAGATGCTGGTCCAGATCGAGCCGGCAATCCGGGCCACGTGGTCGGCCCGGCGCACAGATCACCAGACGCAACATGCTGTGGCCCCAGCGGCTGACCCAGTTCTGGTTGGCTTCTGCCAGCAGATAATCGACGGCGTACACCCGCTCCGGGTCGACCTGGCCCAAGGGCTGTTTGGCGAAGTCGTTGCCGGCGTTGAGAAAGGCGAAGGTATTGCTGCAGGTGTCCTTGGCCGGTGGTGCCCAGCCGAAGCGCTCCTTGTAGTAGCGATAGAGCGCCGGACGGCGACACGCGTAGCTCGGGTCGAGGAGGAAATACTCCATGTTGACCGCGACAAACTCTTTCGGACTGGAGATCTCATACAGGTCCGGACTGCGGGCCACCTGACGGTTGTGCTGTTCACGCTCGCCGCGGCGCCCGACGTACTGTTGCCAGCCGGCGAGATCTAGCAGACGTGGATCATCGCTGAGGGTAAAGCGGCGCTCGGTCTGGCCTCGGCACTCGTCGGGAATGCCGACCAGGCCGGCGCTGTTGCTGCGGCGAGTGCAGCGCTGGATCAGCGTGCGTTCGGCGGCGGGCCACAGACGCGCGCGATCGTAAATGTGGGTGAGTTCGTGCAGCACCGTTGCCAGCAGTTCCTGACGCACCGTGCCGTGGGGGCGATTGGTTTTCTCGTTGGCCGCGCTGCCGTCGGTGAGGCCGGCGAGCAGTTTGCGGTTCAGGTCGAGCTCGGCAACCAGGGTCGCCTGGCCGTAGGCGTTACCGGGCATGTCGTCGGTCCAGCCGACATCGATGCGCCGGTCCAGTTGTTCGACGAAGCTGGGTGGCAACTTGTGCATGGCTTCATCGAGCAGCGCCTGGCTGGCCTGCTGCTGAGCGGGGCTCAGGCCGTCGGTCTTGAGCCGCAATTGCAGGCTGGCGTGGGCGCTGTTGCCAAGCAGCAACAACGCCCCGGCCAGTAGCCAGGCGCCGATTGACTTCACAGGGCGAGGATGGCTTCGGCGAGCACCTGATCACTGGCGTCGCGGGCCTCCGGCACGCGCGTGCGCAAGGTGTTGAGGGCGGCTTCCAGGTGCGCACCGCGGATATCGCCGTTGGTGGCAACGAAGCTGGCCGCATCGTCGTGGGCTTCGCGGATGATTTTCGAATCGCGAATCGACGTCGTGGTATCGGAGGTGAAATCGATGGTGCGCTGGGAGGCACGAACGATGATGTTACTGGTGGCTACCAGGGTGTGTGCCTGGGCCACATCGGCCAACAAAAACAGGCCAAGGGCGGCAGCAATCAGCGGGCTACGCATGGAACGACTCCGGAGGGCAATGTTAACGAGGGATCATGATAACTATTGGACGAGAATTGCCTGTGCCAGTTCAAGGTCGCTGACATGAAGTTTTGGTCGGGATTTGCGCAAGTAATGCAGGGCGGATTCGAGCTGCGCGCCGCGCAATTGACCGTCACTGGCAACAAACGCCGCCGCGTCATCGTGAGCGGCGATGATCAGTTTACGGTCGAACGGTGCGGAAGACACCATTCCGGTCGCCCAAACGCTGACCACGGTGTTTTGTGTGGATACATCAAAGGCATCGACCGAGGTCGCCCAGAAGGCACTGACCAATACGCAAGGGAAAAGCAGTCTGAATAAACGCATGAGACTCGGTAACGGTTAACGAGCTTCAAGGCTAGCGCAAATGCCCGGGCCAGAGCCAGCGGCGAAACATCGGGACACGACTGGCGTGCCCCGTGCGGCATCGTCGGATCAGATCGCGAGGATGGCTTGCGCCAGTTGGAAGTCGGTCGCGTTCAGTTGCGGTGCCTGATGGCGGATCAGGTCGAGGGCGCTTTCCAGTTTCACGCCACGGATCTGGCCTTCACTGGCGACGAAGCTGGCAGCGTCGTCACGGGCGGCGATCACGACTTTGTTGTCACGCAGCGAAGAGCTGACATCGGAGGTGGCATCCGAGGAGGATTTCAGCGCGCCAACCACGGCGTCGGTGGTCACAATGAAGCTGGTGGCACTGGCGTTGGCAGCCACGGCCAGCAAGGCGGCAGCGCTGAGCAGGCGAAGACGGGACATGGTGGATCTCCTGATAGTAAACCGTATTGAGAGGTGGCTTGTGTCTGATGATTCAGACGCGGGTTACAGAAGATTCGCCACGTTCTGGCGTGGATATTAGGCCTGCGCGCGAGGTTCGGACAGTGGGCAGAATGCTAGCGCCAGAATGGTTTCTCCAGTTCTCTGAGCCGATCGGCATGGCTGAGGCCCAGATCCGCTAGGTCGCGCTGGTCCAGTTGAGCCAGCAGGCGCCGCGTCCTGGCGCGCTCCAGTCCTTGCCACAGGGGGCGAAACAAGCGCCGCAACGGGTGCGAGTGAGCGCGAGGTAGAGTCGAAGCTGTCGAAACATCCTGTAAGCCTTTCATGGCGTTTTCCTTAAACCGAGGAGGGTTAAGGACATGCTGCGCCCGATGCAGTTTGGCGAGCAGATACACTCATGAAAAATTGTACTGGTTCAGATTTTGTTTATTGAGAACTGTACCTGTACTTTGATTATTCTGCTGTACGGGCATTTTCGAACCCTGAAACGACAAAACCCGTCGCGGTTTCCCGCGACGGGTCTTGTGTGTTCAATTCGGGTTGCTGGCGGTGGGTCTGACGACCAGAGCCAGCGACGCTACCTAGCGCCAGAACGGCTTGCTCAGCTCTTCGTAGCGTTGTGCTTCGCTGATACCGGCGTCAGCCAGCAGACGCGAATCCAGACGAGCCAGTTGGTGGCGGCTGGAGATGCGGCGCTGCCACAACATCAGGTTGGCGATAACGCGCAGAGGCAGGGAAGCCTGGTTTTTTGCAGCTTTGTCTTCGAAGAACAGTTCGGAACTGAGTGTACGTTCCATGGTTGACATCCTTCCGCTTGTGGCGGGATCAGGTAGTGGTTTAACTGGTGCCCATGATCCTCTCGTTTGCCTAGTCTCTCTAGATACAGTTCAACTGTATTGTGAGTGACCAGTTAACTGTTTATAGGGGGTGTACGGGTCGAAATTGAGCAAACTGTACCTGTCAGCACTAATGTGGTGCGTTTTTGCTCAATTCGAGGAAGGAGGTAGGCAAAATCTGTAGGAAATAACCGGTACAGCAGTACAGTTTTTGCCAGATGTGGCGGGTTAAAAAATCCGCTGACACAAACTGTGTTTGCATCAGCGGTTTGACTGTGTGATTACACCGCGAGCATGCGTCCGGTTTCTTCCAGGTTGATGTGCCAGCTCAGGGCTTCTCGCAGGATGTGTGGGGTATGGCCGCCGATGGCGCACGCTGCGGTGAAGTAGTCGTTCAGCGCCTGGCGATAGTCCGGGTGTACACAGTTGTCGATGATCACCCGGGCGCGCTCGCGCGGGGCCAGGCCGCGCAGGTCGGCCAGGCCGATTTCGGTCACCAGGATGTCGACGTCATGCTCGGTGTGGTCAACGTGGCTGACCATCGGCACCACGCTGGAAATGGCGCCGCCCTTGGCGATCGACTTGGTCACGAACACCGCGAGGTGTGCGTTGCGCGCGAAGTCGCCCGAGCCACCAATGCCGTTCATCATCCGCGTACCGCAGACATGGGTGGAGTTGACGTTGCCGTAGATGTCGAACTCCAGCGCAGTGTTGATACCGATGATACCCAGACGACGCACCACTTCCGGGTGGTTGGAGATTTCCTGCGGGCGCAGCACCAGTTTGTCCTTGTACTTCTCCAGGTTGCCGAACACGTCGCTGTTGCGCCGCTCCGACAAAGTGATCGAGCTGCCCGACGCAAAGCTCAGCTTGCCGGCGTCGATCAGGTCGAAGGTCGAGTCCTGCAGCACTTCGGAGTACATGGTCAGGTCTTCGAACGGCGAATCGATCAGGCCGCACATCACCGCGTTGGCGATGTTGCCGATCCCGGCCTGCAACGGGCCGAGCTTGTTGGTCATGCGCCCGGCATTGACTTCCTGCTTGAAGAAGGTGATCAGGTGCTCGGCGATGGCATTGGTGTCGACATCCGGGGTCGACACCGTGGACGGCGAATCCGCCTGCTGAGTGATGACGATGGCGACAATCTTCTCCGGCGGGATCGGGATCGCGGTGCTGCCGATGCGATCGTCGACTTTCACCAGCGGGATCGGCGTGCGCGTCGGGCGATAGGTCGGGATATAGATGTCATGCAGGCCTTCGAGGTTGGCGTTGTGCGCCAGGTTGATCTCGACAATCACCTGCTTGGCGAAAATCGCGAAGCTCGCCGAGTTGCCCACCGAGGTGGTCGGCACGATGTGGCCTTGCTCGGTGATGGCCACGGCTTCGATCACCGCGATGTCCGGCAGCTTCAGTTGCTGGTTGCGCAGTTGCTCGACGGTTTCCGACAGGTGCTGGTCGATGAACATCACTTCGCCGGCGTTGATTGCCTTGCGCAAGGTGCTATCGACCTGGAACGGCATGCGCCGCGACAACACGCCGGCCTCGGTCAGTTGCTTGTCGAGGTCGTTGCCCAGGCTCGCGCCGGTCATCAGGCTGATCTTCAGCGGCGTGACCTTGGCTCGCTCGGCCAGTGCGTGAGGGACAGCTTTGGCTTCGCCCGCGCGGGTGAAGCCGCTCATGCCGACGGTCATGCCGTCTTCAATCAGCGCGGCGGCGTCGGCGGCGCTCATCACTTTATCCAACAACGAAGGCAGGCGAATACGGTCACGGTACATGGATTATTTCTCGGGAAGCGAGTAGCAGGATGCGCAGTCTAGTGAATTTCGCGGGCGCCTGTCCCGCTACCAAGGTCGCAAACGAGGCGTCTATTTAGCGGGTTTGAAGTAAAACACCGTTACCGGATCTGCAACAACGCGGCAAATTGTCCGACGCTGTGCGCAAACAAAAACGCCCCGACAAGTCGGGGCGTCCGGTGCAGCTGCGGAGGATTACTCCACCGCTTTGACCATGTCTTCGATGACTTTCTTCGCGTCGCCGAACACCATCATGGTCTTGTCCAGGTAGAACAGTTCGTTGTCCAGACCGGCATAACCGCTGGCCATCGAGCGCTTGTTGACGATGATGGTCTTGGCCTTGAACGCTTCGAGAATCGGCATGCCGGCAATCGGCGATTTCGGATCGTTCTTGGCGGCCGGATTGACCACGTCGTTGGCGCCGAGTACCAGCACCACGTCGGCCTGGCCGAACTCGGAGTTGATGTCTTCCATCTCGAACACCTGGTCGTAAGGCACTTCGGCCTCGGCGAGCAGGACGTTCATGTGCCCGGGCATGCGACCGGCCACCGGGTGGATCGCGTACTTCACGGTCACGCCACGGTGGGTCAGTTTCTCGGTCAGTTCTTTCAAGGCGTGCTGCGCGCGGGCCACCGCCAGGCCGTAACCCGGGACGATGATCACGGTGTCGGCGTTGGTCAGCAGGAAGGTTGCGTCGTCGGCCGAACCGGATTTAACCGGACGGGCTTCTTTCGCTCCGGCAGGTCCTGCGTCAGCCGTATTGCCGAAACCGCCGAGCAATACATTAAAGAAGGAACGGTTCATCGCCTTGCACATGATGTACGAGAGAATCGCACCGCTCGAACCCACCAGCGAGCCGGCAATGATCAGCATCGAGTTGTTCAGCGAGAAGCCGATACCCGCTGCAGCCCAACCCGAGTAACTGTTGAGCATCGACACCACCACCGGCATGTCGGCGCCGCCGATCGGGATGATGATCAGCACGCCCATCACGAACGCCAGGGCCAGCATCAGCGCGAACGCTGCGAGGTTGCCGGTGAGCATGAAGGTCACGCCCAGCACCAGTGTCGCCAGACCCAGTACTGCGTTGAGCTTGTGCTGACCGGCAAACTGTACCGGTGCGCCCTGGAACAGACGGAACTTGTACTTGCCCGACAGCTTGCCGAAGGCGATCACCGAACCGGAGAAGGTGATTGCACCGATCGCCGCTCCGAGAAATAGCTCCAGACGGTTGCCCGCCGGGATCGAGTCTCCCAGTTGCTTGACGATGCCCAGCGATTGCGGCTCGACCACCGCGGCAATGGCGATGAACACCGCCGCCAGACCGATCATGCTGTGCATGAACGCGACCAGTTCCGGCATCTTGGTCATTTCAACGCGCTTGGCCATGATCGAACCGGCGGTGCCGCCGATCAGCAGGCCGACGATCACGTAACCGATACCCGCAGTCGCCAGCTCAGCCCCAAGCTTATAGATGAGGCCGACGGTGGTGAGGATGGCCAGCGCCATGCCGAGCATGCCGAACAGGTTGCCGCGCCGCGATGTGGTCGGGTGCGACAGGCCTTTGAGGGCCTGGATAAAGCAGATCGACGCGATCAGGTAGAGCGTCGTGACGAGATTCATGCTCATTACTTCGGCGCCTCTTCTTTTGCTTTCGGGGCTTTCTTCTTGAACATCTCAAGCATGCGGCGGGTGACCAGGAAGCCACCAAACACGTTGACCGCAGCCAGTGCCACGGCGAGGGTGCCCATGGTCTTGCCCAGCGGCGTGACGGTCAGCGCAGCAGCGAGCATGGCGCCGACGATCACGATTGCCGAAATGGCATTGGTCACCGCCATCAACGGCGTGTGCAGCGCAGGTGTAACGTTCCAGACCACGTGGTAACCGACATAAATCGCCAGCACGAAGATGATCAGGTTGTAGATACCGGGGGAGATAAGCTCTTCCATCGTCTGAATCCCTGCTTAGGCGTTTTTGCGGATGACTTGGCCGTCGCGGCACATCAGGCACGCGGCGACGATGTCGTCTTCGAGGTTGACGTCGAACTGGCCTTCTTTGGTGAACACCAGCTTGAGGAAGTCCAGCAGGTTGCGGGCGTACAGCGCCGAGGCGTCTGCAGCGACTTCACCGGCCAGGTTGGTCGGGCCGACGATGGTCACGCCGTTCTCGACCACGACCTGATCGGCGACGGTCAGCGGGCAGTTGCCGCCCTGAGCTGCCGCGAGGTCGATGACCACCGAGCCCGGCTTCATCTGCGCCACGGTGTCTGCGCTCAACAGTGTCGGCGCCTTGCGGCCCGGGATCAGTGCGGTGGTGATGACGATGTCGGCCTGCTTGGCGCGTTCGTGCACAGCCTGGGCCTGACGTTGCATCCAGCTCGCCGGCATCGGGCGAGCGTAACCGCCGACACCGACCGCGCATTCCCGCTCTTCGTCAGTCTCGTAAGGCACATCGACGAACTTCGCGCCGAGGGATTCGATCTGTTCCTTCACCGCCGGACGCACGTCAGACGCTTCGATCACCGCACCCAGACGTTTCGCCGTGGCAATCGCCTGCAACCCGGCCACGCCGGCACCCAGAATCAGCACGCGCGCCGCTTTCACGGTGCCCGCAGCTGTCATCAGCATTGGCATGAAGCGCGGATAGTAGTGCGCAGCCAGCAACACCGCCTTGTAGCCGGCGATGTTCGCCTGCGACGACAACACATCGAGACTCTGCGCCCGAGAGGTGCGCGGCGCCGCTTCGAGGGCGAACGCGGTGATCCCGCACTCGGCCATTTTGGCGATGGTGTCGTTATTGAAGGGGTTGAGCATGCCCACCAGCACCGTGCCGCGCTTGATCAGCGCCAGTTCGGCGTCGCTGGGGGCGACCACTTTGAGAATCAGCTCGGCGCCGAACGCATTGTTGGCACTGCCAATGGTTGCGCCCGCCGCTTCATAGGCACTGTCGACAACGCTGGCTTTAACGCCGGCGCCGGTTTGCACAGTGACCTTATGACCTTGGCTGATCAGCTTTTTAATGGTTTCCGGGGTTGCAGCAACCCGTGTTTCACCGGTCTGGGTTTCGAGAGGAACACCAATGTGCACGTCAAATCTCCTGCGTGATCTTATTGAGTAAACCCAGGCACTGCGGATGGTGCGACTGGGGCGGCCGATCAGCACGATCCCGCCAAATCAGGGCGGGGCGCGGCATTTTGCAGGCGAACTTTATGCCCTTCAAGGGATTATGACGGGTGACGGAAAATTAACTACAAGTCATCCCGTGACCGAATGTCGCAGATGACCAGTTGAATCCCTTGCAGGCCGTGCCTTGCAAGGATTCTGGCTGAATTTGAAAAAATTTCTCATCGGTGGCGTGAATAGGCCGTAATGAGTCGTGGATGAAGGCTCAAAGCCACGTCTTCAGGCGCTTGTGGGACGTCTGTACGACTTTCGGATACAGTCTGTGATTTTGCGACAAATACTTATATCTGTAGGGCTTTGATTTTCCTGACTACCGGGTTAGTAATCGCTGTAAGCCTTTATCCTTCTAGGCTGTAGCTGTTTGCCTGATTGACCAGCCAATCGCGAAAAGCCTTGAGTGATGCCGATTCGACCTTTCGCTCCGGAATCATCAGGTAATACGCCTTGATGCTGGAAAGCGCATTCGGGTTGGCGACCACCAGGCGTTTCTCGGCCAATTCGCGCTGAATCAGAAACGGTGGAATCAGCGCGATGCCCATGTCGTGCATGGCCGCTTGGGCCAGCATGGAGAATAGCTCGTAGCGCGGGCCTGTCATGTCGCGTGGGATGTTCAGGTGCTGTGAATTGAACCATTGGCGCCAGGCGTAGGGACGGGTGGTTTGCTGCAACAGAGGCAGCTCGGCAATCTCGTTGGGTGTCAGATGTTTCTTGCTGCCGAGGAGAGCGGGGCTGCATACCGGCATCGGATTTTCGCCCATCAGCCTGTGGGATTCGGTACCCGACCAATCGGCGTCGCCAAAGTAGATTGCCGCATCGAAATCAGTGTCGGCAAACAGGAATGGGCGGGTGCGGTTGGTGAGATTGACCGTTACTTCCGGGTGTTTGAGCTGGAAGTCCTTGAGCCGTGGCAGCAGCCATTGCGTGCCGAAGGTGGGCACCACCGCCAGTTCGATCACGTTGGCGCCCTGCTGGCCCATGACCGAGAGCGTGTCGCGCTCGACGGCATCGAGTTGCGTGGCCACCCGACGGCTGTAGGAAAGGCCTGCTTCCGTCAGCTTCACTCCGCGTCGCGAGCGTCGGAACAGTTCCACACTGAGGAACTCCTCAAGGCTAGCGATCTGTCGGCAAATGGCGCCCTGGGTGAGGGAAAGTTCTTCGGCAGCCTTGGTAAAGCTCTCGTGCCGGGCGGCAGCTTCGAAGCTGATCAGGGCGGTGGTGCTGGGGATCTTCCTGCGCATGTACGTCAACCTCACTAATGCGCCGCATAAAAGGCATTCAGCGACGTTTCGGAGTGAGAAATTAGCACAACAGGATGCGAAATCCTCGTTTGCCGCGCTGGCGAACCGGGCCTAGGATCAATGCCACGTTAATTCACCGATTTGCGAGGACACACTCATGGGCGGTAAAGCTAGCTTCAATTGGATCGATCCCCTGCTGCTGGATCAACAGCTCACCGAAGAAGAGCGCATGATCCGTGACACCGCCGCCCAATTCGCTCAGCAGAGCCTGGCGCCCCGCGTGCTTGAAGCTTTCCGCCATGAGAAAACCGACCCGGCGATCTTTCGCGAAATGGGCGAAGTCGGCCTGCTCGGCGCGACCATCCCTGAGCAGTACGGCGGCAGCGGCCTGAACTATGTCAGCTACGGCCTGATTGCTCGCGAAGTGGAGCGTGTCGACTCCGGCTACCGCTCGATGATGAGTGTGCAATCGTCGCTGGTAATGGTGCCAATCAACGAATTCGGCACAGAAGCCCAGAAACAGAAATACCTGCCGAAACTGGCCTCCGGTGAATGGATCGGCTGCTTCGGTCTGACCGAGCCAAACCACGGTTCCGACCCGGGTGCGATGATCACCCGTGCGCGCAAAGTCGACGGCGGCTACAGCCTGACCGGCGCCAAGATGTGGATCACCAACAGCCCCATCGCCGACGTATTTGTAGTCTGGGCCAAAGACGATGCCGGCGACATCCGTGGCTTCGTACTGGAAAAAGGCTGGAAGGGCCTGAGCGCACCGGCGATTCACGGCAAGGTCGGCCTGCGCGCCTCGATCACCGGCGAAATCGTCATGGACAACGTGTTTGTCCCGGAAGAGAACATCTTCCCGGATGTGCGCGGTCTGAAAGGCCCGTTCACCTGCCTGAACTCCGCACGCTACGGCATCTCTTGGGGAGCCTTGGGAGCTGCCGAGTTCTGCTGGCACACCGCTCGCCAGTACACCCTCGATCGTCAGCAGTTCGGGCGTCCATTGGCCGCTACCCAACTGATCCAGAAGAAGCTGGCCGACATGCAGACCGAGATCACTCTGGCGCTGCAAGGCTGTCTGCGTCTGGGGCGCATGAAGGATGAGGGCACTGCGGCGGTCGAAATCACTTCGATCATGAAGCGCAACTCCTGTGGCAAGTCGCTGGATATCGCTCGCATGGCCCGTGACATGCTGGGTGGCAACGGTATCTCTGACGAGTTCGGTGTGGCCCGTCATCTGGTCAACCTGGAAGTGGTGAATACCTATGAAGGCACCCATGACGTTCACGCGCTGATCCTCGGTCGCGCGCAAACCGGTCTGCAGGCGTTCTATTAACAGGAGAGCGACCATGGGCGCGCTGTCGCATCTGCGAGTACTGGATTTATCACGCGTGCTGGCCGGGCCGTGGGCCGGACAGATTCTCGCCGACCTTGGCGCCGAGGTGATCAAGGTCGAGCGCCCGGGCAATGGCGACGACACGCGCGCCTGGGGGCCGCCCTTCCTTAAGGGCGCTTATGGTGAGAACACCAGCGAGGCGGCTTATTACCTGTCGGCCAACCGCAACAAGCAATCGGTGACGATCGACTTCACTCGCCCCGAGGGGCAGCAGCTTGTGCGGGACCTCGCGGCCAAGTCGGACATTCTGATCGAGAACTTCAAGGTCGGTGGACTGGCTGCCTATGGGCTGGACTACGAGTCGCTGAAGGCGATCAATCCGGACCTGATCTATTGTTCGATCACCGGGTTCGGTCAAACCGGGCCGTATGCCAAGCGTGCCGGTTATGACTTCATGATCCAGGGGCTGGGCGGGCTGATGAGCCTGACCGGTCGTCCTGAAGGTGATGAAGGCGCCGGGCCGGTGAAGGTGGGAGTGGCGCTGACGGACATTCTTACGGGGCTATATTCGACCGTGGCGATTTTGGCGGCGCTGGCTCATCGTGATCACGACGGTGGCGGGCAGCACATCGATATGGCTTTGCTGGATGTACAGGTCGCATGCCTGGCGAACCAGGCAATGAACTACCTGACTACTGGCAATGCGCCGAAACGACTGGGTAATGCACACCCGAACATCGTGCCTTATCAGGACTTCCCGACGGCCGACGGTGATTTCATTCTTACCGTTGGCAATGACGGCCAGTTCCGCAAGTTTGCCGAGGTGGCGGGCCAGCCGCAGTGGGCGGACGATCCGCGATTCGCGACTAACAAGCTGCGGGTGGCTAACCGCGCGGTGTTGATTCCCCTGATCCGCCAGGCGACGGTATTCAAGACCACCGCCGAATGGGTGGCGCAGTTGGAGCAGGCGGGCGTGCCGTGTGGGCCGATCAATGATCTGTCCCAGGTGTTTGAGGATCCGCAGGTGAAGGCGCGGGGGTTGGCGATAGAGCTGCCGCATGCACTGGCGGGGATGGTCCCGCAGGTGGCGAGTCCGATCCGGCTGTCGCAGACGCCGGTCGAGTACCTTCGCGCGCCTCCTTTATTGGGCGAGCATACGTTGGAGGTTTTGCAGCGGGTGCTGGGTCTGGGCGCTGGCGCGGTAGAGGCACTCAAGGCTGATGGAGTGCTTTGAGTATCGCTTCTATCTTCTATATAGAAGAAGGCTGTTTCCTGCCTATATATAGATGGATTTGTGCGTTTTTTAACCGATCTGTAAGTTGTTGAAAGAAAACTGAAATTAACGGTTGACGGCAGATTCAGGAAGTCTATAATTCGCCCCACTTCCGGCGCAGTCGAAACGTAAAACTCCTTGAGATTCAACGAGTTACGCAGTTTTCGACAGCGGCTTGCTTCAGTTCATCGAAGCCTGGAAGGAGTTGAAAGAGCGGTGATGTTTGGCTCTTTTGACGGTTCGATCTTCTCGGTCGAAAGCGG
>NZ_JACHCY010000018.1:0-73406 GCF_014200835.1 Pseudomonas sp. JAI115
GCTCTGCCGAGTGGCATTCACCCTGATGAAGAATCAGGGCGAATACCGATCAGTTTGAGATTCTAGGGTTGCTGAGCAACATAGAATCTCCCACAATTGGTTTTGTGTACACCACAGATCCAATGTGGGAGCGAGCCTGCTCGCGAAGCTTTTGATCTTCCGTCAGGCAACCTGATTCAAATCGTTGCCACGCGTTTCCTTCAGACACAGCACAGCAATCAGGCTAAGCACTGCCGCCGCCGACACATACCCGCCGACATAACTCAAACCACCCATTGCCACCAGTTTCTGCGCGAAGAACGGAGCCGCCGAGGCGCCGACGATCCCGCCGAGGTTGTAAGCGGCCGATGCGCCGGTATAGCGCACGTGGGTCGGAAACAGTTCCGGCAGCAGCGCGCCCATCGGGGCAAACGTCACCCCCATCAGGAACAGCTCGATGCACAGGAACAGTGCCACGCCCCAGGTCGAACCTTGCGTCAGCAACGGCTCCATCAGAAACCCGGACAGAATCGCCAGCACGCCGCCAACGATCAGCACCGGTTTGCGCCCGTAACGGTCACTCGCCCAGGCGGACAACGGTGTTGCCGCGGCCATGAACAGCACGGCAAAACACAGCAGTCCAAGGAACGTCTCACGGCTGTAGCCGAGGGTGGACACGCCGTAGCTCAGGGAAAACACCGTCGAGATATAAAACAGCGCATAGCACACCACCATCGCCGCCGCGCCGAGCAGGGTTGGAGCCCAGTACTGGGTGAAAAGCTCGACCAGCGGCACCTTCACTCGCTCCTGACGGGCGATGGCGTTGGCGAATACCGGGGTTTCGTGGAGTTTCAAGCGCACATACAGGCCGACCATCACCAGTGCCGCGCTGAGCAGAAACGGAATCCGCCAGCCCCAACTGCGAAACTGCTCGTCATCGAGGGTCATGGCCAGGGTCAGAAACAGGCCGTTGGCTGCAAGAAAGCCGATCGACGGGCCAAGCTGCGGAAACATGCCGAACCACGCCCGTTTGCCCTTGGGCGCATTCTCCGTGGCCAGCAACGCCGCGCCACCCCATTCGCCACCCAATCCCAAACCCTGACCGAAACGCAGCACGCACAAGAGAATAGGGGCCCAGGCGCCAATGCTGGCGTAACCCGGCAGCACGCCGATCAGCGTGGTGCACACGCCCATCAGCAAGAGCGAGGCGACCAGTGTCGACTTGCGCCCGATGCGGTCACCGAAGTGGCCGAACAAAGCCGAACCCAGCGGGCGGGCGAGGAAGGCGATGCCGAAGGTGAGAAACGCCGAAAGCATCTGCGCGGTGCCGGACGTCTGCGGAAAGAACACCGGCCCGATAACCAGCGCGGCGGCCGTGGCGTAAACGTAGAAGTCGTAGAACTCGATGGCGGTGCCGATGAAACTCGCTGTCGCCACGCGGGTGGCGGAGTTGGTCGGCTGGGCAGGCGCGGTGGCGCTGTAAGCGGTACTGGTCGTCATGCGGTGATCCCTGACAGTCATGAGCTCCGTTGGAGCGAATTATTATGGTTGAACACCCAGGGATGTGGGATGAGACGCGAGCGCTGTTTCGAGTAGGAACAGTCGTCGGGGTGGTGCGGAAAATTACCGAAACCGTTGGCGTGCGGGGTAAGCACAGGGCTCGGCGGCGCTTGGGTAAGCGGCTCGATTATAGGAAGGGGGCTAACGAATGAACAAGAGCAAAGATCGCAGCCTTCGGCAGCTCCTACAGAGTACAGAGGAACGCATTCCCAAATGTAGGAGCTGCCGAAGGCTGCGATCTTTTGATCTTTTATCTGGCCGGCACCAAAGCAGGCACCGCGCTCGTATGCCAGATCAACACCTTGCTCACCCGGTTGTCCTCGGTCTCGAGAATCTCCAGCCGATAGCGCCCGATCTTCAGACACACCGCGCTGTCCGGAATGGTCTCCAGCGCTTCGGTCACCAGGCCGTTGAGGGTTTTCGGACCGTCGCTCGGCAAGTGCCAGCCCAGGCATTTGTTCAACTCGCGGATCGATGCGGTGCCGTCGATCACCATGCGGCCGTCGGGTTGCGGATGAATGTGCGGGTTGTCGAGGCTGTGCTCGCTTTCGAATTCGCCGACGATTTCTTCGAGAATGTCTTCCAGAGTGACGATGCCCAGCACTTCGCCGTACTCGTCCACCACCATGCCCAAGCGGCGCTGCTGCTTGTGGAAGTTCAGCAGTTGCAGTTGCAGCGGGGTGCTTTCCGGAACGAAGTACGGCTCGTAGCTGGCCGCCAGCAGCGCTTCGCGGGTCAGCTGGCCATCGTTGAGCAGATGGCGGATCTGCCGGGTGTTGAGCACCGCTTCGACCTGATTGATGTCGCTATGGAACACCGGCAGGCGCGTGCGCTTGTTGTGGCGCAGTTGTTCGACGATTGCTTCGATCGAGTCGTCGAGGTTGATGCCGTCGACATCGCTCCGTGGCACCAGAATGTCGTTGACCGTGATGTTGTCCAGCGCATGGATTCCTGAGACCGGGTGGGTGCGAGACGGGTGTTCCGGGTCGTCGTTCGGGTCGGCAGGTTCTTCGTCTTCACTTTGCTGCACCACCTGTGGTTTGCGCGCGAAGGGCCGCAGCAGCAGACCGCTGATGCGGCTCAGCAGCCAGGCCAGCGGGTAAAGGATCTTCAGCGGAACGGCCAGCAGGGTGTTGCCGAACGACAGCACTGCATCCGGATAGCGCTGGGCCACGGTGCGCGGAAAGTAGTCGGCAAACACCAGCAACACGGCACCGGCGCCGAGGCAGGCGGCCCACGGGCCGTTTTCTTCGCAAAGGAAGATTGCCAGCAGTGTGGCAATGACCACCGCGAGGGCGCGGCACAGGGTGTTGCACAGGATCAGACTGTCGAGCGGGAAGCTCAGCTTCGCCAGCGGCTTATCGCTGGCGCGCGAGGCGGTGCGTTGCGCGAGCAAGTGCTGCTGCGCGATTTCGACGGCGGTAAACAGCCCCGACCATAAAATCAGCAGGACAAATACCGCGAGCATCGGCCCTATGGGCAAACCGTCCATTTATGCCGCCCGTCAGATGTGCAGGATGTATTCACGAACCAGTTTGCTGCCGAAATACGCCAACATCAGCAGGCAGAAACCGGCGAGAGTCCAGCGAATCGCCTTGTGGCCACGCCAGCCGAGGCGATTGCGGCCCCACAGCAGCACGCTGAACACGATCCAGGCCAGGCACGCCAGCAGGGTCTTGTGCACCAGATGCTGGGCGAACAGGTTCTCGACGAACAGCCAGCCGGAGATCAGCGACAGCGACAGCAGCGTCCAGCCGGCCCAGAGGAAACCGAACAGCAGGCTTTCCATGGTTTGCAGTGGCGGGAAATTCTTGATCAGGCCCGACGGGTGCTTGTGCTTGAGCTGGTGATCCTGCACCAGCAGCAGCAAGGCCTGGAACACCGCGATGGTGAACATGCCGTAGGCGAGGATCGACAGCAGGATGTGGGCGAGGATGCCCGGTTCTTCGTCGATGATTTGTACCGTGCCGGCCGGGGCGAACTGCGCCAGCAACACCGTCGCCGCGCCGAGCGGGAACAGCAGCACCAGCAGGTTTTCAACCGGGATCCGCGAGCAGGCCAGTAGCGTCAGGGCGATGACAGCCGCGGCGATCAGGCTGGCGGCGCTGAAGAAGTCCAGGCCCAGGCCGATCGGCGTCAGCAGGTGAGTGAGCAGGCTGGCGCTGTGGGCGAGCACGGCGAGGATGCCGAGCGTAACCAGCAGGCGCTTGTTCGCCTTGGCGCCGGAGGCCAGGCGGGTGCCCTGATAAAGGGTCGCAGCGGCATAAAGAAGCGCGGCGGCGATGGTAGTCAGCAAACTGGGTGACAAGGGGAGCATAAATCCTGTTAGGCAGGCCCGAAAGGCGCTGAGTTTGGCATAGAACCGCCACACCACGAAAGTGCGAGGTGTCCGCCCGACGCAGTCTTCGCTATAATCCGCGACCTGCCCACGCCGCAGGCTCGCCGAGCACATGTTGAATCCGGTCTGGGCCGCCATTATCCCGGTCTACACAGGGCCTGAAAGGATCGCGCAATGTTTGAAAACTTAACCGACCGTCTCTCGCAGACGCTGCGCCATGTCACCGGCAAGGCGAAGCTGACTGAAGACAATATCAAAGACACCCTGCGCGAAGTGCGCATGGCGTTGCTCGAAGCCGACGTCGCCCTGCCGGTGGTCAAGGACTTCGTCAATTCGGTCAAGGAGCGCGCTGTCGGCACCGAGGTGTCGCGCAGCCTGACGCCGGGCCAGGCCTTCGTGAAGATCGTCCAGGCCGAACTCGAAAGCCTGATGGGCGCGGCCAACGAAGACTTGAACCTGAGCGCCGTGCCGCCCGCCGTCATTCTGATGGCCGGTCTGCAGGGTGCCGGTAAAACCACCACCGCCGGCAAACTCGCGCGCTTCCTTAAAGAACGCAAGAAGAAGTCGGTGATGGTGGTGTCGGCGGACATCTACCGTCCGGCTGCGATCAAACAGCTGGAAACCCTGGCCAACGACATCGGCGTGACGTTCTTCCCGTCCGATCTGAGCCAGAAGCCGGTCGACATCGCCAACGCGGCTATTAAAGAAGCAAAACTGAAATTCATCGACGTGGTCATCGTCGACACCGCCGGTCGTCTGCACATCGATGAAGAGATGATGGGCGAGATCAAGGCGCTGCACGCCGCGATCAACCCGGTGGAAACCCTGTTCGTGGTTGACGCCATGACCGGTCAGGACGCCGCCAACACGGCCAAGGCCTTCGGTGATGCGCTGCCGCTGACCGGTGTGATCCTGACCAAGGTCGACGGCGATGCCCGTGGCGGTGCCGCACTGTCGGTGCGCGCGATCACCGGCAAGCCGATCAAGTTCATCGGTATGGGCGAGAAGAGCGAAGCGCTCGATCCGTTCCACCCCGAGCGTATCGCTTCGCGGATCCTCGGCATGGGCGACGTGCTCAGCCTGATCGAACAGGCTGAAGCGACCCTCGACAAGGACAAGGCCGACAAACTGGCCAAGAAGCTGAAGAAGGGCAAGGGCTTCGACCTCGAAGACTTCCGCGATCAACTGCAACAGATGAAGAACATGGGCGGCCTCGGCGGCCTCATGGACAAGCTGCCGAGCATCGGCGGCGTCAACCTGTCGCAAATGGGCAATGCCCAGAACGCGGCAGAGAAGCAGTTCAAGCAGATGGAAGCCATCATCAACTCCATGACCCCGGCCGAGCGCCGCGACCCTGAGCTGATCAGCGGTTCGCGCAAGCGCCGGATCGCCATGGGTTCCGGCACTCAGGTGCAGGACATCGGTCGCTTGATCAAGCAGCACAAGCAGATGCAGAAGATGATGAAGAAATTCACCGCCAAAGGCGGAATGGCGAAAATGATGCGCGGCATGGGCGGTATGTTGCCCGGCGGCGGCATGCCGAAAATGTGATTCAGGACACCATGACTTCGCCGGTCGTCGCACCGGCGCAGGCCCTGCAAGGACGCAGGATCAACAGCAAACCCGCACTCGGCGGGAGCTGACCGGCCGTTTTCATCGACGGCTCTATATGCAAATCCGCACGGCATGCCATAGGCCCCGGAAAAAGTCATTTGCAAAAGTCCGGATATTCCTTAGAATATGCGGCCTTTCGGGCACCCATGCCCGCTGTGCATTTAGATTTGCAGCACCGACTACAGGAACGATGTTCACATGCTAACAATCCGTCTTGCCCTTGGCGGCTCCAAAAAGCGCCCGTTTTACCACCTGACCGTAACCGACTCGCGTAACCCGCGTGACGGCTCCCACAAAGAACAGGTTGGTTTCTTCAACCCTGTTGCCCGTGGTCAGGAAATCCGTCTGTCCGTGAACCAAGAGCGCGTAGCCTACTGGCTGAGCGTTGGTGCACAGCCTTCTGAGCGTGTTGCTCAGTTGCTGAAGGAATCTGCCAAGGCAGCAGCCTGAGCAGTATGAGCGCGACGCCAGAAAAAGCTGATGACCTGATCGTTGTTGGCAAGATTTTTTCGGTTCACGGCGTTCGCGGCGAGGTGAAGGTCTTTTCCTTTACCGATCCGATTGAAAACCTGTTGGACTACCGCAACTGGACGCTTCGGCGTGAAGGCGTGGTGAAACAGGTCGAGCTGGTCAGCGGCCGATCCACTCAAAAGGATCTGGTTGCCAAGCTCAAAGGCCTCGACGATCGCGATGAAGCCCGTCTTCTGAGCGGTTACGAGATTTGCATCTCACGAAGCCTTTTGCCCAACCTGACAGGCGACGAGTACTACTGGTACCAGTTGCAGGGTCTGAGCGTCATCAACCAGGACGAGCAATTGTTCGGCAAGGTTGATCACCTGTTGGAGACCGGCGCGAACGATGTATTGGTGGTCAAGCCCTGCGCGGGCAGCCTGGATGATCGCGAGCGGTTGTTGCCCTATACAGAGCAATGCGTGCTGGCAATCGACCTGGAAGCAGGCGTGATGCGGGTGGAATGGGACGCGGACTTCTAAGCAATGGCCAGCCTGCGCGTAGACGTCATTACGCTGTTCCCCGAGATGTTCTCGGCCATCAGTGAGTACGGCATTACCAGTCGTGCGGTCAAACAGGGGCTGTTGCAGCTGACCTGTTGGAATCCGCGGGATTACACGACGGATCGGCATCACACTGTGGACGATCGCCCGTTTGGCGGTGGTCCGGGCATGGTGATGAAGATCAAGCCCCTGGAAGATGCTCTGGTTCAGGCCAAGGCAGCAGCCGGGGAGGCGGCGAAGGTGATTTACCTGTCCCCCCAAGGCCGTCAACTGACTCAGTCGGCGGTACGCGAGTTGGCAAAATCGGATGCATTGATCCTGATTGCCGGCCGCTATGAAGGCATTGACGAGCGCTTTATTGAGGCTCATGTCGATGAAGAGTGGTCGATTGGTGACTATGTACTGTCTGGCGGCGAGCTGCCGGCCATGGTCATGATCGATGCGGTTACACGACTGCTGCCCGGAGCTTTAGGGCATGCGGATTCCGCTGAGGAAGATTCCTTTACGGATGGTCTGCTGGATTGCCCGCACTACACCCGACCTGAGGTGTATGCGGATCAGCGTGTTCCCGACGTGTTGCTAAGTGGCAATCACGCGCATATCCGGCGTTGGCGTTTACAGCAGTCCCTTGGTAGGACCTATGAACGACGCGCCGATCTTCTGGAAAGCCGCTCGCTTTCTGGAGAAGAGAAGAAGCTGCTCGAGGAATACATCCGCGAGCGGGACGATAGTTAACAACGTATCGATGGTAGATCAGTTGATTTACCTTAGGAGCACAGCATGACCAACAAAATCATCCTTGCACTCGAAGCAGAGCAGATGACCAAAGAAATCCCTACCTTTGCCCCAGGCGACACCATTGTCGTTCAGGTGAAAGTGAAGGAAGGCGATCGTTCCCGTCTGCAAGCGTTCGAAGGCGTTGTAATCGCCAAGCGTAACCGCGGCGTGAACAGTGCGTTCACCGTTCGTAAAATCTCCAACGGTGTTGGCGTAGAGCGTACTTTCCAGACCTACTCCCCGCAGATCGACAGCATGGCTGTCAAACGTCGCGGTGACGTACGTAAAGCCAAGCTGTACTACCTGCGCGACCTGTCGGGTAAAGCAGCTCGCATCAAGGAAAAACTGGCTTAAGTCCAGCTTCCGATGCAGAAAAAAGCAGCCTACGGGCTGCTTTTTTGTTGCCTGTAATTTATCCACAGCATTTTTGTTTCAGGCCAGAACCATGACCACCCGCGACCAGGAAATCCAGCGCCGTACCGAACTCTCGGTAACCCGCGTGACCAAAGCCGTCTTCCCGCCGACCACCAACCACCACAACACCCTGTTCGGCGGCACCGCGCTGGCATGGATGGACGAAGTGTCGTTCATCACCGCCACCCGCTTCTGCCGCCTGCCGCTGGTGACTGTTTCAACCGACCGCATCGACTTCAACCACGCGATCCCGGCCGGCTCCATCGTCGAACTGGTCGGTAAAGTGATCAAGGTCGGCAATACCAGCCTCAAGGTCGAGGTGGAAGTGTTTGTCGAGAGCATGAGTTGCGATGGCCGCGAGAAGGCGATTCATGGGCAGTTCAGCTTTGTCGCTATTGATGATGACAAGCGGCCGGTGCCGGTGCTGCCTGGGTTTGCAGCCTGATCTGGAACCGAGTCGCGCCATTCGCGAGCAGGCTCGCTCCCACAGGCTTTGTGTCGGACACAATTTCCGATCACTGTGGGAGCGAGCCTGCTCGCGAATGCGTCAGCTCAGGCACCGCTGCTCTCAGGCTGAATCAACGCCAACAACGTCCACCCGGATCCCGGTTTCAAAACGGTCTCCGGCGTCACCACATGCACCCAGCCACTGTCATCGCGCATGAACAGCAGCGTCGCCCGATTGCCATGCAATGCCTGGTAATCCTCCCAACCGAAACCGTCCGTCAGCGTCGTGCTGTAGACCTCGGCGCCGTTGCTGATCAGGCTGGCCAGCTTGGCGTAGGTCAGCGCCTCGCTCCCCAGCTGATTGCCGCGATGTTCCAGGCTTGCCCGATGCTTGTCACTGCGACGACTTTCCTGACCACTGGCCAGACCAAACAGGCGTTGATGACCAAAGTCGTGTCGAAAACGCATCGCCGCCAGGGTGTTCAGTTCGCCCGACGGCGATAGCGCCAGCAGATGCCCCAGCCCCACCAGATCCAGATGCGCATCCGCATGCTGAGAAGCCGGGTTACCAAAGTACGTCGGCAAACCCTCCATGCGCGCCGCACGAATATTCTCCCAGCTCGAATCGGTCAGCAGCACGCGGCTGCCCAGTAGCTGCAACGATTTACCCAGCAGGCGCGCCGGGCCGTTGGCGCCGACGATCAGGAAGCCGCTCGGCGCCGGTTCAGCGACGTTCAGCAAGCGTGCCAGTGGCCGAGCGGTTGCACTTTGCAGCACCACGGTGCCGATGATCACCGCGAAAGTCAGCGGCACCAGCAGCAGCGCACCTTCGTGCCCGGCTTGATCCAGACGAATCGCGAAAATCGCCGACACTGCCGCCGCCACGATCCCGCGCGGGGCGATCCAGCACAGCAGGGCGCGTTCACGCCAGCTCAGGCTGGAACCTGCGGTGCTCAACAACACGTTCAACGGGCGCGCGATCAGTTGAATCACCAGCAGCAGAATCAGCACCAGCGGCCCGAGGCCGATCAGGGCATGCAGGTCCAGCCGCGCCGCCAGCAGAATGAACAACCCGGAAATCAGCAGTACGCTGAGGTTTTCCTTGAAGTGCAGGATGTGCCGCACATCCACGCCCTTCATGTTCGCCAGCCACATGCCCATCAGCGTCACCGCGAGCAGGCCGGACTCGTGCATCACCTGATTGGATGCAATGAAGATCCCCAACACCGCCGCCAGCGAGGCGAGGTTATGCAGGTACTCGGGCAACCACTGGCGCCGGATGATGGTGCCCAGCACCCAGCCGCCGACCACCCCGAATACGCTACCGCAGACAATCACGCCGCCAAAGGTCAGCAGACTCTGTTCGAGGCCATTGCCCTCTGAGCGGGCAATGATGAAGCTGTAGACCACCACCGCGAGCAGGGCGCCGATCGGGTCAATGACGATGCCTTCCCAGCGCAGAATGTTGGCGATCGAGGCTTTCGGTCGCACCACCCGCAGCATCGGCACGATCACCGTCGGGCCGGTCACCAGCGTCAGGCTGCCGAACAGGATCGCCAGCAGCCAGTCGAAGCCGAGCAAAAAATGGGTGGCGACGGCAATCACCACCCAGGTCGTGAGCGCGCCGATTGTCACCAGCCGATGCACGACGCTGCCGATCTCGCGCCATTCCGACAGGTGCAGGGTCAGACTGCCCTCAAACAGGATCAACGCGACCGCCAGCGACACCAGCGGCATCAGCAATGGGCCGAACATTTCCTGCGGGTCGAGCCAGCCCAGCACCGGCCCGGCGAGAATCCCGGTCAGCAACAGAAACAGAATCGCCGGCAGCTTCAGGCGCCACGCCAGCCACTGGCAACCCAACGCAGCGACGCCGATCCCGCCAAATGCCAAGAGAATTTGCTGCTCGTTCATTGAAGCTCCCTGTTCCTTGAAATTGCGGGCTATGAAAGACTAGCGGCCATTCCTACAGTTCACTCTACATTTGCGCACGGCCCCGGAGGTTGTGTGTCTTGAGCGCCCATGCCTGCCATCGACCATCCACTGATTGACCAATTCCTCGACGCCCTGTGGCTGGAAAAAGGCCTGTCCGATAACACTCGCGGCGCCTACCGCAGCGATCTGGCGCTGTTCAACGGCTGGCTACAGGAGAAAAACCTCGAGCTGATCAATGCCGGTCGCGAGTTGATCCTCGATCACCTGTCCTGGCGTCTGGAGCAGAACTACAAACCGCGCTCCACCGCCAGATTTCTTTCCGGTGTGCGTGGCTTTTATCGCTACCTGCTGCGGGAAAAGCTGATCAGCGTCGATCCGACCTTGCGCGTCGACATGCCGCAACTGGGCCGGCCGTTGCCCAAATCGTTGTCGGAAGCCGACGTCGAAGCGCTGCTCAAGGCGCCGGACCTGAGCGAAGCCATCGGTCAGCGTGATCGCGCCATGCTTGAGGTGTTGTATGCCTGTGGTCTGCGGGTGACCGAACTGGTAAGCCTGACCTTGGAGCAGGTCAACCTGCGTCAGGGCGTGTTGCGGGTGATGGGCAAGGGCAGCAAGGAGCGGCTGGTGCCGATGGGCGAGGAGGCGATTGTCTGGGTCGAACGCTACATGCGCGATGGCCGCAGCGAGCTGCTCGGCGGGCGCCCCAGCGATGTGCTGTTTCCCAGCCAGCGCGGCGAGCAGATGACCCGCCAGACTTTCTGGCACCGGATCAAGCATTGGGCCAAGGTCGCCGGGATCGGCAAATCGCTGTCGCCGCACACCTTGCGCCATGCGTTTGCCACGCACCTGCTCAACCACGGCGCCGATCTGCGGGTGGTGCAGATGCTGCTGGGGCACAGTGACCTTTCCACTACGCAAATCTACACCCACGTCGCCCGCGCGCGGTTGCAAGATCTGCACGCCAAACACCACCCAAGAGGCTGATGCAACCTTCAATGTTGGAGTCATTACCTGTGGTGAGGGGATTCATCCCCGATGGGCTGCACAGCAGCCCCAAAAACTTTGGGTTTAATAAAAACACCAAAGTATCCATTTACGACCGCAGCGCCTGCATCGGGGATAAATCCCCTCACCACAATAATGTGTGCCAGTCAGCCTTGAGTGTCTTGTGTCAGGCGCATTCGGCCATGCGAGCCTTATGTGGTAGGCTTTGCCGGTTTGCACGATGGACGGTTATGACCCGGTGTTCCGGCACGGGCGTTCTGACCGTTTCATTTGTCCGCCTTCAGGAGTTCTCATGCGTCTGACCCAGATTTTCGCCGCCGCAGCCATTGCGTTGGTCAGCACCTTTGCCGTCGCCGATGACGCGGCCGACAAAGCCATTCGTCAAAGCCTGGAAAAACTCGAACTCGAGGTTCCGGTAGAAAGCATCAGCGCCAGCCCGTTGCCGGGCATGTATGAAGTCAAGCTCAAGGGCAGCCGCGTGCTGTACGCCAGCGCCGACGGCCAGTACATCGTTCAGGGCTACCTGTTCCAGCTCAAGGACGGCAAACCGGTCAACCTGACCGAGAAGACCGAACGCCTGGGCATCTCCAAACTGATCAATGCCATTCCAGTGGCCGAAACCGTGGTGTATCCGGCGGTGGGCGAAACCAAATCGCACATCACCGTGTTCACCGACACCACCTGCCCATACTGCCACAAGCTGCACGCCGAAGTGCCTGAGCTGAACAAGCGCGGCATCGAAGTGCGTTACGTGGCGTTCCCGCGTCAGGGCCTCGGCTCGCCGGGTGACGAGCAACTGCAAGCCGTGTGGTGCTCGACCGACAAGAAAGCCGCCATGGACAAAATGGTCGATGGCAAGGAAATCAAGGCCGCCAAGTGCGCGAACCCGGTTTCCAAACAGTTCGCTTTGGGTCAGTCGATTGGCGTGAACGGCACACCGGCCATCGTTTTGGCTGACGGACAAGTCATTCCGGGCTACCAGCCGGCGCCACAAGTCGCCAAACTGGCGCTGGGCGCCAAGTAATTCGCATCGTCACGGTCCGCCGTTGACGATCATGGTCCGGCAGCAACATCGCCGGGCCATTAATAGAGAGCCGCGAACACGCGGTTGTTTTCCGGCCGACCTTGCGTCGGCCGTTTCATGGGGAGTTCACAGTGAATCCGGTCAAAGTAGGCATCTGTGGGTTAGGGACCGTCGGTGGCGGTACCTTCAACGTACTTCAGCGCAACGCCGAGGAAATTGCTCGTCGTGCCGGGCGTGGGATCGAAGTGGCACAAATTGCCATGCGCACGCCAAAGCCTCAGTTCCAGACGACCGGTATTGCGATTACCAACGATGTCTTCGAAGTGGCCACGAACCCTGAGATCGACATCGTCATAGAGCTGATGGGCGGCTACACCGTTGCCCGCGAGCTGGTACTCAAGGCCATCGAGAATGGCAAGCATGTGGTCACCGCGAACAAGGCACTGATCGCCGTTCACGGTAATGAGATTTTCGCCAAGGCACGCGAGAAAGGCGTGATCGTGGCGTTCGAAGCGGCTGTGGCCGGTGGCATTCCGGTGATCAAGGCGATCCGTGAAGGCCTGTCCGCCAACCGCATCAACTGGGTCGCCGGGATCATCAACGGCACCGGCAACTTCATCCTCACCGAAATGCGCGAGAAGGGTCGCACCTTCGAAGACGTGCTGGCCGAAGCGCAAGCGCTGGGCTACGCCGAAGCCGATCCGACCTTCGACGTCGAAGGCATCGACGCCGCGCACAAACTGACGATTCTGGCTTCCATCGCGTTCGGCATTCCGCTGCAATTCGACAAGGCTTACACCGAAGGCATCACCAAGCTGACCACCGCTGACGTGAACTACGCCGAGGCGCTGGGCTACCGGATCAAGCACCTCGGTGTGGCGCGCAGCACCGCAGCCGGCATCGAGTTGCGCGTACACCCGACGCTGATCCCGGCCGATCGTCTGATCGCCAACGTCAACGGCGTGATGAACGCGGTGATGGTCAACGGTGACGCTGCCGGTTCAACCCTGTTCTACGGCGCCGGTGCCGGCATGGAGCCGACCGCTTCGTCGGTGATCGCCGATCTGGTGGACGTGGTTCGCGCCATGACGTCCGATCCGGAAAACCGCGTGCCGCACCTGGCCTTCCAGCCGGACTCGCTGTCGGCGCATCCGATCCTGCCGATCGAAGCCTGCGAAAGTGCCTACTACCTGCGCATCCAGGCCAAGGACCATCCGGGCGTACTGGCTCAGGTGGCGAGCATCCTCTCGGAGCGCGGCATCAACATCGAGTCGATCATGCAGAAGGAAGTCGAGGAACACGACGGTCTGGTACCGATGATCCTGCTGACCCACCGCGTGGTCGAGCAGCGTATCAACGATGCGATCGCTGCCCTCGAAGCCCTGGCCGGCGTGAATGATCCGGTTGTACGGATCCGCGTCGAGCACCTGAACTAAGTCGTTGTCCTGCAATGGCCCCGTGAAAGGGGCCACTGTTGTGCACACTCTCCATTGGAGTCAGTCATGCGTTACATCAGTACCCGCGGCCAGGCACCGGCCCTGAATTTCGAAGACGTCCTGCTGGCCGGTCTGGCCACCGACGGCGGTCTGTACGTCCCGGAAAACCTGCCACGTTTCACCCAGGAAGAAATCGCCTCCTGGGCCGGCCTGCCGTATCACGAGCTGGCTTTCCGCGTCATGCGCCCGTTCGTGACCGGCAGCATCCCGGACGCCGATTTCAAAAAGATCCTCGAAGAAACCTACGGTGTGTTCTCGCACAGCGCCGTTGCGCCGCTGCGTCAGCTCAACGGCAACGAATGGGTGCTCGAGCTGTTCCACGGCCCGACCCTGGCGTTCAAGGACTTCGCCCTGCAACTGCTCGGTCGTCTGCTCGATTACGTGCTGGAAAAGCGCGGCGAGCGCGTGGTCATCGTCGGTGCCACCTCGGGTGACACCGGTTCGGCCGCCATCGAAGGCTGCAAGCACTGCGAAAACGTCGACATCTTCATCCTGCACCCGCACAACCGTGTGTCCGAAGTGCAGCGTCGGCAGATGACCACCATTGTCGGCGAGAACATCCACAACATCGCCATCGAAGGCAACTTCGATGACTGCCAGGAAATGGTCAAGAACAGCTTCGCCGACCAGAGCTTCCTCAAGGGCACGCGTCTGGTGGCGGTGAACTCGATCAACTGGGCGCGGATCATGGCCCAGATCGTCTACTACTTCCACGCAGCCCTGCAGCTGGGCGGCCCGGCGCGTTCGGTGGCGTTCTCGGTGCCGACCGGCAACTTCGGCGACATCTTCGCCGGTTACCTGGCGCGCAACATGGGCCTGCCGATCAACCAGTTGATCGTCGCGACCAACCGCAACGACATCCTGCACCGCTTCATGAGCGGCAACCAGTACGTCAAGGAAACCCTGCACGCCACGCTGTCGCCGTCGATGGACATCATGGTTTCGTCGAACTTCGAACGCCTGCTGTTCGACCTGCACGGTCGCAACGGCGCGGCGATTGCCGGGCTGATGGATTCGTTCAAGCAGGGCGGTGGTTTCAGCGTCGAGCAAGAGCGCTGGACCGAAGCCCGCAAGCTGTTCGACTCGCTGGCCGTGGACGATGCGCAAACCTGCGAAACCATCGCTGAAGTCTACGCGCAGTGCGGCGAAGTGCTGGATCCGCACACCGCCATCGGCGTCAAGGCCGCGCGCGAATGCCGCCGCAGCCTGGACATCCCGATGGTGATCCTGGGTACCGCACATCCGGTGAAATTCCCGGATGCCGTGGAGAAAGCGGGTGTAGGAAAAGCTCTCGAACTGCCTGCACATCTTTCTGATTTGTTTGAGCGAAACGAGCGCTGCACCGTTCTGCCAAACGAGCTGAAAGCCGTACAGGCCTTTGTCAGCCAGCACGGCAACCGCGGCAAGCCGCTGTAAGCCGAAAAAGCTGTCACATTTTGAAGCCCGTCTCCTGACGGGCTTTTTTGTTTCTGCTGCCACACTGCTCGGGTTTTCGCCCATGAAGGACGGGTGAGTCGATCACGAAGGAAGTGGCAATGCTGTTTGAAAGAGGATGGAAACACGCCCTGAAGCGGGTTTTTCTGTTATGCCTGTTGGTTGGCTGGCGCGTGGGCGTTGCGGCGCATCTGGCGCATGATGAAGAGCAGTTAAACATCGGCACCGTTGTGCTGAGTGAAGCAGAGCGGCAATGGGTTCGCGATAACCCGACGGTGATCGTGGCGGCGGAGCAGTACCCGTTGTACCTGTTTCTGGATGAGCATGGTCATTGGAGCGGCTTGAACAACGACGTGCTCAAACGCATCAGTGCCATGACCGGGTTGCAATTCGTTTACCGGGAGTCGTTTTCCACCGCGCAGATGCTCGAGCGCCTGGAAACCGGTGCCGCAGACATGAGCACGACTCTGGCGATGAATGATGAGCGCCGGTTGAGTCTGGATTTCAGTCATGCCTTTGGCGGTGCCGGTTGGGTATTTGTCGGCCGCGCCGGCGAGCCTGGAGTGCAATCGCTGGAGCAGTTGGCCAAACGGGTGCTGGTATTGCCGGGTCGGCACGCGCTGGAGGGGGTGATCCGACGCGATTATCCGTCCATCGAATTACGTTCGGTGAAAACCTATGCCGAGGCACGGGCGCTGGTCGAAAGCGGTGAGGCCTATGCCACCATCGAAAACGAAATCGGTGCGCAGCTCTATCCCTCAGGCTTGCTGAAGGTTGGCGAATTGCTGGAGGGAAAATGGGAGGCGGATCTTCTGGCCGTGCGCAAGGGTCAGCCGCAATTGCTGAGCATCCTGAACAAGGCGCTTGAAGCGTTCCCGGCTTCCGAACTGCGGGCCATTCGCCTGAACTGGCTGGGCGGCATCGGGCCGAAACCAGCTGCTGCGGGCTGGCAACACTGGTCCCGTTTGGGCTACTGGGGTGTGTTTGTGGTGGGGGCTTTTTGTGGGTTGTCGCTGTTATGGCATCGGCGAATGGCGGCGCTGATCAAACAGCATCGAGACGTGCAAAGCCAACTCGGTGATCAATTGGTCTTCCAGCGCGCGCTGATAGACGCCATGCCTGACCCGGTGTTCGTTCGCGACCTGGAAGGGCGTCTGATCCTCTGTAACAAAAGCTACGAAGAGGCGTTGTCGATCCGCTTTGAGCAGGTGCAGGGGTGCCGCTTGATCGACGTCGATGCCCTGCCGCGTGCCACCGCCGGCATGCTGCATGAGGAGTTCATGATTCAGCTGAGAACCCGCCGAACCCGCTTCAGCAGACGTCGCCTGCAATTCAAGCAGGGTAATCGCGAAATCTATCAATGGACGGTGCCGTTTTACTGCGCCAGTGGGGAGTTGCGAGGCTTGCTCGGCGGGTGGACGGACATCACCCGGCGTGATGCGGCAACGACGGGACATCCGCATTGATATAGGGAAATTTCCTATATCACGCGCTTCCTTTTCCGATGGGGGACTGAAGGAGGCTGCCCTAAAGTGGGCAGCAACTGCGGACGAGTCCGCGATTGCCGTTTCAGAGGTCGTCCATGCGCTCGCTCAAAGTACTGATTCTCGAACCCGATCCTTATCGAATGATGGCGTTGCACCAGATGCTCAATGCGGTCGGTATCTACGACGTGCTGACAGCGCCGTCGCTGGCGTCAGCAAAGTGCTCGCTGGAGCGCCGCACCCGGGTCGACATAGCGATTTGCGATCCGCAACTGCGCGGGGGAGAGGGCCTGGCGCTGATCCGTCATCTGGTGGCCGGGCGGGAAGCGCGGGCGCTTATCCTGCTGGGGCGTGTGGCACCCGGCCTGCTGAGTGATCTCGAAAGCCTGCTTCACCAGCAGGAGCTGAAACTCCTGGGGCGTTTGCAAACGCCGGTCTCGGCCGTGCTGATGCGCGGGCTGCTGGACAGCTACCTGCAAGCGGCAACCCATCCGGCGGGGGCTTGAGACGACGGTTATGTTTCTGTCATCTTCACCGTGCATGCTCTGACAGACCGCTAACTGCTCCGGGAGCAGCGCGGTATTCAGAACTTTCTTCTCGGGCCGGTGGTCATTTATTGTGAACACGCCCCAGGCACAATGTTTTCGGACTATTGAGTGGAGATCGAGATGGAAAGTATCAGTCTATTGCTCGGTGAGGCTCTGAGCCCGTATCAGGTGACGTTGACTCCGTGTGGCGCCCATGGCGAATGCCTGGTGACGCTGAAGAACAGCAACGGCGCCCTCGTGGTGGAGCGCGAATTCAATCAGGCGCAGTTGAGCGACAAACGCCTGCTGACAGATGTGGTTGACGGTTTGCACCGTGACGTCCTGATCGCCGAAGGGCGGCTGGAGCCCTGTGTGATTGCGGCCTTGCGCAATGCGGCGCTGGATAAGCGTGCGGCCCTGTAAAGATGAAATATTTTTTGTGGGAACCTTCCTGCATCCCCGTCAGTCAGACCCCGTAACAGCAGGATCAAGCATTGTGCTCCGGTGCTTGTCGCTTGCTGCTACGGGTCTTTAAGCAGACCGCGTTTAACCCCGAGTTGTCTCCCCACTGCTCGGGGTTTCTTTTTGCCCGCAGGTTTTACTGCGTGGCCTGTTGCTCGAAAAAAATCCGCGCCTGTTGCAGATAATCCGTGCGCATTTCGGGGTCCAGCCAGTCGGCATACGACTGGTTCAGTTGCTCGTGGGGCAGGGTACGCAGCAGTTGGTTGATCTCACTGATCGCCTGACGGCCCTGAGGAGTATCGGAACACCCGACAAAGCCAGACAGATACTTGCCGGTGCCGCGAATCGGAAAGAACACCAGTTGGTCTTCGGCAATTTGCGCCTGCTGCGCCTGATAGCGGATCTCCGGCCAGTAACCCAGCACCACTTGCAGACGCCCCAGGCGCTGCATCGACAGCAGGCTGCTCAGGGCGTCGTTGCCATAATGCGGCGTCAACGCACCGCCGGGAGCCTGCTTGAGCAGACTGTCGAGATACTCGCCGTAACTGCGTTCCGCGACAACTCCGACCTTGATCTCGCCATTGGCCAGAAATGCCGGCAGATCGATTTCACCGTCGATCAGGTACGGCGCCAGTACGTCGCGATCCTTCTGACGCACCACCAGACCATTACTGACAGCGCGAAACGCCGGGATAGAGAAAGTGATCCATTGCGTGCGCTCCTTGCTCCAGATCAGCGACGGATCGCAGGTAAAGGACGGCTCGTGCAGCATCTGCATGCCGCGGGCGCGATTGACCCGCATCAGCGTGTGTTCGTATTGCGGCATGCCGGCGATCAGCATCGGCATCAGTTGATCGATGACGCCCTGGCCCTTTTTCGGGCCTTCGAAGATGGTCAGGGGCGGCAGGTCGCGCAGCAACCAGACCAGCGTGGGTTTCGCTTGCGCCCAGGCGGGCAGGGCGAGCAGAAACAACAGGCCGAACAGCCGCCACGTCCACCAGTGGTGGGCGCGGTTGGCGTCCGATGTCTGCCGATGTTTCAGCTTAGATAGCTCCGTCTGCGCGCAACCGGGCGATCTGCTGTTCGTCGTAGCCAAGATCGTGCAGTACCTGCGCATTGTGTTCACCGAGTTGCGGTCCGACCCATTCGGAAGTACCCGGTGTCTCGGAGAGTTTCGGCACGATGCCCGGCATCTTGAAAGGCTTGCCGTCCGGCAGCTTCGCCTGCAGGAACATTTCCCGGGCGAGGTACTGCGGATCGCTGAACATGTCCTCGGCACTGAAGATCCGGCTGGCCGGCACTTCCGCCTGATTGAGCAGGTCGAGCACGCTTTGCAGCGGCAGCGAATTGACCCAGCGGTCGATCACGCCATACAACGCGTCGCGGCGACTGTCGCGCCCGTCGTTACTCGCCAGTGTCGGGTCGTTGGCCAGATCCTCGCGGCCGATGATCAGCATGAAGCGCTTGAAGATCGCGTCGCCATTGGCGCCGATCTGCACATGCTTGCCGTCGGCGCTGGTGTGGATCGATGACGGTGTGATGCCCGGCATGATGTTGCCGGTGCGCTCGCGGATGAAGCCGAACACGTCGAACTCCGGCACCATGCTTTCCATCATGGCGAAAATCGCCTCGTACAAAGCGACATCGACTACCTGGCCGAGACCGCCGTTGACCTCGCGATGACGCAGCGCCATCAGCGCACCGATCACGCCCCACAACGCGGCAATCGAGTCACCGATGGAGATCCCGGTGCGCACCGGTGGCCGGTCTTCGAAGCCGGTGATGTAGCGCAAACCGCCCATGGACTCGCCGACCGCGCCGAAGCCCGGTTGATCCTTCATCGGCCCGGTCTGGCCGAAACCTGAGAGGCGCACCATCACCAGTTTCGGGTTCAGGGCATGCAGGGTTTCCCAGCTCAGCCCGAGTTTTTCCAGCACGCCGGGGCGAAAGTTTTCGATCAGGATGTCGGCTTCGCCCAGCAGTTTTTTCAGGATCGCCAGGCCGTCGGGGTGCTTGAGGTTCAGCGTCAGCGACTTCTTGTTGCGCGCCTGGACGAACCACCACAGCGAGGTGCCTTCATACAATTTGCGCCACTTGCGCAGCGGATCACCGCCGTCGGGCGATTCGATCTTGATCACTTCGGCGCCGAACTCGCCGCAAATGCGCGAGGCAAACGGCCCGGCAATCAACGTACCCAATTCAATGACTTTCACACCGCTGAGCGGTTTGTTGGCGAACGGCATACTGAATCCTGTAGGACAAGGCTGAGCGGATACAGCGTTTTAACATAGCCGGCTGTCAGACGCCGCAGGTTGATCGCCATCAATTCGATGATTGCCTACGGCATCGGTTAGACTTGCCGACTTTCCTCGTATCAAGAAGCCCGTTCATGGCCCAGCCGTCTACCACGTACAAATTCGAACTGAACCTCACTGACCTCGACCGCAGCATCTACGAGAGCGTCAAGCAGACCATCGCCCGTCACCCTTCGGAAACCGAAGAGCGCATGACCGTGCGGCTGCTGGCCTACGCCCTCTGGTACAACGAGCAGTTGTCGTTTGGCCGTGGTCTGTCGGACGTGGATGAACCTGCGCTGTGGGAAAAAAGCCTGGATGATCGCGTTCTGCACTGGATCGAAGTTGGCCAGCCGGACGCCGATCGTCTGACCTGGTGCTCGCGTCGCACCGAACGCACCAGCCTGCTGGCCTATGGCAGTCTGCGCGTGTGGGAAGGCAAAGTGATCCCGGCGATCAAGAACCTGAAAAACGTCAACATCGCCGCTGTGCCGCAGGAAGTGCTGGAAACCCTGGCCAAGGACATGCCGCGCGTCATCAAGTGGGACGTGATGATCAGCGAAGGCACGATCTTCGTCACCGACGACCGCGGTCAGCATGAAGTCCAGTTGCAATGGCTGCAAGGTGAACGCGGCTGATCCTGCGTCGTTCACTGATTAATCCCACGTATTCAAGAGAAGTTTCCGTTAGCCCATGCGTATTGATCCTCGACCGTTGCCTGCCACGCTGCCGTTTCTCGGTGACCTGCCACCTTTGCTGACCCGTTTGTACGCGGCGCGGGGCGTGCAATCCGAGGCGGAGCTGGATAAAAGTCTGGCGCGGCTGATTCCGTTCCAGCAGCTCAAGGGCATCGAGGCAGCGGTGGATCTGCTGGTGACGGCGCTGGAGCAGCGTCAACGGATTCTGATCGTCGGTGACTTCGACGCCGATGGCGCGACGGCCAGTACGGTCGGCGTGCTTGGCTTGCGTCTGCTGGGCGCGGCGCATGTCGATTATCTGGTGCCGAATCGCTTCGAATACGGCTATGGCCTGACCCCGGAAATCGTCGAGGTTGCCCTGGCGCGCGAGCCGCAGTTGCTGATCACCGTCGACAACGGCATCTCCAGCGTCGAAGGCGTCGCCGCCGCCAAGCGCGCGGGGCTGAAAGTCTTGATCACCGACCACCACTTGCCCGGCGATGAACTGCCGCTGGCCGATGCGCTGGTCAACCCGAACCAGCCGGGCTGCGAGTTTCCGAGCAAGGCGCTGGCCGGGGTCGGGGTGATTTTCTACGTGTTGATGGCCTTGCGCGCGCGCCTGCGCAGCCTTGGCTGGTACGAGAGCAAGCCGCAGCCGAACATCGGTGAACTGCTGGATCTGGTGGCGCTGGGCAGCGTTGCCGACGTGGTGCCGCTGGACGCCAACAACCGGATTCTGGTGCATCAGGGCCTCGAGCGGATTCGCGCCGGGCGTGCACGACCGGGGATCAAGGCAATTCTTGAAGTGGCCAAGCGTGACGCGGCGCGAATCACTTCCACCGACCTTGGATTTATCGTCGGCCCGCGCCTGAACGCGGCGGGGCGCCTGGACGACATGAGCCTCGGGATCGAATGCCTGCTCACTGCCGACGCCAATCTGGCGCGGGAAATGGCCGCGCAACTGGACGGCATGAACCAGGATCGCAAATCCATCGAGCAGGGCATGCAGCGCGAGGCGCTGGCCCAGCTCAAGGACTTGCCGGTGGAATCGATGCCGTTCGGCCTGTGTCTGTTCGATCCCGAGTGGCACCAGGGGGTGATCGGCATTCTCGCTTCGCGGATGAAAGAACGTTATTTCCGTCCGACGATTGCCTTCGCCGATGCCGGTGACGGTTTACTCAAGGGCTCGGGGCGTTCGGTGCAGGGTTTCCACATTCGCGACGCCCTCAGCGTGGTGGCGGCGCAGCATCCGAACCTGATTGCCAAGTACGGTGGCCACGCGATGGCGGCCGGTCTGACTTTGCCGCAAGAGAATTTTCCGCTGTTCGCCGAAGCTTTCGATGCCGAAGTGCGTCGGCAACTTCGTGAGGAAGACCTGACCGGGCGCATGCTTTCGGATGGCACGCTGGCGGTCGAGGAATTCCATCTGGAACTGGCCCGCGCCCTGCGCCATGCCGGGCCTTGGGGCCAGCACTTCCCGGAGCCGCTGTTCCATGGCGTGTTCCAGTTGGTCGAGCAACGGGTGGTCGGCGAGCGGCACCTGAAAGTGGTGCTGAAAAGCGAGTGCGGGTCGGTGAAGCTGGATGGCATCGCTTTCGGCATCGACCGTGATGTCTGGCCGAACCCGACCATTCAGTGGGTCGAGCTGGCCTACAAGCTCGACGTCAACGAGTTCCGGGGCAACGAGACGGTGCAACTGATGATTGCCCACATCGAACCGCGCTGACGCCATTCGCGAGCAGGCTTTCACACACTGAATCACTCTGAACCCTCCCTCATCCCCGGTTGTCGACTAGGCTCTAAGCACTGCTTGATTGGCCTTGTGACGTCTGTCGAATGTTTAGCCCGCGGGGGCGGGTGCTGCACCTTTTTCCTGTCACTCGTCGACTTTTCAAACAGAACCCTGGAGCCTGCCCACTGATTTGAGAGGTGCCCCATGAGTCTGCTGCTCGAACCCTTTACCCTTCGCCAACTGACCCTGCCCAACCGCATCGCCGTGTCGCCGATGTGCCAGTATTCCAGCGTCGACGGTCTGGCCAACGACTGGCATCTGGTGCATCTGGGCAGCCGCGCGGTGGGCGGTGCCGGCCTGATTTTTACCGAGGCCACGGCGGTCACCGCCGACGGGCGAATCACCGCTGAAGACCTCGGTTTGTGGAACGACGAACAGATCGAACCGCTGCAACGCATCACCCGTTTCATCACGGCTCAGGGTGCGGTTGCTGGCATTCAACTGGCCCATGCCGGGCGCAAGGCCAGCACCCATCGGCCATGGATCGGCAAACACGGTAGCGTCAAGCCGGAGGATGGCGGCTGGACCCCGGTCGGGCCGTCGCCGATTGCCTTCGACCCGCAACACACGCAACCCAAGCAGTTGGATGAAGGGCAAATCGCCGAAGTCATCCAGGCCTTCGTTGCTGCGGCCAAACGCGCGTTGACCGCAGGTTTCAGCGTGGTCGAGGTGCATGCCGCCCATGGTTATCTGCTGCATCAGTTTCTGTCGCCATTGAGCAATCAGCGCCGCGATCAATACGGTGGTTCGTTCGAAAACCGTATTCGGCTGGTGTTGCAAGTCACCGAGGCCGTGCGCGAGGTCTGGCCACAAGAGTTGCCGGTGTTTGTCCGGGTTTCGGCCACCGACTGGGTGGAAGACGGCTGGAACCCGGATGAAACCGTGGAACTGGCGCGCCGCCTCAAGGCATTGGGAGCGGATCTGATCGACGTCTCTTCCGGTGGTACCGCCGCCAACGCCGAGATTCCGGTGGGGCCGGGTTATCAGACGCGCTTCGCCGAACGGGTGCGCAAGGAGTCCGGCATCGCCACCGGCACCGTCGGCATGATTACCGAGCCGGCGCAGGCTGAGCACATTCTGCGCACCTGTCAGGCCGACATCATCTTCCTCGCCCGCGAGCTGCTGCGAGACCCGTACTGGCCGCTGCATGCCGACGATGATCTGGGTGGGCGCAAAGCGGTATGGCCGGCGCAGTATCAGCGCGCGACCCATCGTGATCAGCCGATTCACGAATCCGATCTGCGCGATTGATTTCAAACCGGCGCAACGTCTATAAACCCGCCATTGAACCGGCGGGTTTTTTCTTGCCTGCCATTTGCCAAGGAAGTCGAGCATGTTGATCGAGCGAGAACTGACCGAACACGACTTGCCGCTGCTGGCGCAGATCGACCGCAGTGAGCTGGTTGAAGAATGTTATCGGCTGGAAAACGGTGAATTGATTCTGTATCCGGTGCATTTCGACATGCGTGGCTGGCCGGAGGGAGAAGCTGAGGAAAACGCGCTGGCGCTGGAGAAGTGCTTGCGGCGCGGTGGCTGGTTGTACGGGGTTTTCGATGGGCAGGCGCTGGTCGCGGCGGTGGTTGTGGATAACCGGGTTATTCACAATCAGGGGTTGAGCATGCGCCAGTTGAAGTTTCTGCACATCAGCCGTGATTACCGCGGGCAAGGGCTGGGGGCGAAGTTGTTTGCGCTGGCCTGCGAGCAGGGCCGGCGATTCGGTGCCGAGGCGTTGTATGTTTCAGCGACTGAATCGCGCAACACTGTGGAGTTTTATCAGAGACAGGGTTGCCGGTTGGTTGATCAGGCGGATCCAGAGTTGTTTGATCAAGAACCCAGAGACATTCATCTGTATTGCCCACTGACCTGACGCAGTTTCTTCAATAACCGATGTTGAATGTTCTGACGCATTCGCGAGCAAGCCCGCTCCCACCCTGGTTCTGTGTCGGTCGCAAACTGTGTGATCGACCGGGATCCAGGGTGGGAGCGGGCTTGCTCGCGAAGAGGCCCTTACAGGCGCCTCAAATCATCAAGGATATTTGCGCTTGTCCGGCGCCGGCGGGAAGTACTGGTACAACCAGGTCTCGCTCAATGTGCGGTCATTGGTGCGGATGAACAGGCGCAGTTCCACAGGGTCGACACTGTCGCTGGTCGGGTACCAGTCGAACAGGATCCGGTAACCCTTGATGTCATCAAGCACCAGCACGCTGAAGTCCTGCACCTTGCCATTGGAGCAAGTGACCACCGGTTCGATCCCGGTGCCCTGCGGCAGGCGATCCAGGCCGCCACCGGTAAAGTCCACGGCAAAACGTCGCGCCCAGACCGGCGGGTAATGCTCGCCCGGTGCCCAGCCTTCGACGAAACCACCCATGCCCGACCGGGTCGCATGCACCCGCGCCAGCGGCGTGCCGACCGGTGGCAGGGCGCTCCAGTAGAGCTTGTAGCCATAGTTCAGCGAGTCGCCGGCAGCCACTGGCTTCTTCGGGGTCCAGAACGCGACGATGTTGTCGAGGGTTTCGCCGGTGGTAGGAATTTCCAGCAGATCGATGGAGCCTTCGCCCCACGCGGTGGTCGGTTCGACCCACAGGCTCGGGCGTTTGCTGTACCAGTCAACGGTGTCCTGATAGTTGGCGAACTCGTGGTCGGTCTGCACCAGGCCGAAGCCTTTCGGATCGGTATCGGCGAACGCGTTGAATTGCAGGGTCGCCGGGTTGTTCAGCGGACGGCAGATCCACTCGCCGTTGCCGCGCCACATCGCCAGGCGATCGGAGTCGTGAATCTGCGGGTGGATGGTGTCGCACATGCGGCGTTCGTGGGTGCCGCAGCTGAACATGCTGGTCATTGGCGCGATGCCCAGTTGTTCGATGGCGGTACGCGCGTTGATGTGGGCGTCGATCTCCATCACCACGCGCTCGGCCTGGCAATCGATGTCGAAGCGGTAGGCACCGGTGGCGCTCGGCGAGTCGAGCAGCGCATAGACCACAAAACGCGTGGCGTTCTGATCCGGGGTCTCGAACCAGAATTTGGTGAAGTCAGGGAATTCTTCGCGCTTTTTCGCGTAGGTGTCGACGGCCAGACCACGGGCCGAGAGGCCATATTGGCCAGTCGCATCCACCGCGCGGAAATAACTGGCGCCGAGGAACGACACCACGTCATGGCGATCCAGCTCCGGCGCCTTGAACAGCTTGAAGCCGGCAAACCCCAGGTCGCCCTTGAGCTGCTGGGTGTCGACCGAGGTGTTCTCGTAGTTGAACAGTGTCGGACGGAAATGCACTTCACGGGCCGTGCGGGTCTTCGGATCGACGCTGTACATGCGCACCGGCTGGCGGAACCCCATGCCGACGTGGAAGAACTGCACGTCCAGCTGACCCTTGTTTTCCTTCCACAGCGAATGATCACCGTCGTAGCGGATCGCGTTGAAGTTCTGCGGGGTCATGGTCGCCAGAGTCGGCGGCAGCACCTGTTTGCTGTCCTGATAGGCCGTTCCGGCCAATTGCTTGGCTTGGCGCTTCAGCGCTTCGAAGTCGAAAGCCTGGGCCTCGCCATCGGCGGCGCCACCATTGGCTGCCCAGGCACGGGCGGCCAGCAGGCCGGAAGCCGAGAGACCGGTGTAAGCCGCAATGGCCATCGACGCTTTGAGCAAATTCCTGCGGTGCATAAATACAACCTGTCGTGAGCAATCCCGCGCCGTTCCTGGCACGTGCTGGATCAGAAATTACGGTTCGGACAAGCCTTCGGCCAAACGCAACGGACTATAAACAGATGCCGGCTAGCTTAAACGGTTCGCTCGCCGAGCAAAATTCGTTGATTCACAGTGACAGAGTGTCAATGAAACAAGACATGTCGGTTAAAAATCTGACAGGGCGTTCTGATTTATGCGGCATATCTGCTTTTTTCGACTAATTACTCTAAAAACCGCTTTTCAGCGCCGATTTAATTTCTATTCTATGGGCATGACCGGTGTTGACCGGTAGGGCACACGGCGCTGCTGTAAGGGGCAGGGCGATGTGGTGGTTTAGCAATTCTTTGAAGTATTGAAGGACATCGTCCATGGCAAAAATACAAGGTATCGCCGAAATGCTCGGCATCTTTCCCTGCCTCGGCAGCGGCCGCAGAAGGCGTCGATTGAGTTCTGAAGAGCTGAAGCTGGTGGAGCGTTATCGCGAGTTGTCGGAGAGCGACCGGATTGCGATGCGGTATCTGGTGGATGCGATGCGCAGTGTTTCGCGGTTTTGAGTGGAAATAAAAAGGGGCGGACTGAAAGGTCCGCCCCTTTTTATCTGGATCAGCTAAGCGTTCCCAGAACTGGATACGGCCGCTGGCCGCGCATCAACTCCGGCACATCCCGCCATTTGACCCACGCCTGCTGTTGCCAGTGCAGCAGCGGTACGGTAACGCCTGCCCAATGCATTGAGCTCAAGCTCGGGTGGTTTTCCACAGGGCTTGATTGAGTTTCGCGCAGCATCGGGATGACTTCATGGCTCAGCCATTGGCGCAGGTGTCGGTTTTCCGGGACGAAGTGATGGACGAGCAGGGCGAACAGGCCGGACTCGCTGACCATCGCGCAATCGATGATTTCGCCGTTCCGACGCAGGAGGACATGGCGACGCTGGTCGGGATCGAGTTTCAGGGTGAGGCGTTCGTTCAGGGGGTAACCCATCAAGCGACCGAGATCTTGCACGCAGAACCAGGCTTCGTGGTCTTGCATGAAGGCGTGGAGGAAGCGGTTGTGGCGGGTGAAGGCGGTGGGGGTGAAGTGGGTCGACGATGAGTTTTGGATTTGTGCAGACATGTAGTGACTTCCGATTTGAGCAGGAAAGTCGCCATCAACTCCTCGACAAGTTGGGTGGCGAACCGTATGGCGTTCGAAGTCGGGATACTTCCAGTCAAACACGGAAAAGCCAGAAGGCCCGCGCCACACGGCCCGCCATAAAGCAAAACTGAAGCTACGACAGCCACAGTTCAATTGAGGGCATGCAAGCACCGCGTTGACAGTTTCCGGCTTCGACCCCGGGTCGCTGATTTGGCAGCGACGGGATAAAGCCTATCGGTCAGGCGCTTGCGGCGACAAGTCTACTCTGTGGACGCGCAGCGTAGGAAATTGGGCTTTTTGGGGGAGGCTGTGTCTGTAGGAAATGCCTGTTTTTGCATTGCTTGCAGCCAGGCTGCGTCTGAGGCGCGTTTTTTCATTTATTTATGGAGATTCATGCAACGAACTGCAGGTTTTATCCATGCTGATCGAATTTTCCGTTTCCAATTACCGCTCGTTCCGGGACAGGCAAACGCTGTCCATGGTCGCGAGCCCTCGGCTGAGCAAGGCGCGAAACGTCTTCAGCGCCGGCACGAGCACTGAAAAGCTCCCGGACCTGCTCAAGGTCGCCGCCATTTACGGACCCAACGCTTCTGGCAAATCGTCGCTCATTCGCGCAATGGGCATCGTCGGCAGATTGCTGGCGACACCCGCAGGCATCCATGGCGACGTACTACCGGTTGCATCCTTTCGCTTTGACGAGACGCTAAGAGAAGCGCCCAGCGTTTTTGAATACGACTTTGTTCAAAGCGGGTTGCGTTATCGATTTGTGCTCGCGTTGACAGCGCAGCGCATTGTCCATGAACAATTGCTCTGTTATCCAAAAGGAAAGGAAACCTTGCTTTATAACCATCAAGTTGATTCCCTCGGTGAGCATTACACCTTTGGGAAAGCCCTTGAAGGCGGTAAGAACGTGCATTGTGCGTGGCGGCGTTTGACCAGTCCCAGGATGCTGTTTATTGCACAAGCCGTTACCCACAGCAGCGAAGAGCTGACGCAGTTGCGCGCACCATTTTGCTGGTTTCAAAGAGGTTTGCTGGTAGTCGAGCAGAGCAATATGCAGGGCCTCTCTACGGCGTCGATTCGTTTTCTGCAGATGGTTGAAAGTCATACCAGTGATCTGCGTGATTTTCTCTGCGCTCTGGATATTCCGGTATCTGCGATCCAGCTCAGTTCGGAGCATTCCACTGCGCCTCCAGACAATCGAAAGATGACGTTGAAGGAGTTTATTGCCGCTGCGCAGGGAGACAAGTTGACCCTGACGCATGCCAGTATCTCAGGCGAGGCTGAATTCGATTTTGCCGAGGAATCGTGCGGCACCAAGAACCTGATCGGCTTCTGGTTGCCGTGGTTCATGATGAATCAGGCTGGCGGCAGCGGCGTTCTCTGTGTCGACGAATTGAACAGCAGTCTGCATCCTGAAATCGTCGGGGTCCTGATTGGCAAACATCTGGACAGCGGGCTGAATACTCAGTTGATTTTCACCACTCACGACACGCACTTGATGAATGAAAAAATTCTGCGACGTGATCAGTTCTGGATTTCGGAGCGTGATGCATATGGCGCGACAAGTCTGTTTTCCGTGCACGACTTTGAAGGCCGGGAAAGCGAGGACGTCGAGAAGCGCTATTTCGAGGGACGCTATCGCGGGCTGCCACTGATCAGGCAGGGCTGACCATGGTGAGTTCGAGCAAGTCGTTTGATCGAAAAGCGTCACGCTTCAAACCACAGCCCAAAGTGCTGGTGCTCTGCGAGGACAGTAAGTCGGGAAAGCGTTATCTGGAGGAGGCCGCGTTTCACTTTCGGGCCCGGGCTCAGGTTGAGATCGTCCATTGCGGCGTGACACACCCGAGCGGTATCGTGGAGCGGGCGGTGATGCGGCAGAAACGCTTTGACAAGGTATTTTGTGTGGTGGATCGCGATACACATCTGTGTTTCGAGCGCGCGTTGAATACAGCCAGATCGCATCCAAAAATCTACGTTATCGCATCGCATCGTATCCGTGTTTCGAGTTCTGGCTTCTTTTGCACTTTGGTTTCAGTCGCAAGCCATTCCGGGCCGTGGGGAAAAGCTCCCCAGGTGACCTGGTGAGCAAGTGCTTGAGGACGAAACCCGACATGGCGGGCTATGAGAAGGGTAGGGACATCAGTTATTTCACTCAGTTGCTGGGTGAGCCGTTCCAGCGGGCGAGAACGCTTGCGCCGAAAGTGCTTGAGGACGTCGCCGTCAGTGGTGAGCCCAATCCCAGTACGGAAATCCATTTGCTGATGGATGAGTTCGAGACCTTATCCAGGCCGCAACTGATCTAGCACCCTGCACCCTGTCCGCCTCCCTGCGGGCAGGTTGCTGATATTTAGCGACTCACCTTCCACGCATCCCCAGCCGGCGCCTTCCCATGGTCATACGGCTTGCCGATCCACATATAAACCAACCCCAATCCAATCACGATGGCCGTGCTCAGCACCATCGCATAGTTCACATACCACGCCGCATCCGGCGTGCGTGGCCAGGCCATGTTGATGATTGCGCCGACGCCATACACCAGCGCGCCGATGTTCACTGGCCAGCCCCACGCGCCGAGGGTGAATTTGCCGCTGGGTTTCCAGCCTTTGCTGCGGGCGTAGAGGGCAGCCAGCACGATCATCTGGAACGCGAGGTAGATGCCGATGGCGGCGAAGCTGACGATGGTGGCCACGGCGTCTTGCAGGAAGAAGCCGAGGGCGATGATCAGGGCGGGCAGGACACCGGACACGAACAGCGCGGCAACGGGCACCTGAGTGGTAGGAGAAATCTTTTTCAGCAGTCGGCTGCCGATGACCATTTCGTCGCGGGCGTAGGAGTACAGCAGACGACTCGCCGCAGCCTGCAGGCTGATGACGCAGGAGATGAAGGAAATCATTACCACGCCCATCACCACTTTCGAGCCGATCGGGCCGAAGGCGTTGTTGAGGATGGTGGTGACCGGGTCCTTGTCGGTGCCGTTGATTACCGCTTGCATGTCCGGCACGGCGAGGATCAGCGCCAGGCAGGCGAACATCGCCGCGACGCCGCCGATGTAGATGGTCATGCGCATGGCCACCGGGATTTTTGCGCTGGGGTTCGGGGTTTCTTCGGCAACGTCGCCGCATGCCTCGAAACCGTAGTAGAGGAACATTCCCGCCAGCGACGCGGTGAGGAACGCCGGCAGGTATGAGCCATCAACGCTGATGTCGAAGGTGTTGAACAGCACGCTCAGCGGTTGGTGACGTTCGAAGATCAGCAGGTACACGCCGACGATCACCGCGCCGACCAGTTCGCAGAGGAAGCCGAACATGGCGATACGCGCCAGCACTTTGGTGCCGCTCAGATTGACCAGCGTGGCGAACAAGGTCAGCACCAACGCGATGACGATGTTGGTGTTGTTGCTCGGTTCAAACCCGAGCATGGCCGCCAGATACGGGCCGGCACCGACGGCAACCGCCGCGATGGTCACGCACAGGGCGATGGAGTAGATCCAGCCGACCATCCACGCCCATTTTTTGCCGACCAGACGCCGCGCCCATGGATAAACGCCGCCGGAAATCGGGAACTGCGAGACCACTTCGCCGAAGATCAGGCACACCAGCAACTGGCCGCAACCGACCAGCAAGTAAGCCCAGAACATCGGTGGCCCGCCGGCGGCGAGGCACAGGCCGAACAGGGTATAAACCCCCACGACCGGTGACAGATAAGTGAAGCCCAGGGCGAAGTTTTCCCACAGGCTCATGCTGCGGTTGAAGTTCGAGGTGTAGCCGAGTTTACGCAGTTGTTCGGCATCGCTGTCGGCAACGGCGGCCGAGAGTTCGGGTGAGGCACTCATGTGTTTTGCTCCGGGAAATCGGCAGATTTCGGATGGCCGAAGCCGTGGCGGGGCTTTGTGGGCGCCGCCCGGGTCGGTAGTTATTGTTTTGGAATCCTGGTGGTGCGTAATGCCGGTTTTCTTCCTGAAACCGAGGTGACGCCTTCGCGAGCAAGCCCGCTCCCACCTTGGAATGCGTCCCCCTGTGGGAGCGGGCTTGCTCGCGAAGCTTTTAAAGGCTTAGTGCTTGAACATCACATGCCGAACCGTGGTGTAGTCCTCCAGCCCGTACATGGACATGTCCTTGCCATAGCCCGACAATTTCTGACCGCCATGGGGCATTTCGCTTACCAGCATGAAGTGCGTGTTGACCCAGGTGCAGCCGTACTGCAACCGCGCCGACAAGCGATGCGCGCGTCCGACATCCGCCGTCCACACCGAGGAGGCGAGGCCGTAGTCGGAGTCGTTGGCCCACTCCAGCGCCTGCGCTTCATCGGTGAACTTGGTTACTGACACCACCGGCCCGAACACTTCGCGGCGCACGATCTCGTCATCCTGTTGCGCGTCGGCCAGCACCGTCGGCTCGAAGAAGAAACCGTCGCCTTCCACAGCCTTGCCACCGGTGATCAAGCGAATGTGCGACTGTGCCACGGCGCGTTCGACGAAAGCGGCCACGCGGTCGCGATGTTGCGCGGTGATCAGCGGCCCCAGCTCGGTCGACGGATCATCCTGCAAGCCGTATTTGATGCTGCTCACCGCCGCGCCGAGCTTCTCGACAAACTTGTCGTAGATGCCCTGCTGCGCGTAGATCCGGCACGCGGCGGTGCAGTCCTGCCCGGCGTTATAGAAACCGAAGGTGCGGATGCCTTCAACCGCCGCATCGATGTCGGCGTCGTCGAAGATGATCACCGGCGCCTTGCCGCCCAGTTCCATGTGCATGCGTTTGACGCTGTCGGCGGTGCTGGAAATGATGTTCAAACCAGTGGCGATGGAGCCAGTCAGCGAGACCATGCGTACTTTCGGGTGAGTCACCAGCGGGCTGCCGACGCTAGGACCGCGACCAAACACCAGATTGAGTACACCGGCCGGGAAGATTTCCGACGCCAGTTCGGCCAGACGCAACGCGGTCAGCGGGGTCTGTTCCGACGGCTTGAGCACCACGGTGTTACCGGCGGCGAGGGCTGGGGCGATTTTCCAGGCGACCATCATCAACGGGTAGTTCCATGGCGCGATGGAGGCGATCACACCCACCGGGTCGCGGCGGATCATCGAGGTGTGGCCGGGCAGGTATTCGCCACCGGCCGAACCGCTCATGCAACGACTGGCGCCGGCGAAGAAACGGAACACATCGGCAATCGCCGGGATCTCGTCGTTCAGTGCGGCGCTGTAGGGTTTGCCGCAGTTGTCGGATTCGAGTTTGGCCAGTTCCTCGCCATGAGCTTCGATGGCGTCGGCGAGTTTGAGCAGCAGCAGCGAACGGTCTTTCGGCGTGGTTTGCGACCACTCGGCGAAGGCGTTGTCGGCGGCGCGCACGGCGGCGTCGACCTGGGCCTCGGAGGCTTCGTTGATCTCCACCAGTATGCTGCCGAGCGCCGGGTTGAGCACCGGTTGGGCCGGGCCTTCGCCGTTAACCAGGTGGCCGTTGATCAAGAGTCTGGTTTGCATGTTGTTGTCCTCACTAACACTTTTATTGTTCTGGCCGAATCGATAACCCTGTGGGAGCGAGCCTGCTCGCGAAAGCGGTGTGTCAGCCGACATCAATGCTGGATGTGTCGGCTTCTTCGCGAGCAGGCTCGCTCCCACAGGGGGATTTTGGTGTTTGTCAGATATTCATTTCCCACCACTGCCCGCGACACTCTCGCCACCCTGGGTCAGGTAATACGCGCCGAGAATCGGCAGCATGGTCACCATCATCACCAGCATGGCGACGACGTTGGTCACCGGCACATCCCGTGGGCGGCTGAGCTGGTTGAGCAGCCACAACGGCAACGTGCGCTCATGCCCGGCGGTGAACGTGGTGACGATGATTTCGTCGAACGACAGCGCAAAGGCGAGCATGCCGCCGGCCAACAGCGCCGAGCCGAGGTTGGGCAGGATGATGTAGCGAAAGGTCTGCCAGCCATCGGCACCGAGGTCCATCGAGGCCTCGATCAGACTGTGCGAAGTACGCCGCAGACGGGCGATGACGTTGTTGTAGACGATCACCACGCAGAACGTCGCGTGACCGACGATGATGGTGAACATCCCCGGCTCGATCCCCAGTGTCTTGAACGTCGCCAGCAGCGCGATCCCGGTGATGATCCCCGGCAGCGCGATCGGCAAAATCAGCATCAGCGAAATGCCCTGCTTGCCGAAGAAATCGCGGCGGTACAACGCTGCCGAAGCCAGCGTACCGAGCACCATCGCGATCAAGGTGGCGATGGCGGCAATCTGCAGCGAAAGCTTGATCGCCTCCAGCACATCCGGCCGCGAAAACGCCACGCTGAACCAGTGCAGGGTGAAGCCCTTCGGCGGAAAGCTGAACGCGGCTTCCTCGGTGTTGAAGGTGTAAAGAAAGATGATCAGGATCGGAAAGTGCAGAAACACCAACCCGCCCCAGGCTGCGATGCGCAGACCGAGAGATGCTTTTTCAGAGTGCATCGAAGGCCCCCAGTCGTTTGACGATGGACAGGTAAATGGCGATCAACACAATCGGCACCAACGTGAACGCTGCGGCCATCGGCATGTTGCCGATCGCACCTTGCTGCGCGTACACCATACTGCCGACGAAGTAACCCGGCGGCCCGACCAATTGCGGCACGATGAAGTCGCCCAGGGTCAGGGAAAAAGTGAAGATCGAACCGGCAGCAATTCCCGGAATCGACAGCGGCAGAATCACCTGCATGAAGGTCTGGCGCGGCCTGGCGCCGAGGTCGGCGGAAGCCTGCAACAGCGATGGCGGCAGACGCTCCAGCGACGCCTGAATCGGCAGGATCATGAACGGCAGCCAGATGTAGACGAACACCATGAACCGCCCCAGATGCGAGGTCGATAAGGTGCTGCCACCCACACCAGGAATCCCCAGAATGAACTGCAACACCGGTTCCAGCCCCAGGTGCTGGACGAACCACTGCGCGACACCACCCTTGGCCAGCAGCAACGTCCAGGCGTAGGCCTTGACGATGTAACTGGCCCACATCGGCATCATCACCGCGATGTAGAAAAACGCCTTGGTCTTGCCCGTGGTGTAGCGCGCCATGTAGTAGGCAATCGGGAACGCGACGATGGCGCTGGCGATCGACACGACGATGGCCATGCTCAGCGTGCGCAGGATGATGTCGAAGTTCGACGGCTGAAACAGCGCGGCAAAATTCGCCAGGGTCAGGTCAGGGGTGACCGCCATGGTGAAGTCGTCGAAGGTGTAGAAACCCTGCCACAACAGCACCAGCAGCGAGCCGAGGTAGATCGCGCCGAACCACAGCAGCGGCGGCACCAGCAGCAGCGACAAATACAGGTTCGGTTTGCGATAGAGCAGGTTGGAGAACCGCCGCAACGGCGGTGCTTGAGTCATCGCGAGCGTGCTCATTTCACACCCCGCTCGCCACGGTGTCGTGCAGCGGGATCATCGCTTCCCGCGCCCAGCGTGCGCTCAGGCGCTGGCCGGTCTGGTGTTGTGCGCTGCTGTCAATCCACTGATTGTTGGCGTGGCTGATGCTCAGGGTCTGGCCGTTTTCCAGCGTCAGTTCATAGCGCGTGGCGCTGCCCTGATACTGGATGTCGTGGAGCAGACCGCTGACTTCGATTTCATGGCTGGCGAGCGGCCCTTCGGCGAAACGCACGTGCTCGGGGCGAATCGAAAACGGCTGCGGATGACCGCTGATTTGCCGTGCGAGATCGCCACGAATCACATTCGAAGTACCAACGAATTCGGCGACGAACGTGGTGGTCGGTTTCATGTACAGATTGCGCGGGGTGTCGACTTGTTCGATGCGGCCCTTGTTGAACACCGCCACGCGGTCGGACATCGACAGTGCTTCGGTCTGATCGTGAGTGACGAAGATGAAAGTGATGCCGAGCTGGCGTTGCAGCTTCTTCAGTTCACTCTGCATCTGCTCGCGCAATTTCAGGTCGAGGGCGCCCAATGGCTCATCAAGCAACAGCACGCGCGGGCGATTGACCAAGGCGCGGGCGAGGGCGACACGCTGGCGCTGACCGCCGGACAACTGCACCGGTTTGCGTGCGCCATAACCGCCGAGGGCGACCATGGCCAACGCCTCTTCGGCGCGCTTGTGGCGCTCGGTTTTGCTCACGCCTTTGACCTTCAAACCGTAGGCGACGTTGTCCAGCACGTTCATGTGCGGGAACAGTGCGTAGTCCTGGAAGACCGTGTTCACATCACGTTGATACGGCGGCAGACCGGCGGCTTCCGCGCCGTGAATGCGGATCGAGCCGGCACTCGGTTGTTCGAAACCGGCGATCAGGCGCAGGCAGGTGGTCTTGCCCGAGCCGGAAGGGCCGAGCATGGAAAAGAACTCGCCGTCCTGGATGTCGATGGAAACCCGGTCAACGGCTTTCACTTCGCCGAACTGCCGGGAAACGTTGGTGAACTGGACTGCAAGCGTCATGGTGCGGTGCTCCAAAAAGGCGTGGGCCGTCGCAGCGGCCCTCGCCTGGACTTCTGAAAAAACTGAAACATCTAACGGTGAATGCGATCCGCTTTTAGCTCCCTCTCCCTCAGGGGGGAGAGGGGGAAAGGGAGTTAGACCAAGTTGCTCTCGGGCTTACCTGCCGCCCATGATCGCAATGTAGTCCTGAGTCCAGCGGCTATAAGGCACGAACTTGCCGCCCTCGGCCTGCGGGGTTTTCCAGAAGGCGATCTTGTCGAACTGGTCGAAGCCATTGGTCTTGCAACCCTCGGCGCCGAGCAGTTCGCTCTCCTTGCACGCCGCCGGCACGGCTGGCAGCGAACCAAACCACGCCGCCACGTCACCCTGGACTTTCGGCTGCAACGACCAGTCCATCCACTTGTACGCGCAGTTCGGATGCTTGGCTTCGGTGTGCAGCATGGTGGTGTCGGCCCAACCGGTAGCGCCTTCTTTCGGGATGGTCGAAGCGATCGGCTGTTTCTCGTTGATCAGGCCGTTGACCTGATACGGCCAGGCGCTCGACGCCACCACGCCTTCGTTCTTGAAGTCGCTCATCTGTACCGTGGTGTCGTGCCAGTAACGGTGAATCAATGGCTGCTGCGCGCGCAACAGATCAAGCACAGCCTTGTACTGCGCTTCGGTGAGTTGATACGGATCCTTGATCCCCAGCTCAGGTTTGGCGGTCTTCAGGTACAGCGCCGCATCGGCGATGTAGATCGGGCCGTCATAGGCCTGCACGCGACCCTTGTTCGGTTTGCCGTCGGGGAAATTCTGCGCGTCGAACAGTACGTTCCAGCTGGTCGGCGGCGTCTTGAACACGTTGGTGTTGTACATCAGCACGTTCGGACCCCACTGATACGGGGTGCCGTAGGTCTGGTTGTTGACCACGTACCACGGCGCATCTTTCAGCCGTGGATCAAGGGTTTTCCAGTTCGGGATCAACGCGGTGTTGATCGGTTGCACACGCTTGCCGACGATCAGGCGCAACGAGGCATCGCCCGAGGCGGTGACCAGATCGTAACCACCCTTGGCCATCAGGCTGACCATCTCGTCGGAGGTCGCGGCGGTCTTGACGTTGACCTTGCAGCCGGTTTCCTTCTCGAAACCGCTCACCCAGTCGTAAGCCTTGTCGCTCTCGCCACGTTCGATGTAGCCCGGCCAGGCCACGATATCCAGCTGACCCTCGCCGGCGCCGACCGCCTTCAGCGGCTCGGCAGCTTGCAGGCTGGCGCTGGCCAGTAAAGCTGTGGTGATTGCACTGAGCAGTGCGGTCTTGTGCACGAACATGGTTGAACCCTCTTCTTTAAATTATGGTCGGGGCAGTTGTGAACGCGGTGCAGCATGCCGTTGGCGGCTTGTTATTAGCGTAGTCAGAGATGCTGGCCGTGGCGGGCCATGATGTGCCGCACCACGCTGTAGTCCTGCAGCGAATCACTGGATAAGTCTTTGCCGTATCCGGAGCGTTTCAGCCCGCCGTGGGGCATTTCGCTGACCAGCATGAAGTGGCTGTTGATCCACGTGCAGCCGTACTGCAAACGGGCGGCGACCTGCATTGCCTTGTCCAGATTCTGCGTCCACACCGACGAGGCGAGGCCGTATTCGGAGTCGTTGGCCCAGTCCACGGCTTGCGCGAGTTCGTCGAAGCGGGTCACGGTGACCACCGGGCCGAACACTTCGCGCTGGACGATTTCATCAGTCTGTTTGCAACCGGCCAGCAACGTCGGCTGGTAGAAGAACCCGGCGCCGGAATGCACCGCCGCGCCAGTCACGCGCTCGATGTGCGGCTGGCCGAGGGCGCGTTCGACAAAACTGGCGACGCGGTCGCGCTGGCGGGTGCTGATCAGCGGGCCGATCTCGTTGTCGGCATCGCGCTTGCCGGCGAAGCGCAGGCTGCTGACCGCTGCGCCGAGCTCGGCGACCAGTTTGTCGTGAATGCCTGTTTGCGCGTAGATCCGGCACGCGGCGGTGCAGTCCTGCCCGGCGTTGTAGTAACCGTAGGTGCGCACGCCGTCGACCACCGCTTGAATATCCGCGTCGTTGCAGACGATCACCGGGGCTTTGCCGCCGAGTTCCAGATGCGTGCGCTTGAGGGTTTTTGCTGCCGCCTGAAGGATCTTCTGCCCGGTGACGATATCGCCGGTCAGCGAGACCATGCGCACCTTGGCGTGCCCGACCAGATGGCTGCCGACGCCTTCACCGCCGCCGCAGATGATGTTGATCACCCCGCGCGGCAGGATCTCGGCGAGTGCTGGCGCCAGTGCGAGGATCGACAGCGGTGTGTGTTCCGACGGCTTGAACACCAGCGTATTGCCGGCGGCGAGGGCCGGGGCGATTTTCCACGCGGCCATCATGATCGGGTAGTTCCACGGCGCAATCGACGCCACCACGCCAATCGGGTCGCGACGCACCATGCTGGTGTAGCCCGGCAGGTACTCGCCACTGAGCTGACCGGTCTGGCAGCGCACGGCACCAGCGAAGAAGCGGAACACGTCGACGGTGGCGGTCAGATCGTCCTGCCGCGCCAGGTGCAGCGGCTTGCCGCAGTTCAGCGCTTCGAGGCGGGCGAGGTAATCGGCGTGTTTTTCGACGGCGTTGGCGATGTCCAGCAGCAGACTGGAACGTTGTTGCGGCGTGGTGCGCGACCATTCGGCAAAGGCGCGGTGGGCGGCGAGAATCGCGGTTTCGACCTGCTCGGTGCTGGCCTCGGCGATGTGGGTGAGGATTTCACCGGTGGCCGGGTTGAGGATCGGCTCGACAAAGCCTTGCCCGGCGACCAGTTCGCCGTCGATCAACAACGCGGTACACATCGGGGTCTGCACGCCAGCCATTTTCCGCGATCTCTTTTCTTGTGTGGTCATTGGGGCTCCCGTGCCCGGGAGCCGACCGTCTTATAGATGCAGCAAGACTAGTGCGCGGCTCCGAGGTCGACAAATTCTAAATACTGAAGGTGGCATTCGATTAAATAGATGGCTTGCGTCCGCCGTGCGGCTGCTCGCGTGCCACGGTGAGGAATGGATCGACCAAGGCAGGGCGCGCTGTCCCGCGGCGCCAGGCCAGACCGACATCGAGGGTCTAGTTGAGGTCGGCAATCGGCCGCGCTTCGATGATGTCGCCTTCGAGTGACCATGGGCGGTAAGTCATGTCCGGCTGGATTGATACACCCAGACCTGCAGCGACGAGGCTTCGCACGGCTTCGGTGGATGCCGTGCGCAGGGTGATCTTCGGTTGCAGCCCGGCGCCGCGCCAAAGTCTTTGGGCGTTGCGATCCATTTCATCAACATTCAGTTGAATCAACGGCTCGCGAGCGACGTCGGCGAGGTTGATGCTGTCGTGTTCCAGCAGTGGATGCTGGGCCGGCAGCCACAGACGATGCGGCGAGTGGGTCAGCACTTCGGTCTGCAGGGCGTGGCGGTCTTCGAGATTGGAGAGGATCAGCACGCCGACATCGATTTCGCCGCTGACCAGCAAATGCTCGATGTATGGCCGCTCGTCCTCCATCACCCGGATCTCGACGTTGGGATAGGCGCGCTGGAACCGGGTCAGCAAATCGGCGAGGTAATAACCGGCGACCAGGCTGGTTACGCCGACGATCAACTGGCCGGCGACCTGATCGGTACTCTGTTGCAGGCTGCGCTTGGCATTGTCCACGGTGGCCAGAATCAGGTGCGCCTGCCGCAGGAACTGGTGGCCCTGATGGGTCAGGGTCATGCCCTTGGCGTGGCGGCTGAACAGGCTGACGCCGATTTCCTCTTCCAGTTGCTGGATCGCCAGGGTCAGGGTCGATTGGGAAATAAACGCGGTTTGCGCAGCGGCGGAAATCGAGCCGGTCTCGGCCACCGCGATGAAGTGACGGATCTGACGCAGGGTCATCATGAGGGGGGTACCCGGTGGGCGGTTTTTATAGATTGGCCTGAGTGTATATCTATTTTCACGAAGGGCTGCTGCAGGCGGAGCAACATCTGGAAGCACACTCGCAAGCAGGGGCGGGGCACTTTCGAACTAGGCTGAGGGCCTGATAGATCCGGATAACCCCTGTTTTGGAGGCGGAACATGAACACCCGTGGATTGCTCGATCAACTACTCAAGTCTGGCCAGGATCTGTTGCAGAACAAGGCCGGTGGCGCGCAGAACAAACCCGCGGCTGGCGGGCTGGGCGGTTTGCTGGGTGGGTCGTCAGGCTCCGGTGCGCTGGGCGGCCTGCTCTCGGGGGCAGGCGGTGGTGCTCTGGCGGCCGGGGCCATGGGCCTGCTGCTCGGCAGCAAAAAGGCGCGCAAGGTCGGCGGCAAAGTTGCGGTCTACGGTGGCCTCGCAGCCCTTGGTGTGCTGGCCTATAAGGCTTACGGCAACTGGAACGCCCAGAAAGGCACCGCCCCACAAACCGAACCGCAAACCCTGGATCGCCTGCCCCCCGCGCAAGCCGAACAACACAGCCAGGCCATTCTCAAGGCGCTGGTCGCCGCCGCGAAGGCTGACGGCCATATCGATGACCGCGAACGTCAACTGATTGAAGGCGAATTCACCAAACTCGACAACGATCAGGAATTGCAACACTGGCTGCACGCCGAACTCAACAAACCCCTCGATCCCGCAGATGTCGCCCGCGCCGCCAGCACCCCCGAAATGGCGGCGGAAATGTACATCGCCAGCGTGATGCTGGTGGATGAGGAGAGCTTTATGGAAAAGGCGTATCTGGAGGAGTTGGCCAAGCAACTGAAGCTGGAGCCGGGGTTGAAGGTGGAGCTGGAGAAGCAGGTGCGCCTGGCATCGCAATAGAACTGCCTGAGCAAGGTATTCATGTAGGAGCTGCGGTACGCTGCGATCTTTTGATTTTTTAAGCCAACAGCAAAAGATCGCAGCGTGCCGCAGCTCCTACAAGGTTTTGGGCCAGACGCCGAAGCCTGCTCGCGATTGCGTTTTCAGCCTCCCTTCCATAGCAATGGCCGATCCAGCGCCCCTTTTTGCCGTTCCATCACTGGCACGCCAGCCCCGGATTGTCGGACAGTCCCACCCCAGAGCCTTCCCGCGAACCAAGTCGGGCCGGCCCGAGGGTTAAAAAGCGTCTTATAAATGAAACACCGCCCTCGGCTATACTCCCCGCATTTCGACTTAGGCACGAGGAATCACTGTGAAGAACTGGACGTTGCGCCAACGCATTTTGGCGAGCTTTGCGGTGATTATCGCCATCATGTTGCTGATGGTCGTTGTTTCGTATTCACGGTTGCTGAAGATCGAGGCCAGTGAAAGCAGCGTGCGTGATGACGCCGTTCCCGGCGTCTATTACAGCTCGATGATTCGCGGTGCCTGGGTCGACAGCTATCTGCAGACCCAGGAACTGCTGGGCCTCAAGGAAGGGCAGGGCATCAGCAGCGAAGACGCGGCGGACTACAAGGCGTTCGAGACGCGCCTGCAGGAGCAGATGGCCAACTACCGCAACACCGTCACCACCGACGAGGACCGGGTCGAGTTCGCCGCGTTCGAGAAGGATCACGACACCTACATGCAGATTCAGGATCAGGTGCTCGACTTGCACAAGCGCAACCTGGAAGCCGAAGCGGTCAAGCTGTTCACCGAGAAGCTGACCCCGGCCTGGTACACCGGTCGCATGAAACTCAACGACATCATCGGCGAAAACAAGCGGGTCGCTGATCAGGCCATGGCCAACATCGACGAGGCGGTAGCGGCGGCCAAGGTCAGCATGTTCGTCTCGCTGCTGGTGGCCGTGCTCGCGGCCGGTGCCTGCGGTCTGCTGCTGATGCGCGCGATCATGGCGCCGATGAACCGCATCGTGAAAATCCTCGAAATCATGCGTACCGGCGACTTGAGCAGCCGGCTGAATCTGGATCGCAAGGACGAGTTCGGCGCGGTGGAAACCGGCTTCAACGACATGATGACCGAGCTGACTTCGCTGGTGTCCCAGGCCCAACGCTCCTCGGTGCAGGTGACCACTTCGGTGACCGAAATTGCCGCCACCTCCAAGCAGCAACAGGCCACCGCCACCGAAACCGCGGCCACCACCACCGAAATCGGCGCGACCTCACGTGAAATCGCCGCCACCTCGCGGGATCTGGTGCGCACCATGACCGAAGTGTCCACCGCCGCCGATCAGGCCTCGGTACTCGCCGGTTCCGGCCAGCAAGGCCTGGCGCGCATGGAAGACACCATGCACTCGGTGATGGGCGCAGCCGATCTGGTCAATGCCAAACTGGCGATCCTCAACGAGAAGGCCGGCAACATCAATCAGGTGGTGGTGACCATCGTCAAGGTCGCCGATCAGACCAACCTGCTGTCGCTCAACGCTGCCATCGAGGCCGAGAAGGCCGGCGAGTACGGGCGTGGTTTTGCCGTGGTCGCCACCGAAGTACGGCGTCTGGCGGATCAGACCGCCGTCGCCACTTACGACATTGAGCAGATGGTTCGCGAGATCCAGTCGGCGGTGTCTGCTGGCGTGATGGGCATGGACAAGTTCTCCGAAGAAGTGCGCCGGGGCATGGCCGAAGTGCAGCAGGTCGGCGAGCAACTGTCGCAGATCATCCATCAGGTGCAGGCGCTGGCGCCGCGGGTGTTGATGGTCAACGAAGGCATGCAGGCCCAGGCCACCGGTGCCGAACAGATCAACCATGCGCTGGTGCAGTTGGGCGACGCCAGCAGCCAGACCGTCGAGTCGCTGCGTCAGGCCAGTTTCGCCATCGACGAACTGAGCCAGGTGGCCGTCGGGCTGCGCAGCGGCGTTTCGCGATTCAAAGTCTGATGAGCGAAGTCACCGCCAAACGCAGCGCTGCGCCGGTGGCGAAGCAGGCGTTGTTCCTGCTGTTTCGCATCGGCAGCGAGCGTTACGCCTTGCGCGCCACCGAGGTGGCGGAAGTGTTGCCGCGCCTGCCGTTGAAGCCGATTGCCCAAGCGCCGAACTGGGTCGCCGGGGTGTTCGCCTATCGCGGTGCGGTGGTACCGGCCATCGACCTCAGTGCGCTGACTTTCGGCCATCCCGCCGAGGCGCGCACCAGTACGCGGCTGGTGCTGGTGCATTACCGTCCGGATGAACAGCAGCCGTCGCGCTGGCTCGGGCTGATCCTTGAACAGGCGACCGATACCCTGCGCTGCAACCCCGAGGATTTTCAGCCGTATGGCCTGGACAATCGTCAGGCGCCGTACCTCGGCCCGGTGCGCGAAGATGCCCAGGGGCTGGTGCAGTGGGTGCGGGTCAACGACTTGCTGGATGACGCGGTGCGCAGCCTGCTGTTTCCGGCGCCGCTTGGGGCGCAGTCATGAGCAGCGACCAGCGTTTTTTCGATTTCCTCAAGGAACGCATCGGCCTGGATGTCACGTCGGTGGGGCCGGCGATCATCGAGCGCGCGGTGCGCCAACGCACCACGCTCTCGCAAGCGGCGCACAGCGATGAATACTGGCAACTGCTGCAAGGCTCGCGGGACGAACAGCAGGCGTTGATCGAAGCGGTGATCGTCCCCGAAACCTGGTTTTTCCGTTATCCGGAATCCTTCGCCACCCTCGGCAAGCTGGCGCGCAAGCGTCTGGATGAATTGAACAACATGCGCGCGCTGCGCATCCTCAGCTTGCCGTGCTCGACCGGCGAAGAACCCTATTCGATTGCCATGGCCTTGCTCGATGCGGGGCTCAAGCCGCATCAGTTCAAGGTCGACGGCATGGACGTCAGCCCGCTGTCGGTGGACAAGGCGCGACGGGCGTTGTACGGCAAGAACTCGTTTCGGGGGCAGGATCTGGATTTTCGCGAGCGTCATTTCACCGCCGAGCAGGACGGCCATCGGGTCAGCGAAGCGGTGCGTGAGCAGGTGCGCCTGCAGGCCGGCAATGTGCTGGATCCGACGCTGCTGGCGGGTGAGCCGCCGTTCGATTTTGTGTTCTGCCGCAACCTGCTGATCTATTTCGACCAGCCGACGCAGAAGCAAGTCTTCGAAGTGCTCAAGCGTCTGACGCACATTGATGGCGTGTTGTTCATCGGGCCGGCCGAGGGCAGTCTGCTCGGGCGCCTGGGCATGCGTTCGATCGGTATTCCGCAGTCGTTCGCCTTCAGTCGGCACAATGATCCGCTGCCGGAGCCGGTGTCATTGCCTACCCCCACGCCATTGCCCGTGCGCCAACCGCTGCGCAGTCCGCCGCCAGTATCGCCGCCGGTGCGTCCGCGGCCGTTTGCCAGCGTTGCACCGTTGCCCGTCAACAGCAAAAGCGCCAACCCGGACGCGGCGACCTTGCTCGCCAACATCGCCGCGCTGGCCAACGAAGGCAAAAGCGCCGAGGCCCGCGCGGCATGCGAGCAGTATTTGCGCAGTCACGAACCGGTGGCGCAGGTGTTTTACTGGCTCGGTCTGCTCAGCGATGTTGCCGGTGCCGCGCTCGAAGCCCAGAGTCATTACCGCAAGGCCTTGTACCTTGAACCGCAACACCCCGAAGCGTTGATGCACCTGGCCGCCTTGCTGCAGGCCCAGGGCGACAGCGCCGGTGCCAGACGATTGCAGGAACGCGCCGCCCGCAGCGGCCGCACCGCCGACAGTGAGCGTAAACGATGATCCCGTCCGACACCTTGAACGTCACCCACGAAGACGCCCGGGCCATCGATGATTGCTGGAACCGTATCGGTATTCATGGCGATAAGTCGTGCCCGTTGCTGGCCGAGCATATTCATTGCCGCAACTGCGCGGTGTATTCCGCCGCCGCCACGCGCCTGCTGGACCGTTATGCATTGCAGCAGGACGAACGCGATCCGGTCGCCGTGGCGGTCGAAACCGATGTGAAAACCCGTTCGCTGCTGATGTTCCGCCTCGGCGAGGAATGGCTGGGGCTGGCCACCCGCAGCCTGGTAGAGGTGGCGCCGTTGCAGGCGATCCACTCGCTGCCCCACCAGCGTTCGCGGGCCTTGCTTGGCGTGGCGAACGTGCGCGGGGCGTTGGTCGCGTGCCTGTCGCTGGTCGAGTTGCTCGACCTTGATGGCAACGCCGCACCGGCCACTGGCGCGCGGATCATGCCGCGCATGCTGATCATCGCCGCCCACGGCGGACCGGTGGTGGTGCCGGTGGACGAGGTCGACGGCATCCACGCCATCGATGAAAAAATTCTCGACGCCGCGTCGCGTGCCGGCGGTGAGCACAACAGCACGGCCAGCGCCAAATACACCCGTGGTGTCCTGCAATTTCGGGGGCGCAGCCTGCGTTGGCTGGATGAAGAACAGCTGCTGTCCGCCGTGACCCGGAGCCTCACATGACCCCCGAGCAAATGCGCGACGCCTCGCTGCTGGAGCTGTTCAGTCTTGAAGCCGAAGCCCAGACCCAGGTGCTCAGCAGCGGGCTGCTGGCGCTGGAGCGCAACCCGACTCAGGCCGACTATCTGGAGTCGTGCATGCGTGCGGCGCACTCGCTCAAGGGCGCGGCGCGGATCGTCGGCATCGACAGCGGTGTCAGCGTCGCCCATGTGATGGAAGATTGCCTGGTCAGCGCGCAGGAGGGGCGGCTGTTGCTGCGTCCCGAGCACATCGATGCGTTGTTGCAGGGCACCGATCTGTTGATGCGCATCGCCACGCCGGCCAATGCTCCGCAAGCGCCGGACATCGAAGCGTATGTGGCGTTGATGGGACTCCTGCTCGACCCTTCGGCAGCGCCCACAGTGGCGCCACCGCCGATGGCCGAGTTGCAGATGCAGGCGCCGCCGCCTGCGCCTGCACCGATTGAAACCCCGGCGCCATTGATCGAGACACCGCTGGAAACCTCCGACCCGGCACCGCGCAAGAACAAGCGCACCACCGAGGGCGGCGAGCGCGTGCTGCGGGTCACCGCCGAACGCCTGAACAGCCTGCTCGACCTGTCGAGTAAATCGCTGGTCGAAACCCAGCGCCTCAAACCGCATCTGGCGACCATGCAGCGTCTTAAGCGCATGCAGAACAACGGCCTGCGGGCGCTGGAAAGCCTCAATGTGCACCTCAAGGAACATGCGCTGAGCCTTGAGGCCCAGGAAGCCCTCGAAGATGCGCGGCGCCTGCTGGCCGAATCCCAGCAATTGCTCGCGGAAAAGAACGCCGAGCTCGACGAGTTCGCCTGGCAAGCCAGCCAGCGCGCCCAAGTGCTCTACGACACCGCGCTGGCCTGTCGTATGCGCCCGTTCGCCGACGTGCTCACCGGTCAGGTGCGCATGGTTCGGGATCTGGGGCGCAGCCTCGGCAAACAGGTGCGGCTGGAGATCGAAGGCGAGAAGACGCAGGTCGATCGCGACGTGCTGGAAAAGCTCGAAGCGCCGCTGACTCATTTGCTGCGCAACGCGGTCGATCACGGCATCGAAACCCCGGAACAACGCCTGCTCAAAGGCAAGTCTGAAGAGGGCCTGATCCGCCTGCGTGCCTCGCATCAGGCCGGTTTGCTGGTGCTGGAATTGAGCGATGATGGCAATGGCGTCGATCTGGAAAAGGTCCGCCGCAGCATCGTTGAACGCCAATTGTCACCGGCAGAAACTGCCGCGCAGTTGAGCGAAGAAGAACTGCTGACCTTCCTGTTCTTGCCGGGTTTCAGCCTGCGCGACACGGTGACCGAAGTGTCCGGGCGTGGCGTCGGCCTCGACGCGGTGCAGCACATGGTGCGGCAACTGCGCGGCGCGGTGGTGCTGGAGCAGACGGCGGGCGAGGGCAGCCGCTTTCATCTGGAAGTGCCGCTGACCCTGTCGGTGGTGCGCAGTCTGGTGGTGGAAGTCGGCGAGGAGGCTTATGCGTTTCCGCTGGCGCATATCGAACGCATGTGCGATCTGGAGCCACAAGACATCGTGCAGATCGAGGGCCGTCAGCATTTCTGGCACGAAGGTCGGCATGTCGGGCTGGTCGCGGCCAGTCAGTTGCTGAATCGTCCGGCCAGTCAGAGCAGCGGCGAAACCCTCAAGGTCGTGGTGATCCGCGAGCGTGACGCGGTCTACGGGGTGGCGGTCGAGCGGTTTGTCGGCGAGCGCACGCTGGTGGTGCTGCCGCTGGATGAGCGACTGGGCAAGGTTCAGGATATTTCCGCCGGGGCGCTGCTCGACGACGGTTCGGTGGTGCTGATCGTCGATGTCGAAGACATGCTGCGCTCGGTGGACAAACTGCTCAACACCGGGCGTCTGGAGCGTATTGCTCGCCATGGCAATCAGGCCGCCGAAGTGGCGCGCAAACGGATTCTGGTGGTCGATGACTCGCTGACCGTGCGCGAGTTGCAACGCAAGTTGCTGCTCAATCGCGGCTATGACGTGGCGGTCGCGGTGGACGGCATGGACGGCTGGAACGCGCTGCGTTCGGAGGACTTCGATTTGCTGATCACCGACATCGACATGCCGCGCATGGATGGCATCGAACTGGTCACCCTGTTGCGCCGCGACAACCGCCTGCAATCGCTGCCGGTGATGGTGGTCTCGTACAAGGATCGTGAAGAGGACCGGCGTCGTGGACTGGACGCTGGCGCCGACTATTATTTAGCCAAGGCCAGTTTTCATGACGACGCCCTGCTTGATGCAGTGGTTGAGCTCATTGGAGGAGCGCGGGCATGAAAATCGCAATCGTCAACGACATGCCCCTGGCGGTGGAGGCTTTGCGCCGCGCGCTGGCCTTCGAGCCAGCGCATCAGGTGGTCTGGGTCGCCAACAACGGCGCCGAGGCGGTGCGTCTGTGCGCCGAAAACACCCCGGATCTGATCCTGATGGACCTGATCATGCCGGTCATGGATGGCGTCGAGGCCACGCGACGGATCATGGCCGAAACCCCGTGCGCGATCGTTATCGTCACGGTCGACCGTCAGCAAAACGTGCACCGGGTCTTCGAGGCCATGGGCCACGGCGCGCTGGACGTGGTCGACACCCCGGCCATTGGTGCGGGGAACGCGCAGGAAGCGGCGGCGCCTTTGCTGCGCAAGATCCTCAACATCGGCTGGCTGATCGGCGAGAAAACCCCGCGCTCGCGTCCGGTGCCGACGCCCCACCGCAGTTCGGCGTCGTGCAAGCGGCTGGTGGCGATCGGCTCGTCTGCCGGCGGACCGGCCGCGCTGGAAGTGCTGCTCAAGGGCCTGCCACGCCATTTCTCGGCCGCCATCGTGCTGGTGCAGCACGTGGATCAGGTGTTTGCCGCGGGCATGGCCGAATGGCTGGCCAGCGCCAGTGGCCTCGATGTACGCCTGGCCCGCGAAGGCGAGCCTCCGCAGGCCGGCGCGGTGCTGTTGGCCGGCACCAACCACCATATTCGTTTATTGAAAAACGGCACGCTGGCCTACACCGCCGAGCCGGTCAACGAGATCTACCGGCCTTCGATCGACGTGTTTTTCGAAAGCGTCGCCAGTTATTGGAACGGCGATGCCATCGGGGTTTTATTGACCGGGATGGGACGCGACGGGGCGCAAGGGCTTAAGCTCATGCGCCAGCAGGGTTATCTGACCATCGCGCAGGATCAGCAAAGCAGTGCGGTGTACGGCATGCCCAAGGCAGCAGCGGCGATCGATGCGGCCGTCGAAATCCGTCCACTGGAAAAGATAGCGCCACGATTGCTGGAGGTATTCCCCAAATGAACAGGCTATTCCGCAATCCTGGCCCCCGCAGTACTCAGGTGACCGCCCATGAATGATTTACAGATCGACGACATTAAAACCGACGAAAACGCCGCCATGGTGTTGTTGGTGGACGATCAGGCGATGATCGGCGAAGCCGTGCGCCGTGGGCTGTCGAATGAAGAGAACATCGACTTCCACTTCTGCTCCGATCCGCACCAGGCCATCGCCCAGGCGGTACGGATCAAGCCGACGGTGATTCTGCAGGACCTGGTGATGCCCGGCCTCGACGGCCTGAGCCTGGTGCGCGAATACCGCAATCATCCGGCGACCAAGGACATCCCGATCATCGTGCTGTCGACCAAGGAAGACCCGCTGATCAAGAGCGCGGCGTTTTCCGCCGGGGCCAACGACTATCTGGTGAAACTGCCGGACACCATCGAGCTGGTGGCGCGCATCCGCTATCACTCGCGCTCCTACATGACCCTGCTGCAGCGGGATGCGGCGTACCGTGCGTTGCGCGTCAGCCAGCAGCAGTTGCTCGACACCAACCTGGTGCTGCAACGGCTGATGAACTCTGACGGCCTGACCGGGCTGTCCAACCGCCGGCACTTCGACGAGTACCTGGAGCTGGAATGGCGCCGCTCGCTGCGCGACCAAAGCCAGTTGTCGTTGCTGATGATCGACGTCGATTACTTCAAGTCCTACAACGACAGCTTCGGCCACGTCGAAGGCGACGAGGCGCTACGCAAGGTCGCCACGGCGATCCGCGACGCCAGCGCCCGACCGTCGGACCTGCCGGCCCGCTACGGCGGTGAAGAGTTCGCCCTGGTGCTGCCGAACACCTCGCCGGGCGGCGCACGACTGGTGGCGGAGAAACTGCGCCAGACCGTGGCGGCGCTGAAAATTCCGCACAACACCCCGAGCGACGGGGCGAGCCTGACCATCAGCATCGGTCTGGCGACCATGGTGCCGCAGGCGGGCAGCGATTGCCGGCTGCTGATTTCGGCGGCGGATCGCGGGTTGTATCTGGCGAAGAACAACGGGCGTAATCAGGTGGGTATCGAATAGGTCTCTCGAACCTGCAAATCCCCTGTGGGAGCGGGCTTGCTCGCGAAGGCGGAGTATCACTCGATATCAATGCTTAATGACACACCGCCTTCGCGAGCAAGCCCGCTCCCACAGAGGATGCGCACCAGGCGATGTCAAGTGAATCGCCTTAACAGCCGCCAGACGGGCTGCCGTGACAGCGTGATTACGTTATACTCGCCGGCTTTCAAAAGTTCGCCAACGAGTGCTGCCCGTCATGGAAATCAACCCGATCCTGAACACCATCAAGGACCTGTCCGAGCGCTCCGAAACTATTCGGGGGTATCTTTGACTACGATCAAAAGCATGAGCGTCTGATCGAAGTCAATCGCGAGCTTGAAGATCCTGCAGTCTGGAACAAACCTGAATACGCCCAGGAACTGGGCCGCGAGCGAGCATCGCTGGCGCAGATCGTCGACACCCTGGATGAGCTGTCCAGCGGTCTGGCCGATTCCCGCGAGCTGCTCGACATGGCCGTTGAAGAAAACGACGAAGGCGCGGTAAACGACGTCGTTGAACTGCTTCAAGGGCTTGAAGAGTCACTGGCCAAGCTTGAATTCCGCCGCATGTTCAGCCACGAGATGGACCCGAACAACGCCTACCTGGACATCCAGGCCGGCTCCGGCGGCACCGAGGCCCAGGACTGGGCCAACATCCTGCTGCGCATGTACCTGCGCTGGGCGGACAAACGCGGTTTCGACGCGACCATCATGGAACTGTCGGCCGGTGAAGTCGCCGGTATCAAAGGCGCGACCGTGCACATCAAGGGCGAATACGCCTTTGGCTGGCTGCGTACCGAGATCGGCGTGCACCGTCTGGTGCGCAAGAGCCCGTTCGATTCCGGCAACCGTCGCCACACCTCGTTCTCTGCGGTTTTCGTCTCGCCAGAGATCGACGACAAGGTCGAAATCGAAATCAACCCGGCAGACCTGCGGATCGACACCTATCGTTCCTCCGGTGCTGGTGGTCAGCACGTAAACACCACCGACTCGGCCGTACGTATTACTCACGTACCGACCAACACCGTGGTCAGCTGCCAGAACGAGCGTTCCCAGCACGCCAACAAGGACACCGCCATGAAAATGCTGCGGGCCAAGTTGTACGAGCAGGAAATGCAGAAGCGCAACGCCGCTTCCCAGGCCCTGGAAGACACCAAGTCGGACATCGGCTGGGGTCATCAGATCCGTTCGTACGTGCTCGACGCGTCGCGGATCAAGGACTTGCGCACCAACATTGAACGCAGCGACTGCGACAAGGTGCTCGACGGCGACATCGACGAATACCTGGAAGCCAGCCTGAAATCGGGGCTGTAAAAGACGCACACAGGGTCGCTGATGCAACGCGATCCCTGTAGGAGCCAGCCCTGCTGGCGATTCCCGGGCCGCCAGGCCCGGGGGCAACGAACCTGATGGAATATCTGAAGACATGAGCGACCAACAACTCGACCCGCAAGCCCTGCAACAGGAAGAAAACTCCCTGATCGCCCTGCGCAAGGAAAAGCTGGCTGCCGAGCGCGCCAAGGGCAACGCCTTCCCGAACGACTTCCGCCGCGAAAACTACTGCGAAGATCTGCAGAAGAAATACGCGGACAAGACCAAGGAAGAGCTGGCCGAGGCTGCAATCCCGGTCAAGGTTGCCGGTCGCATCATGCTCAACCGTGGCTCGTTCATGGTGATCCAGGACATGACCGGTCGCATCCAGGTCTACGTCAACCGTAAAACCCTGTCCGAAGACACCCTGGCCGCCGTCAAGACCTGGGACATGGGCGACATCATTGCCGCCGAAGGCACCCTGGCGCGTTCCGGCAAGGGCGACCTGTACGTCGAAATGACCAACGTGCGCCTACTGACCAAGTCGCTGCGTCCGCTGCCGGACAAGCACCACGGCCTGACCGACACCGAACAGCGCTACCGTCAGCGTTACGTTGACCTGATCGTCAACGAAGACGTGCGCCAGACCTTCCGCGTGCGTTCGCAAGTGATCGCGCACATCCGCAGCTTCCTGATGAAGCGCGACTTCCTCGAAGTCGAAACGCCGATGCTGCAGACCATTCCTGGCGGCGCCGCAGCCAAGCCGTTCGAAACCCACCACAACGCGCTGGACATGGAAATGTTCCTGCGTATCGCGCCTGAGCTGTATCTGAAGCGTCTGGTGGTTGGCGGTTTCGAGAAAGTGTTCGAGATCAACCGCAACTTCCGTAACGAAGGCGTTTCGACGCGTCACAACCCTGAATTCACCATGCTGGAGTTCTACCAGGCTTACGCCGACTACGAAGACAACATGGACCTGACCGAAGAACTGTTCCGTGAACTGGCGCAGCTTGTGCTGGGCAGCACCGACGTGCCGTACGGCGACAAGGTGTTCCACTTCGGTGAGCCGTTTGCCCGTCTGTCGGTGTTCGACTCGATCCTCAAGTACAACCCTGAGCTGACCGCCGATGACCTGAACGACATCGACAAGGCGCGCGCCATCGCCAAGAAGGCCGGCGCCAAGGTGCTGGGCTTCGAAGGTCTGGGCAAGCTGCAGGTGATGATTTTCGAAGAGCTGGTCGAGCACAAGCTGGAGCAGCCGCACTTCATCACTCAGTACCCGTTCGAAGTGTCGCCGCTGGCCCGTCGTAACGACGAGAACCCGAACGTCACCGACCGTTTCGAGCTGTTCATCGGCGGCCGTGAAATCGCCAACGCCTACTCCGAGTTGAACGACGCGGAAGACCAGGCCGAGCGCTTCATGGCGCAGGTGGCCGACAAGGACGCCGGCGACGATGAAGCCATGCACTACGACGCCGACTTCGTGCGTGCGCTGGAGTACGGCATGCCGCCAACGGCCGGTGAAGGTATCGGCATCGACCGCCTGGTGATGTTGCTGACCAACTCGCCGTCGATCCGCGATGTGATCCTGTTCCCGCACATGCGACCGCAAGCGTAAACGTTTCAGTTAAAAAGCCGCCTAAAACAGGCGGCTTTTTATTGCCTGTCTGGTACAAATGTATCAATTGGTTAATTTTGCAATAGCAGAGGAAGTCCAGTCGTGATGGTTGCAATCGCTCAAGAAGGTGCAGCGGGTATCGCCACTGCGGTCGCTGAAAGTGTTCAGTACCAAGGCCGCAAGGCCAGCCGACAGGGCAGTGAGCAGCGTCGACAGGACATTCTCGACGCGGCGATGCGCATTGTCGTGCGTGACGGCGTGCGCGCCGTGCGCCACCGGGCCGTGGCGGCCGAGGCCGGGGTGCCACTGTCGGCCACTACTTATTACTTCAAGGACATCGATGATCTGCTCACCGATACCTTCGCCCAATACGTCGAACGCAGCGCGGCCTACATGGCCAAGCTGTGGATCAACAACGAAGGCCTGCTGCGCGAAATGGTCGTCAGTGGTGACGGCAGCCCCGAGTCGCGCTCGCAACTGGCGGACGACATCGCGCGGCTGATGGCCGACTATGTGCACCGGCAACTGGTCAATCGTCGCGAGCACCTGATGGCCGAGCAGGCGTTCCGCCAGGAAGCGCTGCTCAACCCGCGGCTGGCGGATCTGGTGCGCTCGCATCAGCAGATTCTGCTGCAAGGCACCTGCCAGTTGTTCCAGGTGCTGGGCTCGCGTGAACCGCAGCAGGATGCCAAGGTGTTGACGGCGATTATCGGACGGATGGAATATCAGGGCCTGCTCAACGACGCCGAGCCTTTGGCCGAACAGGACATGCTCGGGATTCTGACGCGGTACATGCATCTGGTCCTGGCCTCGGTGTAATGCCAATCCCTGTGGGAGCGAGCCTGCTCGCGAATGCGGTCTGACATTCAACATCTTTGTTGCCTGACACACCGCTTTCGCGAGCAGGCTCGCTCCCACAGGTGAAAGTGGTGATCGTCAGGGCGGGATATGTTCATAGGGAGTATTGAATGAAAGCCTGGCGTGGCGTGCTGATCGCCTTGTCGTTCCTGCTGCTCAGTGGCTGTCTGGTGACCTTCAAGGATCCGCTGCCTGCCAGTGACCCGGCGCCCAAGGGCCTGCTGGGCACGTGGTCGAGCACCAATGCCTGGGGCGAACCAATGAACCTTGAGCTGACCCGCGTCGGCAACGATCGCTATCAGGCCGTCACCTGGTTCAAGGCCCGGCCTCACGAGCGCGAGGCGTACCCGTTCACCGTGTCGCGCCATGGCAGTCGTTGGTACCTGTCAGCGAAAGTGCCGGCGCGTTACGGTGGGCAATACACCATCGCCGGTTTCGAACTCACCGACAAACACGAGCTGGTGGTGTACAACCTCGACCTTGAACAGATCAATCAGGCGATCAAACAGCAAGCCCTCGACGGCAAGGCTTTCCAGACTGAAGACGACGGCGACGGCGTGCAGGTCGACAGTAGCCTCGACAAGGTCTTTGCTTACCTCGACGATCCGGCCAATTCCGATGTCTTCGTCGAGGCCGCGCGCTATCAGCGCCAGGCCCGCGCCAAATAATTCAGTTTTCTACAGGAGTTTCGGGTGGACGATTACCAGCAGACGATACGCACGCTGTCCGATCGCATTGTGCTGGCGCAGACGCCGATCCGCGTGCTCGATGCGGTGAAGTGGGACGAGAACATCCGCAAGGGCTTTCTCAAGGCCAAAGGCAAGGAAATGCCGGCGGTGGATCGCGACTACTACCTCAACCGGCCGCTGTCCTTCGATTCGAGCAAGGTCAAACTGGAATTCCAGAACATCGAGCGCGACATCACCCGCCAGCTCGGCCAGTTCAACCCGGTCGGGCAGATCATGCGGCGCATGTGCAAGGAATACCGCATGGTGGTGCGCATGCTCGAAGCGCGCGGCACCGAGGATTTCGGCCTGATCTCGCAAGAGCTGTACGGCGCCGCCTCCGATGCGTTCCACGCTGGCGACCCGACCCTGGCCGACCTCGGCCTGATGATGTCCGACTACCTGAACAACATTGATGGCCGTGGCGACCTGAAGGACGAGCCGAAGATCCTCACCGCCAAGGATGCCGTTCACCTGCTGCAAACCCGGTTGAACAAGGTGTTCGGCGAGGCCGAGGAAACCATCCGCGTGTTCGAGTCCGACGGCATCGTCGCCGACGCGGCGGCAGGCGCCGACTACATCAAGATCCGCACTGACGCGCTGTTCAACGACCGCGACGTGCGTGCACTGGAAGTCCACGAAGGTCTGGTGCACGTCGGCACCACGCTCAATGGCTTGAACCAGCCGATCTGCACCTTCCTGTCCAAAGGCCCACCGTCGTCGACGGTGACCCAGGAAGGCCTGGCGATCTTGATGGAAATCATCACCTTCGCCTCCTACCCAAGCCGTCTGCGCAAACTGACCAACCGCACCCGCGCCATTCACATGGTCGAGGAGGGCGCGGACTTTTTGCAGGTGTTCGAGTTCTTCCGCGAGCAGGGCTTTGAAATGGCCGAAAGCTACGGCAACGCCAGCCGGGTGTTCCGTGGTTCGACCCCGACCGGTCTGCCATTCACCAAAGACTTGTCCTATCTCAAGGGCTTTATCATGGTTTACAACTACATTCAGTTGGCCGTGCGTAAAGGCAAGCTTGAGCAAGTGCCGCTGCTGTTCTGCGGCAAGACCACCCTGGAAGACATGCGTACCCTGCGTCAGTTGGTCGATGAAGGTCTGGTGGTGCCGCCGAAATATTTGCCTGAACAGTTCCGCGACATGAACGCGCTGTCGGCGTGGATGTGCTTCTCCAACTTCCTCAATCACCTGAGCCTGGACCGGATCGAGGCGGATTACTCCAATATCCTCTGAACGACGAAGAAAAATTCCCCTGTGGGAGCGGGCTTGCTCCGGGCGGCGTTCCGACGAATGCGATTTCACATTCAACATTAATGTTGGCTGATGCACCGCTTTCGCGAGCAAGCCCGCTCCCACAATTTTTGATTTGTGTTTAGCTCTCAATTTTTGCGAGGTTTCACCGGATGAGAATCCTCGGCATCCTTTGCCTGCTCCTGACCCTCAGTGGTTGCAGTTCGTTGTTGTTCTACCCCGAGCCGGGCCAGATCTTCACCCCGGAAAAAGCCAAGCTCGAATACCGCACCGTCACATTGCTCACGGCGGATGGCTTGAAGCTGAACGCCTGGTGGCTACCGGCCAAACCTGGCGTCGAAGTCAAAGGCACAGTCCTGCACCTGCACGGCAACGGCGGCAACCTGCCGATGCACCTCGGCGGCAGTTGGTGGTTGCCGAAAAACGGTTATCAGGTGCTGCTGGTGGACTATCGCGGGTATGGCTTGTCCGAGGGCAAGCCGAGCCTGCCGGCGATCTATCAGGACATCGACGCCGCGTTCGCCTGGCTCGACAAGGCGCCAGAGGTCAAAGGCAAACCGCTGATCCTCCTCGGCCAGAGCCTCGGCGGCTCGATGGCCGTGCATTGGCTGGTGCAGCACCCGGAGCGGCAGAAGCAACTCAAGGCCTTCGTGCTCGACGGTGTGCCCGCCAGTTATCGCAGCGTCGGCCAGTACGCCCTCAGCACTTCATGGCTGACCTGGCCGTTTCAGGTGCCGCTGTCGTGGCTGGTGCCGGATAGCGACAGCGCGATCAACTCGATGCCGCAGCTCAACGGGGTGCCGAAACTGATCTTTCACAGCATCGATGACCCGCTGGTGCCAATGGCCAACGCCATCCGCCTGTATCAGGCTGCACCGCCACCGCGCGTGCTACAGCTGACCCGCGGCGGCCACGTGCAGACCTTCGGCGACCCTGTCTGGCGCCAGGTAATGCTGCGCTATCTGGAAGATCCCGAACATTTCAACGGCCTGCGCCGCCTCGGCGAGATCCCGAATTATCCGCAAGCCCCGAATTCTGAAGATGAGAGTCCGCAATGACTGAAGAACGTAACGCCATCCCGCTGATCATCACCGGTATCTGCAGCATCCTCGGCACCGTCGGGGCGCTGTGGTACTACGGTTACCTGCACTTCGCCAAACCCGAGGATGCGCTGCTGCTCAACGAATTCACCATGCTCAAGACCGTGCCGGGCGAAGACTACAAAGTCTCGCTGGACCCGGCGCCGCAAGTGGCGCAGTGCATCGATGGCGTGCTGGTGCTGTTCGACACCGAGCAGAAAGGCCTGACCGGGGTGCTGATCAATGCGCAGAAAAAAGCCGTGCGCTGCATGGGTGAAGAGACTCCGCAGAAGCTGGAGGAGTGATTCTGCAGGTTCAGCCCTCACCCTAACCCTCTCCCAATGGGAGAGGGGACTGACCGAGGGGGCCTTCGAGTTACGCCGACCTGAAAGATTGTGTCGATTATTGATTCGGCCAAGCACTTTCAGGTCGATGTATTTCTTGAGAATCCCCCATTCGGCTCCCTCTCCCTCGGGAGAGGGCTGGGGTGAGGGGCCGCAATTTCAGCTCCCACCAAAAAAGCCCCGCCTGATCACTCAGGCGGGGCTTTTGCGTTAGCGCGTGTTGCTTAGTTCGAGCTGACCGCCGAACGTGGCATCACTGGCTGGTTGTCATTGGAAATGGTCACTTCCACACGACGGTTCATCGCACGACCCGAGACGCTGCTGTTATCGGCAACCGGGTATTCCTTGCCATAACCCTGAACCACGATGCGCGAAGGATCTACGCCCATCTTGATCAGAGCGACTTGTACCGAGGTGGCACGACGCTCGGACAGCGACTGGTTGTACGAAGCCGCGCCGGTGCTGTCGGTGTAACCCTCGACGATCACTTTGCGATCAGGGTTTTCCTGAAGGAATTGTGCCAGTTTGTTGATGTTCACCAGACCGCTGGATTTCAGGTCAGCCTTGTTGGTGGCGAACAGCACGTCACCGAAGGTCACCAGGGTACCGCGATCGGTCTGCTTGGCGTTCAGGCTCTGCTGCAGTTGTTTGATCTGCTGATCACGAGCGTCCAGACGCGCCTGGGCACGTTGCGCGGCAGCGTTTTTCAGGTTGTTTTCAGCGGTGCGCAGGGCGATGGTCTGCTTGGCCACTTCCACGCGCTGGTTGGTCAGGTAGGCCAGTTGGTCAACCTTGGCTGCGTCTTGCTTGTCCAGATAAGCCTTGTCGGCCTTGTCCAGGTAATCGCTGGCGTCCTTGGTTTCCAGGGCAGCGACTTTGCTCGCCTGTGGGTTGGCCTGCAGGCCGGCGTAGTTGGTGCGCGCCTGTTCCAGGTTCGGGTTAGGCGGAGTAGAGCAGGCAGCCAGGGCAACGCTTGCGGCCAGAAGAGCGGGGATCATCAGTTGCTTACGCATAATTTGTCGTCCTTTCTATCGATAAAAGTTTCAGCTTTGCGATTCGGGATGCGCGCTTACTGCACGGTGCGCTGACTTTCCTGACGCAGTTCCTGAACACCTTTCTGGGAATCCTTCACAGCCTGTTCGGCCTTGGCAGCCTGAGCCTTGCGTTCTGCTACGCGAGCGTCCCATTCAGCTTGTTCGGCGAGGGTGCGAGCCTGTTCATACTTCTTGTCGTGCATGGCAATTTCGGCTTGCTTGAGCTTGTCCTGAGCCTGCTTCATTTCCACTGCAGCGAACTCGGTACCACCGGCGCTGACGGCGCTGTTGACGGCCGATTGAGTCACGGCGTACTGCTCGGTCGGCGGGTTACCGGCGCAACCGGCCAGAACGAAGCTGGTACCGATAGCCAGAGCAGCCAGTTTCAGACCGCGCAGGTGGGAGAACGAGGTTTGGGTCTTCATGGTCTTCAACTCCATTGTTTAACTCCTGATAAAACCGAAAATCCATCCTGGTCGAGGAGCCGCAAGCGTCGTGTAAAAGCGCGTTTTTGAAACGCTCGTTCCAGGCGTGGTTACAGCTTCCGACCGGAGGCGTTTTTCAAAAGTTCAGAAAAGATGGCCTATCGCCAAATTTTTTTTTGACCAAACGGACAAGGCTCTAAACCGGGAACTTTGGAGGCGGGGAGAGGTACGCGCGGGGTAAAAAGTGTGGGATTTTTGAAGTTCAATACAGTCAATGTGGGAGCGAGCCTGCTCGCGAAAGCAGTCTGTCAGGCACTGTAGAGGTGACTGTTCTGACGCTATCGCGAGCAGGCTCGCTCCTACAGTTTGATGGGGTTGTGTCAGTGTTTTTGCTTGCCGGCAGCGGCGGATAAATCCTGCAGATGCCGCCTCGAAAGCGCCAGAAACCGCGGTGTCGGCCCGACATCTTCATACAGCGGATCACCTTCCTCATCGGTGGCGACCACGGTCGAACCTTTCACATACGGCAGGCTCGCCTCGAATTCTTCGAGCGCGGCGCCGATCAGTTCGCCGAGCAGTTCTTCCGGGTGGCGTTTGGGGTACATCTCGGCGATCGCCGCCAGTCGTGCAGCGGCCTCGACGTCCAGATGAATCGTGTAGCCAGTGTCGGTCAGTCGACCCTTGGCGTTTTCTTCCCAATGCTGGGCGAGTTCACGAATTTTCATGATGACCTCATTTCGCGCCTGCTCGTGGCAGGCCTGGGTGAGTGTCCGGCGGGGCCGGCGGCAAGCCGTTGTGCGGCTTACTGTTGAGACTAGCTCCAAGCCCCAAGGTTTAAAGTCCCTTCGTCGTCTGCTTGTAAGAAGCGCCGTAGAGCGGCACTCTCTGGGCAAAGCATTCGTTTCTGCGCCGTCCCGATTAACGCTGGAGAACTGCTGATGACCGATATTGATGCACGCTTGCGCGAGGACGTTCACCTGTTGGGTGAGCTGTTGGGCAATACCATCCGCGACCAGTACGGCGAGGAATTTCTCGACAAGATCGAGCAGATCCGCAAGGGCGCCAAGGCCGACCGCCGTGGCTCGATGGACGCCGAACTCAGCGCCAGCCTCAATCAGTTGAGCGAAGACGAACTGCTGCCGGTGGCGCGGGCGTTCAACCAGTTCCTCAACCTGGCGAACATCGCCGAGCAGTATCAATTGATTCATCGTCGCGAAGAGTCGCAGCCGGCGCCGTTCGAATCCCGCGTGCTCCCGGAACTGCTCGCCCGCCTGCGCAACGAAGGCCACAGCGCCGAATCGCTGGCGCGACAACTGGCGCGCCTGGAAATCGAACTGGTGCTGACCGCCCACCCGACCGAGGTGGCGCGGCGCACATTGATTCAGAAGTATGACGCGATCGCTGCGCAACTGGCCGCACAGGATCATCGCGACCTGACCAGCGCCGAGCGCGAACAGATCCAGAACACCCTGCAACGGCTGATCGCCGAAGCCTGGCACACCGAAGAAATCCGCCGCACCCGGCCGACCCCAGTCGATGAGGCGAAATGGGGTTTTGCGGTGATCGAGCATTCGCTGTGGCAGGCGATTCCCAACCATATGCGCAAGGCCGACAAGGCGCTGTATGAAGCGACGGGCCTGCGCTTGCCACTGGAGGCGGCGCCGATTCGCTTTGCCTCGTGGATGGGCGGCGACCGTGACGGCAACCCCAACGTCACTGCGGCAGTGACCCGCGAAGTGCTGTTGCTGGCGCGCTGGATGGCTGCCGACCTGTATCTGCGCGATGTCGATCACCTGGCGGCCGAGCTGTCGATGCAGCAGGCCAGCGATGCGCTCAAGGCCAAGGCCGGCGACAGCGCCGAACCTTACCGGGCGGTGCTCAAGCAATTGCGTGAACGCCTGCGCGCCACGCGCAACTGGGCGCACGCCTCGCTGAGCGCAACAACGCCAGCGCCAGCCGACGTGTTGCACAACAACCGCGATCTGCTCGATCCGCTGGAGCTGTGCTTCAACTCGCTGCACGAGTGCGGCATGGGCGTGATCGCCGACGGGCCGTTGCTCGATTGTCTGCGCCGGGCGGTAACCTTCGGCCTGTTCCTGGTGCGCCTCGATGTGCGTCAGGACTCGACGCGGCATAGCTCGGCGATGACCGAAATCACCGACTACCTCGGCCTCGGTCGCTACGAAGACTGGGATGAAGAACAGCGCATCAGCTTCCTCACCCGCGAATTGAGCAATCGTCGCCCGTTGTTGCCGGCGCATTTCAAACCGTCCGCCGACACCGCTGAAGTGCTCGCCACTTGCAAGGAAATCGCTGCCGCACCGGGCGCCTCGCTGGGTTCCTACGTGATCTCGATGGCGGGCGCCGCCTCCGACGTGCTGGCGGTGCAACTGCTGCTGAAAGAGTCCGGCGTGCTGCGGCCGATGCGCGTGGTGCCGCTGTTCGAAACCCTCGCCGACCTCGACAACGCCGGGCCGGTGATGGAGCGTCTGTTGCTGCTGCCGGGCTACCGCGCGAGGCTGCAAGGCCCGCAGGAAGTGATGATCGGTTATTCCGACTCGGCCAAGGACGCCGGCACCACCGCGGCGGCGTGGGCGCAATATCGCGCGCAGGAGCGGCTGGTGGAGATCTGCCGCGAGCAGCAAGTCGAACTGCTGTTGTTCCACGGTCGCGGTGGCACCGTGGGCCGTGGCGGCGGTCCGGCGCACGCGGCGATCCTGTCGCAGCCGCCGGGGTCGGTGGCGGGGCGTTTCCGCACCACCGAGCAGGGCGAAATGATTCGATTCAAATTCGGCCTGCCGGACATCGCCGAGCAGAACCTCAATCTGTATCTGGCTGCCGTGCTGGAAGCGACGTTGTTGCCACCACCGCCACCGACGCCCGAATGGCGACACCTGATGGATGAACTGGCCGCCGATGGCGTCGCCGCGTACCGCGCCGTGGTGCGTGAAAATCCGCAGTTCGTCGAGTATTTCCGCCAATCGACGCCGGAGCAGGAGCTGGGTCGCTTGCCACTGGGCAGCCGTCCGGCCAAGCGCCGTGCCGGTGGGATCGAGAGCCTGCGGGCGATTCCGTGGATCTTCGGCTGGACGCAAACGCGGCTGATGCTGCCGGCGTGGCTCGGCTGGGAAACTGCGCTGAGCAAGGCGCTGGAGCGCGGCGAAGGCGAACTGCTCGGGCAGATGCGCGAACAGTGGCCGTTCTTCCGCACCCGTATCGACATGCTGGAAATGGTCCTGGCCAAGGCCGACGCCGACATCGCGCTGTCGTACGACCAGCGTCTGGTCGAGACGGACTTGCTGCCGTTGGGCGCACAGTTACGCGACCTATTGTCGCAGGCGTGTGCGGTGGTGCTCGGCCTGACCGGGCAGTCGCAGCTGCTGGCACATAGCCCGGACACCCTGGAATTCATCCGTCTGCGCAACACTTATCTTGATCCGCTACATCTATTGCAGGCCGAGCTGTTGGCCCGATCACGGCAGCAAAATGTCGAGCAGGGCAGCCCGGTGGAGCAGGCGCTGCTGGTGTCTGTGGCGGGGATTGCCGCCGGGTTGCGCAATACCGGCTAAGGTTTTTGCGGTGGCATCAGGCACCCGGTGCACAGGCCGGGTGCCGCTTTGTACACAGGGAGAAAGTGCGGTCAGGCGACAGTTAGTGATGGGGTTGCGACTTGGGTTACCGCGTCGCAAGGTCGCGGCGGGCGCCGGTTTCTCCGACTTTTGGCGTCTTGTGTGGGCGCAGCCTGCTGTGTATCTTGATCAGCCTTTGGCCGTTTGTGCGGCCACGACCCGTTTTTTAAGATTGGCCCAAAGAGGCGAATCCCGTTGTTTTCTATATAAAAAATTGAGGAGCACATCGATGCGCGTCATTCTGCTGGGAGCTCCCGGGGCCGGTAAAGGTACTCAGGCTAAGTTCATCACCGAGAAATTCGGCATTCCGCAAATCTCCACCGGCGACATGCTGCGTGCAGCGGTCAAGGCTGGCACTCCGCTGGGCGTTCAAGCCAAGAGCATCATGGATGCCGGCGGCCTGGTGTCGGATGACCTGATCATCGCGCTGGTGCAGGATCGCATCGCTCAACCAGACTGCGCCAACGGCTTTCTGTTCGACGGTTTCCCGCGCACCATTCCACAGGCCGAAGCGCTGGTAACTGCCGGTGTCGAGCTGGACGCCGTGGTTGAAATCGCTGTTGAAGACGAAGAAATCGTTCAGCGTATCGCCGGTCGTCGCGTTCACGAGGCCAGTGGCCGCGTTTACCACATCGTCTACAACCCGCCGAAAGTGGCTGGCAAAGACGACGTTACCGGCGACGATCTGGTGCAGCGCAAGGACGACACCGAAGAAACCGTGCGTCATCGCCTGTCGGTCTACCATTCGCAGACCAAGCCGCTGGTGGACTTCTACCAGAAGCTTTCCGCTGCCAACGGCAAGCCGAAGTACAGCCATATTCCGGGCGTTGGTTCGGTTGAAGCGATCACCGCCAAGGTGCTCGAAGCGCTGAGCTGAAAAAGCTGATCGGCTGCATCATCCACGGCCCGCTTGCGGGCCGTAGTTGTTTATACTGACGCACTTTTTCTCCCACCTGTTTTGGATACATCGATGAGCACCTTGCTGGCCCTGGACACCGCGACCGAAGCTTGCTCCGTTGCCTTGCTGCATGACGGCAAGGTCACGAGCCATTACGAGGTGATCCCGCGTCTGCACGCGCAGAAGCTGCTGCCGATGATCCAGCAACTGCTGGCCGATGCCGGCACCACGCTGCAAGCGGTAGACGCCATCGCGTTCGGTCGCGGGCCGGGTGCGTTTACCGGTGTGCGGATTGCCATCGGTGTGGTGCAAGGTCTGGCGTTCGCGCTGGATCGTCCGGTGCTGCCGGTGTCGAACCTTGCCGTCCTGGCGCAACGTGCATATCGCGAACACGGCGTGAGCCAGGTCGCGGCGGCTATCGATGCGCGGATGGATGAAGTGTATTGGGGCTGCTACCGCGAAACGGCTGGCGAGATGCGTCTGGTCGGCGTCGAGGCGGTACTGCCGCCGGAAGTCGCGGCGCTGCCGGGCGATGCCAGCGGTGAGTGGTTCGGTGCAGGTACCGGTTGGGGCTATGGCGAGCGGATCGCGGTCAACCTCACCGGCTCCGATGCCGGCATGCTGCCTCACGCCGAAGACCTGCTGACCCTGGCGCGGTTTGGCTGGGAGCGCGGCGAGTCGATCCCTGCCGATGACGCGCAACCGGTTTACCTGCGCGACAAAGTCGCCACCCCCAAGGCTCGCTGATTCACCACAAAACCTGTGGGAGCGGGCTTGCTCGCGAAGAGGCCATGTCAGTCTCTATCCAGGTGCCTGACACACCGATTTCGCGAGCGAGCCCGCTCCCACAGGTCCGGTGTTCAATTAAAGTCACTGCCAATCGTCAGTTTCCAACCCCGCGCTTTAAACCTTTTGCGCTTTATGTGTTCTAGTTATCACTCGGCAATTTGCTAAGTCGGTCAAGTGCCGCTAAATTGCCATCATCGATACCGAGCATGAAATTATGCGTATAGACGGCCTCTCCTCTCAGTCCTACCCCATCAAGCGCAAGCCTCGCAAAGGCAATGTGGCGCTGGATGAATCCGTCGACGATATCGACGGCGAGCTGGAATTCCCGACTGAAGAGCAACTGGCCGCCCGCGCTGCCAAAGCCTCCGCACAACGCCTGGCCAATCTGCCCGCCCGTCAGCAAGACATGATTTATCACCGCGCCATGAGCAAAAGCGTAGCGATGGCCCTGGCCAGCTACCTGAGCACCGCCGGTTTTGTCGATTGGGATGCGGATGTGCTGGGCCTCGACCTTTACATCTGATGGATCTGCCTTACTACCTCGGTTGTCCGTCCTGGAGTGAAAACGCCTGGCGCGATTATCTGTACCCCGAAGACGCCAAGACCTCCGACTTCCTCGCTCTCTACTCCCAAGTGTTCAATGCCGTCGAAGGCAACACGACCTTCTACGCCAGCCCCTCGCCGGCCACCGTGCAGCGCTGGGCCGAGACCATGCCCGAACACTTTCGCTTCACTGCCAAGTTTCCCGGCGACATCAGCCACAGCGGTGATCTGCGCGATCAACTGACCGCCGCCGAAACCTTCGTAAATCTTCTCAGCCCGCTCGGCGAACGTGTTTCGCCGCTGTGGCTGCAACTGTCGAAAAGCTTCACCCCGCATCGACTGCCGGAGCTGACCGCGTTCATCGACGCGCTGGACCGGCCACTGGCGGTGGAAGTGCGCCACGAGCAGTTCTTCGCCAAGGGCGAGAGCGAACGCCTGCTCAATCGCCTGCTGCTGGATCGTGGCGTGGAACGTATCTGCCTCGATCCACGGGCGCTGTTCAGTTGCCTGTCGACCGAGTCTTCGGTGATCCACGCGCAATCGAAAAAGCCGCGGGTGCCGACGCGGCCGGCGGCGTTTACCCAGTTCCCGCAGGTGCGCTTCATTGGCCACCCGGAGCTGGAAGCCAATGATCCGTTTCTGGTGCCGTGGGTGGCGAAAATCGCCGAGTGGATCGAAGAGGGCCGCACGCCGTACATCTTCCTGCACACCGCCGACAACGTCATGGCGGCGAAGCTGGCGCAACGTTTTCACGCACAACTGATGCAACGTTTGCCTGGCCTGCCATCCCTGCCTGAGCTATACAGAGAACCCGCCGCCGAGCAACTCGGCTTGCTCTGAAGGCGGATTTTTCCCCTGCCCAGGAGCCTGCCGATGGACGCCCACGCCCTTCAAGAACAAACCCGCAAAGCCCAGGCCTTCAAGGCCCTGCACGAGCGTCCGGGGATTTTTGTGATTCCCAATCCGTGGGATGCCGGCTCGGCGAAGATGCTCGCCAGTCTGGGCTATCAGGCGTTGGCGACCACCAGCGCTGGTTACGCGTTTTCCCAGGGCAAGGCCGACGGCGCCCTGAGTCTCGATGACACTTTGGCCAACGTCCGGGCGATTGTCGCGGCCACGGATTTGCCGGTAGCGGTGGATCTGGAAAACGGTTTCGCCGATGACCCCGCCGAATGCGCGAAAAGCCTGTTGCGTGCCGCCGAGGCCGGCGCGGTCGGTGGTTCGATCGAGGACGCCACGGGCCGTGCCGACGCGCCGATCTATTGCTTTGAACACGCCGTGGCACGCATCGAAGCCGCCGTCGCTGCGGTGCGCACGCTGCCATTTCCCTTCATCTTGACCGCCCGCGCGGAAAACTACCTGCACGGTAATCCCGATCTCAACGACACCATTCGCCGCCTGCAAGCCTTTGCCGAGGCGGGCGCCGACGTGCTGTATGCGCCGGGTTTGCGCAGCGCCGAAGAGGTGTTGGCGGTGGTGCGCGCGGTGGCGCCAAAACCGGTCAACGTGCTGATGTCCGGCGGTTTGAAACTGACCGTGCAGCAGCTTGAAGAGATGGGTGTGCGGCGCATCAGCACCGGTTCGGCGCTGGCCTTGGCAGCGTTCGGCGAGTTCTTCCGCGCGGCTGAAGAAATCCAGCAGCGCGGGACGTTCGGCTTTACGTCGCAGTCGATGCCGTACGCCAAGGCCAATCAGTTTTTCAAAGGCTGAGCATGGGTCGCTGGATCGCGCTGTCGTTACTGCTGATCATCGCGGGTGCCGTGCTCAGCGTCTGGCGCGGCTGGCTCGATGTGCCGGCCGAGTGGAACCCGTGGGCGCCGCTGGACGTGAAGGCAGCGCCGAACTGGTTGACCGGTTTCAAGCTGATGCGCCTGCGCGGCAATCCCGAATTATGCGCACAAGTCCTGAGCAACTCGGGTCTGCGCGTCACCGCGCAAGCCGACAGCCCCGACGCCAAGTGCCCGCTGATCGGCACCGTGCGCGTGCAGGGCGGTGAGGTGGCGCTGAGCAGCAGCTTCCTCGCCAGTTGCCCGCTGGCGGTGGCTTACGCGATGTTTGAACGGCATAGCCTGCAACCCGCCGCGCAATCTGTTTACGGGCAGAGGGTGGCGCGGCTTGATCACCTCGGCAGCTTTGCCTGTCGCAATGTCTACAACCGCGAGAGCGGGGCGCTCAGTCGGCATGCCAGTGCCGATGCGCTGGATATCAGCGGTTTTCGGCTGGCCGACGGGCGAAGCATCAGCGTGCTCAGGGACTGGCCGAAGCAAAATCAGGACGCGCAGTTTCTACGTCAGGTACGCGATGGCGCCTGCGAGGCGTTCAGTGTGGTGTTGAGTCCGGATTACAACGCCGCCCACCGCAATCACTTTCATGTCGATGTCGGGCGCTGGAGCGTGTGTCGCTGAGGGATCAGGCGGCGAGGCGCAGGTTCTGCAGGACGATCGGGCGCGCCCAGCCGTTATCGAAGTCCAGTGCCTTCTGCTGCTCGGCAATTTCTTCCGGCGGGAACGGCGGATAAGGTTTTTGCAACAGATCGAGATCGAATTCGGCAATCGGCAGGTACAGCGGCTTCTTCTGTGGCGCCGGGCCAGGCTCGGGAAGCGGCTGACCATTGTTGATCACGATTGGACGGACCCAGCTGCTGTCGAAGTCCTGCTGCTCTTGCTGAGCTTTGAGTTCTTCTGGCGGGAACGGTGGGAACGGCTTGTCCAGCAGATCGGTTTCGAACTCGGCGATCGGCAGGAACAGCGGCTCCGGCGGACGCACTTCGGTGTCGACCACGTCGCACTGACGCTGCTCGACGATGTGCGCGTGCAGCTCGCTGCCCAGGGTCGGTTCTTCCGGGCTGTTCAGGTCAACCGGTGGAAAGGTGCCACAGGCCGGCACCACATCACTCGTCTGTTCGGCCATCGCCTGGGCAAAGAAATCCTGCCACAGGTGACTGACGCCGCCCAATGCTTGAGTGTTATGACGGCTGAAGTCGCCCTTGGGCGAAATGTAGCCAATCGATGTGGGAAGAATGCCTGACATTTTTTTCGGTTGACGCTCAGCTCTGGCAAAATGCGCGTTGATTGTTTTATCGGCCACTTTTTGCCGATCCTTAACTTTTTTGAGCGTGTTTTCATGATTGAGCAACCCGCGGCCTGCCGCATCCATGTCCAGGCCCTCGGCCCGACGTTTGAAGCGCAAGCCGAGCAATGGGCCGAGCGCCTGGGCCTGCCGCTGCAGGTGGACGACGGCGAGTTCGCCTTGCAGGTCGGCGAGCAGGGTTTGCAGCTGCAACAGCTCGGCCCGGATGCACCAGGGCCGGTGCGGGTGGACTTTGTCGAGGGTGGCGCGGCGCATCGGCGTCTGTACGGCGGCGGCAGCGGGCAGATGATCGCCAAGGCGGTCGGCATCGCCCAAGGCGTGCGCCCTCGGGTGCTGGATGCCACGGCGGGGCTGGGCAAGGATGCGTTCGTGCTGGCCAGTCTGGGTTGCGAGATGAGCCTGATCGAGCGTCAGCCGTTGATCGGCGCGTTGCTGGAGGATGGTCTGGCGCGGGCGGCGGAAGATTTCGATGTGGCGCCGATTGTCGCGCGGATGAAGCTGCTCAAGGGCAACTCGATCGAGGTCATGCGCAACTGGGAGGGCGAGCCGCCGCAGGTGATCTACCTCGACCCGATGTTCCCGCACCGCGAGAAAACCGCGCTGGTGAAGAAGGAAATGCGCCTTTTCCGGCCACTGGTCGGGGATGATCCGGATGCGCCGGCATTGCTCGAAGCGGCGCTGGCGTTGGCGACGCACCGGGTGGTGGTCAAGCGCCCGCGCAAGGCACCGTGCATCGAGGGGCCGAAGCCGAGCCATGCGCTGGATGGCAAGTCGAGCCGGTATGACATCTACCCGAAGAAAGCGCTCAAGGCTTGAGACCGCGTCGCCCCCTTCGCGAGCAGGCTCGCTCCCACATTGGAATGCCTTTCAAATGTGGGAGCGAGCCTGCTCGCGAAGGGGGTAGACCAATCACCAGGTCTCTAGGGTCTGTAAGCCCGCATGAACAACCCCACCACTTCCTGCACATGACTCTCTGAAGCCTCTTCGCTCAGCGGCTCGCCGCAGCAATACAGCAAACGAAAATTCCCTGCGCCCTTGATCAGGCAGAAGAAATGCTCGGCCGCATTACGCGGCAGGTCGATGCTCAGCGCGCCGGTCTCGTCGATGCGTTTCAGCAGCCGCTCCATGCCTTGCACCATGCGCTCGGGACCGGCGTCGAAGAAAATCTGTGACAGCTTCGGATCCTGCGTGCCCAGCGCCATCATCAAGCGATGCAGATTCACCGACTCGTCGCTGTTGATCAGTTGATGAAAGCCTCGGGCAATGTTCAGCAACACTTTTTCCACGGGGATTCCGGCGGGCAATTCGAAGAACAGCGGCGGTAACTGCTCCTCGCATTTGGCCATCACCGCGGAGGAGAACAGCGTCTCCTTGTCGTTGAAGTGGCTGTAAACCGTCAGTTTCGACACGCCAGCCTCGGCGGCGACCGCGTCCATGCTGGTGTTGGCGTAGCCGTGACTCAGAAACAGGATTTTCGCCGCGTCGAGGATCGCCCGGCGCTTGGCCGGATCCTTCGGACGGCCCGGGCCGTTTGGAGCTGCAAGATTGTTCGACATTCTTCGCTTTTAATACTGGACTGGTGAGTTTGCTATTAATACCATACTGGCCAGTATAAATATTCCAAGCACCATTAGCGAAAGGTCCGTCACCATGTTCCGCCATGCGTTGTCGTTTGCCGTGCCAGTCAGCCTGGCTGTTTTATTGTCCGCATGCGGTCAGGAAGAGGCGACGCAAGTCAGCGTTCGACCGGCCATGGTGGTGCAGCCAGAGCCTTCGGCGCAGGCGATGGAAAGTTATCCGGGCGAGGTGCGCGCCCGTTACGAACCGGATCTGGCGTTCCGCATTGGCGGCAAAGTCAGCCGACGACTGGTCGAGGAAGGCCAGCGCGTGAAGGCTGATCAACCATTGGCCGAGCTCGATCCGCAGGATGTGCGCCTGCAACTGGAAGCCACCCGCGCACAGGTCGCCGCCGCCGAAGCCAATCTGAACCTGGTGCGCGCCGAGCGTGACCGCTACAAGACTTTGATGGAGCGGCAGATGGTCAGTCGTTCGGCCTACGACAACGCAGAAAACCTCTACCGTTCCGGCGAAGCGCGCCTCAAGCAGATCAAAGCCGAATTCAACGTCTCGACCAACCAGGCCAGTTACGCCGTGTTGCGCGCGCCGCAGGACGGCGTGGTGGCCAAGCGTTCGGTGGAAGTCGGGCAAGTGGTTGCCGCCGGGCAAACCGTGTTCACCCTCGCCACCGATGGCGAGCGTGAAGTGTCGATCAGCCTGCCGGAGCAGAGCTTCGGACGGTTCAAGGTCGGCCAGCCAGTCACCGTTGAACTGTGGACCCAGCAGAACCAGCGCTTCGCCGGGCAGATTCGTGAGCTATCGCCGGCAGCCGACCCGAAATCCCGAACCTTCGCCGCGCGCATCTCGTTCACCAGCGGCAAAGTCCCGGCTGAGCTCGGGCAGAGTGCCCGGGTGTTCGTGCAATCGGCAGAAAGCGTGCCGCTGTCGGTGCCGCTCTCGGCGCTGACAGCGGAAAATGGCGCGACCTACGTCTGGGTCGTCAACGCCAACAACACCTTGAAAAAGACCCCGGTGCGCATCGGCCCGTTCGGCGAGAAAAGCGTGCCGGTGCTCGAAGGCCTGAATGCCAGCGACTGGGTAGTCGCCGCCGGGGTTCACGTATTGCTCGAAGGTCAGCAGGTGCGGCCTGTGGATCGCTCCAACCGTGTGGTCAATCTGGCGGACAAGGAGTAAGTCCCGATGCGCTTCAACCTTTCTGAATGGGCGCTGCGTAATCGCCAGATCGTACTGTTCCTGATGCTTTTGCTGGCCATCGTCGGCGCCTTGTCCTACACCAAGCTCGGCCAGAGCGAAGACCCGCCGTTCACCTTCAAGGCCATGGTCATTCAGACCCGCTGGCCGGGGGCGACCGCGCAGGAAGTCTCGCGTCAGGTCACTGAACGCATCGAAAAGAAATTGATGGAAACCGGCGAGTACGAACGCATCGTGTCGTTCTCCCGCCCGGGTGAGTCGCAGGTCACGTTTATTGCCCGCGATTCGATGCATTCCAAGGAAATTCCCGACCTCTGGTACCAGGTGCGCAAGAAGGTCAGTGACATTCGTCAGACCTTGCCGCCGGATATTCAGGGACCGTTCTTCAACGATGAATTCGGCACCACGTTCGGCAACATCTATGCGCTGACCGGCGACGGTTTCGATTACGCGGTGCTCAAGGATTACGCCGATCGCATCCAGATTCAGCTGCAACGGGTCAAAGATGTCGGCAAGGTCGATCTGCTCGGTTTGCAGGACGAGAAGATTTGGGTCGAGTTGTCCAACGTCAAACTCGCCACCCTCGGTTTGCCACTGGCGGCTGTACAGCAAGCGCTGCAAGAGCAGAACGCGGTGTCCACCGCCGGGTTCTTTGAAACCGGCAGCGAGCGCGTGCAACTGCGGGTCTCGGGGAATTTTCAGACGGTCGAGGAGATCAAGAACTTCCCGATCCGCGTCGGTGACCGGACGTTCCGCATCTCCGATGTCGCCGATGTGCATCGCGGTTTCAACGATCCACCGGCGCCGCGCATGCGCTTCATGGGCGAAGACGCCATTGGCCTCGCAGTAGCGATGAAGGACGGCGGCGACATTCTGGTGCTGGGCAAAGCGCTGGAAGGCGAGTTCTCGCGCCTGCAGAAAAACCTTCCGGCCGGCATGCAATTGCGCAAGGTGTCCGACCAACCGGCGGCGGTGAAAACCGGGGTCGGCGAGTTCGTCCAGGTGCTGGTCGAGGCGCTGGCGATCGTATTGCTGGTGAGCTTCTTCTCCCTCGGCGTGCGCACCGGCATGGTGGTTGCGCTGACCATTCCGCTGGTGCTGGCGATGACCTTCGCCTGCATGTATTACCTGGGTATCGGTCTGCACAAGATCTCCCTCGGCGCGCTGGTGCTGGCGCTGGGCTTGCTGGTGGACGACGCGATCATCGCCGTGGAAATGATGGCGATCAAAATGGAACAGGGCTTCGACAGGATCAAGGCCGCGAGCTACGCCTGGACCAGCACTGCGTTCCCGATGCTTACCGGTACGCTGATCACCGCCGCGGGTTTTCTACCGATCGCCACCGCGCAGTCCGGCACCGGTGAATACACCCGTTCGATCTTTCAGGTGGTGACCATCGCGTTGCTCGCCTCATGGGTGGCGGCGGTGATGTTCGTGCCGTATCTGGGGGAAAAACTCCTGCCGGATCTGGCGAAGATTCATGCGGCCAAACATGGCACGACTGACGGGCAAGCCGACCCGTATGGCACGCCGTTTTATCAACGGGTGCGACGTCTGGTGGAGTGGTGCGTGGCGCACCGCAAAACCGTGATTGTGCTGACAGTGGGGCTGTTTATTGCGTCGGTGATGCTGTTCCGTTTCGTCCCGCAGCAGTTCTTCCCGGCCTCCAATCGATTGGAATTGATGGTCGATCTGAAACTCGCTGAAGGCGCGTCGCTGGCCAACACCACGGCCGAGGTCAAACGCCTGGAGGCGATGCTCAAGGATCACGCCGGCATCGATAACTATGTGGCGTATGTTGGCACCGGTTCGCCGCGCTTCTACCTGCCGCTGGATCAACAACTGCCGGCGGCGAGCTTCGCTCAGTTTGTGGTATTGGCGAAAAACATCGAAGAGCGCGAGACCCTGCGCACCTGGTTGATCGAGACCCTTAACGAGCAATTCCCGACCCTGCGTTCGCGGGTTACGCGTCTGGAAAACGGTCCGCCGGTTGGCTATCCGGTGCAGTTCCGCGTCACCGGTGAGCACATCGAGGAAGTCCGTGCGCTGGCGCGCAAAGTGGCGGCCAAGGTGCGCGAGAATCCGCATGTGGTCAACGTGCACCTGGATTGGGAAGAGCCGAGCAAAGTGGTGTACCTGAACATCGATCAGGATCGTGCGCGGGCGCTCGGTGTGAGCACGGCCAATCTGGCGAAATTCCTCCAGAGTTCGCTGACCGGCTCGAGTGTCAGCCAGTACCGCGAGGACAACGAGTTGATCGAGATTCTGCTGCGCGGCACGGTGCATGAGCGCACCGAGTTGACGTTGCTGCCGAGTCTGGCGGTGCCGACCGATAACGGTCGCAGTGTGGCGCTGTCGCAGATTGCCACGCTGGAGTACGGGTTTGAGGAAGGGATCATCTGGCACCGTAATCGTCTGCCGACCGTGACAGTGCGTGCCGACATTTATGGCAAGGAGCAGCCGGCGACGCTGGTGAAGCAGATCGAGCCGACGCTGGATCCGATCCGTGCCGAATTGCCTGACGGGTATCTGCTGGATGTTGGCGGTACGGTGGAGGATTCAGAGCGTGGGCAGAAGTCGGTGAATGCCGGGGTGCCGATGTTCATTGTGGTGGTGCTGACGTTGCTGATGGTGCAATTGCGTAGCTTCTCGCGTACAGCGATGGTGTTTCTGACGGCGCCGCTGGGGTTGATCGGGGTGGTGTTGTTTCTGATGGTGTTCCGCCAGCCGTTCGGGTTTGTGGCGATGCTGGGGACAATTGCACTGTCGGGGATGATCATGCGCAACTCGGTGATTCTGGTGGATCAGATCGAGCAGGATATTGCCTCTGGTCTCAAGCCTTGGCAGGCGATTATCGAGGCGACGGTGCGGCGGTTTCGGCCTATTGTCTTGACGGCTTTGGCGGCGGTGCTGGCGATGATTCCTTTGTCGCGCAGTGTGTTTTTCGGGCCGATGGCGGTGGCGATCATGGGGGGGTTGATTGTGGCTACGGCTTTGACGCTTTTGTTTTTGCCTGCTTTGTATGCGGCCTGGTTCCGAGTGCGTCGCGACGCTTGATGGTTTTGGACTTGGCGGCCTTTGGGCCGACCAGGTTCTTGGGGTTTTGGGTTTATATCCGTTGCTTCGGGTGCTGCGGCTGGCGGTTTCGCCCTTACGGCGAGTCACTTTTGCAGACGCCCAAAAGTAACCAAAACGCTGGGCCCCGGCGTACGGCCCTCGCTTAGGCTCGGGTTCCTTCGTTGCGTGGTTCATCCGGGCGCATCGCCTCCGGTTTGCTTCGCTGCACCTCCTCTCGATGCATTTGGCTACGCCAAACGGTCGCTGCGCTCCCACCCCCGGATAAACCCCTCCACTCAGCCTGCCGAAGGGGCCGGCACGGCAAGATCAAAAGCTGCAGCCGAGCTTGCGCTCATCCTGTTGAGTGGTGAAAAGCATGCGGTCGGCTTTTGCTTTTCTGTAGGAGTGAGCCTGCTCGCGATGGCGGCCTAGTAGCCGACCAATCTCCAACTGCCTGCACCCAATCCAAATGTGGGAGCGGGCTTGCTCGCGAAGGCGGCCTGACAGTCGACCAATCTCCAACTGCCTGCACCCAATCCCACTGTAGGAGTGAGCCTGCTCGCGATGGCGGCCTGACAGCCGACCAATCTCCCACTGACCGCAGCCAATCCCACTGTGGGAACTGGCTTGCCAGCGATGGCGGCCTATGAGCCGACCACTCTCCAAATGCCTGCACCCAATCCAACTGTGGGAGCGGGCTTGCTCGCGAAGGCGGCCTGACAGTCGACCACTCTCCAACTGCCTGCACCCAACCCCAATGTAGGAGTGAGCCTGCTCGCGATGGCGGCCTGACAGCCGACCAATCTCCCACTGACCGCAGCCAATCCCACTGTGGGAACTGGCTTGCCAGCGATGG